>CAMDHZ010000034.1 GCA_945898275.1 Chitinophaga pinensis | reverse complement strand
GTTAGCTACTTGCAGTTGGCTTTTGGCGGTTAGCAGTTAGCTTTTGGCATTGTTATGAAAATCGGTTCTCTGCAAGTAAATTTGAGGTGAAATCTGTTAACTTGCAGTTGCAAAATGAGTAGTAGGATTTTTTTCGTTAATATTTAAGTTATTTGCAAATTCCCAGCCTTAACGCGAGTTCGAAATTTTGCCCTCCATAGCAATGCTTAAACTAAAAAGTATTTGCAGAAATTGGAAAATTGGAAAACGAAATAAATACCAGTAAATTTATCACATGAAAAAAGAAAAGGTAATAGAAACAGTTTCCGAATTGCCTCAAGAATTTGAGTTGGATGTTTTATTAGAGAAGTTGGTTTTTATAGAAAAGGTAGAGAAGGGTTTAAAACAAATCAAAGAAGGAAAAACAAAAACACATGAAGAGGTAAAGGAAATAGTGAAAGGATGGTGAAAGTAATTTGGTCTGAATTGTCGATAGAGGATTTAAGAAGTATATTTGATTATATTTCTATAGACTCTCCTTATTACGCTGGAATACAAATCGATAGAATAGTAAATAGAACAGGACAATTAATAGAATTTCCTCAATCTGGATGAGTTGTTCCAAAATTTAACAATGAAAGTTTACGTGAACTAATAGAAGGGAATTACAGAATAGTTTATCAATTGGTAAATGAATCAGTAGAGATAGTAAGAATACATCATGCTGCAAAAAAGATAGATTAACAGCATTCAAATTGCTTAGATTGAGAAACAGGAATTTAAAATTCTTGGAGTTGAAAAGGGAATTAATTGTCAGATTGATAAAAATGATAATTCAATCAAATTAACTTAAAATATATAGTTTACTTTTTTTTAACATAGGTAGAATCTTCAAATAACAGGCGTTTGGCGGCAATAAGGGCTTGAAGCTTTTAGGGAAAAAGAAACGGCAGAAAAGTTTATTTTTGAAGTAAAGTGCTAAGGCAAAATTTGTGGTAACCATGCCCTTACTTCCCCAAACCGTAAGCAAAACAATATGAACTATGAAGTATTTGGGTTATAAAATTTTTACATCAACAATTCTGCTAATTGGACTAACCTGCTTAGCTGGATGCTTTAACAAAGAACCTGATTGTGGATGCAACTGTCATCACAACTATGTTTATTTTGGAATTCCATACGAGGAGGGTGACGTTGTAAAGTTCACTGATTCAATTGGCAATAAGCTGGTTTTTACGCTTAAAAAATCTGTTTACGGAGATTATATCATTTCAAATTATTATACATCTGAGGATTGTGGCCAACAGGCGCTCTACAACCAATACAATCACAATTATTTTGAGGAGGCACTTGGTCGTAAAAGACTTTTTATTGGGGAATATACTGGGTCTGACACAATTTATCACATTGGCTCTAATACATTATGTATTGGCATAGATAGCTTTAATTTTGGTTACTATACTGAAGAATTAAGAGTCGATAAGTATATGATCCCTTCAATCACCTTAAATGGGAAAAAGTATACTAACGTTTTTGTTCCTGGCCCTTACCGATGGAGAGATAAGCAGGTTTATTATAATAAAGAAATTGGCATAATTAGTTTTAAGGTAGACAGTGTTCAATGGTATTTAGATAACTAGCAAAACTTCAGCTAGCCGCAACTGCAAGTAATTGTTGGTTCTGTGCTCAACAGACACATTTGCTAATAAAGTTTTTTGTTTTTTTGGCTATTAGTGAGCCCTGCGGGTTTATGGTTAAAGTAAATTTGGCTCACAGTAAATTTGTTTGGCGTGAAAAGAATGAAGGTGGCTTGATTGACAAGTTACGCCAGCCGGTTTAGTCCCTAGAAACTAAACAACAATCCACTAAAACTTAAAATAAATAAATGGGTTGAACCCAGTTGCAAAAATTTCCCCTAAACATAAAACATATAAAAGAACACTCAGGAACATCAAGAAATAAGAAACCCAATTTTTTGTTGGATATGCTTTATAAAGTTTATTGAGTTTATTTTGCATGGTAAGTGGCATAAAAGCAAACACGCATGCAATGCCTAATACAATGATTTCTCTTCTAGTACCAAGGTTGAACCAATCTATGCTTGAACCTTGCCAAGTAAACAAATGTTTGATGAAAAAAACTGCATCAGAAAAGTGTTCTAATCTGAAAAACACCCAGGCTATCATCACCGTTAGGAAGGTATAAAGCATGGCGAATGGTCCAATCTTCTGTAATACTTTTGATAAACCCAACCTTTCTATCACTAGAAACATACCATGAAAGGCGCCCCATAACAGAAAATTCCAACTGGCACCATGCCAAAATCCACTCAGCATAAAAACAATAAAAAGGTTAATGTAAGTGTGCCCATTACCATTTCTATTGCCTCCAAGTGGAATATACAAATAGTCTTTCATCCAACTGCTTAAAGTAATGTGCCAGCGTTTCCAAAACTCTGTAATGCTATGAGCGGTATAGGGGAAGTTAAAATTATCTGGAATGATAAATCCCATCATTTTGCCTAATCCAATGGCCATGGCAGAGTAACCGGCAAAATCAAAGTAAATTTGAAAGGTATAACAAATGATTCCCATCCAAGCTTGCGCAAAATCTAAGTTTGGAAGGGCATTGAAGATAAGGTCGGCTTTTGCCCCTAATGGATTTGCAATAATTACTTTCATGCTCAATCCAGTAACAAACTGAAACAATCCTAGAAAAATAAAAGAGGCATTTAGGTTCTCAAATCTACCTAACAATTGAGCTTTAATGTCTTTATACCTAACTATTGGGCCTGCAATGGAATGCGGAAACAAAACTATAAATAGTAAATAATTGATAAAGGATTGCTGAGGCTCGCAGTCTTTTCTATATACATCTACCAAGTAACTTATCTTTTGAAATGTTAAGAACGAAATACCAATGGGTAATGCAACTTCTTGCCAGGATAGGGCTTGCATTTCAAAGTGAGTTAAGAAAAGGTTTAAGTTGACTGTGAAAAAATTGGCATACTTAAAATAAAACAGTAGCGCAATATTACTTGTCAAAACCAAGGCAAACCATAGTTTGCCTTTTTTCCTAGCAAAATAAAAGGTGCATACATAATCTAATACACAACTTAGCAAAAGGATGGGAAGAAAAGTAGGTGCCCCCCAAGTATAAAAAGCTAAACTCGCTATTACTAGCCAAGTGTTTTTATATGTATTTGGCAAAACATAATATACCAATAAGAAAATTGGTAGGAAATACACCAAGAATAAAATACTGCTAAATACCATTTGTCACCACAATTAAAGGTCCTAAACTTGATTGTTCAACGCGATAGGGAATCTTAGCATCATTCAGTTCTTTTGCAATTGCCTCTGGTGCAATTGGTAAATCATTTAGCACAAATACCTGAGAATAGTTGTGTTCGTAAAAAAATTGATAAGCTACTTTTCTCGCCTCAGCCGTGCCTCTATTAAACATTAATCCACTGTTTCCGCAAGCATATTCTGTTGTTCCAGAAAGTAAGTCGCACCAAACAATTTGATAAGGTTTTATGGCTTCATACTTTTCCTTTGCCACTTGAAAAGTTGGGGTGTCGTGTTTTGAAAACTCTATTGCACCTGCAAAAGCCAATGCAGTAAACAATCCTAAAAACAAGTATTTTAATGGTTTTTGATAACCAACTTTTAATTCCAAATGCTTAGCAGCATGTAATACTGTTCCAAACAAAATGAAGAAACTAGCATATGGATAATAGTTCATGGTAACTTGCTTATAACTATAGAAAGCATAATTAAATACTATCAAAGTCAATAGGGCAGTTACGGTTTGAACCGATACAAGTTTTTTGGTGTAAAGCCAAAGTATAAGTGCAAGCCCAGCTATATGAAGCCAAAACCATTGAGAAGATAATTGAAGGTGAAAACTCAGGTTAATTGGAGAGCTTTCAAATTTGGTATCAATGCTAGAATAGGTAGATTCAAGAGGATTTCCGAGTAATTGTGTTACATAAAAAAAATAAGGAGACAAGGCTAAAAGTAAACTTATGCCTAGTATGATAATCTTATAAAATAGTTGTTTTGAATTGTTTTTATTCGAAAGATATTGGTAAAAAAATAAAGCCACAATAGGCCAAATAAGTAGCACATTTCCAAACCTGAAATTTGCAGATAGACCAATAAAAAAGATGCTCAATATTTGATTCCTACTCAAAAAATAACCCGCCAAAAGTAGCAGTCCAAAGGTTGGTGCCAAAGAATTTACCCTCGTAAATTCGGTTCTTAATACACTAAAAGGCAGAAACATTAAAAGTAATATTATCAAAAAAAGAATATCGCTATAGTTAAATTTATCTTTTGACTTTTGAATTAGATAAAATAGCGGGGCAAACATTAAAATTACAATCAAAGGAAAGGTATATTTTCGATAATTCAAATCAATGAAATGCAGCAGCCAAGAAGTTCCAGGATGATACATGTTAATGATTTCATTTGAATCATCTCTTAAGTAATAAGCCAAAGGTGCTACCATATAACTATAGGCGCCTCTAAAAATTTGATTGCTATCAAAAGCTTGTAACAAAGGCTTAAGGTAAGGTCGTTCTGTGTGTTCCTTAAACGTATTTCCTTGGCTCATGGCCTCAGATAAATACAAGTAACCATATTCGTCGCAGCCAATGGGTACTTTGTTATGGCTGCTGGCAAAGTTGAGTGTAAAAGCTAAGCAAATCAGGAAAAAACTCAATAAGTAAATTTGATGTTTATTCATTTGACTTTAATATAATGAGTGAACCAAAGATAGAGTCGTTTTGCAAAGTGAATGGCAGGTTTAGACCTTTAAGCTCATTCAATACTGCATTGGTTTCCATTGGAATGTCGTTGATAATAAATACCTGACTTAACTTTTTTTGGTAGAGGTAATTGATAATTAATTTTCTCGTACGAGGTGTGGTAACTGAAAATTTGAAGGCATTGTTATCACATACATACTCACTTGCACTGGGTAACAAATCTCCCCATACGATTTGGTAGGTGCATAAAGGCTCATATTTTGCATTGGCCTCTTTTACCGTCATAGATTCTTTTTGACTGAAAAACCCATCACATGTGATTAAAACTGCAATCAGAATAGTTAGCCAAGGAATAAGCTTCGTCTCTTTTTCAGACAGCCTACGTTGTGATAATTGGTTCAAACCGAAACCCAATAAAACCATTGCACAAGCATATGGGTAATAGTTTATTTGCATGCTATGACTTAAGAAAAAAGCATAGGTTACCACTTCAAATAAAATTAAACCTATCCATTCTTTGATCCCTATCTGCTTATATAAATAAAGTGAAAAAGTCATTATAACCATTATTAGGTTCAGCCAAAACCAAGCTTCATTTGGGTTAAAATAGAATTGGATATTTTCTAAAAATGCAGTAGTTGTTTTTGTATCAATAGAGGAATAGGTAAGTTTAAAAGGATTACCCATTAGCCTAAACATATAGTAAAAATAAGGACTTAGGGCAAGCAATAGTAAGCCAATAGCTTTAATTGCCTGTTTGAACCAATTGCCAATTTCTGTTTTTGAAGTTGGTAAGTTTAACTTAAAAAAAAGCGGAAAGGGTAGGAGTAACAATAGATTCACTTGCCTAAAGTTTGCTGTTAAAGCAATGAGAAACCAAGCCAAAAGTGGTTTAGATTTTAAGAAATAGCCTGCTGTAATTAGAAATCCAATGGTATAAATTACTGAGTTTACCCTTGTAAATTCTGCGAGTAAGGGGGGGCCAAGTGTTGAGTAGAAAACAAAAATCAATAAGGCAAGGTGTGCATAATTGAATTTTTTTCTTTTATCAATAAAGAAAATTGCAAAGAAAGGAATTGCAATTAAGAGTAATACTGCTAGCGTACTAAAATGAATTTTTCGAATGCTCACAGGAAACAAGCTCATGATAAAAGATGTTCCTGGCGCATATTGGTTGATTACCTTATGGGTTCCATCCCATACATAATATGCATGCGGAACCACTGTCCAACGCAGTTCTGTTTCGCTTATGCCATTAGCCCTTAAGTAGTTTAAAAGATCAGGTAAGTAGGGTCTAGGAGAATGTTCTTCGAAAGTTTTACCCTCATCCATTGCTTTGGCTAGTTGCATGTAGCCAAACTCATCGCAGCCTATAGGCGTTTTATCTAAGTTGTCTTTGAATTTTAAATACACGCCAAGGCTTGCAAATAGAATAATTAGTAGGGTGAATAGGATATACTTATTCATTTAGGCCAGCATTTAATTGATTAAAAAATCCAAATGAAAAGTTGTTTAAGCTGGGATGGGCCGACATGAAAATGATGGCTTTGAATTGCTTCAACTCGCTTGGATTAAGCACTTCGCTGCACTCTCCCAACTTATCTCTTTTGAAATTGTACTTGGTTTTATTGTAATACCAAAGTTGAGATTTAGGTCCAAATACATGTTCCATGTATCCAAGGTCATAAAAATTCCAAAAGTAGCTGTCGCTTATAACAAGCACATTAGGCTTTGCACTTGGTTCAAACCCTAAAATAGGATAGGCAAGTTGTGGCGAAGCCCATCTCCATATCAAATTTAAGGAAGGTAAATAATCATCATCGGTAAAACGTGCAGTTTGGCTAAGTTCTATTTTCTGAGGTATTACTTTAGGCGTTGAAATACCATTCATTTGAAAAAGCTTAGTTAATGAATCTGCCGCAAGCCAAGCGCCATATCTACTCCAATGCGCACCATATTTTGGTATGAGTGGAAAATTACTGGTATCTTTTAATTTTAAAAACCATGCATTGGCATCAAAAAAAGGAACCTTGTTTTTTATCAATAGGTCGGCATACCTTTTTGCATTGGTTTGAAAAGCTAAAGTTGGTTCAAGTATTAATTTTTCTTTGTAAAAATCTGCTTTATTAGGCGTAAACACCACAAACAATGGGATGTTTAGATTAGCTAAGTTTCTAATTCCGTTTTCCAAAGTCAAGGCATTAGCATTGTAAAGTGAGTCGGTATGCAAGTCTTTGCCTTCTAGCGCCAACAAATAATTTGGGTCGAAAATAAAATGCTCTTTGCCTAACAAGAGGTTAGTATTAATCTCATTAAAGGCAAAATAATTGAGTTGATTTCTGAACCGCACTAAGTCGCCTTTGAAAGGCGCATTGTCTTTAATGTATAAATCTGCATGTTGTTGGAATTTTCCGTTTAACAGGGTATTAAAACTAAACTTTGGTGGAAAATTAACTTCAAAAGCGCCACTCAAGCCCACCAGTTTAAAAGGGTTAAAGACCACTTGTAACAAGGGTAAAGCTGCTAGGAGTATAAAGAACCCTAAGGTTATTTTAATGGCTTTTTTAGGCATTTTTGTAATTCGCAATTTGCAAATAAAGGTAAATTTGATTTTAAGCAATAATGTGTCTATTGATTTGCTTAGTTTTGTTGACTAGCATATGAAATTAAAGCAAAAAATTAACCATTATTATTTGGGTTTTAGCATAGCATTTGTATTGGCTTTCATACTATTAAGATGGATTATTGCTGGAGGAGATATCACATACTTTAGCGTTTTTGGAGAAAAGTTTGTTAGTTTTGGTTTGACCCCAATGCCAGTTCATGTGATTGCTGGGGATGGATATGATGGGCAATTTTTTACAAGGTATGCCTTTAATCCATTCAATTTAGAGAAAACTGCTTATGGTATCACTGTAGATGAACCCATTTATCGGGCACAAAGAATCTTTTATCCTTTGTTGGTTTGGATATTGAGTTTGGGAAATATTAAAGCTGTACCATATGCAATGGTATTGGTAAATGGGGCTGCGTTTCTTTTATTTATTATTGGTTTTAGAAAATTGATTCAACATTTTAATGCCAATCCAAACCTGATTGTACTTCCTTTTTTTGTTTTTGGGTTGTACATGTCACTTGCCCGAAATTTATCTGAATTGCTAGAGATTTGCTTATATGTTTGGCTTATCTTTTTCTTGTTAAAAGCACGGTTTTTTTGGAGCATAAGTTTAGCCACAGCCATTTTGTTTACCCGAGAAACCTCAATCATCAGTGTTTTTCCTTTGTTAGCAGCCTCCGCATATGTGCAGTTTAAACAACACAAAGTAGGAGTAGCTTTATCCCATGTGTTGCCATTTTTGTTTTTACTTTTATGGCGAATCTTGCTTAGCTCCATGGTCCCAGCCCAATCTGCGGCTGCAGGCTATCAACATATTGGTATACCTTTTTTAGGAATTTGGAATGGTTTATTGAGCAATATAGATTCTAGTAGCCCAACACTTATCCTGGCAAGTGGGTTTTTTATAGGATACTTAGTTTGGCAAATTTGGGTGGTTTGGATTACCCTTAGTGTTATTAAATCTCAATTAAAAAATGGGATAGGTGCAGGTTTGGTTGCTTCATTGGTGATTTGGTTGTTTTTAGGAATTGTGTTTAATTTCACTATTTGGGCAGACGATTGGGGATTTGTTAGGGTATTTAGTTTATGGAATGGTGGGGCAATGGTGCTGCTGGTAATGGCTAATAAAATGCCTAGTAGGTATTTTATTATGTTTTCTATTTTATTGCTTTCGCTTACTTTCGCGCGGTTGATAATAAGGATTTAAGCTTCAAAAAATAAATGCTATTTAATTCAATTACGTTTTTAGTATTTCTGCCGATAGTTTTTGTCGTTTATTATGTACTGCCTTCAAAGTGGCGTTGGGCTTGGTTACTAGCAGCTAGCTGTTACTTTTACATGTGGTTTGTACCTGTGTATCTTTTGATACTCGCAACCACCATCGTCATTGATTATTTTGCGGGGATTTATATTGAAAAATCAATAGGTAATAGACGAAAATTAGCATTAATCATTAGCCTAATTGCTAATATCGGAATTCTATGTGTATTTAAATACTACAATTTTTTTGTAGAAAACATTTATGAAGCATTGGCTGGTTTCGGTTTGAACCTAACGCCTTTGCCACATTTAGGAATCTTACTTCCTATCGGTTTATCCTTTCATACTTTCCAAGCCATGAGTTATACCTTGGAGGTTTATAAAGGTAAACAAGCAGCTATTAAGCATTTTGGGATGTATGCTTTATATGTAATGTTTTTTCCGCAGTTGGTTGCTGGTCCAATTGAAAGACCACAAGCTATTTTCCCGCAGTTTCATTTTAACTATAAATTAGAATGGTGCAATATTGTAATTGGTTTAAGATGGATATTATGGGGGCTTTTTAAAAAAGTTGCTATTGCAGATCAACTCAATCCAATGGTTTCATTTGTTTATGATAACCCAGAGAAGTACCAAGGTTTGCCTATATATATGGCTACCGCTTTATTTGTTTTTCAAGTGTATTGCGATTTCTCTGGTTATTCAGACATGGCCTTAGGAATGGCAAAGCTGTTTGGAGTTAATTTAATGGAGAACTTTAAGAACCCATTTTTATCCAAAACTTTTACTCATTTTTGGGCAAGATGGCATGTGTCTTTAATGAATTGGTTCAGAGATTACCTTATGTTTCCTATGGTGAAAAAAGGTAGACCTTGGCAATTGGTTTTTATTTTTGTATTTCTTTTAAGTGGCTTTTGGCATGGGGCAAATTGGACATTTGTTTTTTGGGGGATTTATAATGGAATAGCGGTTGTTTATACAAAATCAACACATAAATGGCGTGAAAAATTTGTTGATAATCTCGGGGTTTCAAGAAAAAATTGGTTTCGTAAATTGGTTCAAACCCTATCTGTATTTCACTGGTTTGCTTTAGGTGGTTTTCTTTTTAGAGGAGAGAATATTCAGGATGCACTTCTTTTATTTCAAAATTTATTTGACGGATTTGGTGCCAGCTTAAATCAGGCTTGGTTCAACCCAAATAATGCCAGAGAATCTTTACTGTATTTGGGAAGTGTTCCTTTGGTGTTTTTTATTCAAATGTTTTTAATTACGCTGTTAATTACAATCGAGGTAAAGATGAAAGATAAAAATATTAACTTGTACTTTGAGTCGATGAACAAATTACCAAGGCTTATATTTTATACATTTTTGGTATTTGCTGTAATTTTATTAAGTGGGTCGCAACAAGTAGATTTTGTGTATTTTCAATTTTAGAAATGGGCATAAAAAAATACATATCAGTAATCATTTGGATATTTTTCATGATATGCCTCGACCAATTTTTTGGCTTTGGGATGTCTATTTTAGCACCAAAATACAAGCAAGATACTAGGATAGAAAAACTCATCAACAACCAAATCAATGCTGATATTTTAATTTTTGGTTCCTCAAGGGCTTTGAATAATTTCAGTCCAAATGAAATTAAAAAAATCACTGGAAACACTTGTTATAACTTGGGTTTTAGTGGTTCAAATGTGGTTTTTCATGAAGAGGTCCTAAAACTTGCTTTAAAACATTGTGCCAAGCCAAAGTTGGTTATTTATAATTTAGACGACCCTGGAACATTATATGAAAATTCAGGAATCTCATTTAGGATTGATGCTTTAGAACCCTATGTAGAAAGCAATGAAATAAACGAAATAGTTTGTAAACAAACAGGAAAGTATATTTGGCCAACTTACTTTTCTAAATCTTATCGCCATAATGGAAACTTTATTAATTCCATAAGATACTTGCTCAAAGGCAAGGAAGATTTGGATTACATGGTATCTAATATCGACTCATTAGGAGCAAATTTAATTACCCCAGCAAAGGACGCAAAAGCACCCACATTTATCGTGAATCGAATCTTACCTAAGGCAAATCAATTGAATCTTTCCTACCTCAATTCATTTAAAAATATTCAAGAGTTGTGTGCAGCAAACAATATAAAACTTGTGGTTTGTTTCCCTCCGTTATTAATGAAACCTATGGCAGGCTTCAAAACATCTATTAAAAATTTGCTTGAAGGTGAAACCACTTCAATGGATTATACTGCTTTGTTTAAAGCTGACCCTAAATACTTTTTAAACCCTGACCATTTGAATAGTAAGGGCGCAATTGTATTTTCCGACTCAGTAGCACATCAACTCATTCCAATCTTAAAATAAGCCATGGTATTTAGCGCACCATTTTTTTTGTTTTTCTTTTTACCCATTACCTTGTTAATAGTATTGTTGACTCGAAATAAGCGTTACAAGAATTTGGTGTTATTAATTATTAGCGTACTGTTTTATGTGTTTGGGGAAGGAGAATTGGTGATATTGATGTTTGGTTCAATTACTTTAAACTATTATTTAGGAAAATGGGTCGGCCGCGCAAGCACTAATACAGCGATAAAAGTAGGTGTGGGCATTAATTTATTGATATTGATTGTGTTTAAGTATGCTGGTTTTATAGTTGAAAATCTTAACCTTTTATTGACGCAATTTTCGATACAGCCTCTTGCCATACCAAGCATTAAACTTCCAGCTGGGATTTCTTTTTATACTTTTCATAGTATTTCCTATTTGATAGATGTTCATCGAAAAGACAATCATTACCAAAAGTCGTATGTAGATATGGCCTTGTATATAGCTTTGTTTCCTCAATTGATTGCTGGACCTATTATTCGCTACAAAGACATTGCCCTTCAATTCACCAAAAGGGTAATTTCTTTGCCACGGTTTAGGGTTGGGGTAGAACGATTCATCATTGGTTTAGGCAAGAAAATCATCATAGCAAATACACTTGGATTTATGGTGGATAGCATTTATGGGATGCCAGCTACAGATTTAAGCACTGGCACTATTTGGTTGGTTATTATGGCTTATTCACTTCAACTGTATTTTGATTTTTCTGGCTATTCGGATATGGCTATCGGCTTAGCAAAAATGTTAGGATTTGATTTTTTAGAGAATTTCAGGTTTCCTTATGCAGCTAGTTCTATCAAGGAGTTTTGGAGCAAATGGCATATTTCACTTTCTAATTGGTTCAGAGATTATTTATATATTCCATTGGGTGGAAATCGTGTAAGTCAAACCCGACTTTACCTCAACCTTTCAACGGTTTTTTTCTTAACTGGACTTTGGCACGGTGCCAGTTGGAATTTTATTGTTTGGGGAATGATTCATGGTTTATTTATGATTATAGAGCGACTTGGCTTTGAAAAGATTTTAAGTAAAATTGGTCCTTTAGCCAATTTGTATACCTTAATGGTGGTAGCCTTTGCTTGGGTGTTTTTTAGGATAGATTCTTTTGAACAAGCCCTACAAATTATAGCTGGTGCTTGGCAAATAAATTCTATGGCAGTTGTAACAGCTGATTTATACTTAACTGGTGAAATTCTTTTTATATTGCTTTTAGCTATTCTATTGTCTGTAAATGGAGCCAATAAAATGTTGAAGTATTTGTTTCAAACTTATTTCAAGCTTAATACAAATCAAAAGCAAAGGTCTATGGTAATGAATTCGTTTAGGCTTCTTAAAACTTTGTTTTTGGCTACTATTTTTATTTATGCCTTGATGACAGCAGCAGCCGGTTCCTATAATCCATTTATCTATTTCCGTTTTTAACCATGAAAAAAGTTAACTTATTTATAGTAGCAGTTTTAATTGGTTTGTTTTCATTATTGAGCCTAAGTTCTTATGGGTTTAAATTGGTCTATGTTTTACCAATTTCGTTAGGATTAGGAATAGCAGTTGCAATGCTTATAGCTAAGTTTATTAGGAATATTCATTCAGCCACTTTGTTTTTAGTTTCTTTCTTTCTTGGAGTTGTATTTTTGCCTTTGTGTTCTCAAAAAGAAACAGAATCTTTTGAGAAAAGGCCATTGGCTGCAGAGCCAGTTTTTAATCCACAGTTCGTTTGGGGTTACTTTTTTGAATTTCAAAAGTATTATGAAGATCGGTTTGCTTTTAGAAATACAATGATGATGTATTATGCTAAAACCAAGCTGAATCTATTTAAAAGTTCACCATTACCAGCTATGGTAGGTATTGGCAAAGAAGATTGGCTTTATTATACAAGTCCGTTGTTAATTAAGGAATCTCAAAAACCATTTACACATCAGGAATTGAAACAAATTAAGCTAAACTTAAGGTTGTTAACTGCTTGGTTAAAATCAAAAGACATTACTTATTATTTTTTATTATTACCCTATAAGCAACGTATTTATCCCGAATACCAAAATGCATTAATTGCGCATCAATACAAATTCTCTAAAATAAATCAACTTTATGATTTTATTCAAGATGATTCCTTAATTAATGTGATAGATGTTCGTAATCAATTAGTGGCAGGTAAAGATAAATATCCAACCTATATTAAAACAGATACGCATTGGACAGAGTGGGGAGCCTATTTAGCATACTTAGAAGTTCTAAGAAAAATGGAAGAACAATACCCCAGTCTTAAACCAAATGGGTTAAATGAATTTAAAATAGATACCTCAAATACTGGTGAAGGCGACTTACAACTGATGCTGGGATTAAAGGATGACATTATGTTTCCTTATCACCGTTTTAGTTTACTTAATTCACCTGAAATACTTATTATAGATTCAGCGTCTATAACAAATCCAAGTTCAAAGTATAGCATCCGTGAGTTAAAAGAAAAGAATAAAGGTATGAAAATATTTGTAGTTCGGGACAGTTTTACAGAATATCTCAGAAAGTTTTTAACCCCACATTTCGATAGAAGTTTTTATGCTTGGATGCCTGTTATGCCTGCTGCAAAAATTGTTGAAGAAAAGCCAAATATTGTGTTGCAAGAAATGCTTGAGCAATTTATTCACCATACCTTGGAGTTGCCTATTGAAATACAACAAGATACCGCTTTCTTGAAGCAAAACCTCAAACGTCTTGCAAATTAATCTTTAATATTTAACCTAAAATCTGTGAAGATTAAACTCAGATGAGGGTTGTAGCATGGGTCGTGTTCAATATAGTGCTTCCATTGACTTTCAAAATACTTTACATCGTTCAAATGCTGCTGGTAAGCCTTTTTGTTTTTATGCGGATGGCCCCTTGAAATAGATTCGTAGTGATACAACTCAACCAAAGGTAAATACACATTGTCGTATCCTTTGGTTTTAACTTTCAAGCAAAAGTCAATATCATTAAATTCTACCGCAAGCGCCTCATTAAATCCATTTACCTCATCAAATATTTCCTTTCTCACCATGCAGCAGGCAGCAGTTATTGCAGCATAATTATTAACGCATTTAAGGTAATGGAAATACCCAGAAGCCTCTCTTGGGAATCCTACAAATGTGTGTCCAGCAATACCACCTAAACCAATGATAACCCCAGCATGTTGTATGGTTTCATTGGGGTAAATTAATTTTGAACCAACCACTCCAATTGATTTACGTTGTGCCATTTTAACCATGTTTTCCATCCATTCAGGAGCAATCACTTCTGTGTCATTGTTGAGCAAAAGCAGGTATTTTCCAATCGCTAGTTTTGAACCCACATTCATGAGCCTAGAAAAGTTAAATCCACCTTCGTCTCTCACATATTTAAAACGTTCTGGTTCTTTTTCTTTCCACTGTTTGACCCAAGCAAAGAAGCTTTCTGTATCACTGTTATTGTCTATTAAAATGATTTCGAAATTTGGGTAAGTTGTTTTATTAAAGATAGATTGAAGTGCAACTTCACAAAGTTCTTCATTGTTTTTGGTTGGCATTAAAATGCTCACCTTATCATAATGCTCAATGTGATAATTGACATGGTAGAAGCCAGGTAGACCATCTATAATGCTAACACTTCCTTTAACTTGTCTGCGTGTTAAAGCCTCTTCTAGTGCTTTTACTCCTGCATTAAAAGCATAGGGTTTTGCTTCTTCATTTACAGCAGTAGAAGCTGGGTGCATTCGCCAATGGTATAAGATATTTGGAATATGTATGATTTGTTTGGCTTGTTCGGTTGCTCTTAATAGTAAATCATAATCTTGAGCACCTTCAAATCCAATTCTAAATTCGCCAATTTGCGTAAGTAATTGTTTTTTTATACAAACGAAATGGCCGAAATAATTCCTTGCCAAAAAGCTATCTGGGCACCAATCTGGTTTAAAGTAGGCCTGTTCATGAAACCCGTTTTCATTGATTTTGTCCTCATCAGAGTAAAGGATATCTGCATCAGGGTTCTTGTTAATTGCCACTGCATTTTCATACAAGGCATTGGGGGCAAGCTCATCATCATGGTCTAAAAAGCAAATAAAATCTCCTTCGGAAAGTGCAAGCGCATGGTTGCTGCACCCAGAGATATGTTGGTTCTGACTAGAAAAATGAATCTTAATCTTTGGCTCGTTTTTGTAAGAATTTAACAGGTCAAGTGTATCCGAATTGGTAGAGGCATCATCTGCAATGCATAACTCCCAATTTGAATAGAATTGGTTTTTTACACTTTCTATGGCTAGTTTTAAATAAGCTGGGTTAGTGTTATATACAGGTAAAACAATGCTAAATTTGGGCTGAACCAATAGTTTATTGCTATTCTCTGAATAATGTTTCCTATCTGATTCTTTTGGATAATTTTTATCGAACCAAAAGGCATAATCACTATCAAATTTTGGAGTATATCCTGTGAGTTTTCTAAAAATATACCTAAATACTTTGTAGATGAAATTCCAGATTCTTTTTTGCCCTTTGTAAGAAGTTACAAAAATAAAAAATCGATAAAAGCTAAAAGAATCATTGGCAGTCATTTGCGCATATGAATCTTTGAAGAACTTAATTTTATCTTTTACCTCTTGGTTCATTTATGTTAGGTTCAAAATTTAACTTTATCGAATAATTTTTTCAGCTTCCAAAAAAAGCTATTTTCATAATAGGCGGTTCTGCGAATCAATTCATCTTCAGCAAAACGAAGTTTTTCAAGTACTTCGTCAGCGCCTTGTTGAGATAAATAATTGCTTTGCTCTTGTAGTTGAAACTCGAGACCACTGATGATATGGTGTAAATAGCCAACTATTTCAGGCATATGATTTTTGTACAAATCAATATGCTTGTTAACCACATAACTAACTACTTTTTCTCTATGGCTTGGGTCAAGGCACTTACTGATTTTTGAACTTGCTTTAGCCCTATACTCAAAAAGCACCTCATTTAGGTGAAAGAATCCTGCATCTATTTTTACCATTGAAATCCAGAATTCCCAGTCTTCATAGTTAGGCATGTTTGTGTCATAGCCATTTGTATTCTCCCAAAGTTCTTTTCTAAAAAAGCTGCAACTTGCAATGAAATTTCCAGCTAGGAGCTGAGAAAGCTTAAATTCTGGAGCAATGCGCACGCTAGATTTAGCGCCAAATCTTTGAACATTGCAGTAGACAACGCCAACATTTGACTTGTTTTCAAACACTTCAACTGCTTTAGAAATGTATTCAGGTTTGATCCTGTCATCTGCATCGAGCGGAAGAATAAATTTGCCATTTGCTAGTTTTATTCCATGATTTCTAGCATTGCCAACGCCTTGATTTTTCAGCAGAAGTTGCACATTATAGCCTTTTGCTATTAAGTAGCGTAATTTTTCTTGGGTGGCTAGGTCTGTAGAACAATCATCCACAATAATGATTTCAGTGTTTTTATAATTTGAACCTTCAACACTTTTGATGGCTTCTTCGATAAATTCTCCATCATTGAAGCAAGTTATAATTATGGAAACCTTTTGGCTCATGCTTTTTTCCTTATCACCTGATGTTCATAGTAATCACAAACTTCATTTACATCGCCAATCATTTCTACCCGCCCATGTTCTAGGTAGCAAGCTCTTGTGCAGATTTTTTTGATTTCTTCTAAATGGTGTGAAACATAAATAATTGTACTTCCTGCGGCTTTAATTTCATCAATTCTTTTGGCGCATTTATTTCTAAATCCCATATCTCCAACAGCAAGTGCTTCATCTATGATTAATATATCTGGGTCTGTAGCCACCGCGATAGAAAAGGCTAACCTGGCCATCATGCCTGATGAATACCTTTTAACCTGCATATTAATTTCATCGGCTGTTAGCTCTGAGAAATCAATTATCGCTTGCAAAGATGCATTGAGTTCTGTTTTTTCAAATCCAATGAGTGTCCCAACAAGTTTAATATTTTCCATGCCCGTAAGTTCGGGTTCTAGTCCAACCCCTAAAGCCATTAGCGGAGCAACTCGGCCTTTCACTGTTAATTTACCTTCATCTGGTTTCATAATGCCAGCAATGGTTCTTAGGAAGGTACTTTTTCCACTTCCATTTCGGCCCATCACGCCAAAACACTCTCCTTTATAAATGGTTAAATCGAGTCCTTTTAAAACATTTTTTTTCTCAAATGGACTTTTAACCCCCATGGTAATAACAAAATCTTTGAAATTATTGATACCATGCCTTTGAATTAGGAAACTTACAGAAAGGTTTTCTGCTATGACAATAGGTTCTTTTAGTATTGATTGTTGCATTTCTAGTATTGAGATACAAAACCTCTTTCTAAACGTTTAAAAATATAAAACCCCAAAGCCAGTGGTATTGCGGCCAAAGCAAAAATAGCTAAGAATTGCATAAGAGAAGGAATGCGGTTGTAATAGAGTATTTCTCTTAAAATAGTAATAAAATGATAAAGGGGATTGAGTTTCATTAGCCATAAAAATTTCTCAGGAATTACAGAAGTTGTATATGCAATTGGAGAACTATAAAAAATGGCAGGCATAAAGGAGGTCCAAGCCAACTGAATGTCTCTAAAATACACATTTAAGGAGCATAGAATTAAAGAAACACCAAAGGTAAAGCAAGCAAACAGAAATAAAATGGGAAGAAATAATAAGGTTTCCCAGCCTATTTCTAATCCGAATATCAACATCAAAATACTGAATGGTATCAAAGATAGAAACAAGCTAATTAAAGAGGCGACCTGTGCAGCCAATGGAAACGCAATGGTTGGAACATTAATAGATTTTAAAACACCCGAATTATTGATTACAGATTCTATTACCTGAATGCTTGAAGACGAAAAGAAAGTCCAAAACATTAAACCTGTTAAGGCATAAAGTGGATATCTATCTATTCCAGGAAAGGCATAGCTAAAAACAAACGTAAAAATAACGAGATAAATCAAAGGATTCATCATACTCCATAAAAAACCAAGCATTGAGTTTTTATAGCGAAGTTTTACTGTTTTAAGTGCTAGTTCTTGAATTAAGCCCCAAAACTTTGGAAATGTATTAAATTGCTTCATCTAAACAGCCGCAAGTTTAAATAATTAATATAGCTTTTAGAACTAATTTGACTTATTAGTTACAAGTTTATTTAGGCAGCCATTTTTTAGGTAATATTGTCCTGAGAATTATTTTAACATCCAACCAAAAAGACCAATTGCGTACATAAAATAAATCTAGCTTAATTCTTTTGTTAATCGACTCAAAATCATTTATTTCTCCCCGATATCCGTGGCTTTGTGCTAGTCCAGTAATGCCTGGTTTAATATGATGTCTGACCATGAAATTTGAGATTTCTCCCATATAATCTTCAGTATGCTTGAGCATTAATGGACGTGGACCAACAACAGACATATTTCCGATTAACACATTAAAAAACTGTGGAAGTTCATCTAAACTGGTTTTTCTCAAATATTTCCCTATCGAAGTAATTCTTGCATCATTTTTGGTTGCTTGCATAAGGTCGCTTTCCGCATTAACTCGCATGGTTCTGAGCTTATAACACGTAAATACCTCGTTATCTCTTCCTGTTCGTTTTTGGGTAAAAATGATTGGACCTTTAGAAGTTAATTTTATGGCAATTGCCAAAATAGGAAGTAACCAACTCAGGATAAAAACAATCACAATAATCGAAAATACGGTATCAAATAATCGTTTGGTTAATTGTTTGTCCCATTCATCCAATGGTGTGGCATGTACTTTAATAATTGCTGTGCTATCATGATTTTCTAATTCAATCCCATTGAAGCCAATACCCTTAAAATCTGCAATAAGCCTTATTTTTATTAAGTTAGTTTCTGCAAATTCAAAAATAAAATTAAGGGTTTCTTGATCCATGGCAGACATAGAATAGAATAGTTCATGAATTTCATTATCTGTGCAAACTTTTGTAATTGATCTTGTAAAATCAGAGCCCTTCATTTCTGTAGGATCAATTACTAGGATAACATGATAGCCATATTCAGGTTGAGAACCAAAAAAACTCCTAACTTCTTCATATTTAGATTGATTTGCTACTATAATTATATTTCGATAATTATACCCTTCGCGTCTAGCCCTTTTTATAATTAGAAATAATAAGGTATGAAATAAGGTGGAACTAATTATAAATGTTGAATATAAAAGTAATAACAGCTCCCGCGAATACCGATAATTTTGTTGAAACACATAGTAAGCAAAAACTAATAGGATATGAAAGCCTACCATTTTCAAAATTAACTTAATTACGCTAAGGTAGGATGAGGTTCTAGAAACACTGTAGGGTTTAACTGCGCCAATCAATAACAACCAAGAGAGGTTGATATAGAGCAACATTATGAAGAAAGGGTGGAAGTAAGCACCAAATTTATATAGCCAAACTCCATAGAAGCATAGGTTCAAAATGACTAAATCACTTATACCACTTAGCAGTTTTATGTATCTGGAGTAACGCGTCAAATTTGGCTTGAATAAAATTCAAAAACAAAATTAAGGCTTTTTTTGCGATTGAGGTAAGTTAAAACCAAATAGGCTCATAAACAAAGAGAAAATTACCACTCCATTTTGTCTCAAAAGCACGTTTTCTGTAAAAAATGTTGTGAAGAAAAGTGCACAAATAGCAATAGCCAACCAGTTTTTTTGATGAAAATTTTTAATCAAAACCCATCCAAATAAAAGCAATAGTAATATTGGAGCAAGAATGCCCATAGATGCCCAATAATCTAAATACTGATTATGGGTATTATAATCTCTTACTTCATAAACTTCTTTGGATATCTTGTTATAACACTGATTTAGTTCTGTTTGCAAATTACCAGGGCCAACACCAACCAACCAATTGTCTTTTATAATTGCAAAGCTGCATTTGTATATTCCTGTTCTAATATTAAAGGAGTTTTGTGATTCAGCGTCGGGTAATCCCATATTTTGAGTTGAAACTTCATTAAAACGCGCTGAGAATGATGGCACTAGAAAATAAATCCCAAGAACTAAAATGACAACACCAGCACTAAACCAAATAAAGTTGGTTCTGTTATGAATCAAAAAGGCATATAAAATTGAGGCTCCTAAAATTGTTCCAGCAAAGGGAGCCCTTGAGGCTAAAATGGATAAAAAGACAAGGCTTAGGATGCAACCCAAAATGTAAAAAGAGACAAATTTATTTTTCTCTTTTGTAAAGGAAGTAATTAATCGATAGAAAAATATTAGAAAAGAAATGCCGAGAAAAATGGAAGCATAGGTTGGGTGAATAGAAGTTGCATCTTCAAAATAAGTTCTTAAATAATGTGAAAATGCGGGATGACTTGTTAATTCTTTATAGCTTTTTACTAATCCATTTTCTAAAAACACATGCAGTCTGCTGAAACTTCTAAATATTCCCCAGGTTGTAATCAGTAAACTGCTAATTGCAAATAAACTAAATAACCTAGTTTTTTGATTTTCGCTAAGTTTTAAAGGTGAAAGGAAAAAACTTATAGGAATAATTAATAAACTTAATGATTTTTCAAGGTAAAACTTTGCTTCCTGATTAGTTTCTCTCAGCAAAACTGATAATAAAATTAAGACAAAAGGACCGATGTAAATTAAAAGTTCTTTATAACCAACCCAAGTATTTTCTTTACGATAATAAATTGCTGAGGCCAAACTAAATAAAGCAAAAATTACAATAAGAAAATTAGATACTTTCATGTGCAAAATAGGAAAGCACATAAGCATAGCAAGTAAATAAAAGAGAATGTTATTCAGGCTATTTCTTAACATATTGAGATACAATTTTATCAAATTCAATTCTGAAATTCTCTACAGAAAATTGCTCCACATTCTTTTCAAAAGCATCAGATTGCCATTGTATATTGCTCTTTTCGAAATCCAAAATCGCTTGTTTAATGGATTCAACAGTTTGTTCTTCAAAGAAAACACCAGTTTTATTTTCTTTAACAGTTTCCAAATATCCTCCTTTTCTCAATGCAATCACTGGCGTTAAACAACTTTGTGCTTCTAAGCTTGTTATTCCAAAATCCTCGTTTGCCGCCAATACAAATGCCTTTGCTTCTTGCATGTATTTTACTAATTCATTTTGCTTTAGAAAACCTGTAAACTCAATATTTTCTTTTCCCAAGGTCTTTAATTGTTCAAATTCTGGTCCATCACCGGATACAATAAGCCTAAGGGAAGGTATTTCATTGAAGGCATTCACAATTAAATCTATTTTTTTGTATGGAACCAAACGCGCTGATGTAAAGTAATAGTTCTGTTTTTTTGTATGTGGAGTAAACTTTTTTGTATTGATAGGCGGATGTAAAACTACTGCATCTTTTCCATAGGTTCTTTTAATTCTATCTGCAATATAGGTAGAATTTGCAATGTATAAATTTGGATAGGAAGCTGTTTTTAAATCCCAACTTCTAATATATCTTAAAATGAGCTCAGAAATCCAACGTTTTACACCTCCTAAATTAGCTAAATACTCATCCTTTAAGTCCCATGCATATCGAATAGGAGAGTGGCAATAACATAAGTGAATTTGATTTGTTTTTTTCTTTAGCCCTTTGGCAACTGCGTATGAGGAAGAAATAATCAAATCGTATTTCGAAAAGTCTAGACTGCTTATGGCAATCGGAAACAAAGGGAGGAAATTCCTATATATCTTTTTTGCAAATGGAAAATACTGAAGGAAGGATGTTTTAACAGGCCTGCCATTTATTAAAGAAGCTCTGTCTTCTTCAGTTAAAAACTCAACTAATGAAAAAATATCTGCATCAGGAAAACAGGCTGCCATTTCTTTGAAGACTTTTTCAGCTCCTCCATTCACAATTAACCAATCTTGTACTAATGCTACCCTCATTTGCTCATTACATTTAAAATTTCTGTTGCCCTATTTCGATTTTGAAAGGCATTTAACAATAAAACTCCTTTTTGTTTGAAAATTTCAAAGCTTGCTGGTTGCAATTGTTGTTCCAAAATAAGCGCTTTTAAAGATTGATTATCATTTAACTCAAAGTAACAAACACTATCTTTATAAATCTCCTTGAAAACAGGAATATTAGAACAAAATACCAATGTTTTGCAAGCAATTGCCTCTAAATTTGGAATGCCAAATCCTTCATAAATTGAAGGATTAATCAATGCTATTGCATTTTCATACAACCATTTTAACTCACCAAGTTTTGCAAAATCTAAATATATAATATTTTCACTGTTAACTGATTCTGTTGAATTAAAAGCCTCGTGGGAACCTCCAACGATTACAAGTGTTAAATGCTTTAAGTCTGTTAGAAATAAATTTTCAACAAATTTGAAATTTTTTCTCGGGTTGTTTGAACCAACCATCAGATAATAGTTTTTTTCTTTTAAGCCTAGGTTTTCCGTAATGGTTATATCGGCTTCTATAAGCTTATTTGAAACCTTGTTTCCTAATACACTAATTTTATTATTTGAAACTTTATAGGCGTTTATTATTTCCCCTTTTATAGTTTCGGATACTGTAAATATATGTTTACTGGCCCTTACTATCCTTGGAATTAGAAAATTATAAAACATACTAAATCTCCAATCAAACCATTTAGGATAAACTGCAAATGCTAAATCATGTAGCGTTATTCCTTGTTCCCTTAGATTTATTGGGGCTGTATTACATAGGTTTAATAAAACTGCATTCTTCTGCTTTTTAATAAAAAAAGGCAACTCAATTTGTTCCCATAAATGCCCTCCAAGTTTGCCTATTGGCATTATTTTATCATCGAATTCATTTGTTCTTAACTCAACTTTTGCAGGAACTAAAATAGTTAAATCACAGGTACTGATTAATTCTTTGCAAATTTCAATTCCAAATTGTTGTACACCAGACAAGCGCTGTGTTAAGAATCTTCCATTGATGAATAGGTTCATAAATGAATTGAAATAAAAAATAAGTTTCTAGCAAAACAATTACCTCTTGAATCAGATGCTTTATCCATTTATTTTATTAATTAAATGCTTCTTTTACCTAATATAACCAATGTTAATTAAATATTTAGATAAAAAAAAATTTGAGTTTCCTCTTGGATGTTGATACTAGCATTATTAAGTTAATTTTTTGCTTTCTTCCATTAAGCTATCTTCGAAGTATAAAACCTTTTTAATGAATGCTATTCAAGTAAAACGCTTAACAGAATGTCTTACCCTTTTATTAGGAGATTTATCGGGTGATGAATTTAACTGGATTGCTGCACAGTTAGAATGGCTTAGCTTTAAATCTGGTGATTATCTATTTAAACAAGGTGATGTTGCTGAAGAAGCACACTTATACTAAATCGATGTTAGGAGAATTAAAGGAATCTCAATTACCTCTTCACCTTTTGCCTCCTCAAATAAAATCGAATCAAATCAATTAGTGGGACATTAAAATTCCCAATTACTCACCCAAAGTTTTTCGGCTGGCTTGTCTAAAAATGTCCAGGCCACAATTCTTGTTATTTTATTTCCAGTGCTCATTGGGATGGTTTTTACTTGCTTAACTCCTGCCTTTTCCAAGTTTTTGTAAATGCCTTCTAGGTGTTCTGATTTTGATACTAAACTCGAAAACCAAAAACAGTTTTTTGCATAATGTTTACTTTGCAAAATCATGTTATTTATAAATTGAACCTCTCCACCTTTGCAGCACAATTCTTGACTTTGACCGCCAAAGTTTAACATTACTTTATTTACACGTTGTTGCTTTAAGTTGCTTAGTTTTCTTAAGGTTCCAGCTTTTGCTTCTTCCATGGAGGCATGAAAAGGAGGGTTGCAAATGCTTAGGTCATACCTTTCATTGTGTTCAAAAAGGCCCTTAAAAATAGCCTCTTCATTGCTTTGTAATTTAAGATTAACCTTGTCTTTTAAAACTATGTTGTTTTTAACAATCTTCTCTGCAGATTTTAAGGCAATGGGGTCAATGTCTGAACCAACAAAGCTCCAGCCATATTCTCTTTGTCCAATAATTGGATAAACACAATTTGCACCAACACCAATATCTAGGCATTTGATTTTACTGCCTGTTGGAATTTTACCATTTAAGGAACTACCTAATAAATCGGCCATATAATGCAAATAATCGGCTCTGCCTGGAATTGGAGGGCATAAATAACCCGCTGGGATTTGCCAAAAATCTATTTGGTAGTAATGCTTTAAAAGAGCCGCATTAAGCATGGTTACTGCCTTCGGATTTGAAAAGTCTATTGATTCATCTTCAAAATCATTTACATGAACATACGCTTTTAATGCCGGGTAGCTGGCACATAAATCTTTTAAAGGATATCTTCCACGGTGTTTGTTTCGATGATGGAGATTTATTTTTTCTTGTGGATGTACTTTTTTTGATTCTAGCGTCATTTATAGTGGCTTAAGGTTCTAATGGAAGTTTAGTTCTGTTAGAATCATTGAATTTATAAGTTGTGAAAGATAAATAAAATACACTAGACATGTATTTTTTTACTAAACTTATTTTGGTATTTTGGGTTAGTTCTTATGAATACTAAAAGCTTGGAAAAAAGTGCTATCAATATAGGTTGGGTAATGAGGTATAAATGGGTTCAAACCGAAAACAAAAGAATTGTTTTCAAACATACTTCCATAAAAAATAGAATGAAATAATACTTAAATTGAGCTTTTAAAAATCTTATGATAACCTCTATTATTCCAAAACTTCCCATGAGGAGTAAAAATCTTACCAAGAGTTTCTATATTCATCAATTAGGGTTTACAGATATTGGGGCAACAGATTATCCCAATTACTTATTACTTAAAAAGGATGAGGTAGAATTGCAATTTTTTGAATTCGAAAATCTTAATCCTTTGGAAAATTATGGACAGGTTTATATCAGAACAAATGACATTGAAGCCCTGCACAAACTAGCAATAGATCAAAATCTTTTGTTTTCTGCTGGGGGTTGGATTGAACCAAAACCTTGGGGGCAAATTGAGTTTTCTTTGTTAGACCCAGATCATAACTTGCTCACTTTTGGACAGGAAATGAAGTAGATTCTTAATAAATTAAGGTCTTTCAACTATTCAAGCTAAACGAAAATAGAATTCAAAATCAGATAGTATACTTGAACTTATGAAAAGTTATCTAATCTTAATCTTATTATGGCTATTATTTTATTTACCACATAGTATATTGGCCTTAGAAAGCATTAAAATAAGGCTATCCAATCACTTTCCTTTTTTAAAACGATATTATAGAATTTTATATAATGTACAATCCTTGTTGTTTTTTGCTATAGCATTCTTGTACCAAAGACAACTTAATGCCACCATTTTATTTGCTATGCCAAGCCTCATTCATTGGTTAGCCATTGCAGCCATTGTTGTTTCCTTTTTTATAATGGCATGGAGTTTTAAACACTATGATAAAAAGGAGTTTTTAGGCTTACAACAATATCAGAATGCTTCTTTTAATGCAGTCATTGGTTCAACCCTAAATAGCAAAGGCTTGAACAGTTACGTAAGACATCCACTTTACTCTGCTACCATTCTTTTTTTATTAGCCTATTTTATTTATAAACCTTTTGATACAACCCTAATTTTTGTACTCATTTCAATGGCTTACCTAATCATTGGAACTTACTTGGAGGAAGCTAAATTAAGTAAACAATTTGGTGATGTCTATAAACAATACAAACAAGAGGTGCCGATGTTTATCCCGTTTATTTAACACTAATTTCGTCCACAAAAACATAAGCATTTTCTCCAGCACTCAAGTGCCATGAGGGAAGTTTGCCGTAGTTTTTAGCAACCATTTTTACATAGCGTGCTTTTACTGGTTTGTCAAAGTTTAAGGTTTCGGTTTGAACCAAAGGCCCATCGAAATCTTCTGCCACAGTACTGTTTTTAGTGCCTTGTACGGTGTAATTAATGCCATCTGTTGAGGTATAAACCATGAATGATTTTGGCATCATAATCCATGCTCGCTGGTCTTGTAAGAAGTTTGCACTCGCCTCTTTAAGCATTGTTTCATCCTCAAGCTCTAAAACTGCTTCAAAATCATTTCCTTGATAACCTTGCCAAGCTCCTTTATGCCAATCTGTTTCTCCATATAAGCCATCTATCAAACCTTCTGCTCCGCCTGCTGTATATTGTGGGTTATAGCTGTTTTTCAATTGTATTTTCCATTGGTGAGTCATGCGAACAAATTTTGCATTGGCCCTTCCATAAACATCATTTGCTTTTAAAGTTGCCTTAATAATACAAGTTTCATTTATATAAAAAGGTGCTTTGAAGGTTTCATTTTTTATCAATTTCCCTTCAGAATTTTCTATTTCATAACTTAACGCTGCGTCTTCTAAATTGAAATTTGCATAGATACTAATCAAAAGACTATCCTTGAAAGATTTAGATTTTACATCTATGATGGGTATAGGTAAAAGGACGGATTTGTCGTTACTATCCGAACGCATTAAAGGTGAATAGGGTTTTTCTGAACAATCAAATTCATAATCTATAACCGTAGTTTTTTCTTTGTTATCTGCATATTTAGTAAGTTCTGCAAAACTTGGATTGGTACTTTTTGCGGATACATAAATTTGCTTTTCCGAAGTCTTATTAAATTTTAATTGGTTCAGTTGATTGCCAGCTTTTATCTTTATTTCACTAAACAAACTTGTGCCCAATTCATAACTATTTTTACCAGGTGTTACTGGGTAAAAACCCATTGCACTAAATACATACCAAGCACTCATTTGACCGCAGTCTTCATTGCCACTTAAGCCATCTGGAGCATTATGATATAGAGTCGTTAAAATCTGATGCACTTTTTGTTGTGTTAGGTGAGATTTACCAACATAATTGTATAAATAGGCCATATGATGGCTTGGTTCATTGCCGTGCGCATATTGGCCAATTAAGCCTGTAATATCTGCTTGCGTTCTGCCAGTAGTTTGAGATCCTGTTTCAAACAACTCAGTAAGTTTTGCCTCAAAAGCAACAGCACCGCCCATTGCGTGTATTAATCCTTCTACATCTTGTGGTACAAAAAAGGTGTATTGCCAAGCATTAGCCTCCGTATAGTTGTTATTCACTTCTTTAGGGTCGAAAGGATGCAACCAGCCCCCATTGCTTCGTGGTTGCATAAATCCTGTTTTTGGATTAAAAACATGTTGCCAATTATTTGGATTAATCCCCTTTGGTAAGTTGTTACTTGCCTTGTAGTGTTCAAATATTTGTTGAACACACCAATGGTTGTAGGCATATTCTAAAGTTTTACTTACGCTTTGGCTTTCGTCTTCAA
>CAMDHZ010000033.1 GCA_945898275.1 Chitinophaga pinensis | reverse complement strand
TGTGGTGGTCACCGTTGGGCTGGCAGTTACCGTCGCCAAGTTGGTGGCACTTAAGCCATTCGTGGGACTCCAGCTATAGGTGCTTGCACCCGATGCGGTCAGCGTTGTCGAACCGTTAAGACAGATCGCAGGGTTTGCAGGGCTTACCGCAATCGGCGGCAGAGGGTTTACTGTAACCGTTGCAACTGCAGTGTTGGTGCAACCAGTAGTAGTATTAGTGCCGGTCACGGTAAAGCTACCAGTTGCCGTAGGGCTCACACTTACTGTCGGCCCAGTAGCAGGCGCAGTGCCCGCTGACCATGCATAAGTTGATGCACCACTTGCAGTTAATGAGGCGGATTGCCCAAAACAAATTGCAGGTGAATTGACAGTAACATTAGGCAGCGGGTTAACCGTAACCAGTTTTTGATCCGTAGCAGTACATCCGTTGCTACTGGTTACTGTTACCGTATAAGTTGTTGTTGCTGTTGGCGAAACAGTTGGGTTAGCAACATTGGTAGGACTGGCACCAACTGACGCACTCCAAGCGTAAGTAAGGCCAGGTGCCCCCGTTCCGGTAAGGTTGGCTCCTAGTGTCAATGATCTTCCTATGCAAATAGATGTATCGTTGCCTGCGTTGGCTATCGGTGTGGGGGTATTAGTAAAAGTAGTAGTTGCTGTTCTATTACCACACTGATTGGTAACGGTAACTGATATGGTGAAAGTGCCCGAACTGTTATAGTTTATGGCCCCAGGGTTGGCTGCTGTGGAGCTAGACGGCGTGCCTCCTGGAAAAGACCAAGCATAGTTTACAGGAGAACTCGCGGCATAACAATTATCAAAAGTAAGGGTAGGAGTTACCGAGCGACCATTAGAGCAAATGGTTGCTATAGGAGCGAGACTAATTTTCGGTGGCCCTTTAATGGTTATATCTTGAGAAGCACTTCTTGGCCCACATGCGTTGGTTACTGTAAGGGTTACGCGGTAAACCCCTGCAGAGTCAAATCTTATAGTAGGATTAATTGCTGATGCGGAAGGAAGATTATAGGTTCCACTGCTATTGCAAGTAGAGTTTTGAAAAGCAACTGTCCAGTTGTAGGTGGTATTACCACAGGTATTTAAAGTATTGGATGTATTTGTAAGGGTAATATTGGCGGGGTAGCAGTTAACGGTTGGGATGGTAAAACTGGGAACTGGAATAGGTTGAACGCAAAGTTGTTGCCTGGCAGTATCATTCCCACAATTGCTTTTATTCCTTAATACTAAGGTTATATTGTAAGTGCCAGGAACGCTAAAAGAAGGAGATATAGTGTTTGCTCCGTAAGAACTGGGGTTATTAATGTTTGGCGGATTTCCGCTGTTAGGGGGCGTACCACCCATACCTGCTGTAGAAGAAAGACCAGCTGATGGGCTGATTAACCAATGTAAAACGGCAGTTGAGTCACAAATATTTTGATTGTTCACAAACGAGCCCACTGTTGATGTGCTAGTTATCGTTACTGGTGTATTTACGCAAACGGGGTTAGGGGATACCGTAAAGCTGGCATCTGGTAAGGAGTTGATGGTTATAGGCTCGATTGTTGCAGTTGAGCTATTACATGGATTCTCTGCTCGTATGCTTACATAAAATGAGTTATTGTAGCTAGGGCTATTCCTTCCACACGAAGTTAGATTGAATGTATGGGTATAATTGGCAGGCGGGGGATGATTGAAAACTACTGGGGCCGAGCTATCGTTAACCGTTATAGTATAAGTAGTACCAGGCGTGTTATTTTGTGTACCATTTATGGGGAAATTTAAAGTTTGAGGCGAGCAAAGACCAGTTGTTCCCCCAGGGTTACCAAGTCCTACCGCAGGATTGGATCCATTATATACGCTGTAAGTCTTAGATGCACTGCAACCATTGTTTCCAGTAACTGTAAGCACTAGCGAGAAAGCGCCAGTTGAAGTATAGGTATGACTTTGGCTGGTAAATGTACTCGAGGGAGAAGACGAGCCATCGCCCCAAGAAATTGTATAGTTGGTATTGGTTGTGGTTGTAGTACTATTATTTTGAACTGTGAGATTAAATTGCCCTCCGCCGCAGTTTGTAAACTCAATGGTATTGTTCGGGTCAAAAAGAGAAGCATCTGGTCTCTGCCTAATTCCTACCACCTTGGTAACAGTATCCTTACAACCTGAAGGATTGGTCGCAATCAGTGTAACTGTATAATTCTGTGTTCCATTGCCAGCATTAGTATTAAAAGTATGGGATGGACTAGAGGCAGTGCTAGTATTGGCTATACCCGAAATGGAGTCACCAAAGTTCCAAGAGTAGCTACTGCTGCCTGTGGATGTATTCGGGAATGAGACGGATGCCCCACTGCATGGACTAGATGAAGGAATGTTAAAATTGGCCGTTGGTGTCGTCGAGTTAACAGTAATTCTAATTTGGTCCGTTCCACCGTTGCATCCGCCCCCATTAACAGTTACTGTGTAAGTTGTGCTTACTGTTGGGGTAACAATTGGACTTTGCTGAATACTAGTAAACCCAGTTGGCACGGAAGACCAAGAAAAAGTGCTGCCATTACTAGTAGTTGTTAGAGTTACAGATTGCCCAGCACATACAGTAGTATCAGCTCTTGTGGTTACGGTGCATTGGGCAAATAATGTATAACTGGTAAAAGAAAGTAGGAGGAAAATTATTGCCCTTTGCATGTTTTATAAAAGTTAAGACCTTGAAGATAATAAAAATTAGGGAATAGTTTTAGTTGTAATATGTTTTAAAGCTTTGTTTTCAATAGTACAGCATTACAAAATCCATCATAGTGGTTTAGATATGTTTCTCCTGACTGAACAAATTCGTCCATAGCAGAAGCCCAGTTTTGAAGAAAGACAGGCTTTGAAACGTCTTGATAGGTGCGATTATCGTCTAATAACAGACTTATCATTGCAATATCCAGAACCTTTAAAAAATGTGTTGCAACTCCCGATTGATTACTCAGTTTCCTAGATGGATGAGGTTTGCTATCCATGTACTTGTTAAAAAATACAACCCTTCAGTTTTCTCTGCCGATTACATTACTTAACTGTTAATCCTCCACAGAAATAACCAGCATGGTTGTTTGTTAAGCATTTCTTTTGGTTTTAGGTTTTTGGGCACTTTCGCGGGTAAGGAATACCATTCTTCGCCGTTTAAAACAAAGGTTACCTCATGAGGCAAGAAAATTCCATCGTTGTATTCCGCACTTACCGATGGTTTTAATCATAAATCATTGCAGTGGTCTGCTTGCACCTAGTTTATAAAAAAACCTCGTATTTGTCCATTGGCTCCAAAATGAGGTTGACAGTATCTAAATCGGCATGTCCATTTTTCAGTGGGTAGATAATCAAACAGTCTATGCTCTTTGGATCAGTTTTGCCCAATCGTTCATGCACTTTCGTTGAGCGAGCATATCCGCTTGCTTGTCGAGTATCATCCCTATTGGCGTGATTCAGGTATTTGGGTTTATTATTGGCATCCATCACCATCTTGTACTTACTACTATTCGTTAGGAAGTCTAACTCATTTCAATTGGAGGCAAAATGGCAGGTAACGTCATTCCCAAAAATGTTCTGCAAAAGTCCAAGAGCAAATAATTCAAACAACAAACTCATATTGATCCTGAATGGTGGGATACTGATTTTGTTGAGCGGTTCAGTATCATTTATGCTATAGCCAAACATCTCTAAAATCAATTGGGCTGGTTTAATGCTGCCGGAAGTATGGAGATTTAATAGGTTCCATCCAGGTTAGGGCCAAGTAAAATAGCAATAGCTGCAATTGTCTTACATTCAAGTTTTATCGCACTACATTTTGGCCTTAGCTTGTTCGAGCAATCCGTATAAAGTAGTTAAATCAGCAGCTTTAAGCCATACGTAACTTTTGCTATCAAACTTTTCTAGTTTCAAATAGCAAGACCATGCTCCTTTACTCGTAAAACAACCTGCTTCAAAACCACCACGGCTTCTGTAATAAACCTCTGTGTAGTTGGTTGGAACAGTAATCATAACCTTATCTTGCATCAGTTTAATTGATTTCATTAGGCCGTCAATTTCATCTACATCAAGCACAGCAGCTTTTGTATCTGTTGAATAAGAAGTAACAACATCCATCTCAAACTTTAGAGCGTTTGTTTTTGAGTTTGAAATTAAATCTGTGTAATAAAGAACTTTAACATTTGCCTTTTCAACAGTTCCGATTTCAATAAATTCTTTTTGCATCAAAGTTCCTGCCTTAGCGGAAAATATTTCTGCATTGCTTTGTTCCTTATCCTTTGCAGGAGTTTGTGCAATAGCGTGTGCACCTATAAACAATACAGCTAAAGTGGTTATAATAAATTTTTTCTTCATGAATCTCTTGGTTTTTCTATTAATACTCCTGCAAAAGAACTCAATGATTTTGCCAAATAAGGTCAATCATTTGGCTAGGCTACACCAATTGACTTTATTTGACAAACTATTTTTGGCATGTTCAATCAAAATAGAATTTATAGGCTTTTTCAACTCATCAATTACTTGAAAGCTCGTCCTGCTAAATCAGTTCGGAGTATCGAATCATTTTTGGATACTTCCGAAAGAACAGTATATCGTTACCTTGATTTACTGAAAGACCTGGGTTTTAATATTGAGAAAGACAACAACAACAAGATGTTTATCTCCGTTTCTTCAGACACTGACCTCATTCCTTTTACACCGCAGGAAGCGGAGTACCTTAAAAAACTCATTTTATCTAGCGGAAAGGAAAATCAATTGGCGCAAAGTGTTTTGCAAAAGGTGCAGCAGTCTAGCGAGATACAACTAGGAGCCGATAGTTTGTTCAAAGCGCACCTGGCAAAAATTGTGGAGCAAATTTCAGTAGCAATTATTGAAGGAAAACAGCTTTTAATAAAAGGGTATAGTTCTGCCAACAGTCAAAGTATCAGCGATAGGTTGGTTGAGCCAACTTGCTTTACCGATAATTATGATTCGGTTTCTGCCTTTGAGATAAAAACACAGCTCAATAAATATTTCAATATTGAACGGATGGCAAGTGTTGAAGTATTGGAAACACCAATGAAACATGAAGCCCAACATGAATTTTACAAGCCTGATATTTTTGGTTTCCAGGGCAAGAGCATGAACAAGGAGATAGAATTGGAACTGTCTATGCGAGCGTATTTATTGCTTAAGGAAGAATTCCCGATGAGTGCCTCATTTATCAAACCGGTTCCTGAAACTGGTAAGTACTATTTCAAGGCAAACGTACAAAGCTTTCAAGCTCCTGGGCGCTTTGTTTTGGGCTTTTTAGAGGAGGTACAAGTGTTAGGATCGAAAGAATTTATCCGTTTCATTCAAAAGGTGATTAAAAAGAATACCTAGTTAACTCCCCTGGCTGCTCTAACCCTTACGAGATGAAAATTTTCCATGCCGCATAAGCCAAAGCCATAGGCATGCTTAACAAAAACACCAAACTAACCAGGCAGCCTGTACTGGTTTTGTTATACACTTTATTGTACATGGCTTTCTTAGGGTCGGTTATCCAGCCCATACCTCTTGGTGCTTTTAAACCTAGGTTATGGCGAATAATGCGCTTTACCGAAGTGCGAGCAGCAATTCGTTTATTGAGATTTGGTATGCGGAATCCGAATTTCATTTATATAAATTCTAATTGTTTGTCGAAAGATTGTTGAATTAACTCCATAACATCATCCAGTTCATTCATATTTGAGATGCTAACTTCCACATCGCCATTGCCCCAGCGGCCTAGTCCTGAAACATCTTTGCACAATCCTTTTGGATCTATCATGTCGGGGTAGTCGATATTTAAAGACAGTCTTAGCCGCACTTTTTGTGGCACTATGTCAACAAAATTTGTAGAAGATTTAAAGGCAATGTACAGTTTTTTATACTCCTCTTTTACTGACGAATCAATGTTTAAAATACGTTTCTTTAAGGCATGGTACAAATCAAGCATATCGCCCTTTAAGTGCTCGTATTGATCAATAGTGTATACCGTGGTTGTTTTTTCCTCGGTAGTATATTTATCTAAAACGTCTTGAGATAAATTTGGCGCAAACCAGATTTGACGTGCCTTTTCAGCTAGCTCTTTAGCCCTGGCTTCAATATTGTCTTCATTCCAAACATCAACCTTTCTTAAAAAATCATTCAAGCGAATTGGCGAATCATTAAAGCCGCCTTCCATTGTTTTCTTTTCAGAAAATGGCTTGTCACTTAATTCAGAGTTATAGCCTGTAAGTGTAAGATTGCCCAATGAATGCAAATACTTAGATTGTACTTCTTTCCAATCATCGCCCAGCATTTTTTGCCATTCGTAAGACAATTCAGGGTTTTGAGGTATGATATGCTCAATGGTATAATCGTCAACGTTTACAAATTCTTTACGCTTGTAGTTTTCTAATTTGCTTAACAGGTAATTTCTGTTTCGGAAATTATACACCTCTTTAACCACAATTTCCTTTTCAAATTCTGTATCAGTTGGAAACCTTTTGTAACTATCCAATAGCTGCAATGCAGCTTTTACTCCTTCTAAATAATCAGTTTTTTGAATCGTTTTGTAAATTGTTGCAAAGGTTTTATTCATGCTGTTTGTCGGAATACCACAAATGGCTCTGCGGAAAACATAATTTTCTACTAGGCTAATTATTTGCTTAAACTCATCATTTGTAATTGTGCCTGCTTCGTAGTCGTTATACACAGGTAGCAGGAATGGATAACAAACATCCACCTTTAATTTGCTGATGTTTTTAAAGCCTTTTTGAAGCTCTGCATCAGGCTCTTTATGCAAAACCATTTTTACGTAATAGCCCGAAAACTTGTAAATATCCTGAACCACTTCTGTTATGGTATCCGGCGCTTTGCTGCCAGATACGTACGTTTTAAAGCTATCGTATACACGATCGATACGAGGAATGGATCCTGTTTTTACTGAAAGGTAATCTCGCATAAACCAATCAAATGAAGCAGTGTACTCATTGCCATAGCTCTGCTCCATTGGGTACCAGTACTTTTCATATAGTTCGGTTTGAAGTTTTATTTCTTGCCCCATTAGAATGTAATTTCTAATCAAATCAGCCTGAGATAAATCTAGCCCTGTACTATTCAAACTTTCAAAAATCAATTGAGGATTGTCTTTGTCTTTTTCTAAAGCAACATCAACAATAAACAAACGCATGATACCATTGTATATATCCACTGCATTTTCTGCATTTATCTTCTCTTTAAAAAACTTGAAATTATCGGCCACACGCAGCGATGCATCGCTGCCAAGCGGGACCCCTTTAATAATGTTAATCAATGAATCCTTATCTCTGCGTGTAAGCAGTAGTTTATACCTTAACTCGCCTTCTTCTTCAGCATTAAGCAAATAGTAGTTTTGCAATTTGGTAAAATTGGTATCTATATCTACTTGGTTATCCCTTACAAATTCTGCCAATGCAGCAATCATTATAGAAATGGTAGTAAGGCGCTGTTGGCCATCTATTACCAACAGTTTTGGCACATCAGATACGGTATGTATGCTCTCTTGAAAATAAACTACTGAGCCTATGAAATGACCTGGCGAGCTACCATGTTTACTGATACGCAGAATATCATTAAAGAGCTTATTGCATTGTGCAATTTGCCAGCTGTAGGTGCGTTGGTAAATTGGTATTACAAACTGCTTTGGCCCTTTTATAACCGTAAGAAAATTTGCCGATGATGCCTTCATGATCTATTCATTTTAATTAACCTTCACCTGGCCATTCATCAACATCGTCGATAAATAATCGCGGAGCTGAATCGATTTTTATTATTTTACAAAGAATCTCAAATGATTGATAAGCTTCTTTCTATTAGCAACATATTTTCTTTTAATGCTAGCTACGGTAGCTGAAGTCCTTGAGCCCTCTAGAATAGATCCAGATCTGGCCATTGCTAAATACTCTGGGTAACTTGCCCCATCTGAATCAATTGATTTAACTAAAGTCTCAATCATATGAAGATAGGTAGCTTTATCTGTAAAAAAATTATTTTTAAAAAAAACTTCCGATTTAGCATTAATCAGGGCATAGATTTCTTCTTCAGATTTTAGCTTAAACTCTTTTTTAATCAGTTTTTCAGTGGTTGTCATCTTTTCTAAAGTTTTATTAAATTAATTAACCTTCACCTGGCCATTCATCAACATGGGCAACGGCCAATCTTGGGGTCCGGTGAGTTTAGATACTTCTTGCTGTTTATTGTACGAATAGGAACAAAACAATTTACATTTCTGTATCATATGTACCTTCCCATAAAGCCATATGATCTGGGTAATCTTCATTATGTATCATTAAATGTAAACCATTTATCTGATAAACGTTTTGAGTTATCTTTATAGGATGGCAGACAAATGTGCCAAAATTGCCATCATCATCAGGTTTTAGGTAATCCCACCATAATCTTCTCGCATTAGGGGGGGTGATTGAATAACCTCTAAAGCCTTTAAAAATTTGAATTCATTATTCTCATTACGATCATATTGATCGCCAAAATCATCCTTAACTTTTAGAAATATCTCAATTACTTCATCAGAAGTGCCTTCAAAAATATTCCCGATCTCGGGTTTCCTTGTAAATTCTTCCATAGATTCTTAGTTCAAAATAGATGCCTTTAATAACTCAATTCCTTTCTGAATTTCAGCATGATGAACCACAACAACCTTATAACCTAATTTTTTCAACTTCGTCCTTTTCCTATCATCATCCAGTTTTATATGTTCTTTATCATGATCGGGACCATCAATAAACACGCAGATTTTAGGCTCGTAATACAAATCTGCTTCCGCAATTGGCTCTCCGTCTTTCGAAACTATCTTATGCATTTCGACTGGGAGCTTAACACCTTGCTCTTTTGTTAAACGCAATACTGTTTTCTCCAAACTTGATGCTGCTTGCTGCATGTATAGGTCAAACATTACATTGTCATCTTGTGAACCTTGAATAGAAGAAGTAAACGCAAGACTAATGAGGAAGTCTTTTACTGTTTGTCGGTCGAATAATTTGTGGTCACGCTGATTAAAGAAGTTGCAAATGCAATTGTAGCATGATGTTGCACATGCTCCATCCTTATCATTCCCATGCTCATCAAAGTGCAAAATATCTAATGCTTTAATTGCAATCCGCTTTAATAGCTCTACATCCCTTACAATTGAAGAAAGTGTTCCTGTACCACCTTCGGATGTTTCAAAAATGATAAGCTTTCCGTTTTGACCAACGATGGGTTGATAGAAGCCATTGATTTCATTATCATCCAAATTCATTACCGTGCATATACTTTGAATGAAAGCATTTGCAAGCGTTTTAGCAAATACCGCTTCTTCTCCAACAAAAGCCTCTGATAGTTGAATCGTAATTACATCATTTCGAGATTCTGTTAACAAAGAAATATTTCTATTGATCTGGGCAGCAGTTAGTCTTTTCTCAGCCAGATATTCATCAAGCTTATAAATGGGAACCCAGGTAAGATTTACCGTATCCAACATAAAGCCTTTATCACCTTTGTTGTAATCAGCCATTTGTCCCAAATTCAAGTGATTCATTTCACCGCTGCGTTCGAAAGAAATTCTGCAAATGCTATTTCCACCACTTATCACTTCATTTACTTCGGCTTTGCCCGTTGGCTTGTAACTGTGTATTATCTTATAGCCACCTTTTAATCTTTCTTCTTCATCGGCCGTAATCCTATTCCGCTTATTTGCTCTCATTTTAGGAAACTTCATTACACTTACCGGTGTTTGAGATTCCCAAACAGAGCCGCAGTTTGGACAGTTTGAAGGAATTTGTCTGCCAGCCCCTAATTTCTCTACATGCTCGCAATCTTCACATACTACCGCCATAAATTTATTGGTAGGGTCAACTTCCTTACTTACTGTTTGTACTACATACTTCAACCCTCCGTAATAGAGCGTATTCAATGGTGCAAATTCACGGATAGCAATGGCTTGGCCTCTCGACATTTCTTCTTCCTCTCCTTTGTGCAACATACGCACCGAAGTTACTTTTGAAGGAAAAGCATAGTTGGGCAAGAAACCAACCTGTGACAAGTAACGATATACATAAAAATCTTCCTTACCTTCTTTAAGGTTATTGTTCCTTTTCTCCAAGGCATTTCTTCTGCCGGGTAATGAGTAATCTGTATTTCCCTCACTTCTTATCCTATTATCAATTTCTTCAATTTCTTTTAATGATTCCCGATAGTCTTCTCGCATTTTGTTGAAAGCTTTATCGAAATAGTACGCAAACTGTCCAACTTGGTCTTCTATGCCATTCCATGTTATCTGTCCGTTGCTATCATCAATCTCTTTTCCAAAAGCTTCCTTGACATTTTTAAGAATGGAATCCTTGTTTCGCTGGATTGAGTCCACCAAATCTTCAATGTAATCTTTAATCATTGGGAGCTCTACACGGTCGCTGAAATCAACAAATTGTCTGGGCTGCGTCAACAATTTTTTATCAATGGTTTGTAACACCAATGAATTTACATGAGCTTCAAAAAGTGTAGTATTAGCCAAATTGAACCGTGGTACACTTATCTTACCTGATACAATTTCAACAGGGCGGTTGTAATAATATTGGTCATGCACTCCACGGCTTGAACCTGAACCACAGAATGTTTGAATAATAGAGCCTTGACCGCTTCTACCTGCACGACCTGCCCTTTGTGCATAATTGCTTGGACTTGGGGGAACATTTCTTAAATAAACCGAAGACAATGTTCCAATGTCAATACCCAATTCCATGGTAGGAGTTGCAATTAGAAACTGAATTTCAGGGGGATGCTTTTTAAACTTATTTTCTTTTATTTTTCTGTCTTGACCTTTTACCTGACCTGAGTGGTCTTCGGCAACGATATTATCTCTGCCATCAAATGGCTTGGTGTATTGTATGGTATAGAAGTTTTCTTCTGTAGTTGCTGGCACCAGTAAATCTTTACAAGCTGGCATCACACAATATTTTACAGCATCCCAATTATATTTTGAACCACATTTTTTACACTGGTATTTAAATTCAGTTTTTGGAGCCTGAATCAAAATCATATCGGGTTCGATATAATAAACATCTTCATATTGCACTTCCTGTTTAGACAAGTACCCTGTCTTTAAGAGAAAATCTCTGGTCTGTTGAATTACTCTTTTGATTTCATCAGTATCCTCTAAATTGAAGCATTTTTTTATCCATGCACTTAATGCCCTCGAACCATCAAAAGCATGGTATGTAAAGGAGGTGTATTTGAATTTTTCTTTATCTGCATTGCTATAGATACCCACATTGGTATCTTCAATGGCCTCAAAAATTCTTTTTTCAGGAGCCTTCTGTTCTATAAAATCAATTATCTGTTGTCGAAAGGTAGATTTATCTATTAAATTAGGATGTCCGATAGCCATTTCACTTCGGAATATTTCTAAGAAGCCTAAGAAATAATCCTTTAGTAAAAGCTTATCAATATTTTTAAGTTCAGAATAATATTCTAACTCTGTTTGATTTACTGATTCATCTAATTGTTCATAGGTAGCTTCTAATAATGATACATCCTCAAGGTTAATACTTATAAACCTTTTCGTGCCTCTAATTTCCACGTATAAGTAGGTCTCAAGATATTTTAGATACTTCTCTTTGAACATTCTCCTTTGTGCAAAAGGAATCCTTTTTTCATACTCGGAATCAATTATAAGCGGGTATAATTTCGCTGGCAATTCACTTACCGGAAGAAATGTAGTTTGTTGTTTCAACACATTGTATAAGGCTCTTCTAAAATAGATTTGGTTATACCAATGGTCTAGATGACCGGCCTGAAAAGCAGCATCCTGCCTGTTATCGGTAAAGCCAATTACCTTTCTTTCGTTGGCGGGTGATGCTCCCAATGATGCTGTTACAATAACATTTGTACCCGTGGCACGACCAATAGAGTTGAGCAGAAATAATTTTGAGTATTCTGTTGAGCTACCAGTATGTTCCGTTCTGCAAGACGGACAATAAGACAGTGGGAATGGCATTAGTGTTCCCGTTTCATCTTCATTATCATGATAAATGGTAAACGTATTCGCCTGTGCATCTAAAATCCCTAAGACTGGTCTTCTATCCTTATGAGAGCTTTTTAACTCTCTTCTTTTTGGAGTTAACCAATGCTCAGGTACTTTATCTAAACTCTCTTTAAACTTTGGAGAGTAATAGCCCGATTTATCTTTGCTGGCATCATCCTGAAATGTCCATGGGCTGGCTTCATTGGTTTGTTCATCGTATCGCATGCCATAGTATTCCTCTCCACAAGTACGGCAAAAATGCAATGGATATAATGTGGTTATGCCCCTGTCCTCTTTTTCACATTTAGGACAAGTGGTTTCCCCGCTATCGCTCAAGTAGCCGCAAGTTTCTGTTAAGCATCCTCTGAGTTCTGAGCCCTGGTTATAAAAGGCATGCACTTTGGGAACAAAACGTGGCACTTCTCTTCCCATTTCAGATATTACAGTGCCCATCATGCCTAATATCAAGCCTGCTTGAATTTCAAGCTTGCAGACTTCTTCAATAGCGGCGGGTCTTAATGTATTTTTATAAACCTCTGCAAGTTTCCCAAAGTCCTTTACCTCTTTTAGCGACTGTTCTAAGAAGCTTAATACTTTTGATTTCTTCAGTTCTTCGCCTAAAGACAGGTTATCCATTTTGCCTTTGTAGGGATAACCCATTATTGCCTCAAACAATGGAAGTGCAGTTGCCACATTTTCACTGTCGAATAACTCAAAATCTTTTTCAGTTATCGTTATTGATGGAGAAATGGTACTTCCATTAAATTCAATGGTTTTGTCTTCTTCTTCCACCACTACATTAGCAGGCAAAAAATCTTCTCCGAAAATACGGGTGGCAAAGCCTGCAACTGCATCTGCCGAACCGGCACCATCCAAATCATTAGCCATGGTGGCTGATGTGCCTATACAAAGTAGTTTGCCTTTGGTTTCTGTCTTTTGTTTTAACCTGCGTATCAAAAAAGCAACATCAGCTCCTTGCTTGCCGCTGTAAGTGTGCAGCTCATCTAATACCAGGAAACGAAGGTTGCGTTTTATCTCATCTTTGAACAAAGCAGCATCATCGTTACGGGTGAGCAACAATTCCAACATTACATAGTTGGTTATTAAAATGTCTGGTGGTGTTCTTCGTTGCTGTTCCCTGTCAATAATTTCTGAATTGTTAGGCACTGCATCTTCGCCAAATACATCTTTGTAAGCCTTCATCGCTTCCTCACCCGTATGCTGTGTATCGCCAGTGTATAATCCAATGGTTAAGCCTGAATCATTGAGTTTTCTTGCCAGCTCTTCATATTGGGTGTTGGCAAGGGCATTCATGGGGTAAATAATGATGGCCTTAATTCCTTTTACACCTTTGGCTGCCTGCTCGAGGCAATAGCTTACAATGGGCAGCTCAAAACAAATAGATTTACCCGAACCAGTACCGGTAGTTACAATTAGGTTCTCCTTTTTGTAGGAAATTATTTCAACTGCCTTTTGCTGGTGGGCATAAGGTATAAAACCGGGGTAAACACTGGCACACTTGGGATGTAGCCAATTTTTATTAATTAACTCCGTAACCGGTAGCCCAGCCTTAAACCGCTTACTTATTTGAATAACTGGCTCCTGCCAGAGCATTTTGCGTTTATTGATGCCATCTTCAACAAAAGCTTTTATCTCCTCATTTTTAAAAACCTGAAAGGTTTGGATATAGCTTTTGTATTGCTCTTTTACGGCTTTGTATATTTTAAATGGATCCATATTAGGCTTGTTCGGTTTTAGCAGTTTGTTGTTGGTTCATCTCATCCCTTACCCAGGCAAACTCATCATACAGTTTCAAAATGGTTTCTTTAGTATGGTAGCTGCCATACTTAGCAATATCCTTCCGTTTTACAATGGGGAAGGTTTCCAGTATATAATCCATCTCCTCTTTTTCTAACCCATATAGGTGGGCATAAATGGCATCCAACTCACATTGAAGTTGGAAGCGTTCTTTATCGTTCCAAATAAATGGATTTCCAGCATATCCATACTCTTCTGCCATAGGTTTTAAATCGTTTGCCGTATAGCTTAGCTGAAATACTTTTTCTTGAATTGTTTTTAGCAGTTCATTATTGACTTTATTATAATCAACAACAGGAAGTTGTTTTAATATCCAATGATTGAAATTTGTGCCACCCACAGTTTGACGAGTTAAAAAATCGAAAGCAACTGAGTTAAGTGATGCTAAAAGAAATAAGCCTTTTGACAAATCTTCAGTTTCAATTATGGATAGAGAATTTCCACAAGGATAGCAAGGGATTATTGAAGCAACCATTGTTCTCTCATTTGTTGCATTGGTTATCATCCGGTAAACTAAAAACCAATCGGAATTTCCAAACCTTGAAACAAGTTCTTCTTTAGTTAAGTAATATTGTGTTCTTACTAAGAAATCCGTATTGGATAACTGAGAATTGTTAGTTGAATCTGTAGTAATTCCATTCCAAGAACAATACCTGTGGTTAAAATGATAAATGTATTTAGCTTCATACAACGGAAGCAAATCTTCATCGTATTGCTTGAAAATACCCGAATCATTAGACATGTTAAAAGGAGTTCTAATTTTTACATCCCAAGTGTTTTTCTCAGGATAGCTTTCATTGAGAAGAACTCCCCATTTTTTATATGTTTTTTGTGCAAGCAGAAAATCTTGTTGATTTCTGAATGAAGGGCATGTTTTAGTATTTGGATTAATCGCTTCTATATCTTCTAAAGTAATTTTTACAAACGCCCCTTCCTGACTTGGTTCGGTCTGATAAAATTTATATTGATTGCGGCCATTTTTAGCAACTGTTACAAAGAGGCAAAACCGATATCTGCTATCAACATCGGGAAACAACGCTGCTCTATTTTCAAAATCAATTACAGTATCAAGCTTATTGCTTTGTATTAAGTAAAAGTATAAGTCCTTATTGTTATTATCCAGCACTATTCCTGTTGGTAGTACATTGCCTGTTGCACCGTTGGAATTAATTAATCCTTCGTACTGTTCGGCAAAAATTGAATAGAGATTAATTCTGCTTACTCCAGTGTATGGATATGCTCCAGATTCACGGAAGAAAACACTAAGGCAATCGTTCCATCTTTTTGCAGAAAGATACTCTTTGTATAATGCTGGATTTGCTGCGGGCAGCAGAGCCATTAATGTTTTACGTTCAGCTTTATTTCTTGCCAAAGCAATCTCAGGAGAACGAGAAATGAAGAACTCCTCATCTTCAAAGTTAATTTTCTCCCAAGGTGGGTTTCCCAATAAACAATCAAACCCTCCTTTCTCAAACACTTCCGGAAACTCTAAATGGTAATGGAAGAAATTGTACTGGTCGGCAACTTGTAAAACCCGCTCAATAAGCATCTCGTTTACCGGTTGGTTTTCACGCAAGCTTTCGAGGGTTACATTAGTGGGGTAATGGTCAAAATTGAGTTCGGTTTTCTCTATAAAAAAAGCCGCTGCCCAGGTATCTGCCATCAACCAATCTTTAAACTTGCGCTCCATTTTTTCCAACTTCCGGTACTCCTCTTCGGCTTCATCTACATCATCGGGGTTTTCCTGCTTGTGGTTCATCAAGGCCTCCCGCAACTTTAGCAGTTCATCGGTTTCGTTGCGTTTAAATTGTAGGCCATATTGTGCGGTGGGTTCTGCTACTTTGCTTAAGCTTTCCAATTGCCTTTTTATCCTTTTCTTCAGCTCTGTGCAAATGTCGGGGTTGTCGTTACCTACGGGTTTGTAGGCTTCAACGGGTATTCCTTTTTCAACAAGTTCAGGGGTTGCCCCAATTAATGAATTACCGCATTTAAGCTTATGGTCTAGAAAGGATAGTGGCATATCGGGCAATGTAGCCGTAATCCATAAGGAGAATTTTGCCAGTTCTAGGGCCATGGGGTTTAAGTCTACCCCATAAATGCAATGCAGCAAAACGTCTCGTTTGGCTTCACGAAACTGGTCTTCAGTGGGCCGTTCTTCATCGCCCATACGAATGATTGCCAGTTGCTCACCCATTTTTTCTAAAGCAGCACAAATAAAGGCCCCACTGCCGCAGGCAATATCAGCCACCTTTAAATCAAGTAAGGCTTGCTCTTTTTCTTCAATGGTATTTTTACCGCTGATGGCATTATTAATTACCGGCACCAATGCAGATTCAATCAACTGGGCCACTAAACGGCTATCGGTATAATACGAGCCGGTGGTTTTGCGGTCGGTTCCTCGGTCATCCAGATAGAATTCACCCCGTTTTATTTCTCTTTTATTCAGCGCTTGAGGTTCTTGGGCCAGTTTGGGCTCATAATCGAGTAAGCTTTCATATACTGAGCCCAATTCATCAATGGCTAAGTTGGCATAGTTGATTCGGTTGCTCAGGTTATCGAGTTTGAAATAACTGAGACGAAATATGGCGTCGAGCAAAAATTTATTCTTTAGCGGAAGGCCTTTGATAACGGCTATCTTCTTGTCAGAAAACAATTGGCCACCAAAGGCATTTATCTTATCACCATTCTTAAATTCATAACCATTAGTAACTAATTTGAACGTGATTTTTAGGCCTTCCCATAAATCATGTTCATCATCGTGGCTGTAATTACCCTGTTCAGCTATTTCTCTCAATGCATTCAAACTATAAGTTCGGGCATAGATGCTGTTGCGCACCGGAAGCCAGCCTTTTTGCTCAGCAAACATGAGGAAAAGCAGCCGGTAAATGATGTTCAGTATTTCGGCATAAAAGGCCTTTACTTTTCCATTTTGAAATTCATCCGGGTCAAGGCTTTCTGCAAAACCATTACCTAATTTTTCAATGGCTTCAATAACCTGGTCACGAAGTTTATTGCCAACCTTTACACCTGTTTCTCTCGATTTCTTGTGAAAGCTTTCTAGTAAACAATTCTCTTCTACTTCAATGAGATTGCCTTCTTCATCGTATTCTATTTCCTGTTTGCCCTGGTATTGATTTTCAATGCGTGAGCGATGCAAGATTCTGTAAAGCACCCTAAATTGTTCGGAATTGGCTGTTTCAAAAATGCTTTCCAAATCAAATTCCAAGAAACCTTTGGTAATGGAATGATAGAAATCGCGGAGCAGCCTTACTTTTTTACCATTGATTAGAATGGCCCATTGGTGGTGACTGGTATTTAGATATTGTTGTAAACAGTCCTGTGGACTTTTGTTGGAATGAGTACGGCTGTGTTTGTCCTTGGTGTCAAAGTCCTGTACGGAGTTTACCATATGAATCTGGGGAGCATATTCACTATCCCACCCTTTGTAAGGTATCTGATACTCCGTACCTGATTCGCTTTTGATATTGGAAGCGATGAAAATAGGTTGATAGCCTAAAGCCTCCATACATGGAATTATCCATTTTTTACGGAGGGTGGCATTATCATATTCGTTGCCTATTATTTGAGTGCGATTTTCTTCCCAGCGCTCCCGTAGTTTCTCAAAAGTAGAAGCAATTACGTCATCTACTTTTTTCATTTCTGCCCCAAAGCTTTTATCTTTTACATAGTCGGCTTTTGTTTCGTTGGCCAAAGCCATACAAAAGTCCTCTGTAATAATATTGCCGCTTGATTTTATAAAACTTAATGCCATGCTGTTGTAAAGTTAAAGCGGTTGGATAATGGTTAGGGTCAACAAATCATGTCCCGCTTCCTCAATATGCATAATACCATTCAACCAATCTGGTTGTTTGGTATCCTTGCTATCCACCAAAATTTTGTTGTATAGCTCTTGTCTTTCTTCAATGAGTTTGATCCTGCGTTCTTTAATCTTTCCATCAATTAATTTATCCAACCCATTAAATGACAAGGCATCATTTATCTGTTCGGTTATATCAGACTGAGAAATGCTTCGGGTAGTTTGTGCAGGAATGAAACTTGCATTGGGTATTACTTTTTCCGAATAACTATCTACAGCAATTGAAATCAATTCTTCTATTACCCGTTTTTCTTTTAGGCCGACGGTAAAGCGTACCAGAAAATTATAATGCCAAGTTACAGCCTCTACCTCGTTACAGAAGAAATAAGCATTCCGGCCATACAAACCTTTATTGGTAAAAAACTCAGCCTTAACCAATTCAATCATTTTGCGAACGAAAGGATGACCCGCATCTAAAATAGTAGCATCGGGATTAGTTAGTGCCAACTCGGGGTCGAATGTTACTTTCTTAATGTTATCTCCAAAGCGCTGCAGAATCAATCTTGCATCATTAATGGTGATTTCATGAAAGCCAGAGCCTTTATCAATCAAAGCTGAATTGAAACGTGATAAAGCTGCTTTTACAAAGCTCAATACTTCATCTTGAGAACCAACAATGCGTTTCGTTTCTTCTATGCGCTTATCAATTTCGGGCAACTCAATATCCAGGCTGCTGTAAAAAGATTCTTCTTCAATTCTTTTCTTTCGTTTCTTGTCTTCTTCTGGCGAACTAAATGCCTGCCGAACGGCTTTTTTTGTTTCATCCAAGCCAGCAGAAGCAAAGAGGTCAGGAAGGTTGGGGTCAACTCCTTTCTTCTTGCTTTTCTTTCTTGTAGAAGCTTCGAGGATAATGTTCTTCAATGATTCCTCATCACCAAAATAAGCTGCCGCATAGTCGCGGTCCATTTCAATGGTTCGTTGTTTTTCAAGCAACAAATCGAGAATTTCCTTGTCCATTGATTTATCTACCACCAATGTTCTGATATAAACAACTTCTCTTTTTTGGCCAATCCTATCTAAACGGCCATTTCTTTGTTCTAAACGATTTGGGTTCCATGGTAGCTCATAATGCACTACATTGGAGGCAAGTCTCTGTAAGTTTAATCCTTCTGAGATAACATCGGTTGCAATAAGTATGGCCTTTTTTGCCCGGTCAAATTTTCCAAAAATTTCAGTCCGTGTATTTAGGCTCATATCGCCATGCATAACGAACGTATCAAAATCTTTTGTTTTTAAATGCTTCTCTAAATAATCTAGGGTATCCTTGTATTTAGTAAAAAGGATAACCTTTGGGTCTTTAGCGATTAATTCTGGAAGAATATCATTTTTAAGTTTCTGCAGTTTTTCATCGTCCTTCGGAGTCAATGTTTCTCCAAATTCAATTATGCGCTTTAGTTCGGCAATTTCATCTTGGCTTAATGCTTCAAAGTCTAACCGAAGAGAAGCCATTTCCTCTGTAATTCTTTCATCATCAGAAAACAAATCGTACACATAGTTTTCCAGAGTTTCCTCTTCGCTTTCACTCAGGTTATCTACTTTATTTTGAATGGTGGAAATCCTATTCTCTAATGACTTTAAAACTGCATAAGGTGAACTGATAGCTCTTTTCTGTAAGTGTATGGCTACCCAATTCGCTATGTTTCTCACCTTCTTAGAATCTTTTTCTATTGCCGATTTTAAAATAAAATCACCGTAGCGTTCAACGGCATCCAACAATTGTATGAGCTTTCCATTTGGTTTGGGATCAATAATTATTTCTTTTTGGTTTCGTTGTGGAAACGGAGATTTCTTTCCTTGCTTTTCGTACCATACTTCCAGCTTTTTTCTGTTTCGCTGAATAACATTGTAACGGGCTTTAGATTTGTCGAAAGTGAAGGAGCCGTTTCCATTTTGCTGCACAATTTCCGGATTAATCATTTCCAGGATACTGGCAAATGAATCAGAATAGCCATTATGCGGAGTCGCAGTTAAGAACAATACGTTTGAAATTTTCTTACTTAGATCTTTAACCAATTCATATCGCTGTTGTTGTTTGGTGGCTTTTACATTACTATGAGGTCTTGCACATAGGTGTATCTCATCAACCAATAATAAATCCCATTGTTGTTCCTTAATTTGTTGTTTAATGTCAGGTGCTTTTGCATAATCAATTGATGCAATTACAAATTGAAAATATTGCCAAGGATTTGCTCCGGCAGGTAATTCTTTTTCAAACTCTTTTCTAGAAAATGAATCAATGATGGTTGCTTTGATGTGGAAGAAATAATCTAGGGCTTCTTTCCATTGTTGTTTTAAATTGGCAGGTGTTAGGATTACTACCCTTTTTACTTTGCCCCTTTGAATCAATTCGGAAATGATCAAACCGGCTTCCACTGTTTTACCCAAACCCACATCATCACCTATCAACATTCTTACGTTAGGCTTCTCCAAAGCAAGAACAAGTGGTACCATTTGGTAATTGTAAGGTACAACTGATGAACGATGCAAACTCAAGAATGGAGCAGAACCATGTATTAAATCGAATTGATAAGCTCTTAGCAAGAGTCGCTGTGAAGACAAATCACCAGGAAGTTCTGCATTGATTCTTTCAAATCTTTCTTCTCTAATATTTTCAACATCCGCTAGAAAAACTCTTTGACTGTCTGAATCACCGGTGATTGGAGTTGCGACCACTTCTACTCCATCAAATTCGTCAACACGCCATAGGCGGTTGCGCATGTTGATGATAATGCCGGTTTTTATGTTGGTGTTAGTCATTATTTCCTCTTGTGCTTTTAAAATTTTATTTTTTACTCTGCCACTTGAATAGCTTCATTTGCCTGCTACTCGTCTTTCACCACCACATAAATTTGGTAGGCCAACCAATGCGTTATTAATTCACCACTATTGGCTTTGCAGATTTCAGCAAGGATGGGCATCTGTTCCCTTTGAATTGCCGAAAGCCTGTTTATATTTTACTCAGTTGAGTCAAATCTATATCAAGCAACGCTAAAACATGTCGGAAATATAAATACTGTTTATCCTTGAATATCCCAATCCGCTCAACATATTAGCAGTTCTTCGTTTTAATATTGACTTGTTAAACATTGGTAAATATAACAATAGAAAATCAAGTACTTACTGAGAAAAGTAGTAATGGGGAAAACTTGAAAAGTGTGCAAAGTGTGTAATCTCAACTCAGCGACCTACAAATGGTGTACAATGTTGAATAACCTTGTATTTAATGCCCTTAGCAATTTCTAGTTTCTCCTTCTGTGGAGGTTAAACTACAATTTATAGGTGAAAAATTCAAGTTGACTCTGGATTACGCCAACATGTTTGACATATTTTTTCTAAATCACTTTGGGTTAACAACTTCCACAACCAAATTTGATGATTTCCCCCACAAAATCCGATATTAGTAGTACCGCCAATCAGTAACTATAACAATCGCCAAAAGGCCATCATCAGCCATTACTAATCTTAGTTTCATGGATTTGATAAAAACGAAAGAAAAGGACATTCATAATGCTCGGGCAACTCTAAGTTTTTATTTTCCGTTAGTGGTATTATGTTTTCTAAAAGCACCATTTGGCCATTTGGCTTTCTAAAATTCTCCTATGCTTGATATGCCTGTTTTACATACTCATTCCATCGGGCAATGCTTTCGTCTGATACTTTCATCGAAAGGTTTTTTATCTCATCAAAGTGAGCCCAAAGCTGATGGCCTTTTACCCTGTCCACACCAAGCGAAGCAGCCAGTTTAACAATATCGGCCAACTCGTGCATGTTGTTGGCGTAACCGTAGATGAAACAGCAAAGGTTGAGGATGTTTTGCTCAAGGTGGATAACAAGCTGTGGCCCTATATTGAAACGAAACCCATAAACGGCTCTCAAAAGGTGATTGAGCGAAATGATGAGTGGGTGCTGGTTAAGTTAGAACTTCAGCCTAACTATGAGCTAGAAACCATATTATTCTTCTATGCAGAGCAAATTGAAATTTAGGTACCAATAGCCCTACGCGAGAAAATGAAAAGCAAGACTGAGAAATTATTTAAAAATTATTTTTGACTTTTGCAGCTATACTGAACAAGTAGATTTAATCTTTGCCTTTTATCAATTATAAAGTGCTATGACATTTATTGTCGAAAATATTTTTCAAGCAAACCTATCCACCGAATCCAATAAAACAAGGGTAATTATAAAGTATTAAAATATTTATTAATAATGTCTGTTTATGCAGGGCTAAGTTTTTGGGAATGGCTTAATGTAAAATGAATTTTAATTTTTAAATTACTCATGTTATTAGGTTGTTTTGTATGCTGTATTTAAGCAAACAATACACCAAAACATATATAGGTTGTTCCGTTGTCGAATTTCAATTCGGTAAATAGTTAATAATAAAAGTAGATGAGCTTTTTTCAATCGTTGCTAAAGGAGAATAATAATGAAAGACATAGCGGACAGGCACTTTGGAGGTTTATGCTTCATTCAACCAGTGCTTTTCCAGTAAATCCAATTTTACACGATAATACACTAATGAAAGGAGATAAATGACAGTTTTTAAAGCAGGATACTACATCGATGAATTCAATAAACAACTTGGAAAAATAGTTGACAAGACTGTTTTGTCAAGTTTTTTTGAAAACAAATTGTTTTTTGAAATCTCAAATCTTCCTAACTATATAGATGATAGCAATATAAATCCGCTATTAAAAGTGGCTTGGAATATTATATCAAGGGGTGAGCCAACCAGAGCATCCTTAAGAATTTCCGAAAATATACTGAAAGTGCATCTGGAGGATTCATTTTTAACAACCCATTCAAATGGACCTGAAATAGAATTTGCTATAGATGATAAATTCTTCAATGATCTTGAACAAGATTTATTAGTAGACATTATAAGCAATATAAATAAATACAATGAAGGTAAAATAGCATCGGGTTTTGGCAGTAAATACTTGAAGATATATAGAATTTTTATCGAACTTATTGCATCTGCTCAAATTCAAAGAGCAATATTGCTTTTGGTCATTAAAGAATCAAATAAAGCGGCTAAATCGTTTAATTTGAAAGGAATTAGAACGAACCTTTCTGAGGAAATAATTGCAGATATAAACGACTTATTTACTAGCATAAACGACTTAGTTACAATAGACGAAACTAAATTAAACCTTATTTCAATTAGTGATTCTAATACTTCAACAACTATTGGTTTTAATTCTAATGATAATAATGAATTTAAGATTACCTCTTTTCAGGAGGAGAATAAAGATCATTACGGAAAAATTTTTACTGATAGAAGAATTCAATATTGCTCTTTAGGAGTTGTAATTGAAAAAGAAAAACAAGGACGTTATTTACAGTATTTCAAATATGAAACTCCAGGACAAGAGATCGGATTAAAATATTTTCTTAATAATATATTTAGAAAAAATAAATTTAGAGCTGGTCAAGAAGCTATTATTAATAGAGCTATACAAGGTAAAGATGTAATTGGATTACTTCCGACAGGAGGAGGTAAATCTCTCACATATCAGATTTGTGCGTTGCTTCAACCAGGCGTCACAGTTGTAGTTGACCCCATTAATTCATTAATGAAAGATCAATTTGATAAATTGATTGATAATGGCATTACTAAAGCAAATTTTATCAATTCATTCAATACAAAAGATGAAAGAGAAAAGAATATAGAAGAATTGACCGAAAGTAAATATCTCATCTTATTTGTTTCGCCAGAACGCTTTCAAATTGAAAAATTCCGTCTTTCTCTTAGAAGTTGCAGAAGTAACAATGTTTATTTCAGTTATGCAGTAATAGATGAAGCTCATTGCGTATCAGAATGGGGGCACGATTTTAGGCATACATATTTAAAACTTGCCCAGAATTTAAAGGGATTTTGTAATCCAAAATCAGATTTATTGACACTTTTCGGACTTACGGCAACAGCTTCATTTGATGTTTTAGCTGACGTGCAGCGGGAACTAGAGATGCCCCAAAATGCAGTAATAAGTTTGCCAGCAGAAGCAATAGACAGGAAAGAACTAAATTTTGAAATTCTAAAAATATCTGAAAAAATAGAAGATAATTTGAAATATTGGAAACGTGAAGAAATTATAGGAGATTATAAATATCCTCTGATAAAAAAATACATTGAGGGTATTCCTTTAAAAATAAAACAGCTTGAAACTATTTATGGTTATTTTAATCCAAATCCAGATTTTTTCAGGAAAACTGGTAATGAATATTCTAATGCAGGCTTAATATTTTGTCCAACTAAATCAAATAAGTTAAAAAATGGCGTATTATCATTAAGCGACTACCTAAGCACAGACAAAAACTTAAAAATTGGAACATTCTTTGCTGGTGGTAGTGATGATACGATTAAGGATAATAGAATTGAAAGCGAAGCAGACCTATCCTATAAAAATCAAGAAGATTTTATAAAAAACAAGAAAAATTTGATGATTGCCACTAAGGCATTTGGTATGGGAATAGATAAACCAAACATTAGATTTTCAATACACTATTCATTCCCAAATTCAGTAGAAAGTTTTTACCAAGAAGCAGGTCGAGCAGGCAGAGATGGCAACCCATCTATATGCACAATAATTTATCATCCTAAAGATATTGAAACTAATTATGACTTTTACAGGAATGCATTTAAAGGAATTGAGAGAGAAATTGAGATAATCGATGAATTGCTTAATGAGGTAAAATACGAGGATAATTTTTATTTAAATGTTTTAAAACGCCAGATACAAGATAAATACCCCGAAGTTAACTATGTAAAATTATGGGATGATAGGTACATTTATATTAATGGCCTTTGGAAAGAAAAAATAGATGAAAGAATCTCAATCGGTAAAATTGACCTTAAAAAAGACCTTAAAAGTTATCCAGATGCTATTAAAAATTTTGATATCCCCAAAGCCAATGAAATAGTGGATTATGCCAAAAAAATCCTTAAAAATGAAGCGCCTGCCGGTGATTATCTTTCTTGGTTAAAAACAAAATCTACGGATGGCATAAAAACACTTATTGAGAGCGAAAAAAGTAACAATTATACTTTAAAAATAGGTTTTACTAACGATACTATTACTAAAATCACTGAAGTGGTCAAAAGTGTTGGTTACACTGACTTTGAAGAAGTTATTGTTCGAGCTGCTTATAATTTTAGCTCAAACGAGTTTGACTTTATTGAAAACCTAAATTATCAATATGAAAAATTTACAAGTTTCAAAAGTTCTCTCTCCTTAAATCCTGACACTGTTAACTATATTGAAACAAACTATAATAAAATCAGAAACTCATCAGATACGCAAAGAGCTATATATAGAATGTCTATTGTTGGTATAATTGATGATTATGTTATTGACTATGTTGGAAGTTTTATTGAAGTTAGATTTAGAGCTAAATCTGAATTAGAATACTTGAATAACTTTAAAACCTACCTAAAAAGATATTTAGGAAATCAATCTACAGATATTTGGCTACACAAAGCATCTAATAATGATGAGGCCTCTATTTTAAAAAAGGTTTTGTATACCTTAATTTCTTTCATTGAAGATGAAATATCAGACAAGAGAAAAAGGTCAATTGACTATATGCAGAAGCTTTGTGAATTAGGTTTTGAGCAAGGAGAAAAAGTCTTTCGTGAGAATATTATATACTATTTCACATCAAAATATGCTCGTGTTGATTATCTACCAAAAGATACTGATAGCGGAAGATTGGAGAGTGTTGAGATTGTTAAGAAATATTTAGAATACATAAGAAAACCACCGGATGGCTTGGGACTTGATATTGATAACGTTAAACACTTAAGAGGTGCTTGTGCGAATTTAAGAATAACAATGACAAAAGAAAACGCAAGCATTGACCTTTTAACTTCTTATAGTTTGTTTGCTTTGGAAGTAAAGGAAAGTGATAGTTTAACTTCTGCACTTGAAAGGGCCTTTGTAAGTCAAGCTATTGAATTGTATAGAAAGGGCTTTAGAAGTTTGTTGCGAAACGAAAATGAAAGCTGGCAAAGTGTAAAGGATTTACTTAATATGTTAAACGAAAGAATATTGGATATAAATCCTGTTATAAGACCTCTTATTAGCCCTTTGACAAATGAATTGCTACTTAACAGAACAACTTTTCGCTTAAATGAATTTATAAATAAAATTTCTTAAAATGGAAGAATCAATACAACTGCAAGAAGAATTTGAAAATCTTATTAATGAACTTGAAAGGCTCAAGAACATTAATGAATTGACTTCTGCTAATACAGAAAGTGCTCAGAAAGTAATAAAAGAAATAGATAAATTTGTTCTAAGTACAAATAGCTATAAGAAAAAGTTAGAGGAAGACTTATCGCTAAAAAGTGAATCCATTGATAAATTAATTTTGCATCTAGATAAATCGATAGATTCTTTGAATGATCATTCAAATGAATTAACCAAAAACATTAATTTATCTTTTAGCATTTGGAAAGACGAAACAGAATCAAAGTTTTTGTCGCTAACTGAGACGGTTTCAGACAAAATTGAATCAGCACAAAAATCTGTTACAGACTTAAAAAATACTTTAATTGAAAAGTCAGAAAAGTCGGAAGCTAATTTAATTGAATATCACACCAAACAAATTGATAATCTGACAAGTAAGCTAGATGAAAACAAAATTATTTTTATAGAGAAGTTTGAAACACAATACAAAGAAGTTAAAGCTTTAAAGACATTGCTCTTCATAATTTGTGGACTAATCATTATTGGAATAGTAGTGACAATATTTAAATAACCAACCTACTGCGACTGCCAGGGGTGGAAATAAACTGTGTTAGCATATCTGCTGGGATGTTCAAACTGCTACCTGTAAATGCCGCCTAATTCATATAAGAGGGGAGATGGAAAACCCTTAACACTGCTGCTGCTAAATGAGTATTAACCTGCTGAGTTCAAATTTCAGATGCAGTAGAGTTTGATAAACTGCATTACATTGAGCTAAAACAGAACACAGAAAAACAAAACCATATGAACTTAGTAATGGCTCGCAAATTTGGCGAAGCAATTAGCACAATCAGAATTGAAAAAAAATGACATTATTGGAGCTTACTGAGACATCAAATTTGCCTTTGAAAATGCTAAGAAAATTTGAAGTTGGCGAAAAAGAAATCAAACTTGAACAAATTGACAGGATTTGCAGAGGCATGAACATTAAAACAGATTCCCTTTTCCGAAAGTTTGAAAAGTTGCTTTGAGAATTAGAATATCCTCCCTTTTTAGGGCAAGTTTAAAGTAACAAGACCGAGGCTATGGAACCCATATCAGACACTCTGCTGATAAACACTATTGAAATACTTTGCCGCCGGTTAACAGTGATAGTTTTTTGGTAAATAAATGAAAATTACCAGGATAAGCCTCATGCCCCTCTGACTTTAGCCTAAAGTTATCAATCCATATTTCACACTCCCAATAAGTGCCATCACAAATTGGCCCAATTGAGTATTTCCTTTTCCAATTTTTGCAATAGCGCTCTAAGTACTTCTTGAATTTTAAAATCTCACTCGGCTCTATAATTAACTTTGAGCTAAAAGCATCGGTATGAGCCTTTATTGCCTCAGCGCTTAAGTCAGGGTTATCAACTGTTAGTTCAAAATCTTCTAGTTCATAGTTATCATCGAGCGCGCTGCTATACGCGAATACATTATCCTTGTATTCAATAGCATGACTAGAACCAGGGTAACCTCCAATGTAGAAATAAAAACGTTTGATTTTCATTCGTCACAAATATACTCGTTGAGCTTTAATTCATTTTAAGGAGAAAGATTCCGGTGGAAGTTTAAATGCTGTATTTCGCTACTAAGAGAGGGCAATGACTATACAAGTTTAGCTGCGTTAAAAATAGTTTCCCTTTTCAAGTACTAAGTTGCATCTATTTATAAAGCATTGAAGTACTTGAATTACATTGACCCTTAGTTTATGGTAACGAATAGTCTTAAAAAGGCATGGTAACAAATAGGTAAATTGGCAACGGGTGCGAATAGGCAATGGCGCAACTTTATAGAACTGTTTTCATTAAACTGTTAATTGGATTGGGTGAAGATAGAGATAAATCTCATATCCTATTTTACCTACAGTCATTATTGATTGCGGTAGGCATTTTTAGCCCATTTTAAGGTAGTTTAGTATAAATGGTAACAAGGAGCTGCCAAAGTGATTTGTAGCTCATCACAGAGCTCTGAAAGCACAAACAACATAGGTTAACCTCTCCGCTTTACATTCAACTAATCAACTCACTGCTTTTATTGATTTCATTAGAACGCCTAGTCTGAGTGAGGTTTAGTAAAAGTATTATCACTATGCTGCGGGCTCTTGTATGAAAATGTAAAAACAATTATCAAACTTTAGCAGAAAATACTTAATTGGCAAGACAACTTAAAATAGACCTCACCAAAAAGAAGTGGAAAGGCTACTCAGACCTGCCCACAGAGATAAAATCGATTATTGAGTC
>CAMDHZ010000032.1 GCA_945898275.1 Chitinophaga pinensis | reverse complement strand
ATTCCATCTCAAAACTTTGAGGCTGGTTTATACTTCTATCATATATATTCTAGTCTTGGGTCAACCCAAGGGAAATTTATAGTTCAAAAGTAAAAACGAACTCGAACCCAGTAGTCCCGTCCGCACCGCAAAAGCCTCTGAGAAATCAGGGGCTTTTTTGTTTCGACAAGCTCCATGACTGCATTTCGGCTCCGCTAAGACCTGTTTTTTTTGAGTTTACACACTTAATGGGACACTACCCTCTTTCTCTTCACTCTTGCTCCATACTGTTTGGGTACCCCCTTGGATTAACATGGGTACCCCCTTGGATTAACATAGGTACCCCCTTGGATTAATATGGGTACCCGCTTGGATTAACATGGGTACCCGCTTGGTGTAACATGGGTACCCGCTTGGATTAACATGGGTACCCGCTTGGTGTATTGTGGGTACCCCTTTGGTGTAACATGGGTACCTGCTTGATGTATCATGGGTACCTGCTTGGTATAACATGGGTACCTGCTTGGTACAACATGGGTACCTGCTTGGTGTAACATGGGTACCTGCTAGGTATAACATGGGTACCCCCTTGGTATACAACTTTCCGACACTCAGGTAGCGTAAACTAGTCTGTGTAAACTCCCGTGAAAATCTGTGGCATCTGTGAGAATGTCTCGACTGCCGCGGCGACCTGAACCAAGCTAAACACAGAAGCGGCTAATGTCAACTGCCAGAAGCTAGCCGCCAGAGGCCTCCAACGAATTTCCGCCAAAGTTTGGAATTTTATTTGAAATGCCACATCTTTGCACCCCCCCGGAAAAGGAGAACCGGGGATTAATTAAAGAAAAATAATATGTCAGTAAAAATCAGATTACAACGTCATGGACGTTCTAAATCGCCTTTTTACCATGTAGTGGTGGCGGATTCGCGTGCTCCGAGAGATGGTAAGTTCATTGAGAAGATAGGTTCATATCTTCCACAAACACAACCGGCAACAATTGAATTGGATGTTGAGCGTGCAACTTATTGGTTGCAAAACGGTGCTCAGCCAACCGATACTTGCCGTGCCATTCTTTCGTACAGAGGCGCAATGATGAAAAATCACTTGCAAAAAGGTGTAGCAAAAGGAGTTTTAACCCAAGAACAAGCGGATGCTAAATTCGAAGCTTGGTTAAGCGACAAAAACAACAAAGTACAAGCACACGTTGACCGTGTAAAAGGTGCTTTCTCTAAAGAAGTAGAAGCTAGACTTGCTGTTGAAGCAAAAGCTAACCAAGCTCGTTTAGACAAAATCAATGCGAAAGCTGCCGCAGATGCTGCTGCTTTAGTAGTGGTTGAAGAAGGTGAAGCTGCTCCTGCAACAGAAGAAGCGCCAGTAACTGAGGAAGCTCCTGCAACTGAAGAAGCTGCACCAGCAACTGAAGAAGCGCCAGCAGAATAATATTTCTTTTGAAATCAATTCGTAGAGAAGATTTCCGGGAGGCCGGTACCCTTGCGAAGGTTCATGGAACAAAAGGTGAGTTGCGGTTTTTACCCGACTACCAGTTTACATTAAAGGAATGGGTTTTTCTTTCGATTAAAGGAAAACCCGTTCCTTTTTTTATTGAGGCTATTAAAGGCTCAGATGAAGCGCCCATTCTAAAATTAAGGTATATTGATGATACCGTTGATGCTGAAAAATTTGTGGGTAAAACCGTTTTGGTTCCTGGTAAGTCTAAGCGTAAAACCATTGCTTTTGAAGAAGAACTAAACGGATTTACCATTTATGATGCCTGCGAAAAACCACTTGGAAAAATCATTCGGCTGCTAGAAATGCCGCAGCAAGTTTTGGCAGAAATTCAATATAATAATCAACTGGTTTTAATTCCCATTGTTGAAGATTGGATTCTGTTTTTTGACAAGCGCAAAAAGCGCATAGACATGGATTTGCCAGAAGGATTATTGCCAGATTAGTGCTGGCTGTCTTCAAATTTAAGTGCCTTTAGGCTTGGTGCTTTCCACCAGGTTAGGCCAACCACACCAAGTGTCATACATGCGCCAAAAACTACAGACTGCGCTGTGCCTAGTAACTTGGCTGCTAAACCACTTTCAAATGCTCCTATTTCGTTAGAAGAGCCAATAAAGATGGTATTTACCGAGGATACTCTCCCTCTCATGTGGTCTGGTGTGTATAGTTGTAAAATATTAGAGCGAATTACTACACTGAAACTATCAAAAACGCCACTTAGAAATAACAAAACCAGCGATAACCAAAAACTCTCTGATAGCCCAAAAAAGAGCATGCTCAAACCAAAAGCTGCAACTGCCTTAAGCAGCACTTCTCCTGCCTTGTGAATGGGTTTTCGCATTGATAAATAAATCATGGTTAGCACAGCCCCAAAAGACGGAGCGGCCCTTAAAAAGCCTAAACCTTCCGGTCCGGTTTTTAATATTTCATCTGCAAAAATAGGAAGCAGGGCGGTGGCCCCGCCGAACAAAACAGAAAACAAGTCAAGTGATAAGGCCGATAAAATAATCTTGTTGTTAAAAACAAAGCCAATTCCTTCTTTTAGTCTAATAAGTATGGGTTCGGTTTGAACCAACTGAACAGGTTTACTTGCTTTGATAAAATTAACCGCTACAAACGAAAGGAACATTAAAGCAGATAAGATTGCAAAGCTTCCTTTGAGTCCAATATAAGCGTAGGCAAAGCCGCCAAAAGCAGGTCCAACCACAGCCGCAAACTGCCATGTGGTGCTGTTTAAGGTACTTGCCCTTGCTAGCATATCCCTTGGCACCAATTGCGAGATAAGCGAAAAGGAGGCTGGCCCATAAAATCCCCTAGCAATCCCACCAACAAAAATGAAACTAAATACCCAAAAACTTACAGATTCCCCAAATGCTTTATTTAGGGCTAGGTTCAAACCGAAACTTGAAGCCAATAACACCAAAATAGCAATGCGCATAATGGATTTTCTATTATAAATGTCTGCAATATGCCCCGCATATAAGGCAATACCAATGGCTGGAATTGCCTCTGCAAGTCCAATTAAACCAAGTGAAAAGGGGTCTTTGGTTATTTTAAATAACTCCCAACCTACAATTACAGCCTGCATCTGAAAGCCTAAAGTTAAGCAAAGCCTGGTTAGGAGAAAGTTGCGAAAATTAGAGATTCTTAAAAGTATGTTTGTATTTGATTGTTTCATTAATTCTTTTGAAACAGCCATTTGAAAATTTCCTTATAGCTAGGCTTTTTGCCATAGGTTAAAATACCAATTCTGTAAATGCGACCAGCAAACCAAACGGTAAACACAAATCCTGCTATCATAAAGGCCATCGAAGCAAAAATTTGAAGTGGAGGTATCCCAAACGGTAATCTCACCATCATGATGATAGGAGAGCTAAAAGGTATCATAGAAAGCCAAATACTTAAGGTGCTGTTGGGGTCTTGAATTACGATGGTTTGAGCCAATACAAAAGAGAACACCAATGGCATAGTTACTGGAAACATAAATTGTTGCGTATCCGTTTCATTGTCAACTGCAGAGCCAATGGCTGCGAAGAGTGCGCCATAAAAGAGGTAACCTGCAATAAAATAGAAAGTAAAAAGGCCCACAATCAGCGGAATATTTAAGTTGGATAGGCCAGCCATTAAGCTTCCAAATTTGCTGGTATTTTCAGTTCCTGCTGCTCCAGCACCTTGGCTCATGGCGCTTATTTCGGTGGGATTTACATCCATTAATTGCATCACCAAACCCGATACAGGGCCACTGAGCGCGGCTACTAAACCTACCCAAATCAGAAATTGGGTCAAACCAACCAAAGCAATGCCAGAGATTTTGCCCATCATTAGTTCAAAGGGTTTTACTGAAGAAACAATGACTTCTACAATCCTATTGGTTTTTTCTTCAATTACACCGCGCATTACTTGAACTCCATATAAGAAGATGAAGAAATAGATAAGAATTGCGCCCACAAAGCCAATGGCTGTTGTTAAACCAGCATTTCCTTCTTCAAAGCCATTGTCGGTTAGTTTTTTAGTTTCAATGTTAACCCTTGTATTGTTAATTTGGCTCAACAAGGCTTTATCAATGCCTTTTTGTTGTAATTGTTCATCTTTAAGTTTGGCTTCAATTTTATCTTCAATGGTAGAAACCAATCCAATGCTGGGTTGGTCTTTGGCAAGAAGTTGGTAAATCATCTCTCCCGCTTCATTTTTTTCAATTTTTAAAACTGCATAGTATCCAAAAGATTCGTTTAATAAGTCATTTAATTTTTCGGTTTGATCCGACTCGAAATGAAACGAAATAGTTTTGGTGTTTTCTAAGTCTTGTTTTAGTAGCTGAGCATTATCGATGATGGCAATTTTTTTATTTTCTTCTCCGATTGATTTGTTAACTGTGAAGTAAAAAATAAGGCCATAGAATAATAAAATAAGCAAGGGAGACACCAAGGTCATTATTAAAAAGGACTTCTTTTTGATTCTAGTTAAGAATTCTCTTTTGGCAATTAAAAATGTTTTATTCAGCATGGTGTAAGTTGTTTTTTTGTTTTACGGCTTCAATAAAAATCTCCTCCATACTTGGTAATTCTTCTTTAAAACTTAGGAGGTTTATGTTGGATTGCAACAAATGGTTTAGGATTTCTCTGTTGCTTATTCTGTTTTGGGTGCTGATGCTAATTTTTTGAACACCGTATTTTTCTTCAGAAGTAACTAAGTTGAATAAATCTTGGTTTAAATTAAGTTGTCCTTCGAACTGCACTTCAAATTGGTTCTTTTTATATTGTTCTTTTAGCTGAGGCACGGCTCCATCTAGTACTTTCTCGGAAAGGTTTATCAGCGCAATTTTATCACAAAGTAATTCAACAGAATCCATTCTGTGGGTAGAAAAAATGATGGTGGCACCCTTTTCTTTAAGCGCTAAGATTTCTTCAGTTAATATTTGCGCATTAATGGGGTCAAAGCCAGAGAAAGGCTCATCTAGTATGATTAATTTAGGTTCATGCAAAACCGTTCCAATAAATTGAATTTTCTGCTGCATTCCCTTAGACAATTCTTCTACTTTTTTTCCTAACCAAGTTTTGATTTCAAATTTATCTACCCAATACTTGAGTCGTTGTCTTGCTTCTTTGTTTGGAATTCCTTTCAATTCGGCTAAGTATAGCAACTGATCGGCAACTTGCATCTTCTTATATAAACCTCGTTCTTCGGGCAAATATCCCATGGCTTGCACATGGGTTCTATTTAATGGAACGCCATCCAAAAGAATAGAACCTTCATCTGCTTCAGTAATTTGGGTAAGAATTCTAATTAAGCTAGTTTTACCCGCGCCATTGGGGCCTAACAAACCAAAAATTATACCTGATGGGATGTCCAAATTGATGTGTGACAAAGCAGTATGATTCTGATACTTTTTTGTAACGTTATTGATTTGTATAAGCATGGTGCAATTAAGATAGAATTATGTTTGTTTTGATAGTAAAATTAAAGAACCTTGTAATATTAAACAAAGGAAATGGGAAGGATTGTCTTTATAGCTTACTTTTTGACAAGTCTTTCTTTTTTGGCGATAGTCGGTAATACCAAAGCGCAAAGTAGCACATTTAAAGGTAAGGGAATTTCTCAGTATAGGTTTGGAGTTGGAATTGGCAATTCATTTTTAACTACCAAGGGAATGGATTTTCGCATCACCACGGATGTAGAGGAGTTTTATGAATTGCAACCTACAGGGCACGTTTCAATACATAGATTACTAAATAAAAGTACTTCAGAATTTGGCCTAGTCTTTAGACATGGCGAAGTTAGAACAATATTGAAAAATGGGCGTTTTGGCTCAAAGTGCATATTTGATGAATTGCAATTGAACTACCAAAAGAGTTTAAATGAAAATGCAAGTTTAAACCGAGGCAGGTTTACTTATAATTTAGTTTTGGGTTTAGGGCTAATCAATTTCAAATCAAAGTATTTTGTCATTATAGATGACTCTATCAAGCAAAATACCATCTCCTCTATTGGCTATCCCAGAACAGATTGGGAAGTTTTTCAGTTAAATAGGCAAAATGCGCTAATAGGGAATATTGGTTTTTCAATTGGATGCAGGATTACCAAGCATTTCAGTTTGTACTGGGAAAATAGTTTTAACCTGGTAACCACTACAAAAATGAAAGGAAGCTTATTTCCTGATAGAGGAGGATTAGCAGATGGCTATTTGTATACGGGAATAGGGATTTACTTACGTTTAAAACCACCCCTCAATAAGTTAAGGTGTCCTAGGATTAGGTAAAGAATTCTTTCATTCTATCAAAGAAACCTTGGTCTCCTTTTTCTGGCTTAGGCATAAAGTTTTCGGAGGTCCTTAACTTCTCAAGCATTGCTTTTTCGTCACTGCTTAATTTTTTTGGTGTCCAAACATTTACTTGAATCAATTGATCACCTGTATAGCCTGAGTTGAGTTCTGGAAGCCCTTTTCCTCTTAAGCGAAGTATTTTCCCTGGTTGGGTACCAGCGTCTATTTTTAGCTTAACCTTGCCGCTCACTGTTTGGATTTCTACTTGAGTACCTAGCGCAGCATCTGCAAAATTCATGTAAAGGTCATAGATAATATTGTTCCCATCTCTTTTTAGAATTGGGTCCTCAATTTCTTCAATTAAGATGATCAAGTCTCCAGGAATACCGCCGCGTTCAGGTGCATTTCCTTTGCCACTCATAGACAATTGCATGCCATCTGCAACGCCAGCAGGAATATTAACTGTAATAACTTCCTCACCTTCCATTCTTCCTGTGCCACGGCAGCCGCCGCAACTATTGGTTATCACATTTCCTTCGCCATTACAAGCAGGGCATGTGGCAGTAGTAGCCATTTGTCCTAAGAAGGTATTGGTAACTTTTCTAACTTGTCCTGCGCCGCCGCAGGTGCCACACGTTTTAAAAGAAGATTTATCCTTAGCCCCATTTCCACCGCAGGTAGTGCAGGCAACTTGCTTATTTACTTTTAATTTTTTCTCAACACCTTTGGCAATTTCTTCCAAGGTTAGTTTAACTTTAACCCTAAGGTTGGTGCCAACTCTTTGTCTTTTGCCACCACTTCCTCTTCTTCCACCGCTTCCGCCAAAGAACGATTCAAAAGGGTTTCCATCACCAAATACGTCCCCAAATTGGCTGAATATATCGTCCATGTTCATGCCCGCGCCATGTCCGCCACTTGCACCGCCCATTCCTTGATGGCCAAATCTATCGTAACGTGCTTTCTTTTCGGTATCACTTAATACCTCATAGGCTTCGGCTGCTTCTTTAAATTTATCTTCAGCTTCTTTGTTCCCAGGGTTTTTATCTGGGTGAAACTTTATGGCCATTTGGCGATAAGCCTTTTTTATCTCGTCAGCAGCGGCATTTCTCCCAACACCTAATATTTCATAATAATCTCTTTTGGCCATATTTATTCTCCAATCACAACTTTTGCAAATCTAATAACCTTATCACCTAGAAAGTATCCTTTTTCTAAAACATCTACTACTTTATCTTTCATTTCTGCACCCATGCCCGGAACTTTTGTAATTGCTTCATGAAAATCTGGGTCAAAGGGCAACCCTTTAGCTTCCATTTCTTTGAGGCCTTTTTGGGTTAAGGTGTTATTAAATTTAATATAGATAAGTTCAATGCCCTTTTTATCAGATTCTGCAGACATAGCTGCCATGGCTCTTTCAAAATCATCCAGAATTGGAATCATCGAAATCATTACCTCTTGGTTTGCAGATTTAAATAAGTCGGCTCTTTCTTTGGTGGTGCGGCGTTTGAAATTTTCAAACTCTGAGTATAATCTTAGGTATTTTTCTTGTGTAGCTGCCAATTCGGCTTTTAATTTTTCAACTTCACTGACATTTTCTTCTTGCGCGGCAATTGGCTCATGGTTTTGTAATTCTTCTGCTACTTCTTTCAATTCTTCTTCAATATGGGTAGTATCAGCTTTAAATTCCATTTCTTCTGATTGGTGTTCTTTATTGTTTTCCATGCTTCATTTTTTTGGGAACAAGGTTCAAAATTATTGCCATTTGTTTTTGTTGTGACATACTGACACTAAAGGTTGCGAAGGAATTCGTCCAATTCATCAGCATTTACATTTACTTTCACAATAATTCCATTTGGATCAAGCAAATAATTGCTAGGTATGGCAAATACTTTAAGTTGCTGTAGTAACAACGATTCCCATAGATTTTTTTCGCAAATATTGTTTCTCCAAGGTAGGTTGTCTTTCTTAAGGGCAAGTTCCCATAAAGTAAGGTCTTGGTCTATACTAATGCTAATGATATTAAACCTTCTGCCGTTGCTAAAACGTTTATCTTTATATTTTACAAAGGGGTCTATAAAGCTTCGTTGCAATTTCCGGCTTTCTTCATTCCAGCTTGCCCAAAACTGTATTAACACATACGAACCTCGCAATTGAGCCAAGGTATAACTTTTGGTAAATTGCCCTTGAAAGCTAAAGCTTGGAAGCGTATCCCCAATGGCAAATGGCTTTTGAGCATTTGCAAAACTGGCAAGAAGCAAAAAAAATATCAATAGGGATTTTTTCATTAATCAATTCTGGTGATGTCGGCACCTAGTGCTTTCAACCTGGTATCAATGTTTTGGTAACCGCGGTCAATTTGCTCAATGTTATTGATGGTACTGGTTCCATTTGCTGCAAGTGCTGCAATGAGCATGGCAACACCAGCTCTAATATCTGGGCTAGACATGGTAATGGCACGTAGTTTTGTTTCTCGGTTTGAACCTATTACCACGGCTCTATGTGGGTCGCACAAAATGATTCTCGCTCCCATATCAATAAGGTTGTCTACAAAAAACAAACGGCTCTCAAACATCCATTGGTGAATGAGCACGCTTCCTTTTGCTTGTGTTGCTGTAACTAAGGCAATAGAAATCAAATCTGGTGTAAAGGCAGGCCAAATGCCATCTTTTATGGTAAGCGTTGAACCGTCGATGAGCGTGTCAATTTCGTAGGATTCTTGCTGAGGAATGCGAATGTCATCACCATTGATTTCCATTTGAATTCCCATGCGTTGAAATATTTTTGGGATAATGCCAAGGTGAGGAATGCCACAATTTTTGATGGTGATGTCTGAGTTGGTTGCAGCTGCTAGTCCAATGAAACTGCCTATTTCAATCATGTCTGGCAACATTCTGTGCTGGCAACCACCGAGTTCGCTTACACCCTCCACAACGAGTAGGTTCGAACCAACCCCAGAAATTTTTGCGCCCATGCTGATGAGCATTTTGCACAATTGTTGAATATAAGGCTCGCAGGCAGCATTGTATATAGAGGTTGTACCTTTGGTTAAAGTTGCAGCCATTAGAATATTTGCAGTACCCGTAACTGAAGCTTCATCCAATTGCATGAAAGCACCCTTTAAATCTTTGCCATTAATCTTATAAAATCTTTCATGATGCAGGTGCTCAAAGGTTGCACCAAGGTTTTGAAAGCCTCTGAGATGCGTATCCACCGGTCTTCTTCCAATTTTATCTCCCCCTGGTTCTGGAATGTACGCTAGTCCAAACCTCGCAAGTAATGGCCCAATAATCATGATGGAACCCCGAAGGCTGGCACCTTTTAGTTTAAATTCGTCGCTAAGTAAATAATCTAGGTTTACAGTTTCAGCTTTAAAAGAATAAGTATCTTCGTTTATCTTTTTAACCTCAACGCCCAAATCCCCAAGAAGTTCAATCAACTTCATTACATCTCTGATGTTTGGGATGTTAGATATTTCAACCCATTCTTTGGTTAGCAAAACAGCTGAAAGAATTTGTAATGCTTCGTTTTTTGCTCCTTGGGGAACAATTTCGCCCTTGAGTTGAATGCCGCCTTTTACTTTAAATGAACCCATGTTCGTATAATTTCGATTAAAATGTAAATGTAAATCCGCCTAAAATGTTTAAACCATAAACAGGGTAGCCATAGAATCTTTGATAACGGTTGTTTGCAAGGTTATTCAATTGTAGAAACGCAGATAAGTTCTTGCTGTAACGATAATCAATGCCAAAATTTGCATCCGTAAAAGCTGGCATTTTTACATCAGTATACTTATCAGGTTGGTTAATAATTGCAGTAGTTCTTCCCCATCTTTCTCCCCAATGAAAGATATCTAATTTCAATAAAAACTTATCTCCAATATTGTAGGTGGAATTAAATTTTAATTCAAAATCGGGACGTGTATAGGCGTGTTTAAGATTATTCAATTCATAGTTATACACTCCCATTTGCAATCCCGTTCTCCATTTTTCTCCCCATTGGTGGGTTAAACCAATATTGAGTGTGATGAGTCTTGCTTTGCTCTCTTCGAAACTTGTGATTTGATTGGCATTCATTGAGTCGTGTGTGTAGAAAAGCATGTTTTCTATTCTTGCACTTGAACTTAACAAATGGAAGGAAGTTTGTGGTCCAATCTCACCCTTAAAGCCACCGTATATTTCAAATCGGTTGATGGTATTTAATAAATTAATTTGTGTTGTGAAAGGATTTTCAGCTATGATGCTTCGGTAGGTATTGGGTTGCAAATTTCCTTTGAAACCTGCTAATACAGTTACTTTTTTTGGGATTAAGTAAAATCCACCTTCTGCCTTTGGAAAAATAAAAGTTTGGGCACCAGCAGAATCAGAGTAAATGCTTGCATTAAAACCACCCCTCAAGTAAAAAGCATCACCTTCCATGAAAACTTGCGGATTTAAATCAAAAAAGATACGCTTAAATGCAAGTTCGCTTAAGTAAAGTGGCGTGTTGATGGTATTGTTATTGAATCGTAAGGAAGCTTCAATTTCAAAAGGAAGTTCGCCCTCTTTTTTGTTTACTTTTCCTTTTAGTTGTATATCGTTTTCTGATAAGGAACCTGGATTGTTAAAGAGATAATAGTTTACATCAACTCTGTAGTTAAACTTGTTGCTATCTGCTACCAAACTTTGGTAATGAGTTTTTAAATCGTAGGTATTATAAACTAATTTTGGTTCATAGGTAAGTTGTCTTTTGTCATTTGGAAAACCATATAAAAATACTGCATTTCTATGGTAATAAACATCTGCTCCAACTACTCCTTTTTTTACAAATCGTTTGCCATATGCATACATGGTATTGTTAGAGAAATTGCTAAATGCATCGTTGCCATTGGCTGAAATATGCTTTGCAAATAGTCCAACTTGATATTGTTTATTTCTTACAGAACCAATATAAACCTCGGCCAATGGCATATTAAAATTTCCTGCACCAATTTTTACGTAGTTATTTTTAAGTTTAGGCAATAACATGGTACCCACAGAGAGTGGTTTGATGGTATAAATGGTAGGTTTTACCTGTAAGTTTTGTTCTTTAATGTCATAATCAAACACAGGCTTTTTAATTTCGGGCTTCTCAGGGTTGGGCTGTACCGGAATGCGAATGGCCTCAGATAAAATGGGTTGAAATGTTTTTACTACGTCAATAACATTGTCGTTAAGACTGTCGTTTTGCTGAGCAAATGTAACAATGCCAATCATACTAAGCATTGCAACTAAGGTTAGTTTATATAAGGTTTGGTTCAACATAACTTATTTTTCTGAAGTTTTAATGCGTTGTTCAATTTGCTTTTTCGACTCTGACTTTTGGGTTTTCTCCAGCACTTCAATTTCTGCCAGCTTTATTTTGCAAGCATTTACAATATCTGCTCCTTCGTAATTTTCCAATATACTTTGAAGGGTGGCTTTAGCTTGAAAATAGTCTTGTTGAGCAGTATATGTATCTGCCAATAGCACAAATCCTTTAACCACCCATTGTTCAAACGCTCCAAATTTATCATTGAGTTCGAAAATGGTTTTCTGGCAGTTTTTATAGTCTTTTTTCATGTATTGGATCAAACCAATATTGTATTTTGCTTCTGCGCCATAAATGTTTTTTGTTTCTTTAAGGATGATATTAAAAGCATTTTGGGCAGAGTCTAGTTTTTCATATTTCATAAAATATCGCCCCAAGTTGGTTTGTGCTTCAATAGAACCTTCTTTTTGGGCAATGCTTGAACCTAAGTATTTGTAGGACACAGCAGCAGCTGAATCTATTCTGCCTTGCACCGAACACGCCCTCATTTGGCCCAATAAAGCAAGTTGTAAGTTATCTTTATTTCCCGCAATGCGTTCTAAGGCTGCATAAAATTCAAAGGCTTTATCATAGTTTTTCCTAACATAATTTAGTACTGCAGCTTGTCTGGTGCTTCTCTCAGAAAATTCACTTCTTAAGGAGTTAGCAATGTATTCATAGCATACCAAAGCATCGTCATACTTTTTGAGTTGATAGTCGCTTTCTGCTTTGTAGTAGTTGGCTTTGGTAATAAAATAACCTCCTGGAAACTTTGTAATATAAGACCCAAAACCTTTGCTAGCTTTTTCAAAATTTGATTTTTGATAAAGGTTAAATGCTGATTCATAGCTTAGTGAATCTTGTGTAGATGCAGATATAGCCACATTAGGTAAAACCTTTATAAAATCTAGGTATTCATCTCCTTTTCCTTGGTTTACGAGTATGTTTTGAACCAAAGGTAAGGCCGAGCGAGCTTCTTCTGTATTTGGATATTTGGTGATTAGCTCTTTGATAATTTGTAATGCTTCTTCATCTTTCTTAAGGTTAAACAAGGCCAATCCTTTGTTTAGCATAGACTTTCTAAGGTAAGCAGACCGCGGATAATTATTTAGGATATTATCAAACGACATAATTGCCTTTGAATAGTCCTCAGATTTTAAATAAATATCGGCTAATTCATAAACTGCATCGTCTATGTATGGAGATTTTGGGTAAAGTTTTTCAAGCGTTTTTAACTTTGAAATTTTATCTGTGTTATTGTCTAGCACACCATAAATAAGCGCTTGTTGAAACAGTGCATAATCTCCACCAGCCAAATTTTTATCTAGTAATAACTGATAATATTGAATGGCTTTTGGATATTTTCTATCGGCAAAAAAGCAATCTGCTGTGCGTACAACTGCATCGGTATAAATTTCTGGGTTGGTGGCTGTTTTGTCTAAATCTGCATAGGAGGCAAATGCAGCTATGGCTTTCTCGTATTGGTTTAGCTTAAGGTAAGAATAACCTAAGTTGTAAAAAGAAATAGGATAGAAGCGAGTGGTATGAACTTCTTTGTAACCTTGAAATACTTTGAGTTTGTCTATACTATTTTGAAATTGCAAGTCTTTGTATGCCATTTCCGCCAACCAAAAATTTGCTAGCGCTTTAATTTTTAAGTCGTATTCAGGCTCAGATGCTTTTAAAAAAAGAGCTGCAGCATCTTTAAAATTATTGTTCAAGTAAAGTTCTTCTGCACGGTAATAATTTACCCGCTGAATCATTGTTTTTTCTTGGATACCTGGGCGTTTTATACCTTCTAGAATTTTTGTAGCCTCTCTGTAATTTCTTGCGTTAAGAAGGAGGTTGCCTAAATTGCTTCTCGCTTCTTCTACAAATTCACCATCTTCAAACAAATCAATGTATTTCACGTATTTGTTCATAGCCAGCCCTTGAAGTGTTAATTCATCAGCAAGTTTTGCGCTTATAAATAAACATGTTCCAGCAAGCTTACCAGTACTATCTGCTAAATAACATTTATCAAATGCACTCATGGCTTGCGGTTTTTTGTTTACTAATAGGAAGCATTTCGCTAGCTGATAGTTTACATAAGGCAATAGGGAGTCTTGTTTCTCTTCAATTTTTAGAAATTGTGTAATGGCTTTATCTGCTTCCTTATTTTGGGCATAGGCATATCCAAGCATGTAATAGTCGTTGTTGCTAGGCACAACTGGCGCTTCTTGCATAAACTGCTCAAGATAAGGTATTGCTCTATCATACTTTCCTAGCATATAATAAGATTGCCCTAACATGCCAGCAACATCGTTGGCAACTTCTTTGTTTCTAATGGTATCGCAATAGTTAATTACTTCTTGGTATTGTGCCCTGCTAAAATAAACTTGTGCTACATAAACCGCAGCTAATGGTCCAAATGTTTTGTGGTATTTAACCCTAGCAAAATGTTCCAAAGCTTCGTCGTAGGCAGCAGAACGATAACAAACGTAGCCATAATAGTAGTTAGTGGCATCGTAATATTTGCTTTTTTCGTCCTTAATTGGCGCAAAAGCTTTTTTTGCATCGTCAAATTTGTCAATTTTAAATAGGCTATACCCATAAATAAAATGGAACTCTTTAAGGTCTGTGTTGCTTAAATATTTGGTTTCGGTTTGACCCAAATATTCGACTGCTAATTTATTGTTCTTGTTACGGTAATGAAGTTTGCCTATTTGGAAGATAGCAAGTTTGGCTTTAGGATGTTCAGGGTGCTTTTTACTAATGGCAAGTAATGCAATTTCGGCGTCTGCGTTAAACAATTCCATGGCGCAAACTGCCGAATAATAGACGGCGTTTATTTTGTTATAATTGTCTTTCGCGATTTGTTGGTACCAAATAAAGTGCTTTTGAGCTGTAGCATATTTTTCTTTTTCAAAAAGTTCTATTCCTCTGTTGAAGTAATTTATTTCATCGGTATAAATTTTGGTTTGTTGGGCCTGTATCTTCCCAATTAGAAGGAAAACTAGCAATAATAGAATTAGAAACTTGGCACCAAACCAATAGGTTTCTGATCTAAAAATTGTAACTGCTTTAGATTGAAATGGCTTTTTCATTAAGCTTCGCATAGTATTATTTGAACTTAACGAAGCTAATTTGGATTTGGTTCAGACCGAAACCTAATTATCCCCATTTGCCATTTAATGGACAAAAGTTGGATTGGGAATTAGACAGTTTTTGCTACTTAGTCCTTGTTTAATTTGCGCTTTAAATCGGCAATTGTTTTTTGAAGTTCCGAAAGCGCTTCGTCCTTTTCTGAAAGCGCTTTATCCTTTTCAGAAAGTGCTTTATCCTTTTCAGAAATTAGATCCATCAGCTCATTTTCTTTGTCGGCAAACATAGCATTTACAGATCGCCATGCTTCTTGTTCTTTTTCAAGTTGAAGTCTTTCTTCGGGATTTGTACCGCTATGGTGCAGGATTTCAGTCATTAATTTTACATCTTCATTGTCTGCAAGATGAGAATATTGCTTGGTAATTTTTGTGTCATCCACAAAGTTGTTCTGTTCAAAAAAACTTAGTAATTTGTCTAATCTTGTTTGGTATCTATTGGTTATCCTATCCACCTGAACGATATAACTGTCGTGGGTTAGCTTTTCTACAAATTCCGACTTTTTTTCAATAATGGTTTTATTGATTAAGTCTCGGTATTTTCTTTCTACTTTTATACAAGCTGTTTCTATTTCTGGTAACGTAAAACCAAGGATGTAAATGGTGGTAATTGGTAAAATTACTTTTTTGTTTTTAAAAGTGTCCTCTTTTTTATATTGCTCTCCGAGGTATCTGCGAAACCGCATTAAGTCGATTTGATTCTTTGCCTTTTGAATCTCGATTAATACTTTTTTGAGTTCTCCAGTTTCTGTTTTTAGGGTAGCAATATAATCCAATCTAAAAACAGCCAAACCTGCTAACCCATCGGTATAAGTAAACTCTTGGGGTTTTACTTCAATGGCTTCGATTTGTTGTTCAATAAGGGTTCCAATGAAAAATTTGGCCACGCGTTCATTTTCCATCATTCGCTTAAAAACAGTATCGTATATTGGATTGGCTATGATCATTTCTGGTTCACTACCTACAAAAGTACACTATTTCACAGTACTGTAAGCGCTGAAGTATTCGAATCCTGCAATTTTGCTCAAATAAATCAGGTTTATCGGATGCATTACTTTTTATGCTTTAAGTAGTTTGGGTCAAACTTAAATTTCTCCATGAGTTCAAGTGATCGTTTAATTCTAGTTTCAGACGACTTGGCGCTAATCACATAATGCAAAACGCTTCTTTTGAGTCCCGTAGTAAAGGAATGATAGATCTCAGCTGCTTTTTCATCTAGCTCTAATGCAGCTGAAAACTCTTCAGGGACTTCAAGTTTTTCTGGGTCGGCAATTTGGCATTTGACTTTAACCACTTGCCTGATTTTAAGTTTAGCGCTTTTCATAAAAGGAGCGCTTATACTAAAGAACTTGCCTGCTTCTTTGCCACTTTGAATGGCTAAATTAAACGGATAGTCATTCATGGTACCTTCCATTCTTACTCTTCCTTTTTGCGGCAGTTTACTTAGAATTTCTGCTGGAACAAAAAGTGCGTAATTGCGAAAGGTACCTTGAAATTCAACAATGCAAGCTTCGAACTCAAACATTGTTTGAAGCAATTTATTGCATTTTTACACTCATGGCAAAACCGCCTCCGCGCGCAATTTTAACCTTAAGTTTGGTTTTTTGATTCACTACCATTTTTTCAATTTTGTAAGCTTCAGGATTATTATCCCAGCTTGCATCTACTGCGTCCTTATAAACGATGAGTTCATATTTTTTTCCTTTGTCTAAGAAACTAAAATCAACTGTCATTTCACGCTCATTTTCATCTGAGATACCACCAATGAACCAATTATTGGTATTTTTAGCTTTTCTAGCGGTAACAATATATTCGCCTGGCTCAGCCAATAAAACCTTGGTATCGTCCCAATCTACGGCAACATCTTTAATAAATTGAAATGCATCTTGTTTGGCTTGGTAATTTTCTGGCAAATCGGTAACCATTTGAACCGGACTATACAAGGTTACGTATAATGCTAATTGCTTCGCAAGTGTAGTATGCACTTGCTCAATAGCTCCTGGAACATAATAACTCTTTTTAATTTTGAACATACCTGGTGTGTAATCCATTGGTCCACCCATGATGCGTGTAAAAGGTAAAATGGTTTCGTGCTCTGGCGGATTGCCTTCACTCCAAAAATTAAATTCTTGTCCACGAGCAGCTTCTGCAGCCATAAAGTTAGGGTAAGTTCTATGCAAACCTGTAGGTCTTACTGGCTCATGCGCTACAACCATAATTTGGTGGTTGGCGGCTTTTGTTATTGCTCTATTATAATGATTCACCATCCATTGGCCGTCATGGTATTCGCCACGTGGTATGATTTTACCCACGTAGCCAGATTTAAGCGCGTTAGACCCATAGGCATTCATTTGGCGATAAGCAGTATCCATCCAACGTTCATAATTGGTAGCGCTGCCGCTTGTTTCATGGTGTGTAATAATGGTGATACCTTTACTTCTAGCGTATTGGTTCAAACCTTTTACATCAAAATCTGGGTAAGGTGTTACAAAATCGAAAACATCTTCTTTCCATTTGCCAAACCAATCTTCCCATCCTGTGTTCCAGCCTTCTACTAACACTCCTCCGAAGCCATTGGCTGAGGCAAAATCAATGTATTTTTTTGTATTTTCTGTGGTAGCACCATGTTTGGTTTTTTTAACAGTTTTTCCATCACTTCCGGCATCGGATGCCGACTGGCTGCCAGCATAATCCCAAGTGGAAACTCCTAAGTGCATTTCTAACCAAATACCCACATATTTCATCGGTTTGATCCAAGATTCGTCGCTAATTTTGCTTGGCTCATTTAGGTTCAAAATTAATTTTGACTCTAATATTTTTCTTGCATCATCGCTAACTACAATGGTTCTCCAAGGCGTTTGAAATGGCGCACGTATATAGGCTTTGTTTCCAACTGCATCTGAGGCTAAAGTTGTAGTTCCTTCAAATGAATTTACATCAAATTTAATATCCATGCAAGGGTAATTTACCAAAGCGGCTTCATGTATATTAATGTAAATTCCTTCCTTTGATTTTGCCATTAAAGGTGTTTGTACAAAAGCACCTTCGATAGGAGTAGCGGTGAAAATTGCACCATCTCTTTTCTTGGCCATGCTCACAATTTCAGAAATTTTCGAAGTGTAATAAGCATACTCATTGGTGTCAAAATCTCCGGGTATCCACCAAATTTTATGGTCGTCGTTTAAGTTAAAAGAAGTTAGTTCGTTCTCAACAATAAAGTGTTGTAAGTTTTCTTGCTCGGGAAAAGTATAACGAAAGCCAAGTCCGTCATTAAACAACCTAAAAGTAATAGTTATTAGGTGTGCTTTAGGCGCATTATCCTTAAGTGTAACAGTTAGTTCATTGTATTGGTTACGAATGGTTTTTACTTCGCCCCAAGTTGGGTTCCAAGTTTCGTTTACAGATTTACTTTCGGATTTTTCAATAGAAAATTTGTTACCAAAATCATTTATATCTTTCAGTTTGAACCCAAGCACTGATGGTTCTAGTACTGGTTTTCCTTTGTAATTTAGTCCATAGGTTGGGTTACCATTGTTTAGGTCAAAGCTCAATGAAATCAGTCCATCTGGAGATTTAAGATTGATTGGCTCAGCAAATGCAAAGCATAAAAGCAGTGAAAATAGCAATGTGGTGAGAATAAATTTTTTCATACTGTTTATTTTTCGAAATATAATTGAAATAAAAGGCAAAAAAAAGAGGCTGCCAATGGCAGCCTCTTTTATGTTTATAGAATAAGAAATATTATTCAATAATCAATTTAACTGAACCTGATTGGCCAGCAGTATTGGTTACATTAATAAAATAAACACCAGCTTTCATCTCATCTCTGTCGATGCGTAAAGTGTTATATTTATGGTTTTCGATAGTGCGAATTACACGACCAGTTACATCCATGATACTTACATTATGAGATGCAGCATTGTCATTAAATTCGATGATGCTGTAAACATTTGCAGGGTTAGGATACAATTTGATGTTGGTAGAAATTGAAGCAGATTCTTCAACACTTGTAGAACTAGTTTTGCAAGAGCTAAAGTAGTAGTACAAAGTTTGTGCATTACCTGTAGTTCTTAAAAACTCACGGTTGAAACCACCAACACCATTAGGTTTAGTACAAGCACGATCAGTAGTATCAGTAAATCCTTCTTTGTTAGCATCAATGCTGCTATCACCATTCATAAAGTACCAGTAAACTGTACCATTACAAACGTCATTTACAGTAGTCATGTAAACTTGAGGGAAACCTACCATTGGAGTCATACGAATTGCACTTGACTTAGCATTACCTAAGTAATCTAAAACTAAATATTGATTTCCATTAGGAGTAACATTAGATAAATCAACTTTAAAAGTTACTGTTTGGTTTGCTGGGCGTGGGTTACAATTAGAGAAAGAACTAAAGCAATTAGGATCTAAAGTAGTATTTCCGGTTAATTTAACCTCACGGTTACCAGATGGAGAAGCAATTTGCTCCCAGTTTTGAACACCACCTTTGTAGTAACGATATTTAAATTGAACAGTAGCACCTGAATCTAAATTTGCTTGAGAACCAGTCCATTTGTTAGTAGTACCAACGCGTGTCATTTTATTACCAGCGCCCCAGCTACCATCTAATAAACCTCCAGCTACGTCAACTGAATCAACACCACAAATGCTTTCAACATCTACGTTGAAGGTGATGCTGTACTTAGGAAGAATTTTACAAACGCCACATTTTGCATAGCAAACTGCATCTACATTTTTATCAGACATTCCTAAAATAACACGACGGTTATTGTCTACTGCACACTCACTAGGTACTGACTCATCTTTTCCCCATGCATTACCATTTAAAAACTTATAGTTTAAAGTATCCATACTAGTGTATGCGATAACTTGGTAAATTGTACTTTCAAATTTGCCATCACCTGTATAGTTGATTAATCTAGTTGTTCCTGGAGTCCATCCTTGGAAGTTTCCTGCAACATAAACACCGTTTGCATCAACAGTTGCAGTAAGTGCCATGTCAACTTTTAATCTAACTGCATATTGCCCAGCAGGAGCGGATGCAGCAAATTTAATTGCTGGTAAAACTAAGGTATCTGTACCATTGCCAACCCAAGCCCAACGGTTAGTGTTTCCGCCACCAACTTGTGAAATAGCTGGAACAGATTCATCTTTACCCCAAGCATTACCATTAATGTATTTGAATTCGTAAACTTTACTTGCATCCAAATCAACTATTGTAGAGTAAATAGTTCCAACTTGTGTAGCCAAAGGAATTCCAGATGGACTCCAGCTAGGTAAAGAAGTACTACCAGTTGCGAAGTTACCTGCAACATGTACACCAGAAGCGTCAACAGTTTGCCCAACCATGTCTACTTGAATTTTGACTTTTCTCGCAAATACTCCTGTAGTAGCAACAAGAGCAGCAGTCATAAGTAATAATTTTTTCATATAAGTTTAAAAAATTTGATGTTGCAAATTAATATTTATTGGAATTAAATTTTATGCAAAAAATGTTTTGTTTGTAAAATTCTCCAAAAATTGATATTAATCATATTTATTAAAAATAGACCTCATTTGGTTTAAGTTATCGAGTTTCCTAAGTCTCTAGCGGATGTTAATATGACAAATCAAATTTTTTATTTTTATCATAATTGTTAATTTGGCTCCATGAATAAACGATTACTACTTTTACTATTATTAGCATTCTTTGGTCGGCTTAGCCACGCTCAGAGCGTAAAAGGCTTTGTTAAAGATGAAAAAAATGAGCCAGTTATTGGCGCCACTGTTCAAGTGGAAGGTACTGGTTTTGGTACAGTTTCAGATGCTTTAGGGGCATTTGAGTTAAGAAAATTAAAGCCGGGTAATTACCGACTAAAGTTTTCTTCCATCGGATTGGCTTCAGTTTCTAGGGAAGTTACCTTAGGAACAACTGATGTTACTATTAATGTAACCTTAAAAGAAGACAGGAAGCAAATGGATGAGTTGGTTGTGGTGGGTTATGGTGTGCAAAGAAAGCGCGAAGTAACAGGTGCTATCACAAAAATTGGGGGTAAAGAACTAAACGATTTACCTGTTCCAAGTTTTGAAGCGGCCTTGCAAGGAAAAGCACCCGGGGTGCAGGTTACAGTGGGTAGCGGTTTGGCCGGGTCGGCTTCTTTTGTGAGAATTAGGGGGATATCCTCGGTGAGTGCTGGTGGCGAGCCTTTGTATGTTGTAGATGGAATCCCTGTTTCTCAAGACTTATTTATTACTGGTAATTCTGGTGGGATGAACAATAATCCACTCGCATCAATAAATCCAGATGACATTGAAAGTGTGGAAGTATTAAAGGATGCTGCTGCAAATGCTATCTATGGTTCTAGAGGAGCCAATGGTGTAATTTTAATTACAACAAAAAGAGGTAAAGGAAAAGGTTGGAAGTTTGGTGCTATGGTAAAATCAGGTGTTTCTATGCCAACCAAAAAACCTAAAATGCTTAACGGCAAAGAATGGCTGCAATTGAATCAGGAAGCCTGGGAAAATGATGGAAGAGTTGGCCAAGCTAGTCTTCCTGGTGGTGTTACTTACGAACAAGCGCTAAATAATAACACCAATTGGGTGGATGAAACTATCCAAACTGGCACAAAATATGGTGCAAATTTCTCCGCTACACATGGGGGAGAAAAAACGCAAACCTTTTTAAATCTATCCTATGATAACAATGGAACATACTTAAAAGGTAATTCTTATGAAAGAATTGCAGCGAGGGTTAATTTAGATTATGCTGTTACTAAATGGATGAAAGTAAGTGTTAATTCCTCTTTAAGCAGGGGTGTTAACAACAGGGTAAATGCCGCTTGGTCGGGAGGTTTAGGAGCAGCCATGAGTACTGCTTTACCTATTTACCCAACTAGAAATGCAGATGGAACTTGGTTTAGAGGTGGTTCGAACCCAGTGAGGGATATGCAAAATAAAAAGTGGAAAACCGTTGAAAATAGGGCTTTAAGTGGTATCAATTTAAGCATAACCCCAATTAAAGACGTTGTCTTACAAGGGCAAGCTTCTTATGACTTTATGAATGTTAATGATGATACTTGGGAGTCTTCCGAAATTACTGGAAACAGCAATGCAGGAGATGCAGATAGATACAATTCTTCAATTAATAACTTTAATTATTATGTTACCGCTACTTACTTAAAAAGTATTAAGGAGATTCATAATTTTCAAATTTTGGTTGGAAACGAGTTTCAAAGTGCAAATACAAGAAGAATTGATTATGACTCAACCAATGTTTCAGGGTTGTTTTCTGAAAATGAAGAGGAGCTTTTTGAAGCGAGAAGAATTAGAAGGTCGGGCACAAATTGGGCTTTCCTAAGTTATTTTTCACGTGCTACTTATAACTATAAGCAAAAATATTTTGTTCAAGCAGTATTTAGAACTGACGCTTCATCAAGGTTTGGGGATAACTATCGTTGGGCGAGTTTCCCATCCTTATCAGGTACTTGGGTTGTTTCAGAAGAAAAATTCATGAAAACCAACAACACCTTTAGTTTCCTTAAGTTAAGGGCTGGTTGGGGAAAATCTGGTAATGCTGCCATTCCTGACAATGCTCGATTTGCAACCTACAACGCAGACACTAACATTAAATACAACGGAAAGCCTGTATTGTATCCGATTAAATTAGAGAATCAAAATATTCGCTGGGAAACTTCAAATAATTTTGATATGGCCATTGAAGCAGGTTTCTTCAAAGACCGTTTAACAGTAGAATTAGACTTTTATAGGAAAACAACTACCGATGTGTTGATGTACTTAACCATTCCTGGTTCTATTGGTTTTGATAAATATTGGGATAACGTAGGCGGTATTTTAAATGAAGGGGTTGAATTCAGCTTTAAATCAAGAAATATTGTCACTAAAAATTTCATTTGGAATACCAACTTTAACATAGCACGTAACTACAATGAAATGACAAGCTTAGGTGTTTACAGCGAAGATGCCGTGGGCGGTGGTACTAATGATACCCGAATTGTAAAAGGTAAACCAGTTGGTACCAATTATTTAATCCGTTGGTCTCATGTTGATCCAAATAATGGTTTACCTGTGTATTTGGATATAAATGGTAACCAAACCTATGATTATGATAATAAAAATAGGGTGGCAGTTGGTAAAATTATTCCGGATGCTATTGGTGGTATTACAAATACTTTCCGCTATAAAAACTGGGACATGAGCGTTTTAATTATCTATAGTCTTGGGGCAGATATTTACGAATCATCTCAAAAGCGTCAATCTACTTTGATTACAGATTGGAACATGGATGAACGTGTTTACGATCGTTGGCAAAAACCAGGCGACAATGCAAAATACCCTAAACTTACCAAAGACTATCAAACCTATGACCTACCTGATGAATGGAGCAATACTACACTTTGGTTAAAAGATGGAAGTTATGCTAGACTTAGAAATTTAACAGTTGGATATAATGTGAGTGCTGCACAATGCAAAAAATGGCATTTAAGTAGTATGCGTGTTTCTGCAATTGCAACAAATCTTATTACATTTACCAATTATGACGGGTTAGATCCTGAAATTGGTAGGGATGCAGAAGGTGGTACTTCTGGTGACAGAAATTCAGCTAGAAACATGGGCGCACAAAATATTACCTATTTAACACCTCCACAGGAAAAAACATTTAGTGTACAATTGAATATCGAATTTTAAGAATAATAGACATGAAAAAAATTATATATATATTACTCCTAACAATTACTTTTAGTTCTTGCCAAAAATGGCTTGACATAAAGCCTGAGGGTGAAGTGCCCGAAGATGAAGCAGTAAAAAACCAAGAGGATTTAAACAGAATCTTAAACTCATCTTATGATGCAGCTGCAAATCATTATAGTGGTAGAATTCAGTTTTTTAATGAGTTATTGGGTGATAATTTAGAAAAACCTCAGAGTGGATTTACAGTGCCTATTTATCAGCGTACAACAAATTACTTCAATTCTGATGTATCTAGTTTGTACAATGATATGTATCATGTGATTTTCAGACTAAATTTTCTACTAGAAAAAGTTAAAGATGGGTCAATTAAGGTTGATGACGCCTTTAAGGTTAGGGCAAGTGCAGAAGCAAGATTTCTTAGGGCTATGGTTCATTTTGATATTGTGCGTTTATGGGCTCAACCTTATGGATTTACTTCAAATAATACACATCCTGGCATTGTAATTAGAGATAATTTAAACACTCAGTCAGAAGCCAGAAGCTCTGTAGCAGATGTTTATGCATTTATCATTGCTGATTTAAACGCCGCTATTGAGGACCTTCCAGAGTCAAATAGCGTTTACGCCACAAAGGATGCTGCAAAAGCACTTTTAGCCAAAGTTAGATTCCAATCTAATGATTTTACAAATACAGTTATACTTTGCAATGAGTTACTTGCAAAGTATCCATTGGACACAACTTTAAATCGTTTTGAAAATGCACTAAGTAGTCCTGAGAAAATATTTGCCTTTGTGAGCACTGGTGTTGGAGACAATCGCGCATCAACCTATATCAATAACTATAGAGTTGTAAACCCAACTAATCCTCCACCAAATCGATTAAGCAAATCTTTGTACCTTGAAGCTACTGCTGATACAGCAGATAAAAGAAGTAAGTATTATTTAATTTTCAATGCAGGGGAGTCTAGTGAAACTTACGGAATAACTAAGTTTAATTTTGATTATTTAAGCAACCCAATTTCTTATAGTTCACAACTTGTGTTAATGCGTGCTGAAGCGCTTTTGAAAAGCGGTGGATCAACAACTCAGGCTTTGGCAGACGTAAATGCAATCATTGAGAGAGCCTATGGTAACAAAAATTACAATGTTCCAGATGGCACAAATATTAATGATGTGTTGGCTATGATTAGGAAGCAAAGGAGATTAGAATTTCCATTAGAAGGAGTAAGAACTCAAGACTTAAAAAGAATTGGTGCTTTGGAAGACCCAACAGGTTCAGGATTTGTAACCATCAGAAACTCAAAATGGAATTGTCCTGGACTTGCACTTCAGTTTCCTGTAAATGAAAATACCAGTATTTTTGAATTTAATCCAGAAGGAGGATGTGAATAATGAAAACAATATATAGAAACATCGCAATCATGCTAATATTAGGTTCAACCCTAAGTGCATGTAAAAAAGAAATAAAAGAAATTGGGACGCCGGCCTCTAAATTGGAAGCTATTCAGGCAAGTTGGCAATTGTTAAAGGCTGTGCAGGTAGATGAAGTTTCACTAACAAGAGAATCTGCCAACATTACTAGCTTTTTTACAGGTGGTGCAAACACACCCAACATTACATTTTCAGCCACAACTTATTCTGTGGATACAGTGGGATTAAAGCTAAACTTTTTTGGTACAACTTCTGGTGCTTGGACTTTTGATAATCCTGAGTTTCCAAGTGTAATTAAGTTTACACCTAACGATGCGGCTCCATTTGAATTGAAACTAAATGGCCCAATTCGTCCGCAGGACAACCTTAAGTTTACCCGTCCTATCAATGCCACTTGTAAAGGTGCTTCAAAATTAGTAATGAGTTATAACCTTGAATTTGTGAGGAAATAAACAATGAAAAAAATATTATATACTTTAATATTAGCCTGCCTAAGCAACTTAGCCTTAGGTCAAGCTGCCTGGATAGAACCAGAAACACCAGATGTGACACAACCTGTGCGTTTGTACATCGATTTGGATAAAACTACAAATAACTCCTTGTTAGGAAATGCTGGCCCTTTTTATATATGGACTTGGTTACCTTTTGAATTTCCAGCAGGTCACCCAAAAGCCAATGGTCTTGGTGAACAAGCTTGGAAAAACTCGAACGAAGTTCTGCAAATGAAGAAAGATGATGCCAAAGGTGCTCGTGTGTATTATTATGAGATGATTCCAACCGAATTTTATGAAGTGGCAGCAACAGAAGTTTATAGCAAAGGCATTTCTTTCTTGGTAAAGCCAAAAGATGGCGGCGGCTATGGCGATCCTGATTTGAAAACAGAAGACCAAGTATTGAAAGTTCTACCTCCAAAGTTAACTAGAGGTTTTATTTATCAATTACCGGCTACTATTCTGCCAAATGAAATTACCAATATTTTCTATAATAACCCAATTGATACCATTCCTGGTATGAAAGATTTAGCAGAAGGGGATGCCTATCTATGGATAAAATGTACTGGAACTGATACCTTAACAGGGCTAACTATTACCTACCAACCCTCTTCTTTTTTTGGAGCTGGTAGCAATCCTGCCCTCGAAATGAAAAAGGATGAAACGGGTAAGTTCTTTTTAACAATGATTCCATCTCAATTCTTTGGATTTGCCCCTAATTTCAAACCAAAAACGATTGAATGTACGGTTAGGAAAAGGGTTTATATAGACAATAATGATAGAACTGCAGACCAACCTGTCCTTAAATTTGGTTGTGACTAATAATCATGAAGTTTAAAAACGAAATTTTTATAACACTTACAGGAGCCGCTTTATTAGCGGCTTCTGTGTTTTCATTGGTTCAAACCCAAATGAATATATCACTTGGTTTGAACCAATTTCACAGTAACCTTTTAGATTATCTTTGCTATTTTGGCACCCACGCTGGAGATGGACTTTTTGCAATTACATTAGGTTTTATATTGCTCTTCATACGCTTTCATTCTGGTGTTTTGGTTTTACTCGCATATGCATTTAGTTCAGGTTTAACCCAAATCCTTAAGCGTTTAGTTTTTGCTGATGTTCATAGACCTTTATGGCACCTCGAAAGACTTAGTGATGTTATGTACTATTTGCCTCCAGGTGCTGAACATGTTTATAATAACTCTTTTCCTTCGGGTCATACCACAACAGCCTTTGCAATATTTTCTATGTTGTCATTTATAACTGAAAACAAGGTTTATAAAGGACTATTTTTTGCAGCGGCAATTTTTGTAGCCTTTTCTCGTGTTTATTTGTTGCAACATTTTTTGGTAGACACCATGGCGGGGGCAAGTGTTGGATTGTTATTTTCTATTATTATTTATTTTCATTTGTATCAAAAATCTCACTTGAATTTTTTAGTGAACCTAAAGCTTAAAAAATGATTCCAAAAAAATTCCCTTTGCCTGATATTTGGATAGTTGCCTTGTGGGGCGCAATATTATTCATTCCCTTTCTTGGTGCTGTTCACCTTTTTGATTGGGATGAGATTAACTTTGCTGAATCTGCCAGGGAAATGCTTGTAAGCGGAAACTATCAACAAGTGCAGATAAACTTTGAGCCATTTACTGAAAAGCCACCTTTGTTTTTTTGGCTTCAAGCCTTAAGTATGAAGATTTTTGGGGTCAACGAATTTGCGGCTAGGCTTCCAAATGCATTGGTTGGAATTGTAACACTCGTTACTATTTTTTCACTTGGTTCAACCCTATTTAATAGAGAAGTGGCTTGGCTTTGGGTGCTTTTTACTTCTGGCTCACTTACGCCGCATTTGTATTTTAAATCGGGAATTATTGATCCTCTTTATAATTTATTCATCTTCTTAGCGGTTGTTCAGTTTTTTTATTATACCCTTCATAAAAGCCTTAAGCATGTTGTGTTTCTGGGCGTTTTTATGGGTTTAGCAACCATCACCAAGGGGCCTGTTGCAATTATTGTAGTTAGTTTATGCTTTTTAGCTTATTGGGCATTTAATAAGTTTAAGATTTTCTTTCATTGGGCTCACCTAGTCTTGGCAGCATTTGTCACTTTTTTGGTAAGTGCCATTTGGTTTGGATATGAAACCGTTCAAAACGGTCCAGATTTTTTAGTTGCATTTTTAGCTTATCAGGCAGATTTATTTTTGAACCCAGTTGCTGGCCACGGTCAACCATTTTGGTATCATCCCTTGGTATTGCTTTTAGGATGTTTTCCTGCATCAGTAATGGCTTTGCCAAGTTTGGGGTTTGCCAAAAAAGAGGCATTTGCAAGCAAAGAACAAAGCTTTATTGGCATCATGAAGTTATTGTTTTGGGTAGTATTAATTTTGTTTAGTATAGTAGAAACTAAAATAGTTCATTATAGTTCCTTGTGTTATTTGCCACTTACATTTTTAGCGGCTTGGCAACTCAGTAAATGGGAACTAGCAAAAAGTAAATTCTATAGATGGCAAATTGCTTTATTAACCATTATTGGGTCAATGATTGCAATTATTTTCATTGTTTTGCCTTTAACAGATAATTGGAAATCTTTAGCAGTTCCATATATTGATGATGCTTTTGCTGTAGCCTCTTTAAATATTGACGGAGGCTGGCAGGGTTGGGAATGGTTATTGGGTGCAGTATTTTTGTGCTTACTCATTTATATTACTATTCAATTGAGAAGGCAACACATTGCACGTCCAATGTTTTATCTGCTAATAAGTGTTTCAATATTAATTCCTGCACTATTGAAAACGGTAGTGCCCAAGATTGAACGCTACAGCCAAGGTCCAGCCATTGACTGGTATATCCTGTTGAGCAGTCAAGATGTATATATTGAAACAGCAGGATTTAAAAGCTACGCACAATATTTCTATGGTAAAGTAAAACCCTTTACCGGTGAAGGTAAGCTTTATGATTTTGTTAAGGCCGGAAAACTAGATAAAGACGCCTACATGGTTACTAAAATCAATGATTACAAAGACCATGTAACGCCAGAATTTGAGGAAGTGGAGCGAAAGGGCGGATTTATTCTATTTAAACGTAAAGCTGTTTTTCAGCCTTAAAAAGTATAATTAAATCCTAAGGTTGGCATGATTGGAAGTTGGTTAATTCTTTTATAAGTTAGCCGATCGAAATAGAAAATATTATCTCGGTCATATATATTGGTAGCGGATAAAACTACCATCATACTTCTTCTTTCATTTTTTAGTGTAAATTTCTTTGAAATGGAAGCATCTAACCTATGAAAATAAGGCAATCTGCCAGTATTAATATCAGTAAAGTAAATCCCTAAATTGCCATTTTGGTTGTTTACGTTTGACCCTACACCTCTATTAAGGTTAAGTTTTTCATAAAATCCTTGTGTTTGAGTGAAAGGGAATCCTGAACCAAAATTCCAGCGTGTGTTTAGGTTCCAGCTCTTTCTCTTTCCCCACTGGTAGGTGTAAACCAAATTGATATTATGCCTTCTGTCGAAGTGTGGAACATAATCTCTTCTGCCATCATTCCTAGTTACATAGGTTAAAGAATAAACCAACCATAAATAATGATTTTTATATTCCCCTTTTATCCGAGCATCTCCGCCATAAGCTTTGCCCGTTTCTTTTATTACATCTGCTTTAAGATAATAAGGTTGGTCTAAATTAAACTCATCATCATCATAAATTTTATCCCTATTGATATTTGTGATTTGCGTGAAGTCTTTTAAGAAACCTTCTACATTTATTTCAATATATTTTCCAAGGTCAAACTCAAATCCTCCCACATAGTGATTGGCTGTTTGTCTACGAATATCTGAATTAACTTTATCTGGACTAGATAAAAACCCATAAAATAAATTTACCACATCTTGATCACTCACAGCTGCCATAAGGTTTTGGGAGTATACGCCTGCGGCAAATTTTGCTCTGATGGAAGGTGTAATATTATACTTAGCGCCAATTCTTGGTTCAAAACTAAACTCACTTAATGAAGAATAGTAGATAGCGCGAATTCCTGGTTCAACTACCAATCTTTTATAAACCCATTTGTATTTTGTAAAACCATGAATTTCTGTGGAATAATCATCTTGGGTTAACACACGCCCAACCGCATTTGCATATCTAAATTTGGTGGCAATTCCAATGGCTTCAAAGCCATATTTTACTTCGTCTTTTCCAACAAAATTTGTAAAGTTGATAGCCGTATTAAAGCTATTAATACTACTTGTTCTTGGCAAACCGTCGGAGGTGGTTTGGGTCATTTCATAAGTAGAATAACCTGCATTTGCATTGATAAGCGTGTTTGATCCATCGGGGATAATTAATAAATTACCTCCACCACCTGTAGAAATCCAATTGTATTTGTTAAAATCGAAATTTGCATCATCAGAAAACCTAAAACCAAATAGGTTTAACTTACTACCATTATTAGATATATTAGTGTATTTTCCATATAAATCATTGAAACCGTATGGAAGTCCGTTTACTGGGTCTGCATAACTGTAAATCGTTTTGCTTGTTAATCCAAGTAAAGAAGATTTATAAGAAAGTACATAAGAAGAGCTAGAACCGCCGTCCTCCACTAAACTATTAATTGGCCCTTCTAGTAAAATTTTACCTGTCATTGGATTGGCGGCAATTTTGCCTGAAAAGTGTTTTTTGTTTCCTTCACGCGTGCTAACATCAATGATTCCGCTTATTCTACCACCATATTGTGCATTAAATCCACCTGAACTTACTTCTGCATTTCTAATAATATCCGCATCAAATACTGAAAACAAACCAATACTATGAAAGGGGTTATAGATAATCATCCCATCAATCATTACTTTGTTCATCACTGGGGGGCCACCTCTCACGTAAAGCTGCCCACCTTGGTCGCCGCTAAAATTTACACCTGGCAAAACTTGTAGATACTGCACTAAATCAGGTTCTCCCCCAAAAGTAGGGAGTTGTTTAAGTTCTTTTTGAGTAATGGTATTAGAAGAGATGGTTACATTTTCCTTTGCTTTTTGCCTATCTGCTTTAATTTCTATTACATCTAATTCTAATCTTTTTGGTTTTAAATATAAATTCTGGGTTTGTATTCTTCCTTCCTGCACATTAACTTTTGCCGTTGCAGTGTCATATCCAAGGCTCCAACACTGTAAAGTGTAATTGCCTGGTTTAAGGCGAGATATAGTGTAGAATCCATTTAAATCTGTACTTTTACCAAGCTTAAGTTCTTTGATTACTACATTATTGTAAATCATTGGCTCACCCGTTTCTTTGTCGTAAACAAAGCCTCTAATTTCTCCGGTTTGACCCAAAAGTAAATTTGAAAGCAGTAAAAAGGCAAAAACTAATTTGATATTATTGAACATTTGCACGGGAGTAAAAGCTTAAACTGATTGAGACGCGAATAT
>CAMDHZ010000031.1 GCA_945898275.1 Chitinophaga pinensis | reverse complement strand
TCACCCGTTTCTTTGTCGTAAACAAAGCCTCTAATTTCTCCGGTTTGACCCAAAAGTAAATTTGAAAGCAGTAAAAAGGCAAAAACTAATTTGATATTATTGAACATTTGCACGGGAGTAAAAGCTTAAACTGATTGAGACGCGAATATATAGTAAGTAAGGAAAATTATAAGAAAAGTTGCAGTTGGCATTAATCTTATTTAAAAATAGGGCTAGAATCCTTATTTTGCGAGCTAAAGTCTTTAAATCAGTATTGATGAGAGTATTGAAATTTTTAACCCAAGAAAAGGTCATTAGTTGCTTACAGTTAGCTTTGATAATGGTTTTTTTCTTGCTAGTTTTTAGTGATTCCACTTTGGCTCAAGGAATTCCTAAATCACAATCTTTGGCATATTTAAAAGTTGACGAATTATCGAACGAGCAAATCGCGCAGTTTAAGGCAAAGTATTTAAGTGATGGTTTTTTAATTGGCGATCTAGAAAAAGAATTACTCAAAAGAGATTTGCCATTAGTTGAAATAGAAAAATTAAAGGCAAGAATTGAAAAACTTGAAGCAAAGTCTTCCGAAGGTGCTGATAACGAATTGGATCAAAACGAAGAAAAGAAAAACCAGAATCTAATTAAAACTGCCAAGCCAGATGAGATATTTAGCCTATTGAAACCAAAGATTTTTGGAAATGAATTGTTTAACAATCCAAAAATGAGTTTTGAGCCCAATTTAAAAATGGCTCCTCCACTTAATTATCAGCTTGGTCCAGAAGACGAGTTAGTAGTAGATATTTTTGGGTATTCGGAGCAAAATTATAAATTGAAGGTAAGTTCGGCAGGAAGCATCAGAATTCCGAACCTTGGTCCAGTGTTGGTAGCAGGATTAACATTAGAACAGGCCCAAGAAAAAATAAGCTCTAAGCTTACAAAGTTATATCCAAATATAAGTTCAGGAAATACAACAGTTGCAATAAGTTTAGGCAGTATTCGCAGCATAAAAGTTATCATCTTAGGCGAAGTTAATGCACCAGGAACCTATACCTTACCCTCATTAGCAACAGTTTTTAATGCTTTGTATGCTTCTGGCGGGCCAAATTCCAATGGTTCATTTCGCAAAATTAAATTGGTTAGAGGAAATAAAGTTATTGCCGATATTGATATCTATGATTTTTTAATGAATGGTAATAGCAAGGGTAACCTTCCCTTGAAAGATATGGACGTTATAAAGGTTGAGGCTTACACTGCGAGAGTAGAAATAAAAGGTTTTGTAAAGAGGGATGGTTTTTATGAAGTTTTACCTAAAGATAATTTGAGTTCATTATTTAATTACGCAGGAGGTTTTGCTCCAAAAGCGTATACTGATAGAATTAAAATTGTGCGAAATACAGGCTTTCAACAAAGTGTGGCAGAGGTGCAAAAATTAAACTTCACCAACTTTGCTTTAAATAATGGAGATGTAATTTTTGTAGATAGTATTTTAAGTAGATTTGAAAATAGAGTTGAAATAGAAGGAGCAGTATTTAGACCGGGATTTTTTAGTCTTGAAGAAAATAATAAACTAAGCTTATTGCTCAAAAATGCGGGTGGAACTAAAGAGGATGCCTTCATGTCGAGGGCAACCATACTAAGAAGAAAACCTGATAACTCCCAAGAAATGGTTGCTGTAGAGCTAGATAAAGTTATAAATGGAACATTAGATTTAGCTTTACAAAGAGAAGATAAAATTACTATTGCCTCTAACTTTGAAATGAAAGAGAAATATTTTGTAACAATCAATGGTGCAGTAAAAATTCCTGGTAGATATCCATTTGCAGACAACATGCAGACGGAAGACTTGATCATTTTAGCTGGTGGTTTATTAGAATCTGCTTCAATTGAAAATATTCAAATTTCACAAAGGATAGAGGATGCCAATAGGTTAAGCAAAGATGCTACGTTGTCGCGTGTTTTAATCGTAAAAATTGATCAAACACTGAAGGAAAAAACTGGCGAAAACTATTTCTTAAAACCATTCGATGCAATCACGATTTTCCCTAAGCCGGGTTACGTGCCTCAAAAGAATGTCGAAATTAGAGGCGAAGTGATGTTTCCTGGTGCCTATTCTATACTCAAATCTGACGATAGGGTTTCTGACTTAATTCAACGAGCTGGTGGTATTACCGCCTTAGGGTATACAGGTGGAGCCATTTTGATTAGAAGAAGGTCAAATAATTATCAAGATGTTATCATTAAATAAAATAAATTATTAGCACTTAAACGGTTAAGTCGTGATTCTCTAAAAGCAGCTAATTTAATTTCAGAAGAAATGGAAAAAACCACTGATATCGTGGGGATAGATTTAGCTAGGATTATGAAAAGACCAGGTTCAAAAGAGGATGTCGTGCTCAGTGAAAATGATATTTTAGAAATACCGTCTATCAATCAAACTGTATTCATTTCAGGTGAAGTTTTATATCCGGTTAGGATTAGTTTTGAACCAAATAAAAAATTCAGGTCTTATGTCTCAAGCGCTGGTGGGTTTTCTTCTAAAGCATTAAAACGTCGTGCATATATTGTATATCCAAATGGCACAGCTAAGGATACCAAGAGTTTTTTAGGGTTTAAGAATTATCCAAAAGTTTTGCCGGGTTCGGAATTGGTTATACCGCCTAAAGAAGACAAAAAGTCATTGAGTCCATTAGAAATAGTTACTATTACTACAAGCTTAACCAGTATGTTGGTTCTTATTTCAACCATACTCAGATAATACAGAGAAAATGGAGTTTAATTCAAACGATATAAAATTATTCTTTGGAGATTTACTCACTTTTGTGAGAAATAAATTTAGATATGTATTGCTGGTTGCAAGCGTAGGTTTGGTATTAGGTGCAATTTATGGAGCGCGATACAAGCCATACTATAAAGCCAGTTTGAGTTTTATGCTCAACGAATCAAAAAGTGGTGGAGTAGGAGGTTTGGCCTCATTGGCTGGGCAATTAGGTCTTGGTATTAACAGTCCAACTCTTAACGAAGATAGAATTTTGTATCTTTTAGGTTCTCGCAAAATTTTAGGCGAGGCCATGCTACTTCCATATCTAAATGGCAAAACCAGAATTGGTGATGAAATAGCAAACATCTTTAAAATTAAAGAGGCTTGGGCAGCTGATACGCTCATGGAAGGTTTTGATGGGTTTAATTCAATAAATTTGGAGGCATGCAGTTTTCAAGAACATTTAGCCATTTCATCAATTTATAATTTTTTATTGAATTCAAACCGCTACCATTCGGATGCTTTAAAAAAGAAAGGTAACGCCTTTGTAGGCAACCAAGCTAGTGGAATTTTAACAATGGATTTTGAATGTAGAAATGAGCAATTAAGTAAGGCCTTCTTAGAAGCGATTTTTAATGCAACAGAATCCTTTTATGTAGATGCAGTAACCAAATCATTAGAAGAAAATTATGCGCTAATTTCATATAAAGCAGATTCTATTGAGGCGCTATTGAGAAATAAGGAGAATGAAACAGCAATTGCTGCAGATGCTGCATTTAATGTTTTTAAAAATCAGGGTAAAATAAATGAAATGAGGGCGCGTAAAGAGGCAGAACTACTCAATATTTTGTATGCGGAAATAATAAAAAACAAGGAAATTGCTAGGTTTAATTTGGATCAAAGCAAACCAGGAATACAAGTAATTGAGAGGCCATATTTACCTCTAGAAAAAAAGGATAGAACTGCAATAACTTGGGGCCTTTTTGGTTTCACTGCATTTCTATTTCTTGGTTTTGGATTAATGGTATTCATATTTATTATTATTAACTACAAACGAATTGGTAATTTAATTCCAGCTTAAATTTGGGAATTTTTTTTAAATACTCACAACGGTCAATTGGGATTGTAAAAAACATTTCTTTTTCAATCGTTTTCAAGTTTTTTTCTGCTGTTTTGGGAATGGCAACTGTACCTTATCTTATGAATGCATTTGGCGTAAGAAACTATGGCTTATGGCTTGCTATATCATCATTCGCTAATTCTTTTTATACCCTAGATTTTGGTTTATCTAATGGGTTCAGAAATAAATTTACTGCTTCAATAGCTTCAGAAAAATGGTTGGAAGCCAAAACTTATCTAAGTACAATTTATGCTTTGCTCGCAGGTTTTGCCTTGTTAATATTTTTATTGTTTGCTTTGTTAAGTCCTTGGGTGGATTGGGCGTCTCTCTTTAATATTTCAGCAACTGAAGCCATTCAGGCGCAAAAGGCATTAAATTGGGTAACCTTATTTTTTTGTATTAAATTATTTGTTTCTGTTTTAAACACTGTTTTAATTGCTTCCCATAAAGTTGCGTTAAGTAGTTTTATCGAATTGCTTCAAATTGCTGCCACCTTTTTAATGGCTTGGTGGTTTAGTGTTGAACCAAACTTAAATTTTGATATAAAGGTTGCAATCCTATCAATGTTACCTGTTTTGATTTACCTATTGAGTTCATTTCCTGTTTATAAGAATATTCTTCAAGCGGTTCGTCCTAGCTTTGCTAATATAGATTTTACCTTGTTACCTCAACTCTTGGGCAAGGGAATTCAGTTTTTTTTCATTCAAATTTCAGCAGTTTTTTTATTTACAATTGGTGGGTTCTTAGCGGGCTCGCTTTATGGAATGGAGGCTTCTGCCGAGTTTGGTTTAGTAAATAAATACTTTTCAATTCCAATGATGGGTTTTTCTATCATACTCACTCCCTTTTGGGCAGGTTTCACAGATGCATGGATTAAAAAAGATTTCCATTGGATAAAAAGTATGATAAAGAACTTACTCCTTTTATGGTTAGTCTATCTGATTCTCTTAATTGTAATGGTCTATTTCTCTGAAGGTGCTTTTGCCTTTTGGTTAGGTAAAAATGGCAATTCAACACTTCCAAACAAGTTTTCCTTTTTAATGGGTGCTATCTTTGTGGCACTTTGTGGTTGGGGAAATATCTTTTCCTTTTTTCTAAATGGAGTTGGACTTTTGCGAATTCAAGTGTTGGGCTCTTTGTTAGTTGTTTTTGGAATGATTCCGCTCCTTTATTTTTTTAATAATTGCTTAGGTTTTCATTATGTCAATATATTTATTGCCATTAACGTAACTTTGCTCATTGGAGCTATTCTTGGGCCCTTGCAAACCTATTTGGTGCTAAGTAATAAGGCAAAAGGGATTTGGAGAAAATAATGTAATATTGTGTAACACGTTAAATTGAATTGAATGAAGTATCCGGTATATCAACCTGCACTAACTGGAAAAGAAAAGGAATATGTAAATGAATGTTTAGACTCTACTTGGATTTCATCTAAAGGAAAATTCATCCAAGCTTTTGAAAGTGAATTTGCACGCTTTACTGATACTAAATATGCTGCTTCCGTTTGTAATGGTACAGTTGCCCTACATCTATCTATGCTTGCCCTAGGAATTGGAGAAGGGGATGAGGTAATTGTTCCAACGCTTACCTATATCGCTTCAGTTAATGCCATTGCCTATGTTGGAGCAACCCCCGTTTTTGTGGATAGCCTAAAAGATACATGGCAAATGGATCCTGAAGATGTTAAGCGCAAAATTACGCCTAAAACAAAGGCAGTTATGGCCGTTCATCTTTATGGCCATCCTTGCGAAATGGACACCCTAAGTGCAATTTGTAAAACCAATAGACTATTCTTAATTGAAGATTGCGCAGAGGCGATTGGTTCAAGCTATAAAGGAAAAAAAGTAGGTGGGTTTGGTGATATTGCCACCTTTAGCTTTTTTGGAAACAAAACCATAACCACAGGTGAAGGAGGCATGGTGATTTGTGCAAATGAAACTTTGCTAGATAGAGTGGTCCATTTAAAGGGGCAAGGCCTAGCAAAACATCGTCAGTATTGGCACGATATCATTGGTTATAATTATAGAATGACCAATATCTGCGCCGCTATCGGATTAGCACAATTAGAACAAGTAGAAACCTTTATAAAACGAAAAAAGGAAGTTGCCCAGCTGTATAAATCCTTATTGTCCAATACCGCATACACCTTCCACAACGCACATGCAGATGTTTTACATACCTATTGGATGTGCTCTATTTTAGTTCCAGATTCTAGTCAAAGAGAAAACCTGCGCACGCACCTAGAACAAAACGGAATAGAAACTAGGCCCTTGTTTTACCCAGTTCATACCATGCCTATGTACGGCAAAACCTATACAGCATTTCCGGTGGCAGAAGATTTAGGTTGGCGAGGTCTGAACCTACCTAGCTATCCCGGTTTAACAGATAAGGACGTTACCTTTATTTGTGAAACTATTAAATCTTTTAAACCATGAAACTGACCATTTTTGGAGCAGCAGGCTGTGCCAAAGAAGTAGAATGGCTATTGTCTGCAATTAACAGTTCTCAAAACCAAAAAATGGAAGTTAATTGCTTCGTAGATAAATCAGCGCATCCAGATTTGTTCATCGGCAAACCTGTATTAGCTGAAGAAGATTTTTTCTCAAATCCCAGTATAGATTTAACAACTGCTTTTGTGGTTGCCATTGCTGAGCCACATATTAGATACGCAATTTCAAAGAAGATTTTAAACAAACTTCCCAACGCAGTTTTCCCAAGTTTTATGCATCCACAAAATAGCGTCGACATAAGAACAAACAGGTTTGAACACGGGTTTGGAAATATCTTTTGTTATGGCGCTGCAGTGATGCCAGATTCAAAAATTGGAAATTTTTTATATCAAAGTATCCATTCAACTATTGGACATGATTGCATCATTGGAGACGCCTTGAGTATTTTTCCTGGTGCAAAAATTTCGGGAAACGTAACCATTGGAAATAGGGTTTTAATTGGCGCAGGAGCTACGATAAAAGAAAAAGTACAAATTTGTGATGATGTTGTTATTGGGGCAGGAGCAGTTGTAGTTAAATCAATTGCCGAACCAGGCGTATATGCAGGGGTTCCGGCAAAAAAAATAAAGTAAAATGCGCATTGGTATATACGGTGATATGTTTGTAGAATGGGGTGGTGGAATAGATTTCTTAAGAATTCTATTACGTGGTTTAAACGCCTTGCCAAATGCAGAAAATAACAAACTGTTTTTAGTTATTCCAATTAAGAAAATTTCGCCAAGTAGTTACCTAAAATATTACATCAAAAAGAGCTTTAATGCATTGCCAATTAAGAAGAAATATGTTGCGGCTTTACCTAAACCTTTAAACTTAAAACATATAGAAACTGTGTTGCAAAAGGAAGCAAAGCTCGAGTTAATAATCCTTCGACATGCCCCAGAAAAATTAGCTGATGTTCTTGCACCTTATCAATTAGATTTTATCCTACCATGTTTTTATCCGATGCCAATTGGATTTCCAATTCCTTGGCTAGGATATCTTTACGATTTTCAACATAAATATTTACCACATTTTTTTACGAAAGCCGAAATAACAGTTAGAGATTTGGCATTTGCAGAAATGGTTTCTTCAGCGCCAGCCATCATTGTTAACGCAAGAGCTGTGAGAAAGGATGCCATTGAATTTTTGGGTGCAAATTCACAAAAAGTTTTTGCCCTTCCCTTTTGCCCTTTGTATGGTCAAGAAATGTTAGAAGGAAACTTAGATAAATTCAAACTTCCTGAATCATTTTTTTTGATTTCAAATCAATTTTGGAAGCACAAAGACCATGCAACAGCATTTAAAGCAATGAAAGAATTTTTTGCTTTGGGTTCAAACCAACACATTCATTTGGTTTGTACAGGTGAAATACATGATTACCGCTTTCCTGAATACGCCAATGAATTAAGGCAACTAATCAAACAATTAGGAATTGAAAAGCAGGTTCATTTACTCGGATACATCAGCAAAGAAGAACAAGTTTTATTGATGCAAAAAGCCATTGCTGTATTGCAACCCACATTGTTCGAAGGCGGTCCAGGTGGGGGAGTTGTTTATGAGGCCTTGGCAAGAAATAAATACGTGGTGTTGAGTGATATTCCCATTAATCGAGAAATTGAAGACGAACGCTGTGAGTTTTTTGAAGCAGGAAATCCAAAAGATTTGGCGCAAAAGTTGGTTCAAACAGTAAATAAAGGGAAATTGAATAAGCCATTGGATAAACAATTGCAGCAACAACAAACCCAACAATTGGCTTCTAAGTTAAATGAAGCTATTAAATTTGCTCAAGAAAATTTTAAAGGCATTTCGGTTTGAACCAACACGCAAAAAATAACAATTCGTTACTGAAAAGTAACCCAAAAGTTAGCATTATTTGCGTGGCTTATAACCCAGGTGATAGGGCAAAATTAACTTTCGATTCTATAGCTGCATTAAGCTATACAAATACAGAAGTGATTTTAATTGATAACTGTTCAGACGCAATTAGTTTGCGGATTTATGAAAGTTATAAATCATTGATATCAGTTTATTGTAGCGAGCCAGATTTAGGGATTTATGACGCAATGAATAAAGGAGTATCCATGGCAAGTGGAGAGTGGATTTGGTTTATGAACATGGGAGATACCTTTGCTGAACCTAAGATAATTGAAAGGATATTTTCAAAAGTTAACTCAACTAAAATTAAAGTAATCTTTGGAGATACTTTAGTATTTAGCGGTTCATTGAAATTCATCAAGCACTTTTATCCTCCAATTGAGAAAAATTTTAAACATGGTATCCTCCAGCTTAATCATCAATCTATGATGATGCATGCTGAGGTGTTTGAAAAAATTGGAAAGTTCGACTTTAGGAAATACCCAATCAGAGGAGATATGCATCACCTAACTAAAACATTTTTTGCCTATCAATCAGCAGCATTTTTACATGTTGAGTTTGTACTTGCTAAATACCTAGAAGATGGCGTCTCAAGTAATGCAAATAATTTGCTAAAAATGTTTGATGAAGATATTGCCATGCAAAAAGAGTTTAATACACTTTTTAATATCCCTAGCATTTGGGTAAAGAAATGGTACAGTTACGCAAAGTCGCGAGGATTAAATTCAATAAAAAGCAATTTGATTTTTTATAGGTTTTACAGGCGATTCAAGTATTATTTTGTTACAAACATAGAAGAACAAAAATGAGGTTTTCGGTTATTATTCCATCCTATAATAAAGGCACTAGCATAAAACGCGCTATTGATTCTGTTTTGAACCAAACTTTTCAGGATTTTGAATTGATTGTGGTTGATAATAATTCGTCTGATCAATCACTAGAAATTATAGGTAAAATTCGTTCTGAAAAATTGTTTGTTTACAATGAAAGACAACAAGGTGTTTCTTTTGCACGCAATACAGGTTGTAACAAGGCCAATGGAGATTATATTTGTTTTTTAGACGCCGATGATATTTACGAGCCAGAGAATTTAGAAAGATTAAACCAACTCATCATAGACAATCCAAGTGCAGATTTGTATGCAAATAGATATAAATTGATAAGCATACAAGGGAAAGAAATACAGCCAACTATTAACTCCGCCTGGATGGATGGAAACAAATACATTTTAAATAATTTTTTTGAAGCATTTGTTAATGGGCAAATGCCCGTTCATACCAATTCTGTTTGTATATCAAAAAAAAGTTTAAGCAAACATTTAGGGTTTGACCCAAGGTTAACAGTTGGCGAAGACATTGATTTATGGGCCAGATTTTTTGTGGATAGTAATGTAATAATTGGAAATTATGTAGGCTCTGTTTATCACTTAAATGCAGAGAATCGCTCTATTAAACATTTGCACCTACAATCTTATGCTTTGTTATTGAAGAAGATTGAAGATTTGTTTAATTCCCATCCAAATCTTAAACCTTATGAAAATTCATTTCATGCCTTTACAGGTTATATTGTTTTTGGGGTGGCATTTGCATGTATAAAGGCTGGGCAAATCTCCGAAGCAAAAGGGTGGCTTAAAGACAAACGCTTAAATGCTTACCCGCAAAAGAACAGCATAATGCTTTTACAAATGATGCAATATTTTCCAAATGGATTGAACCAAGTTATACTTCAAATCTTAAGAAGCATTGGAAAGTTAAATGTTTAAGGGGTTAGGAGGATAAGACATAATTTTATAATTTGCACAAGTGCAAAATGCTCAGCAGGTAAAAGTAACCAAATTAGAATCTAGGCTCAACTATTTAGTTGGCATCACCTTAATGACTAATTTGTATTATATTTCTGGATTGTTTAGCTTGCCTTCCATTTTGCCAATAATTGGCGTTTTAACCATTTCCGCCTTTTACTTTTTTAAACGCATCAATTATTCCAAACTCCTCTTTCATATCAATTTTTGGATGATTATTGGCTTTGTGGTTTTTTCTTTTTTCTTATATATACCAGAGTTAATTTTTAGAGGTAGTACTTTTAATCCTAATGATATTCTTAGGGTGTTGATTTATTTGTTTTTTATAGGTTGGACACTTTCAATACGAATTACTTGGGAAGCCATGGCGAGGTATTTTGGTTTATCGGCATTATTGGCACTTATTGCCTTACTAATTTTAGGATGGGTAGAAAAGGAATTCCCCTTATTGTTTGCCTTGCTTTTACCTCCAAACCTAGTTAGAGGAAATCTTACTAGAATTGGCGCCACTTTAATTGATCCAAACACCTATTCAACTGCACTAGTTGTTTATTTTAGTGCGTTCTTTACCTTTTATGATTTTGTATTTAAGAGGGGTAAACTTGTAGTAATTACACTTTTAATTCTGCCTGTATTTTTATTAATAGAAACTTCAGGCTCGCGTCAAGGTTTATTGTTGTTTATTATTTGGTTTATTTCGCTTGGCATAAATAAAAATTGGAAGGCCACTGCCATAACATTCTTTGCAAGCATTTTAGTGTTTTTTTTATTGGCAATTATCTTTAACGAACCCTTGAAAAACTATGCTGTGGAAAATCCAAATACCTCTATTGCGCGTATTCTTTTTCCTTCCCAAAACAAAATGTCCTCTTTAAGTGATTTTGAAAGAAATGCATCCATTGAGGCTGGGTTCAATTTTATCAAAAGTAATTTTATTGTATTTGGTCCAGGTGCTTTTGGATACCTCGAATCCTATACCAATTCAGCCCAAAGCCCATGGGTAACTTTTCCGCATAATGGCCCCTTATTTTTGTGGACGCAGTATGGTATTCTTTCACTCTACTTCCTTTATTGGGTTTTTTTATTAAGCAAGCGAGCCATAAAATCAGGTACAGTATTGTTCTTTTTGTTTTTCCTTATTCAATTTCTAATTTTACCTAATAGTTCTTATTATTTTCTGCCTGTTTACCTAATGTTCTGCATAGATACCCGTTACTATTATCAAGTGTTTCTGAAACAAACACAATTAGCACCAAATGTATGATAAGGGTTCTCATCATACATTCAACTACCCGTGGGGGTGGTTTAACACGCATCATGTACAATATTTGTAAGGAATTGGCAGTGTCTGAGGTAGAGTTTCACCTCCTATTATTATCTCCTCAATTACCAACAAATACCGATGGTTTGTTTAAAGAAGCGGGCGTCAATATCATTCAAGCACCGAATGTAGGCCTATTAGGTTCAATAAAATTCATTGAGGATAACATACAGAAACTTTCTCCCCAACTAATTCATACACATGGTTTACGCGGCAATGTTTTTGGAAGTTTATGCGCAGGAGTGCTTCCACATGTTTCTACATTGCATGGAAATATGTTTTACAATTATACCACCGATTTTGGCTTGTTTAAAGGAATAGTTTCTTGCCTCATTCACATGGTTGCTTTTGCTGGCGCCTCGGTTCAAACCGTAGTTTCTGCAAACTTAAAATCCACCTCGTTTATCTCTCCTAAGGCTATTGTAATTCCAAATGGTATCGATACCCAAATTTTCCATTCAATCAGCTCGGAGCATAAAGCAAAGATGCGTAAAAGCCTTTCCATTCCATTGGATGCCGTTGTTTTTATTTATGCTGGAAGGTTAAGCGAGCTAAAGTCTGTACAAACCTTACTAGAAGCCTTCAAAAATATAGCCCCTATTAATAATAAGGCACAGCTTTATATTCTTGGAATTGGAGATAGTTTACCCCGCTTGAAGTCGATTGCAGAAAATCATAATCAAATTTTTTTCAAAGGACAAATAGCCGAAGTTAATCATTGGTATCAAGCAGCCGATGTGTTTATATCGCCCTCTTTGTCTGAAGGTATGCCAAACGCTCCTTTGGAAGCCTTGGGTTGTGGTTTGGAATTATTATTAAGCAATATTCCACCTCATAGAGAAGTGGCCGCATTAACAGGTGCTTCTATTGGTTTTTTTGAACCCAAAAATGTTTCTCAACTTGCCAATTTGTTAATCAATCGAATGAATTTTATTTCTACTAAACCTGCAGTTGAAACCATTAGCATACAGCAAATGTCCGCCAAATACCTTCAAGTGTATAAAGAAGTTTGCAATCTTACCTAAGGCAAGAACTGCAGTCAACTTAAATTTTTTCTAGTTGTTGTGTAGCTACATTTAAGACTTCCATTCCTTTAATTAATTCCAATCTTTCTGCTCCATTCAGGTATGAAAATGTAAAATCTGGGTTTCTACTTTCTCTAAATTTACTTTCCCTAAAAGCGCTTGCCAAAGAAACTTCCTTCACCTTTTCCGTTAGCAATTCTCGTTTTACAAAATATGCATTATTGCCTGCTAAATTACAACCCACTAATGTATATCCTTTTGTTTGGGCAACTTGGTTTAATGCAGGCAAGGAAGCGCCAGCATATAAGTTGCTATAATGAGCATTCGTTCTATAAAAGTTTTGTTGATAGGGAACGCTAATCAGCCGCTCAGAGCCAAATACACTGTTGTATTCTGCAATGATTATAGCTGGGGACAATCGAGATACATCCAATGCGTTAAAAATATGATAATCATTTCCATCAAGGTCAATATGCAATAAGCCAATGTCTGAAAACCCTTTTTCAGCAAGCAGCTCATTAATATTATCTTTATCTATAAAAACAGCTTTTTGGGTTAAATTAAATTTCCAATACCATGCTTGATTTACCAAACTTTGCATGGCCTTTGCAGAGCCATCCATAACAAATCCCGAGCAATTGTTGTTCATCATCAAAAAACGCGTGTTCGATTCCAAAAAGTTTTCAACTCCAAATTCAATAAAGATATCGTTCTTAATCGCAATGTTTTTTATGAGATATTGAAGAATGCCGTCGTCTCCAAACTGACTAAAAATTCTGAATTCATAGTCGTTTAGCTGGCTCGATTGCATGCTATACTGCTGCTTAGATAGCAAAGCACCTAAGGCTAATAAACTTGTTTCGTCTTTAAAATCAGCAGTTGAAACCAAGTTTCTGCCTAATGTTTGCAGTACTTTTTTTAGAATCTGCTTTATCTTTATAGCTGGTAAAATTAACAAAGTTGTGTAGCCTAAGCAAGTTAATCTCGTATTATTTTATAATATTGTGGTTTATACTCAAATCATAATAAAGTAATGTTTATCTCCTGTAATCTATGTGGCTTTCCATTAATTAGAATCAATAGTACCATTTTTGGCTTGCGTTGCATAAAGTGCCGTTCTACATTTATTCATAGGGCAATGGGAGACGTTCTTAATAGTTTTAGTTTTGACCCAAACTTGAAAGTGCATGAGTTCTCAAAGCATGGTGCAATTTTTAAGTACTTATCTAAGTGTTTTCCCTCGTTAACTTATTCGGAATATTATGATGATACACCCTCTGGCCAATTTAAAGCTGGGGTGCAATGTCAAGATTTGCAAAACCTAAGTTTTGAGGATAATAAATTTGATTTAATGACCTCTACCGAGGTGTTTGAGCATGTTCCTGATGATGCCAAAGGCTATTCAGAAGTGTTAAGATGTCTTAAGCCTAATGGATATTTTATCTTCACTGTTCCACTTAATTTAGGTCAAAGCACCACACAACAGCGTGCTAAAATAGAAAATGGAGAATTGGTGCATATATTGTCACCAGAATACCATGGCGACCATCTGCGAAACAAAGGGATATTAGCTTTTAGAAATTATGGTACAGATATTAAACTCTTATTAGAATCTATAGGTTTTGCGAAGGTGGAATTGCGTTTAATTGATAAGCCAGCTTTGGGAATTGCGCCACCTAAATATGTAATTATTGCCCAAAAATAATACATGCTTTGACTACAAGCCTCAACACATTAGCTGTTTCATTGGTGTTATACAAGCACAACTATATACAAATAGAAGGCTTAATAGAAAGTGTGCTTTCCTGCAAGGTATCAACTTACCTTACTTTAATAGATAATTCTCCTACCAATAATTTACAGCATAACTTACCTGAGAACCTTCCAATTCAATACCATTTTAGTGGTAGCAATTTAGGCTATGGTTGCGCACATAATTTAGCCATTTCACAATCTTTAAAAACGGCTAAGTATCATTTGGTTTTAAATCCAGATATTCGGTTTGAACCAAACGCCATTTCACAAATGATTGCCTACATGGATTCACATCCAAATATAGGTTTGTTAATGCCAAAAGTATTGTATCCCAATGGTGAAATTCAACATTTGTGTAAATTAATGCCTACGCCCTTCGACTTAATCATGCGCCGCTTTATTCCTAATTTTTTGCATCCTTGGTTCAAACATAGAATGGAGCAGTATGAATTGAAGCACAAAGACTATAATCAAACCATGGAGGTCCCAAATTTGTCGGGTTGCTTTATGCTCATGCGCTGTGAAGCCTTAAAATTTACTGGTTTATTTGATGATCGTTTTTTTATGTATTTAGAAGATACTGACTTAAGCAGGCGTATCAATCAGCAGTTTAAAACGGTGTATTATCCCGAAGTAAGTATTATCCATCATTACGAAAAAGGGTCTTATAAAAGCAATAAATTATTGTTGTATCACATCTCATCAGCCTTTAAATATTTTTGGAAATATGGTTGGTTTTTTGATACAGTTCGCACTACTGTAAATAAGTTATCCCTAAGATGAAAGTGTCTGTTATCACTGCTGTTTATCACAACCAAGCATTTATAAAAGATGCCATAGAATCTGTGCTTTCACAAAAGCATGTAGAGATAGAATATATTATTGTTGATGGGGGCTCAAATGATGGCACAGTTGAGGTGGTTAAACAATATGGAAAGCAAATACACCATTTTATTTCAGAGCCAGATGAAGGTGTTTATTATGCCTTAAACAAAGGAATCAATTTGGCAACTGGAGACATTATTGCTTTGTTGCATTCAGACGACTTTTACATGCACCCTTTTGTTCTTTCCCAAGTGGTTGAGGTTTTTATCAAAGAAAATTGTGACGCAGTTTATTCAAATTTGTATTACGTTAAAGACTCCAACATCAACAAAATCGTGCGTTTATGGGATTCGGGTCAATACAAAAAAAATGATTTCTTTTTAGGTTGGATGCCACCACATCCTGCCTTTTTTGTAAAGCGAGAGTTATATCAAAAGTTTGGTGCGTTTAATACTTCTTTAAAGAGTGCAGCCGATTATGAACTCATGCTTCGTTTTATCCATAAGCAAGAAATTGCATTAAAATATATTCCGAAGTTCTTTGTAAAAATGAGAACAGGTGGCACTAGTAATCGAACCTTGTTTAACCGGCTTAGAGCAAATCTGGAAGATAGAAAAGCTTGGTACATCAATGGATTAAAACCAAAGTGGTACACGCTATTGCTAAAGCCAGCTATAAAATTAAGACAGTATCGTTTTTTTGCCTATTTTAGTAAGTAAATTCGCATCCATAAATTTATGAATAACCAATCAATAGACTCCCATAAAGCACCTGAACCCGTTGGGCATTATCCACATGCCCGAAAAGTTGGTAACCTTTTATTTTTATCTGGTGTAGGCCCCAGAGAACGTGGTACCAAAAAAATTCCTGGGGTAGAATTAGATGAAAATGGCAATATTATCAGTTATGATATAGAAGCGCAATGCCGTTCGGTGTTTAATAATATCAAAAACATTTTGGAAGACTCGGGCAGTAGCTGGGATAAAATAGTGGATGTAACCGTTTTTCTTACCAATATGAAAGACGATTTTAAAACTTACAATAAACTCTGGGCGGAGTATTTTGCCATAGACCCACCTTGCCGAACCACCATAGAAATCAATTGCCTTCCTACACCAATTGCTATTGAGTTAAAAGTAATTGCTACTGTTTAATCCAAATGGTCTTGGTTTGCGTGAAGGCTTTTAATCCTTGTGGCCCTAGTTCTCTGCCATAACCGCTAGCCTTTATGCCACCAAATGGATAGCGCACATCGCTTTTAACAATGGTGTTGATATACACCATGCCACTTTCTATTTCTGCCGCCATGGCTTCTGCACGTTTTAGATTTTTACCGTAAATACTGGCACCTAAACCAAATCTTGTATCATTGGCAATTGAAATTGCTTCTTCATCATTTTTAAAATAGAACACGCTCACAACTGGTCCAAATAATTCCTCCTCATAAGCCACACTTTCCTTGGGTACATTTATTAAAACAGTGGGAGGGAAGAACCAACCTTTTGCAGGTATTTGATTTTGTTGAAATAAAATGCTTGCACCTGCTGCAATACTTTTTTCTACCTGCATTGCCAAAAGTTCTTTTAAGTCTTTTCTAGCCAAAGGCCCAATGTCTATACCTTTTTCTAAAGGGTTGCCTAATTTTAAGGCACTTACTTTTTCAATTAATATTTTCTCAAACTTTTCTTTTAGTTCGGTTTGAACCAAAAAGCGTTTAGCAGCAACGCAACTTTGTCCATTGTTTTGAAACCTCGAGAAAACTACTTGGTCTATGATTTCTTCTAAAGGTGCGTCATCCAAAATAATGAGTGGGTCTGAACCGCCTAACTCCAATACCGATGGCTTAATTTGTGAGGCAGCCATAGCTGCAACCATACTTCCAGCTCGCTCACTACCAGTTAAAGAAACTGCTTTTATGTTTGTGTTTTTTAGCAATTCCCCCACCTGTTCATTGCTGGCAAAAACAGTTTGGATTACCCCTTTTGGAAAACCTGCTTCCTCGATAAGTTCTTGTAAAGCTAAACTGCATCTAGGCACGTTGGGCGCTGGTTTCACCAACATTACATTGCCACTCATAACAGTTGGTAAGGCGCTTCTTAGAATTTGCCAGTAGGGGAAGTTCCAAGGAAAAATACCTAAGATTACACCAAGTGGTTCAAAAGAAATTTGTACCTCAATTTGGTCATCAGCTTTTTCAATGCTAGGAGCTAAGCTTTGTTGTGCACTTGCTGCATAATAGCTACATAAGCTGGCAGATTTTAACACCTCTGCACTGGCATGAGTAGCCAGTTTACCCATTTCTTCTGCTGCCAATTTTCCAAGGCGCTCTGCATGTTGTTCTAATAGATCTTTTAAACGCAAAAAAAGAGTAGCTCGTGCTTCGAAGCTACTCTTTTTCCAAGTATAGAACGCATCTTGTGCGCGCTCAAGTTTTTGTATTATGCTTTTAGAATCTTCAAATGGATACGAACTTAAAACCGTTTCTGTATATGGATTGTGTGATTCAAATTGCATTTAACTAATTTCCTTTAAAATTGGCAGGACGCTTTTCTAAAAAGGCTTTTGTTCCTTCTATAAAGTCTTCACTACCAAAGAAATTACCAAATTCATTTATTTCCACATCATTTCCATCTGCACGTTTTTCGTAGTAAGCGTTCACACAACGAATCACTGAAGCAATGGCCATTGGAGCTTTTGTTTTTATTTTGTTTAATAACTCTTCAGCTTTCGAAATCAATTGTTCTTGCGGCACAACATAATTTACCAAACCGTAGTTTAGTGCAGTTTGAGCATCCATCATGTCGCCAGTCATCAAAAACTCTAAGGCTCTTCCTTTACCAATTAATTGGGCTAACCTTTGGGTTCCAGCATAACCTGGGGTAATACCTAAATTCACTTCTGGTTGTCCAAAACGTGCTCTTTCAGAACAAATTCTGATATGGCAAGACATTGCTAACTCGTTTCCTCCTCCTAATGCAAATCCATTGATGGCCGCAATTACAGGTTTTGGGCAATGATCAATAGCTCTTAAAACGCCATGACCTTCCTCACTCATTTTTGTTCCTTCTTCTACGGTGAAGTTAGCAAACTCAGCAATATCTGCTCCAGCAGCAAATGCCTTGGTGCCTTTTCCTGTGAGAATTACTCCTCTAATAGTTGAATCATCATAAATGCTTAATACCGCATTTTTTATGTCTGAAAGGGTTTGAATATTCAAAGCATTCAATTTATCCTCTCTATTGATGGTAATGTAAAAGATTTGGTCTTTCGACTCTGTAATAATTGTTTGATACATAGCAGTTGCTGTCATTAGTCTTTTTTTTGCTGTGCAAGGTTACTTCTAAATTCAAATAAATAAAAACACTTGTTAGGTTAATTTTAAATTAACCCATTAAAACCTTAAAAGTTTCTGTTTTTAGTTACCCAATCTTTAATATAATCAGCAATTTCACTAGTATTAGTGCCTGGTGTAAATAATTTACCCACACCAATGCTGTTTAACTCATTTATGTCTTCTTCAGGAATGATTCCACCTCCAGTTACCAGTACATCTTTTATATCGTTTTGAACCAAAAGCTCATTCAAGCGCTTAAATACACTTAAATGTGCACCAGATAAAATACTTACGCCAATTACATCAACATCTTCTTGAATAGCAGCCTGCACAACCATTTCAGGTGTTTGCCTTAAACCAGTGTAAATTACTTCCATACCGGCGTCTCTTAAAGCTGTTGCAATTACCTTTGCACCTCTGTCATGCCCGTCGAGGCCAATTTTTGCTACCAAAACTCTTATGGGTCTGTTCATGCTTATTTTTTCTTGGCTTTAACTTCAATCTTATTGAACTGATAATATTCCTTGCCAATAATTTCATTGGTAGTGTACTGTTCAAATTGGTCTTCCATCATGGTGAAAAAGAATACTCTAGAAGGTAAACCTTGGTTTGGACTAGCAATTGGTGCCGCGCCAGCTTCTGACATAGGGTATTGTGGTGGCGGAATAGGATCAGATGTAATATTGAGCATTTGTTGTGGCATGTAATTTCCAATTTTACCTGCTTCTTCCGCATTTGTTCTTTTATCCAATAAAGGATAGATTCTAATATGGCTTTTCTGATTTTCTAGAATAAAAAGATTCCAAAGACCAGGAATGGTTGGATCATTTAAAGCAAAAAGAATTTTCCCTCTAAACTTGGAAGTTTTAAAATCTTGGTTGTGAATCTTTGTGAAATTGATAGACTTGGAAATAACTTGAATTATACTGCTTTCTATTACCAAGTAAATACTATCACTGCCCAAAATGCCTTTGTTATCTATCGGGGCCATGGCAAATCTTCCATGAAACTCAACCGGAATATTAACCAATTCTTCTCCTGGTACCCTGTCGAATTTGGCCAATTGACAACTACCTAAAAATACTAATACAACAAGTAGGTAACTAAGTTTTAATAATTTCATTGTTTTATTGTTTATGTAAATTTTCAAATTCTTGTATCGCATGTTCAATTCTTCTTCCTAAAGCTTCCCTACCTATCAAAGCGGCAATTTCAAATAAAGGAGGACCACCTGCTACTCCTGTCAAACATACTCTAAATAATTGCAAAAAGTCTTTTCCTAAAATTCCGTTTTGGGTCAAACATTCATTATAAATTCTTTCAATTGACTGAGCATCTAGCAATTCTTCAGACGCTAGGCCAGTTTGAATGTCTTTTAACAAGGCTGGAATCTTTTCATTCCATCTTTTTTGTATAACCGCCAAATCATATTCCGAAGGGTCTAAAAAGAAATACATGCTGATGTCCCAAATCTCCTTGGTAAAACTCATTTTCTCTTTTACCAAACTGCAAACCTTTAAACTATATGCCTCCGAAAAATTAGTGTTCAATCCATTTTCTTCCAAACTCGTCAAAAGAAAAGGCAACAAAGCGCTATCGTCTAATTTTCTAAGATATTGTTGGTTATACCACTTAGCTTTGTTTTGGTCGAATTTTGCTCCCGATTTACTCACCCTTTCTAATGAAAATGCAGCAATCAGCTCGTCCATTGTAAATATCTCTTGATTGCTTCCTGGATTCCAGCCTAACATGGCCAACAAGTTAACCACTGCATCTGGCAAATAGCCTGCTTCCCTATATCCTGAACTCATTTCGCCGGTGCTAGGGTCAACCCAATTTAATGGAAATACTGGAAATCCTAGACGGTCGCCATCTCTTTTGCTTAGCTTTCCATTTCCTTCTGGTTTTAATAATAAAGGCAAATGCGCAAACTTTGGCATTTTGTCTTCCCAACCAAAAGCCCTGTATAAAAGTACGTGTAAAGGCGCCGAAGGTAACCACTCTTCACCTCTAATCACATGGGAGATTTCCATTAAATAATCATCTACCACATTGGCCAAATGATAGGTAGGCATGCCGTCACTTTTAAATAAAACTTTATCGTCTAACTGACCAGTATTAAAGCTTACCCAACCGCGAATTTCATCATGAAATTTTACTTCTTCTTTTCTTGGCAGTTTGAACCGAACCACATATGGGTCGCCACTTTCTAAGCGTTTTTGCACTTCATCTTCAGATAAGGTCAATGAGTTTTTCATGGTAGACCTTGTAATGGCATCGTATTTTGCGTCTACATTGCTGGCCTTCAGACGCTCTCGCATACCGTCTAATTCCTCTGTAGTGTCAAATGCGTAATAGGCATGACCGGCTTCCATCAATTGCATAACATATTGCCTATACATAGGTTTACGCTCACTTTGGCGGTAAGGCGTGTGCGGTCCACCAGAAGCATCTGAACCAAAACCCACGCCTTCAACGGGTTCGATGCCTAGCCATTTTAAAGACTCAATAATATAGGCTTCAGCACCTGGCACAAAGCGCGTTTGGTCAGTGTCCTCAATACGTAGCAGGAAATCTCCGCCATGTTTTTTTGCAAACAAATAATTGTACAATGCCGTCCTTACGCCGCCAATATGCAGTGCACCAGTTGGACTAGGTGCGAACCTAACTCTTACTCTTCTATCCATAATTTATGCTGCAAAGATAAAAATGAGGCTCGTTCTAAAAAATATTTCATAAATTCAGGTTCAGGTTTGTAATTTGCGAACTCCCAAAAAGACATCAATTATGAGCGATCCTAGATTACAACCTTTGTTTGACCAATTAAAGAAAAGCATGGATGCAGCGGTAGACCATGCTGCAAATGAATTCACAAAAATCAGAGCTGGAAAAGCACATCCTTCCATGTTGGATGTTGTAAAAGTAGAGTATTATGGCCAGTTAGTGCCTATCAGTCAGGTTGCTAACATCAATACACCCGATGCCCGAAGCATTGCTATTCAGCCCTGGGAAAAAAATATGATTCAAGCTATTGAGAAGGGAATCATCATTTCTAACTTAGGTTTTGCACCTTCAAATGATGGGCTTATGATTAGAATTAGTTTACCTCCTTTAACAGAAGAGCGTAGAAAAGATATTGTAAAAAAAGTGAAAGCTGAGGCCGAAAGTGCCAAAGTTCAAGTAAGAAACATCAGAAAAGACATCAACGAGGCCATTAAAAAAGTGCAAAAAGACGGTGTTCCAGAAGATGATGCTAAAACTGCTGAAGCTCAGGTTCAAAAAACTACTGATAACTACATCAAAAAAATAGATGAGTTGTGCGCTGCTAAAGAAGCAGATTTGATGCAGGTTTAAGCAATTTTAGTGTATGCTTAAAAACCTTAACTATAAAAAGCTAGCAATACTATCACTAAAGGTGTTTGGTATTGCTCTCTTTTTAATTGTCTTGTTTTATTTTTCCCTTAGAGGCTACTTTTTACAAAAAGCCATTCAAAAGGCACAAGTAAAACTAAAGCAAAAATACCAAACAGAATTAATTGTTGGAGAGGCTGGCTTCTCTGGTATATCTGGTGTTAGCATCAAGCAAATGCAATTAATTCCTGAGCATAAGGATACCCTGCTAACCTTAGGAGATTTCTCTTTGCGCATTAAGTTTCTTTATGCGCTTATTGGAGATATTCGCATTGCAGAAGTTACCCTTAACGAGGGTTACCTTCAACTTACCAAAAGAGATAGTATTAAAAATTTTGACTCATTTTTGGTTCAAACCGAAGACAGCCTTAGCCTTAACGATAACAATAAGCCCGAAGAGATAGATAATGAACCAGCCAATTATGCAGAAATTGCCTTTAAACTCATTTCTAAAGTGCTCAATAAAATACCCGCCAAGGTTAATATTAATAACTTTTCAATTAAGGGTGTAGATGATGAAAAATGGGTAGATTTTAAAGTGCTTTCGCTCAACTATGAAAATGGCGAGGTAGATTCAAAAATGCAAGTGAATACCCAGTTACTCTCCCAAAATTGGAGCCTAAGTGGGTCAGCAAAACCAGATGTAAAACAAGCAGATATTATTTTTTCTAAAGCAGATACCGGTAGAATTTTAATGCCTTATTTGCCTGAGCGTTTTAACCTTAAAACGGGTTTTAGTTCTGCTAGATTTGTGATTAATAATATAAGTCTAGAAGACGAAGTGCTGCATATTGATGGAAAAGCAAGCGTAAATTCTTTTCTACTTAATCATCCTAAAATTGCGTCGAAAGACGTGGTAATAGACAACATGGAATTTGATTATGCCTACAGAATTGGACCTAATTATGTTTCTTTAGATAGCAGCAGTAAGGTAAATTTTAATGGCATTGTGATTAGGCCCTTTGTTTATTTCCAAAATGGTCCAGATACCATTTACCATTTGGTGATTAAAACCGAGAAAACAGAAGCACAAACTTTTGTAGACGCCTTGCCTGAAGGCCTTTTTTCTCATGTGAAAGGCATGAATGCTACAGGTAGTTTTTCTTATAGACTGGATTTTATCTTTAATGAAAACAAGCCTGATGAAATGGTTTTTGAAAGCGCACTCGAAAAAGATAAACTTCGCATTCAACAATTTGGGGAAGCCGATTTAACCAAGCTTAACCGAGAGTTTATGCATCATCCCTATGAGAATGGGAGGCCAGTTAGGGGAATTTTGGTTGGACCATCCAATCCTTCCTATGTGCCGCTTGAAAGCATCTCCATGCTATTGCAAAAAACGATTTTAACCACCGAAGACCCTTCTTTTTATTGGCATAAGGGTTTTGTGACAGAAGCCTTTAGACAATCCATTGCTAAAAACATTAGGACAGGGAAGTTTAAACGCGGGGCAAGCACCATTAGCATGCAATTGGTGAAAAATGTTTTCCTGACCCGTGAAAAAACCATGGCCAGAAAGCTCGAGGAAATCTTATTGGTTTACATCCTCGAAAATAACAATATCAGTTCTAAAAATAGAATGTATGAGGTGTATTTGAACATCATTGAGTGGGGGCCAAATGTTTATGGAATTGGTGAAGCTTCTCAGTTTTATTTTAGAAAAAGTGCTTCCGAACTCACCCTAAGTGAATGCATGTTTTTAGCAAATATTATTCCTAGTCCAAAGAAATTTATGTGGCGCTTTGGAAAGGATGGCATGTTACGTCCTTACCTAGAAAAGAGTTTTAGATTTGTTGCCAATAAAATGATTAACCGAGGGGTACTGCCGCCAGAAGATACGCTTGGCCTTACTCATTTGATTAAGATTAACGGACCCGCACTTAACTACATCATCATATCTGATACTTTGGCCAATGATTCTTTAATAGAAGATGTGTTGAACCAAGAAGTAGATGCCGACGATATTGAAGGAAATTAGATTTTCTAAAATTTAAACTGTGTATCTTGAACGCTATATTGTTTAGCCATGAATAAACTAAAGGAATTTATTTGGGTGTTTTTTGCAGCCTTAGCCTGCTATACCGCTTTTTTAGCATTGGTTTTCCCAATAGGCTTAGCCAATTTAAACAGCACCTTTTTTAGTTCTGTAAATGATGGTATTAAAAACTACTTCACCTTTTTGCATTACCTAAAATTTGAAAGTGGTTTTGTGTTTAAAGGCATGGCTTATCCGTATCAAGATTTGATTACGTTTACAGATAATCAACCTTTGTTGGTTTTGTTGTTAAAGTTATTTGGAGCCCCAGAAACCATTTCATTAACAGCTGCCTTAACAATTTTTAATGTCTTAATGCTACTGGCTTTGCCTTTATCGGTTTATTTTCTTTATAAGATTTTTCAGCACTACGAAGTAAAGCCCTTTCCAGCCTTTTTATTTGCTTTTGCCATTGCCATGCTTGCCCCTCAAAATGAAAGAATGTTTGGGCACTATGGTTTGGCTTATGGATTTTTTATTCCAGCCCTTTGGTATTTGAACCTAAAATTTCTGCAAGGTTTTTCTAGGACATACGTTTACTTAACCCTTGCTTTTGTAACTTTCATGAGTTTCTTACACATGTATTACTTGGCCATTTCCTTAGTATTTTTTGGCTTTACAGCGCTAGGGTATTTCCTCATGCATCTCAAGCAGTTCAAAGATACTTGGAAAAATACTTTGCAAATTCTGCTCATGGGGGTGCTTCCAATTCTCCTTGTAAAAGTATTTATGTGGGTGATGGATACCAAAACAGATAGGGTAGAAATACCTTGGGGATTCTTAAACTATCGCGCTACGTTTAGAAGTATTTTCTTTGCAGCAGAAAGCCCATTTGATAAACTCATTCCTGAAGCAATTAAAGTGGGTAAATATGAATGGGAGGGTGATGCTTATTTAGGTTTTATAGGCTTGTTCTTTGCGGTATTTTTGGTTTTTGTCACAATTAAAAATTGGGTTCGAACCAAAACCTTTACACTTAATTTAATTGAATTGCCAAGCTTTACCTTATACATTTATACAGGTGTATTTGCTTTGATTTTTGCAGCGGTTTTCCCTTTCTACATGCCACCTTTGGACTATTTCATTCAATTTTTAAAACCCATTTTACAGTTTCGTTCCCCGGGGAGGTTTGCATGGATTTTCTATTATGTCTTTACGGTTTTTATGTTGTTGTATTTTTATAGGAAGACTATTTTTTCTGTTAAACCTTTAGTAAAATATCTTTATGTTTTGCCTGCTGCATTGCTAATAATTGAAGGTTTTTCCATTCAGACTAGCATGTTTGCAGCAGTGAACAAACACAATGAAGGAAAAGCTTTTTTAAATGCAGATTGGCAAAAGGTAATGGTTGAACACAAATTAGATACAACACAGTATCGGGCTTTAATTGCACTTCCATTTTTTACCATCGGCAATGAAAAGGCTGGCTTTTCTGGCTCTGAGAATTCTGTGTTTAATGCCTTGTCATTTACTTATAGCACTGGTTTGCCAATGGTAAATTACATCATGTCTAGGGCTAGTGTGAGTGAAGGACTCAAAATTACAGCCATCATGAGCCACCCAATTTTGCCAAATTATTATTTCTACCAATTCGAGGATGAAAAGCCTTTTTTGGTAATGGTTACACCAGATGCACTTGCGCCTTTTGAAACATCTTTTTTAGAGAAAGCAAAGTATCTTTTTACGCACAACGATATTCGTTTCTTTAGTTTGAACCCTGCTGTTTTTCCTACGTCTTTTAGGCAATACAATGACTCTATCACCAAGGTTCCTGTTTACGAAAGCCATATTAAGGATGTATTTGCCACCACCCCCAAACTTGGTTTCTTTAAATATGATAAATATGATGGTATTAATTTGCTGTTTAGTGAAGCGGTAAAGGAGAATACGCTATCAGGCAAACAAACCTTATTTGAAGGCAAAATTAATGCTAGTGATAGCATGGAAATTTCGTTTTGGACACGCAGTCAAACTGCCATTAACCGCTTTGCGAATCTCTTGGTTACCGAGAGAGACCCAAGTGGAAACATAGTTTTTCATTACAATTCGCACCTCGAGCCTTACCCACAAATTCACAGTGAGTGCAGAAGGGTTGCGCTAACCTATAAGCCAAAATCTTCGGAGAATTCAGTTCTCATAGAGGCAGAAGGAAGCGCTTTTAAATTGGCCAGTTTCTTAATGTTTGAACGCCCCAATCATGTCTATTTCCCAACTACCGACGAAATGATTGTTTGGGACAATTACCCTTTAGAGGTAGATACAATGTTTACTGTAATAAAGCCTTAGGCTTAAAACTCATACCCAATGTCTTTACGGTAATACTTGTTGCTAAAGATTACTTTTTCTGCATTTTTATTACTCATTGCCAAAGCCTCTGCTAAAGTATTGGCTAAACTTGTGATGGCCAAAACACGTCCGCCATTGCTTAATAGTTGGCCGTCTGCGCCTAACTTGGTGCCTGCATGAAACACAAATGAACCTTCAACATTTTCTAGTCCTGTTATTTCTTTTCCTTTTTCGTAATCACCTGGGTAGCCTTCAGAAACCAGCATGATGGTTGTGGCTGCTCTAGGGTCAATTTCTACTATTGTTTCATGCAAATTCCCTTTTGCTGTAGCCAACATTAGCGCTACCAAATCCGATTGTATTCTAGGCAATACTACTTCCGTTTCTGGGTCGCCCATTCTAGAATTATATTCAATTACCATTGGGTTTCCATTTACATTCATGAGGCCTATAAAAATAAATCCTTTGTAGGTAATTCCTTCTGCTTTTAAGCCTTCAATGGTTGGAATAACAATTTGGGATTCTACTTTACTTAAGAAGCTTTCATCGGCAAAAGGTACTGGGCTTACAGCGCCCATACCACCTGTGTTTAAGCCTGTATCTCCCTCGCCAATGCGTTTGTAGTCTTTGGCTGATGGTAAGAGTTTATAGCCATTGCCATCGCTAAGCACAAAAACAGAAAGTTCAATGCCATCTAAAAATTCTTCAATTACCACTTTGCTGCTGGCGCTGCCAAATTTTAATTCACTAATCATGGCTTGCAGTTCTGCTTTGGCAATTTCTTTGTCATCTATAATCAAAACGCCTTTGCCTGCTGCTAAACCATCTGCTTTGAGTACTATGGTTCCTTGCATTTGGTCGATATAGCGTAAGCCTGCGTCTAAATTTTCTGCAGTAAAAGTGGCATAGGCAGCAGTTGGAATGCTATATTTCTGCATAAATTGTTTGCTCCAATCTTTGCTGCCTTCCATTTGTGCGCCAGTTTGGTCTGGGCCCACAAAAGCTATATTTTTTAAATGCGCATCTGCCTCAAAATAGTTTCTGATGCCTTTTACCAATGGTTCTTCTGGTCCAACTATTACCAATTCAATGTTTTGATTTACACAAAACTCGCCAATGGCAGGAAAGTCATTAATGGATAAATCTATATTTTTGCCATGTGCTAAGGTTCCGGCATTACCTGGGGCTATAAAGAGTTGTGAGCAAAGTTCACTGGCCGATAATGCGCGAGCAAATGCATGTTCTCTTCCGCCAGAACCTAAAAGTAAAATATTCATACAAGCAAAAAATAAGGGTCAAATATAGTTTCATTTTTCGGGTTGAACCAAATTGTGGATAGTCCATGGTCCATAGTCCATAGTCGATAATCTATAGTTGGTTCCAATAAGATTGAATATTGATATTACGGCCAAACAATCCTGAAGGGATTGACCATGAAAAAGACCTACCGCCTCCTATACAATTGAAAACTATAAGGAAACTCATGTTTCTCATCGGCTTCATGCGCGGCATTAAAAACCAATTCCCAATCTTGTTCGACTAATTCAGGAAAAAACGCATCTGCCTCAAATGTGTGTTGAATGCGGGTAATGATGAGCTCCTGAACCAATGGTAATACCTGCTGGTAAATAGAATCTCCTCCGATAATAAACACCTGCGCTTCATCTTTTAAAGCTTCCAATGCCAAGCCAATACTTGCGTAAACTTCGCAACCTTCTAACGCCGTTAGGGTTCTGCTAATTACCACATTTCTCCTTTTGGGTAGGGCTTTGCCAATAGATTCAAAGGTTTTTCTGCCCATCACAATGGGGAAACCACTGGTTGTCTTTTTGAAGAATTTTAAGTCGTTGGGCAAATGACACAACAATGCATTGTTTTTTCCAATACCATTTTGCTCGTCAGCTGCCACTATAATCGAGAGTTTCATGAATTAGAATCTGGGTAAAGTAGTATGTTTAAATAACGCTTTTCTTGCACCTTGCAGCGTCTTTTATTGTCGATTAGTTTAATGTCATCCAGCTTATTTGCAAAGGATGGAATAGGTGAAATATCTCCGTTTGCATCTGTAAATTGTGTTGAAACTAACTCACCATGGTCAAAAACCCTTTCCCATTTTCCTTCTTCATAAACCTTAAAATAACGCCCATGTGGAATCAAAACATCTACAGAATAGTAACGTTTAAAAGCTTTTAACTTTCCAAGTTTAAGTCCATAATCTATGCGGCAACTTGGAATTTGAAGGCAGTAAAGCTCTTGTATCAAAGTGTCGTTTCTCCATTGTTGCACCCTCACCAAAGCAGTATCTCTGATTTTTTTGTAGGCATCTACACGCAGTTCAAATTTTTGTTTTTCATGTTTTTGCGCATGTAAGGTTGGGTTAAAACCGAATAAAAGAAAAAAGAGTAAAATGGCTAGAAGCTTATTTTCCATAAAGGCAAAGTAAATGGTTTTGACTATTTTTATTCAAACATTTCAATTTATTTGAGGTTTGTGTCTATATGAAAAATAAATTGGTAATGATGTGGATGAGGCGAGATCTGCGCCTGGAAGACAACGCAGCCTTGCATTTTGCGCTGCAATCGGGCTTCCCTGTCTTGCCATTGTTTATTTTTGATACCAGCATTTTAGCTAAACTAGAAAATAAAAAAGACTTACGCGTACAATTCCTGCATCAAACTTTAAGCAATTTAAAGCTCGGTTTGAACCAAATGGGTGCAGATATAATCATTGAATATGGCAATCCTGAGGTAATTTGGACGGGGCTCCTTGAAAGATACGACATCCAAGAAATTTATGTAAACGAAGATTACGAACCCTATGCCCGCGAGCGAGATGAACAAATCAAAAGCTTAGCCGAGGCAAGTGGTATTGCTTTTAAATCTTTTAAAGACCAAGTTGTCTTTAACCATTCTGATGTCTTGAAGGACGATGGCAAACCGTATACAGTTTTTACACCTTACAGTCGCAAATGGAAAGCAAAATTATTGGGCATCGAAACCTTTAAAGCCATGCCAGAAAATTTACCAAGCTTACCTTCCTTAAAGCCTTTTGCTTGTGCACGGCATTACCAGTCTTTCTTTAAAGTTAGTAATTTGCCTATGCCAAGTTTAAATGAAATGGGGTTTGAACCAAGCGTTTCTGCACATTATCCAGATACTGAATCAAAGCAAAGTGTTATTAAAAACTACAAAGCACAACGCGATTTTCCAGCCATTGAAGGCACTTCCAGATTGGGTTTACACTTTAGGTTTGGTACCATTAGCGTGCGCGAGAAAGCTGCAAAAGCCATTGCCTTGAGCGAAACCTATTTGAATGAATTGATATGGCGTGAGTTTTACATGCAAATTCTATGGCATTTTCCGCATGTGGCAAGCAGTGCTTTTAAACCTGTTTATGATAAAATTTCATGGCGCAACAACCCCGAGGAGTTTGAAAAATGGTGCCAAGGAAAAACAGGATACCCAATTGTGGATGCGGGCATGCGCGAACTAAATACCACGGGGTTTATGCACAACCGTGTACGCATGATTGTAGCCAGTTTTTTAACCAAACATTTGCTCATAGATTGGCGCTGGGGCGAAGCCTATTTTGCTACTAAGCTTTTGGATTTCGACCTGTCTGCAAACAATGGCGGATGGCAATGGGCATCAGGAAGTGGCACTGATGCCGCGCCCTATTTTAGGGTGTTTAATCCAACTTTGCAAACCAGCAAGTTTGACCCTAATGGTGACTACATTAAAAGGTGGGTGCCCGAATTAACTTCTGGCAATTATCCAAAACCTATTGTAGTTCATGAGTTTGCTAGAAATAGGTGTTTAGAAACTTATAAAGCCGCTTTGAGTGAAAAATAGTTCAAGTAAATTTGATGGAGCTTAAATTTGTACTTAAAATTGCTCTTTTATGAACAAGACCTTTGGAATACTTTTTACCTTAACTGGCTTTTTTGCTATTGCAGGTGCTTTGTATACTTGGGGCAATGGCAACCTTTTTGCGCAAAGTGAGTTGGCTAAAGTGTTAATTCCTTTTGCCGATTTATTGCTTACCGGCCCACTTTCTATTGTGATTGGTTTGGGTATTTATAAAAATAAAAAATGGGCTAATTTGTTAGGGTTGAACCTAAGCGGCATTTATGCATTTGGCTCACTTTTGGTATTTATTAGCATGTGTTGGGATCGAAATTTCTCAGTTCTATTGATGGTACCAGCCTCTGCTGGGTTTTTGATTGCCTTGTTTTATACCTTGCTATATTTAAAAAAGGAGATATAAAAGTTCAAAATCATTTTTAGTTTTTTTCCTTTCTAAACCATTTCTTATTTAAATCCATGAAGGGTTTTTCTATGCCTAGATACCCTAACAAACTTACCAATACAACTAATGGGGTTAACAATAAGATGATTAAATAATATTGGTTCAAGCTTAACAACTTGGCGTTTTCAAACCCAAATCCATAATACAATACTGTAAACAATACTATGCCGTGCAATAAATACGTGCTATAACTAATTTCTCCTAGCAACTTTAAGGCTGGTTTTTTAAGTAAGCCAAATAGGTTATTTCCCAATACAACTAAATTGAAAACAATTGTAATGAGTAGTTTGCAAACTAAGTAGCTGCTGTCTTCAAAAAATAGGATTGACCCAAGGCTAATCAAGAGTAGGGCGTTAAAATACCAAGCATTGAAGTTGATTTTTTTAGGTTCAAACCAAGCCAACAAAAAAGGAGCAATGGCGCCACCTACAAAGGAAAGCAAATGATGATACGACGGGTTTTTGTATTTAAAGTAAATGGCTAAAAATAATAGGCTCAATCCAATGAATTGCAAGGGCGGCCTTTTCCTAAAAAGTAATAAAGAAAGCATAGGCAAGCTTAAATAAAACAGCCATTCGTAGGGCAGCGACCATACCACGCCTGCATTGATTTGGTGTGTAAGCTCGCATTGATTGATTAATGGATTTCTGGTAATGGTGAAACTTGCCCAGTAAGCCAGTTGTCTGATAAAACTTAATGCGGGAATGTTTAGTGTCCAATTGCTTAGGTTCAAAACGATTATTACCAAAACAAAGATGGAAACTAAATACAAAGGACTTAGCCTAAATATCCTTGAAACAAATAGCGCTTTCCAATTGATTAATTTGCCTTCTTGTTGTTGCTTTAACTTATTGAAAAACAAAAAGGCAGTTATCATAAAAAATAAGGTTACACTGGTTTGGCCCAATTGGTTGTAAAGATTTGACTGTGGCGGTCGCCAAAATCCTATGTGCAAGTATTGATACCAAACCGCAGTATGGTGAATAAATACCCCAATGCCTAAGAAACCTCTTAAGCCATCTATGGTTTCGAACCTGTTGGTGTGTTCAACAATTTTATACTTTTTAGCGATGAAGTGAGCACATAAAAAGGCTACTGCAAAAATAACTAAGGGTAAAATTGGCGTTAAGGTAAACACTTGTTTTTAGCTTAATTGATTGTTCAAATAAGGCGAATTCATCAAAGCGTTAAACAACCCCTAAAGCCCCTTGAGCCATAATAAGACTCTGCCCCATTGTGATAAATAAATATGGTTTCAAATCTATTGTCTCCAAAAATGGCTCCGCCTAATTTTCTAATATTGGCCGGTGCTAGCAACCAACTAGAGGTCTTTAAGTCTACCGACTGCAATTGCTGTAAATGCCTATACTGTGCTTCGTTGAGCAAAGTGATGCCCATTTCCGTGGCCATACCTACTGCACTGCCTTTGGGTTTGTTTTCTTTACGGGAAGCCAAAGCCGCTTCATCATAGCAAAGGCCGCGGCGTTCTTTTGGACTTTCTGCTGCGCAATCATAAAAAGCTAAACTTTGTGAGCTTGGGTCGATACCAATAATGTCTGGCTCACCTCCGCGCTCTTCCATCAACCAAAGTGAAACCAATTTTTGAGGTTGGGCTTCTAATTTTTCAAGTACTTCACTCCACTGTACATCTTTATGTCTGTGCGTATTTTGCTCAAAACGCTTGGCTAAGCTGGCTAACAATTGAGAAGTTTGGTTGGCATCGAGTAGTTTTTTCATGCCCCAAAAGTATTTAAAGTTTTATGAAAATTTACTTTGGTTATGTTGACAGTCCATGGTCCATGGTCGATAGACGATGGTTTTTGTGTAAAAGCCTAAAATACGTTGACCGCTAATTAACTATCTTTTTTATTTCTAATTGCCAAAAATACATTCTGAACTTTTGGCTTTGTTTGCTCAGTTAAGTGGGGCTCGACGCCCCATTTAACTGTGTTTGCCGTAAAATGACTCCAT
>CAMDHZ010000030.1 GCA_945898275.1 Chitinophaga pinensis | reverse complement strand
ATTTCTTTCTCCAATACTACCAGTTCCTTTAAAAGTTCCATTTCCTTATCTCGCAGGCTGGAGGCGAGTTCATATGATTGTGCGGTAACGGCTTTTTGCTTCTTTTCTTGAATGAGTTTAAGCTGCTCGTTTAATGTTTCTTTATTCATATGCTTTAAATTTTAGGGGTCTATTTATTTACTTCACTTTATAATGCGATTGGTTCAAACCGAAACCTTTTGAGGGTAATTAAAAATGATTGTATGAGTAATTGTTATGTTTTTTGTCTTCAGCTTATTAAAGATTAATTTCGCTTATGATTTTTTCAAAATAACTGTCTATGTCGTTTCTCCACAAATAGTTTGGATGATATGTTCTAAAAGCAAAGGCAACACCATCTAATTGTACTTTTGAAATTTGTCTTTCTGAAAATGGCGTTAATGCTTTATAAGATAATTTACCAAAATTGTCAGCAATAATGCCATCATAATTTGGTCCTGTAAAGAATAAAACAATATTAGGTTTAAGTATATTTAATTCTTCTTTTATAACCGAAAAATGTTGTCTTTCCATTTCATATATATAGTCTGGTGGGAAACCTTTTCTGTCGTTACAACCAATTTTTACAATGTTGTTCCAAATTGGTTTTATTGTTTTGTTTGGATATTTTTCTTGAAGGGCCTTTATAAATCTGTTAAATCCATTCCAAAATTGTCCTCCATAACTGTAACAATCACCTCCATTAAAAAATTTGTCATAGTTGTTAGATATGCCCTCAATGGTGTCATCCATTTCATACCAGCCATTTGTCTCCTGTCCAAAGATTAAAATTCTGATGTCAGCCGATGAAAATTCTGCTTCGTTGTCAACGAGCAGTAAAAGAGGACTTGTTGGTTTCGTTTCTAATTCATTATCTGAATTTATTCTGGTAATTTCAGTTTGTAATCTGTCCCATTTAGAGGAGTAAAGATTTGTAAGGAAACTATTCATAGATAAGTGTTTTAGCTTATTTTTTTAACGTCCAACCAAACACTTGAATTGCCACCATTTTTTTTCAAATCAAGTCCATATTTTCTCATAAAAGCATCTTGAACTTCATGTCCTCCGTTTGTTGTCAAAGGATTAGAATATGAAGATGAAACTTCAACACTCATTCCTTTTTCTAATTTGATTCCATTTGAATAATGATTTTGTTTTACAGTAATTAAAAAAAGCGCCATAATTATATTATATAAATTTTTTGCTTACTCTGATCGGTTTTCAGCTTCCCCGTTTATTACAAAGTTAGAATTTCAGTCCGTCAAACTGTGAAGTTATGAACGGTAGTCCTAACATACCATGTATCTATTCAACACCCATTGTATTAAAACAAACATACCCAATCCCCTTTATCCATCCTATACCCATAAGTGGGTATTTTTTGCAAAAGAGAATGTGCAGTTAAATTTTTAGGGTTTGGCTTTGGTTCAAACCGAAACCCAAAGCGTTTTAATATTTAATTATAACAAAGCTTCTAGCTTTGTGCTGGATGGCAATTAGCGCTCAGCGCCTCGGCTTCGCTCGGCGACCGGGGGCTTTGCTCGGCGACCGGGGGCTTTGCTCGGCGACCAGTGACAAGGTGCTGCTATACAGCAGCATTATTTCAATGGGAAAGTCCTTCGAGCGAAGCCGAGAAGTATTTCATAATACTTATTAAGGCGGTCCTTGAGCCTGTCGAAAGGAGCGGAGTCAAAGGCGGTCCCCGAGCGGAGTCGAGGGGGCAGCGGCACTAAATCAAAATCTGTGAACATCTGTGCTATCTGTGAGAAATAGGGTGGCTCGAACTCCGACCGGCTAGCAGCCAGATGCCAGCCCCTTATTTTGGTAACTAAATTTATTTATGTTTATTTTTGTTTCAAGTGTCACTTAAAATTCAATACGCCTCCGACCTTCATTTGGAATTTCCTGCAAACAAGGAATTCGAAGTTAAAGGTCAAAGATTTTTTAAGCATAAACAACTTTACAGAAATGCCATATAATATACCCGAACTCCCATTAATTTTGGATTTAGAATCCAAATCTATTCTGAAAAAAACAGCTGCTGCTCGCAGTGCATTGGCAGAAATGAAAGGTGCTGCTTTAAGTATTCCGAATGAAAGTATACTTATCAGCACACTTTCCTTGCAGGAGGCCAAAGATAGTTCGGCCATTGAAAATATTATTACAACGCATGATGAACTATATCAGTTCGATTATCTGAGGAAAGAATTTAAATCCATAGCATCCAAAGAAGTACATAACTATGCGGAAGCCTTACGTTGGGGTTTTGAAACTGTAAGACAAATGGGATTTTTGTCAAATAATCACATCATCCAAATGCAGTCAACCCTAGAAGAAAATGATGGAGGTTTTAGAAAAGTACCAGGTACTGAATTAAAAAATGAACAAACAGGTGAAATCGTTTACACTCCTCCGCAAACTTATAACGAGGTGGTGGCCCTTATGAGCAACTTAGAGCAGTTCATCAACGACAATACACTCAGCGATTTAGATCCTTTGGTAAAAATGGCCATTATTCACCATCAGTTTGAAAGCATCCACCCTTTTTATGATGGAAATGGTAGAACTGGCAGGATTATTAATATTCTGTATTTGGTAAAAGAAGGGTTATTGAATTTACCTATTTTATATTTAAGCCGCTACATCAACCAAAACAAAGGCGACTATTATCGCTTGTTGCAAAAGGTACGCAACGAAAACGCTTGGGAGGAATGGGTGCTGTTTGTTTTGAATGGTGTGGAGCAAACCTCCTTACAAACTATCAAAATAATAGCGGGCATCAAAAACCTAATGAGAAGCCAAAAAGATAGAATCAGAACTGAACTTCCCAAAATTTACAGTCAAGATTTACTAAATAATTTGTTCTGTCATCCTTACACCAAAATTGATTTTGTAATGGAAGAAACTGGGGTGAGCAGAAAAACTGCCTCAAAATACTTAGATGAACTCGACAAACTAGGAATAGTGAGGAAGCAAAAGATTTGGAAGGACAACTATTACATTAATACCGATCTATTCAACTTGTTGCAGAATGTCAACCAACTATAAATTGGTTTGTAATGGATCAGAATTTACTCATGATACGTTTATCATGAGTAAATTATTTGATTTTCTACTCATGACATACTTCTCGTGTGTAAAAACCTAGCCATGTTCACCCTTGAGCTACCTATCGTGTAAAGAAAAGGCTCAAAATATGTGAACAACTAAGGTATATGTGGTATCTGTGAGAAAAAGGGCGCCTCACAGATACCACAGATCAACACAGAAGCGCCTCGACTCCGCTCGGCGACCGGGGTTTTGCTCGGCGACCGGAGGTAACCATGGACCATGGACCGTCGACTATGGACTTTGGACCATCGACCATGGACTTTGGACCATGGACCATGGACTACTTCCCAATACAAAACTTCCCAAAGATATTCTTCAGCAAGTCGTCATTGGTAATTTCGCCAGTTACTTCTCCTAGGTGGTAAATGGCCTTGCGAATGTCGAAGGCTAAGAGCTCGCCTGTGCGGTTCAATTGCATGCTCTCTAATACTTGTTCTAAGGATTGTGCGGCATCGCTCAAGGCTTTAAAATGCCTAATATTGGTAATGATAACATCGTCTCTGCCTACCTCTGTTTCTACCACGGCTCGCAAGCGCTCATACAATTGGTTCAAACCGTCTTGTGTTTTAGAACTTAACAAGATAAGGTTTTCATAAGCCGCAAACTTTTGTCTTAAAACGCTTGTATCTGCTAAGTCAATTTTGTTGGCTACCGGAATCACAATTGCTTCTAGGGCATCGAATTCGGCTAACTCTATAGCTAGGCTTTCTGGGCTGGTGGTAATGGCATCAAATAAGTATACTACAATGCTGGCTAGCCTTATTTTCTCGTATGTTTTTTCTATGCCAATGCTTTCAATTAAATCGGCGGTATGTGTGCGTATGCCCGCAGTATCAATGAGTCTAAAGTTGATGCCGCCAATGCTAAACACCTCTTCAATGGTATCTCTGGTGGTGCCTGCAATATCACTCACAATGGCTCTGTCTTCTTTGATGAGTGCATTGAGCAAGGTAGATTTCCCAGCATTGGGTTTGCCTGCAATCACGGTAGGCACCCCATTCTTAATGGCATTGCCTGTTTTAAAACTATCTGCTAAAGTGCGCAACATTTCGTGCAGGTTGCTCACCAAAGCATGTAATTCTGGTCGGCTTGCAAACTCCACATCTTCCTCGCTAAAGTCGAGTTCCAACTCTATTAGCGAAGCAAAGTTGATGAGCCTTTCGCGCAGGTTGGCAATCTCTTTAGAGAAACCACCACGCATTTGGTTCATGGCCGTTTTATGGCTCATCTCAGAGTCGGAAGCAATTAAGTCGGCCACCGCTTCTGCTTGGGTTAAATCGAGTTTGCCATTTAAGAAAGCCCTCAAGGTAAACTCACCCGGTTGCGCCAAGCGAGCGCCTTGTTGAACCAAGGTTTCAAGAATCTTTTGTTGAATATACGGCGAACCATGGCAGCTGATTTCAACGGTATGCTCGCCCGTATAACTTTTAGGTTCAACAAAAACAGTTGCTAAAACTTCGTCAATAATGGTTTCTGCTTGAACCAAGCGTCCAAAATGAGCCGTATGCGACTTTACTTTTGTAAGGTTTTTGCCAACAAAACATTGGTTAGCAATGGTGATGGCATTTTTGCCACTTAAGCGTATCACGCCAATGGCGCCCACGCCGGCAGCGGTTGCCAAAGCGCAAATGGTATCGTCTGGGTTATAACTGTGTTTGTTCATTTTTTCTCCAACACCAATACAATTTTATTAAAGTTGGCTGCAGCATTAATAACGCTTCTGTACTGTTCTGCTTCCTCTAAAGGGAAATGAATTTGGTTGTAAACTTCGTCGCAGGTAACAATGAGTTTGTTGCCTTCAAGTTTATAAGTCGCCACAAATCCAGCTGCATTGTTTTTAAAGGGTTGAACCGAGAGATTGAGTTGCTCTAGGTTTTTGATTTGGTAGCCTTCAGGAATATTGAATGTTATGATGCGATGGTATTCGCGGTTATAATCATTTTCTATGGGCAATACCCTTTGTTTTTCTTGGTACATTTCGGATTGTGGTCCAATTAAATCGCCAAACTTCAAGAGAATTTTGTTGCCTGCTTTCTCAATAAAATGATGCGAACTCAGTTTGCTTTTTACCACTAAAGGCTTAAGCATTAGGTTTTCGCCACCTTTGTTTTCAATGTCGATGCTTTTAATGCTGATGTCTGGGTGCAAACCTTTAACAATAGACTCTTCAAATTCTTTTACCTTGTCTTTCTGAATGAAGTCGAAAATAGGTTGAAAGTTTTGCGCATAATAGCCTGTGTATTCTTGCTTGTAATCGATGTTTAAACTGTCTGTGCTTTCATCTAAACTGGCAGTAATATACATATTGTGTTGGGTATGCTTGCCAGAGTAGGAGGGGATGAACTGCACTTTTCCAGCACCAGTATTTAGTTCTCCCACACTTACTTTTCTCACAAATAAACCATAGTTTTCGAGGTAACTGCCAGGGATTAAACCCAAGCGATACAGTTGTGCAAAAGGAGCCATGTAGGTTTTTAGTTTAGGGAAGTAAAGCAAGAAATCGGTTAAGAACGCATAAGATTCAAATTCCTTGTCGAAGCGAATATTGTATCGGTTGCTGGTAACTACTAGTTCTTGTTCAATGTCTAAACTTTCATAAATATGGTAAAACAAACGCGTTGCACCCGTTTCATTTAGGGTTTTAGATTTTAGGATGGAAGTGAAATTTTCAAATTCATTGGCAGGATTTTCCACAAAAGTGAATTCCTTTTTGATATAGTTTTCTACAGCTCTAATTTTACTGGCATCATCTGTGGCTTCTTTAAGGTTGCAGTTTTTAAGGATTTTTTCTAAGGCTTTTTGTTCTTCCTTGTTGAGTTTACCTCCCATGTTTTCAAAAATATTCTGACTTACAATCCCGTAGTTATAAGGGTTTTTCTTGCCCTTAGCAGTGTTGTAAAACAATTGATACATGAGTTTCATTTTATTTCCACCTGCATTGGAAAAAGGTTCTTCTGGAATGGCTGGAATGTTTTCTTGAATGCCCACCAACATATTGCGGTCTGCAAGGCTCGTATCTTCATATAAAGTGGTATAGCCACCCAAAGATTTGCTAATAAAGATTAAATTTTCAGGACTGATAATCTTCACCATTGACTTGGCAATTGGTGTATTGCTTTGCATTCCAAACCAAGTTCCGGTGTAATTTGGACTTCTCTTTACCAAATAATAGTATTCTATGAAGCTACCTTTCTCTGCGCCAGAAACAGCAAAGTATTGCACCTTGCTTTCATCCTCGCGGGTTCCTTCTTTGAGGGCATCTTTACCGAGGGTTTGTATGGTGCCACTGTTAGAGATTACCCGTGCATCATAAGCTACTAAATCAAAAGCTCTAGCAAATGAAACATATATTTTATTGTTGCGGTCTATGGCATCTTCTGAGTTTACATATCGCACACCATGAATATAAAAGTATTCAAAAAGGTTTCCGTCCTTGTCGTAGGCAAATTCAACCACACGTTCATCTATCACTTCTAATTCGTCAATGGTTTTTAAGTCGTGCCCCTTGCAATATTTCGCAAAATCTGGGTTTGGTTCAAACTGATACTTTAAAGAAAACTGTGCTTGTGAATTTGTAATTAACAACAAAAATGCACAAATACTTAGGATATGTTTCATGGGTTTATTGCTTAATAATGGTTTGTTCGGCATATGATTTTTGAATAGCTTCTACCATAGTATTATAAATGGAGAATTGGTTTGGATATAGCATTAAGGTGCTTTCTTGTTGCAGTTCACGACGTATCAAAAGGTTTTGTTGTTTTTGATATTGAACTTCGTATTTAAAAGATTCCTTTTCCCAGCTTACATTTTTTGGCGTATAGGTTACTTGCCATTGCGGTTCCAATTCTAGGCAAACTACATACTCATTTCGGCGTTTGTAATTGTATTCTAATGGAACATTTCTTTTCGCGTCAATCTTGGAAGGGCTGCCAACTTTCTCTAAATTGAGGTTAATGAAAAGTTCATTATCAGCAACTACCGCATATTCTGGCAAACTAAATTTATAATGTATAAAAAGTGGTTTGTTCTTTTCTTCTAAGTGCTCTAACCAAACTGTATCAATGGTAAACCTGTTGCTGCCTTTGAGCAGATAACCACGACATTGTTTGAGTAAAAAATTATAATTGCGTTCGCTCATGCGGTCTATAAAGTTCACGCGCTTATAGCCCGTTAAGGTTACTTTGCCACTGCCCGAAATACTTTTTCCTTTTAGTTTTATGTAGCAAGAATCGAGGGTTAAATTTTGCGAAGGTTCAACTTCAGGAACGGTTTCAATGGCATAATGTTCGCAATCCTCAAGCCCAATCATGGCTTCTTTGCCTTGAATAAATCCAGAAGGCATTCCAAAAGGAAGGTTGTTTGAAGTAGCATCAAGAAAGATAAATTTACCTTGGTGCTTTACGGCGCAAATCATGTGGTTGTCTGTATTGGGTGTGGGTAGTTCGGTGTATTTATAGGGAAGGGATCTGCTTCCAATCCAAACCAAATGCGCTGGAATATGCTGACTTCTCAATAGGTTATACAACATGTTCGACATCCCTTTGCAATCGCCATAGCGTTCTTGCAAGACCATGCTGGCTTTGGCCGGAATTAACCCCGCATAGCCTGCTTCTAAGGCAATGTATCTTATGTTGGTTTGAACCCAAGAGAAGATGGCTGCAACTTTTTTGAGTGTATCTGTTTCGTTTTTAACAATGGAATCACTCAGCGATTTATATTTCTCTGCAGGTTCAAAAGTTTCCTTTAAGAAATTGCAATTCCAACGGTACAAATCGTCTAAGTTGCCAAGCACATTTACCTTTCCTTGCTTGCCCTCATAAGATTTTATGCGCACATGTATTTGTGTAGAAAGATATTCAGACTCAGGTCCGTCTCCTTCAAATTCTAATCTTTTTGCCGAGCTGCCTTCCCATGATAAAGAAGTATTGTTACCTTTTTGAACCGATTGAAAGTTGAAATTGATAAGATGCAGGCGAAAAGTATCCATGGCAATCGCAAAAGAACTAGGATGATTTACTTTAAAAGAAACATGGTCAAAGTCGAAAAAAGGAGAAACAGAGAATTTAGGCATCATGTGTAAATCCTTAATTTCATAAGTAGTTTCGATGACAGTCTTTGCCCCTTTTTCGATGAGTGGGAAACGAAAGCTTAGCTCTTTAGAATCGTCATGGAAAATATTGTTGTTTACAAAATCATTTACCTTAAAGTCTTTTATTTCTTCCTTTTTATAATTCTTGCCATTAGGCGAGTAGAGGATTGCTTTATAAGAAACCAAGGCATAAAACCCAGAAAAGTGAATAGAGCGTTTGGTATACCCGCTGTTATTGTCATCTAGGTAGAAAAATTCTTCCCGTGTGGTATAATATACTTTTGGTTCACCCTTTTCTAGTTTTAGGCTTACTTCAGCAGCTTGTTCTGTGCATACAACTTTGGCATTTGGGTATTTTTCTTTCAGGCGTGTGTAGTCCTCAACTGCTTGCGCATTTAGGTTCAACCCGAAAAAAGAAAAAGTGATAAGAATTAAAAAACAGGCTTTAGAATAGTGCATGAATAATTATTGAATTATTGTAATGAGTTCTCCATGATTATAAAGATAAGATCCTAGGCGTTTGCCAGTAGCATCAAAGTATTCGCAAAGACCTTCTTTGTAACCATTTACGTAATTTTCCTTCATTTTAAGGTTGCCATTGCTATAGTATTCTTGCACTTCACCGTGTAAATCTCCTAGGAGATAAGGTTCTATACGCATGATTTTGCCAGTGTTGAAATAGGTTTTGGTTGGCTTAATTTCATTGCCATTCGCATAAAATCTTTCCTCTTGCAAAGTACCATTGGGATGAAATATTTTGTATTCATTGTGATAGGTGCCATTGCGCATTTCATAGGTGGTACTTGGGTTTCCATTGGCATAAAATGCCTTAATCACACCATCGCCATTGGGTGTAAAAATGGTGTCTTTAAGTTTATTTGTTTTATCCTGGTAGCTATACCCAATCAATCTGCCATATGAGAAATAACGAACTTCTCTGAGTTCTCCTGAAGTTGCATAATATTTAGACTCACCATGCTTTTCGTCTTCATAAAAACCAATTTCAGATTCTACTTTACCGTCGTTGTATAACCGAATATTTTTGCCATGACTTAAGCCATCTTTATAATCAAATTTTCCAATGGGTTCGCCAAAATAATTATAGTCTTCCCAAGTGCTAGTGCTGTATCCGTAATATTTAAAATACTTTCTTTTAATCTTTCCATTAGGATGAAAAACAAGCCAATCCCCATGAGAGTCACCCTCAAAATATTCTCCTTGCTCATTGATTTTCCCATTAGGAAAGTACCAAGTGGCTTTGCCATGCGCATAACCATTTAAGAAACCGCCTTCGTAAACTTTTTTACCACTTAAACCTTTTAAACTAAACCTAGCCGTTCCGGTAGGAAAAGTAGCAGAGTCGATGCTAACTCCGTTTGTATCGCAATGGTGTACCTCTCTTAAGATGCCTCTAACATATTTGTACTTTTTATAGTATTTGCCATTAGATAGGTATTCGTAGCCCCAATCTTTTTTGTTGTCGGCAAAGTAAAAATATTGGTTTTCAACAGCCCCATTCACTTCATAATTTTTCCAAATACCATAGCGCTCGCCATTCATATAATGTCCTTGGGTTTTTATCTTGCCATTTGAATAATAGGCGGTATATAAACCATCATATTCACCCACTTTATAATTAATGGTTGAGCTAATAAGATCCTTATCTAAATAATTTGTAATAAACCCTTCTAATTGCCCTTTCTCATACACCTCTATCGAATTAACTATGCCATTTGCGTTATAGAATTTCCATTCCCCTTGGCGATTATCGTCTTTAAATAATCCTTCGGCTGTTTTATCTCTGTAGTGATTATACAGCACTACCGGAGTGCCAGAGCGTGCAATTTTGTTTTCGTAAAAAACTTTGCCATATTTATCAAAAAACTTAACAGATTTCCATTCACCTTTTGCGTAGGTGTCGAACCTAAACTGTTTTCCTGCATGGTCAAATCCAATTTCATCGCCATTTACTTTACCGTTTTCATCTAAGTTGGATTGTACCTTTAGTTTTCCATTACTATAATACTTAAGCCATTTACCAGACATTTCGCCTTTGGCAGCAATACCTTCTTGCTCTAGTTGCCCATTGATAAAAAAGGTTTTATAAGGACCTTCAAGAACGCCATTACTAAAATTACATTCTTTTCTTAGGTTCTTGTTTTCCCAGTATTCTTTATAGATACCTGTAATTTTACCTGCTTTGTATTGGGCTACTTCTTTTAGCTGACCATGGGCATAATAGTCTTTTGCTTCTCCTTCAATTTCACCTTTCACATACGCGTAATCACTTTTTATACCCCCACTTGGGTAGTATTCAATAGATTTTCCTTCTCTCAGGTCGTTTTTATAATATTGTTTATTAGATAAAGAGCCATCCGCATAAAAGGCAAGCACTTCACCTTCTACCAATTCATCAACATAACTACCTGTTTCACTTAAGAAGCCGTTTTTAAAGAATCGATAAGGGCCATTGAGCTTTCCTGCCTTGTAACTAAATACTCTGGTGGTGTCGCCTTTGCTATCAAAATAATACCATTTTCCATCACGATTGCCAGCATTGTCAAAATTACCAATGACATCTATGTATCCTTCTTCGTCGAAATAAATAAACGTTCCAATGGTTTTCCCCTCTTTGTTTAAATTGCCATAAGCTTCAGGATTGAACCCATCATAATAGAAATAACTTAAAGACAAATTTTTGCCATTCCAATTAAACGGCTTAACATCATGTTGGTCTTGAAATACCTTTAAGCAGGCTTCTCTGCATTTCTTAATGGCATCAATTTTTGATTTTACTTCTTTTTCAATTTTTTCATTGTCACTGCTGGCCAATAGCAATAAGTTAAAGCTTACGAAATCTTGTGTTTTAAGAAAGTCTTTAAAAAATGGTAAGTAATACTGGGCATAAAATCCTTCTTCTTTCACAGATGAGGCTGCTTTTTCAAAAACCAAGTGCAGTTGCTTGTTCATAGGAAATTGCTGTTTCCCAGGAATTTTATATTTATCATTTAAGGCAATTTGATTTCCAATCAGGAAATCCAAATCTTCAAACTCACTTTTTAAAATTGGATTTTTAGAGGAGTTAAGGATTTGAGAGCTGTTGTCGCATAGTTTATTAAAGTCGGTTACCACTCCCAAACTCCTTTTGCTGGTTGGTTCAAGCATTAGAAAAATGGTATAGGCCATAATGGCTTGGGTAAACTTACCTTCGCTTTCTGCCAGTTTAGCCAACCTTAAATGTGCTGATGGAAAACTTGGTGAAATACTTAGTAATTCCATATACGTGTCCCATGCTGCCTTTACATCCTTTTTTCTTTCATAAACAATGCCTTTGTTTAGCAGTAGGTTTGTACTGTAAGGAAAACGTTTCAAAGCCATGTTATAAACCTCAATCGACTCGTCATATTTTTTTATTTCATCTAAGGCTGAACCTAAAATATTATACTGATTCATTTGGTCGGTGCCCTCATAAATCAATCGGCGAGATTCCTGAATGGCCTCTTCGTAACGCTCTTGCAAATACATGGCATAAGTTACTTCATATTGTGCAATAAAATAATTGGTATCGCCTTGTGGTACCCTGCGATACTCTCGAATGGCCTTTTCATATTCTTCCTTTTCAAAATAATCGTAGGCTTTTAAAACCACCTCCTGAGAATTGATAAGCTCGATTGTGGCTTGGCTTTTTGCCAAAAAGTTGATTGATAAAAGAATGAGAATGACTAAAAGCTTTTTCATAGGCTACTTGAAGTTGATTTTAAATAATGCGGAAATTATCTTTAATTAAAATCATTTCCAAAAAGATGTAAGGTTGAATTTTAATCAGGTGTTTAGATAAATCAATTTTCTAAATTAAATTGATGCTTTTGCTATAAACATTCGAGTAGTGGAGGTTTGTTAATAATTAATTAATGTTTGAATAATATTTAGAGATATTTATGGCAATGTTAATTTAACATTACAATTACTTAATATGTTTATTGAAACACTTTATTTGAAGAAATTAAAGTAACATGAAAAGTAATTTTAAATCCTTATTGATGATTGGGTTATTAGTTTCCTTAAACTTTTACGCCCAAGCACAAACAGTATTTTCAACTCGAATTAACTCAGCCTTCAATGATATGGAGGAATGGATTGCTGGTCCGCCAAACCAAACCAAACAAGTTGGTGCTATCGATTGGAATAGCTCTGACCTAGAATTTGGATGGGAAAGCACTACTGCAGATCCTCAATTAGTGGGCTTACGCTTTACAAATATCACCATCCCTAAAGGTGCTATCATTACTAAGGCGTACATTCAATTTACAGTAGATGCTACTTCAAAAAATGGAGATCCTTGTAATGTTTCAATTCGTGTTGAACCAAGCGATAACCCAATTATTTTTGATAGCAATGCTTTCCATTTAACCAATAGAACAAAATCAACTGATTCAGTTTATTGGGCAGTGGGTGGCTCAGGTTGGAATGTAGTGGGGTCTGCTGGAGTTGACCAACGTACACCAAACTTGGCTTCATTGGTTCAACAATTAGTTAACCGCAATGGATGGACTAGCGGAAATGCAATGGCTTTCTTTCTAAAAGGAACTGGAACAAGAGAAGTAGAATCTTTTGATGGTGATGCTCCAAAAGCGCCTCAATTAGTGATTGAGTATATTCAACCAGTAGTTTTCTCTACAAGAATCATCTCAGCTTTTGATGATATCGAAGAGTGGATTGCTGGACCGCCAAACCAAACTAAAACTGTTGGTGGTATTGACTGGAATAGTTCTGACTTAGAATTTGGATGGGAAAGCACCACAAGCGACCCTCAATTAGTTGGCTTAAGGTTTCAAAGCATTAACATCCCTAAAGGATCTGTGATTAAAAATGCCTATATCCAATTTACAGTAGATGCTACCTCAAAAAATTCAGACCCTTGTAACGTAGTAATTCGTTATCAACCTTCTGATAACCCAACTACTTTTGATAGCAATGCGTTTCATTTAACCAACAGAGCAAAATCTACAGATTCTGTATATTGGGCAGTAGGTGGAACAGGCTGGACAACCGTTGGAACGGCTGGTGTTGATCAACGTACACCAAACTTGGCTTCATTGGTTCAACAAATTGTAAACCGTAATGGTTGGAACAGCGGAAATGCAATGGCCTTCTTTTTAAATGGAACAGGAACTAGAGAAGTAGAATCATTTGATGGTGATGCTCCAAAAGCAGCTCAATTGGTAATTGAATATATTCCAGTTACTGCAGTTAGCAAGCGCATTGATGCCATGTTTGATGATTTGGAAGAATGGATTGCTGGACCACCAACACAAACTAAAGGATTAGGTGATATTGACTTTAACAGTTCTGACTTAGAATTTGGATGGGAAGGTTCTACAGTAGATCCTCAATTGGTAGGATTAAGATTTACTGGCTTACAAATACCTAATGGTGCGCAAATTCAAAGTGCTTATATACAATTTACAGTAGATGCTACAGGCAAGAACTCAGATCCTTGTAATGTAGTTATCAGGTCTGAACCAAGCGATAATGCTAGTCCGTTTGATACTGCTAAATTCTTTTTAACCAATAGAGCTAAATCAACCGACTCAGTGTATTGGGCAGTTGGTGGTACAGGTTGGAACGTAGTAGGTACAGCAGGTGTTGATCAAAGAACTGCCGACCTTAAAAATTTGGTTCAAAACATAGTTAACCGCGGTGGTTGGGCACCTGGAAATGCAATGGCATTTTATATTAAAGGTACTGGTACACGTGAGGTAGAATCGTTTGATGGTGATGCACCTAAAGCGCCAATGTTGGTAGTTAACTACCTTGGTGGAACTACAAGTGGCGGTGGCGGTGGTGCTGGTAATTTCACCCCATTAACTGTAACCAACTTCCCAGTATCTAACAAACAATCTTGGTACTTCTGGGATAAAAAAATGAAGCCATCTAACCTTTGGAAAGATACTTTGAATGTAGATTCTACTTGGAAAAGTGGTGCTGCTCCATTAGGATATGGCGATGCCTTTGTTGCAACCAAAACAGATACTAATCTTACTACTGCTTGGTTTAGAAAAGTAATTAATGTTAACAATGTGTCAACCTTAGCCGATACTTTAGAATTAAATCTTACTTGTGATGATGGTGCTTTGGTTTTTGTAAATGGCGTTGAAGTATTAAGAAGAAACTTACCAGCAACAAATGTAGATAGCAATACTTTGGCAACAGCCAATATAGAAGGTATGAAAGAAATGGTTAAATACTCATTTGATATTCCTAAAACTGCTTTTAGAAATGGTAAGAATGTGGTTGCTGTAGAACTTCACAATGGTTCAAATGCAAACGACATGAGTTTTGACATTGAAATCGTAAATAGAACCATGCGTGCAAACGCGCCTGCATTGGGTTGCAATGGTCCTAACGATTCATACATCAGCTGCTTTGGTTCAATTTTACCAATCGAAAAAGTAGATTCAATGGGTTTCCCTTCGGTACATGCCTTCCAAAAAATATTTGAACAAGGACAACCTTATACTACAGGTTCAGGTGTTGCTTTAGGTTCAAACGACTTTACAGGTTATATTCCTAACAGAGGCAGTAGCTTATCAGGTTGGTTAGCTATTAACCATGAAACTGGACCTGGTTCAGTTTCTTTATTAGATTTACGTTTCGATTGTAAATTAGGTATATGGGTAGTTGATAGTTCAAGAGCAATTGATTTTACAGATGTAGTATTAACTGCTGGCAATTGTTCTGGTGGTATTACACCTTGGGAAACTTCAGTAACCTGTGAAGAAACTTATGTGGTTAGTGATGCAAATAGTGATGGTTACAACGATTTAGGATGGATGGTAGAAATTGATCCTAGAACTAAAAAAATCAAACAACAAGCCAATGGCAAAGCGCAAAAGCTTTGGGCTATGGGACGTATGTCGCATGAAAATGTTTGTTTCAAAAATGATAGCTTAACAGCTTATTATGGTGAAGATGCTGGTAGCGGTAATGTTTACAAGTTTGTAGCCAATAACAAAATGGATTTATCTTCTGGTACCATTTATGTATTGAAATTAGATAGCACCTTGCAAAACTTCGAACCACGCTCAACTGTGGGAGTTTGGGTACAAGTTCCTAATACAACGCAAACAGAAAGAAATACTACAAGAAATCTTGCAGCAGGCCTTGGAGCAACACCATTTAGTGGCGTAGAAGATGTTGAAATTAATCCTGTTGACAACAAAATTTACTTTACTGCTAAAGGAAATAACAGAACTTACAGATTTAAAGACAATGGCAATACAGTAAGTGAATTTGAAACCTATGTAGGTGGTAAATCTTACCGCATTACAACTGCAGAAGGCATTGTTTCTGAAGATTGGGGTGGTGGTAATGACAACCTAACGTTTGACAGCAGAGGTAACTTATACGTATTACAAGATGGTAGCCGCGACCATATTTGGTTAGTAAAAGCTGGTCATACCCAAGCTAATCCTAAGCTTGAAATTTTCATGACTACACCAAAAGAGTCTGAGCCTACTGGAATGACGCTTACTCCGGACGAAAAATTTATGTTCTTGTCAATTCAGTCGCCATCTCCAAGCAATACTACAATTCAAAAGGATGTTGCAGGTAACAACGTAGTGTTTAACAAAGCAACTACCATTGTGATTGCATTAGACCCTACTTTTGCTAAAGGACCAACTGCTGCTTATACAGTTAATGATTCAACTCAGTGCATCAACAATAATTCATTCAACTTTAACAATACTTCAGTTAATGCAAGTGCTTACAATTGGAATTATGGCAATGGCACAACTGCAACTACACAAAACGGTCAAGCTACTTATGCTAACGCTGGTAATTACAGAGTAAGATTAGTTGCTTCAACTAACATTAATGCATGTGTGGATTCAATTTCAAGAAACATGACAGTTTATGCTAAGCCTGCTGCAATCACTGTTGCTGGTCCTGCAACTGCTCAAAATAATAGCACTCAAAGTTATTCAGTTACAAATGCTGCAGGTTCTACTTACCAATGGTGGATAAGCAATGGTACACAAGCTTCTGGTTCAAATACAAATGCCATCAGCGTTCAGTGGGCAGCAACTGGTAATGCAGGTTCAGTTAAAGTACAACAAACAGATGCCAATGCTTGTGTAGGAGATACTGCAACTTTATTAGTAACACTTTCTGCAGTTGGCGTAAAAGAACTTTCTGCCATTGAAGGTTTAAAAGTGTATCCAAATCCATTTGCTGAGCAATTGGTTTTTGAATCTGATTTAGAAATTAGCATTGTAATTTTTGATATCAATGGAAGAGAAATTTCTCAATTGGTTAAACCTGCTGGAAAAGCAAGTTCATTCGATTTAAGTAACCTTGCAGAAGGTACTTACTTTGTAAAAATTACAGATACTAAAAATCAAACAGTGGTTGAGCAATTGATGAAAATTAACCGTTAATAATTAAGCCTTATAAGGCCTCGTGGGATACCCCACGAGGCTTTTTTGTTTTATGAGAATACCAAAAACTTATTTATTCTTTATTTGTGTTTTCGCTTTTGGTGCGATGGCATTTACCTTGGTAAATGAAAGGAGTAATGAGGTAGAAAACTTATACCTAACTAGGGTTGTGGAGCTTGAGAAAGCGCTATTAGAAATAGACTATAACCTTGCTAAAAACCAATTAAACGACCAGCATCTTGGTTCAGCCCGAATGAAACTAAAAGCAATTGACCCAATGCTTAGGTACCTTGATCCAGTAGCATATAAATTGGTAAATGGACCCTTACCTGTAGAATGGGAAACAGAGGTTTTTGAAAAATGGGAACCACCTTACCAAAGAATAGGAGGGGGATTAACCTTAATGCAAATTGAATTTCAGGAAGACCAACCTGATGCCAAAAAAATAGCAGAATACCTAAGGTTAGCCTTAAAAGGAATTGCCAATCTTAAAAGTGATTCTGTTGTTTTAACCCAATCAAAACCTTGGGTTGGTCATTTTAGCAACCGTTTATTTTTGTTGAACCTTGCCTCCATTTATACTACAGGATTTGAAAACCCAAATCCTGAATTAATCTTGCCCGAGTTACTTCTAACTTTGTTAAAACAACAAGAATATTATCTAGTGTTTAACAAAAAATTCCCTCAACAGGCTTTTACCTCGCAGTATTTAACACTATACCAACAATCCATTCAATATGTGGCATCCCAAAAAAACTATGATGAATTTAATAGCTTTGTATGGATAAAAGATTTTGTAAATCCGTTATTTGCTTTGCAACAAGAACAAATTAGAACCTATAAATTGATTAGCAAAAACCTTCAGGATTATTCCTTGAACCTTGAGGCGACCAGTATTTTTTCTAAAAATCTTTACAATGGTTTATCTCCAAAAGGAGTATTTCAACCTGTTCAGGATACTGCAGTACTCAATCGTCTGGCTACATTTGGTAGAAATTTGTTTTTTGACCCAATAATGAGTGGAAATTTAAAGCGTTCTTGTGCATCCTGTCATTCGCCTGCAATGGCGTTTACAGATAATACAGTAGCTACCGCATTGCAGTTTAATTTTAATGGGGTATTACCCAGAAATGCGCCAAGTTTACTCAATGCTTCCTATAATCATTTAGCAATGATAGACGGCCATCTTATCTCTTTACAAAAGCAAGTAGAAGAAGTAAGTACCAACCCTATAGAAATGGGTGGCAATAAGGAGTTGATCCTAAAATACCTACAAAGTGTAGATGCCTATAAAAAAGAACTAGCCTTTGCAGCAAAGCAAACCCCATCTTACCCTAAACCTGAATTTCAGCATGTGGCCTCAGCCATTACTTTGTTTTATACCAAGCATAATAAGGCAGTTTCTAGTTTTGATAACATGATGAACCAAAAGATTGCTGAAGATGCATTGGTGGTGAAAGGCTTTAATTTGTTTATGTCGAAATCACAATGTGCCACTTGCCATTTTTTGCCAATTTTTAATGGCGTAAAACCCCCTTATACCAACAGTGAATTTGAAGTTTTGGGAACTCCCGATGACACTATATATGCTTCCATCAGTGCAGATTCTGGGAGGTACAATATTTATCCATCTCCACAAAGTTTACATGCCTTTAGAACGCCCACTTTGCGCAATATTTCTAAAACAGCGCCTTATATGCATAACGGGGTTTTTAAGAACCTAAATCAGGTAATGGAGTTTTATAACAATGGAGGAGGAGTGGGTCATGGATTAGTTGTTCCTAATCAAACGCTAAGTGCTGATTCCATAGGTCTTTCAAATAATGAGGTATTGGCTATTATTGCTTTTATGAAATCATTAGATGAGGAGTTAAGTATTGACCCAAAACCAGCTAGTTTGCCAATATCTTCAAAGAAGGTATTAAATTCGCGCAAACCAGGAGGGGAGTATTAATGAAAGGAAAACACATTTATTTTATCTTTATAATTTTTATTGTTGCCTGCGCGGTTCAGCCTAGCTCGAAAATTAAATCATTAGAGGGTTCTTCTAAAGATTACCAAACTTATATTAAAAAAGAATTTATACGAGGCGAAGTCTTGTATAAAAAATATTGTGCCTCTTGTCATGGCATATTTGGCCCAGGAAATGCAGATGCCCCAAACTTTACTAGCATTCAATTACATAATTACAACGCGGCCTTCATTAGGTCGGATAAGGAGAACCATGCCGTTGCCCAAGGCTTGGATGATGAAAGCTTTCAAAGTATTATGACTTTTTTATCCTATCGATTGCCATAGCCGTTTCAAATAAATTATCACTTTTAAATAGATGTTTTAATTAGAGGAAAGAATTTTACTGTAATCCTTAAGATTTACACTTTTGGTGGTTTTAAGTATGAATTATATATTTGATTTTTTATGATAAAGAAAATCGCATTATTCCCAGGCACCTTCGACCCAATTACCGTTGGACACGTTAATATCATTGAAAGAGCCATTCCAATTTTCGATGAGATTATTGTGGGTATAGGCCACAACAGCAATAAAGCAACCCTATTTCCAGTTGAAAAGCGCATGGCTTGGATTCAAGAGATATTCAAAGACAATCCAAAGGTAAAAGCAAACTTTTATGAAGGTTTAACCGTAAAGTATTGCGAACAAATTAGCGCACAATTCATTTTACGTGGCATTCGCAACATGGCAGATTTTGACTATGAGAAGAATATTGCCCAAATGAATAAAATTATTTACCCGCAAGCAGAAACGATTTTTTTAATGTGTGATCCTGCTTATACACCCATAAGTTCATCAGTGGTTCGCGACTTAATCAGGAATGGGGGAGATATAAAAGATTTTGTGCCTAAAGAAGTTGTGATTTAGTTACTTAGCAAATAAATCAAACAACAATTCTCTGATAGACTCATACGTATCCAAGGTTTCAGGGTCTATATTTGCTGGGTCTTCCCACTTCACCTCAGTAATATTTTCTTCTAATTGTGGAATTAATTCCCCTTTAAATGTGGTATTCATCGTGTACCAATGTGAAATCTTTAAAAAGCGGTGCCCTTGAATTTTATAAGTATGATAGGTGTTTTTAAAATAATTTATAATACTCAATTCATTAATACCACATTCTTCCTCAACTTCTCTGATTGCGCCTTCTTCAACCGTTTCACCCGCATCAATTTTTCCTTTTGGTAAATCCCATTTACCCAATCTCTTCATAAGTAATAGATTACCGTCTGCATTGTAAACAATTCCACCTCCCGCTTTTATGCAGGTGAAATTTGATTTCAATTGGTTCAAAACCATGGCTGGATCATCACAAATTAACAATCCTCCTTTGGTACTTTGCTCCTCAACTTTCCTAACAAGCTCTAATAACTTATCTGGTTTTTGGTATTCAAATTCATCAAACCCAAAGAACCTCGATTCTTTAGGAATTTCTTTGCAGATGATTAATGGCTTATCGTTTATGAAAAATTTATACATTTGCGGGTATGCAGTATATGAAAGATCCAGCCACAAAGATAGCAGAATATTTACTCCAAATTAAAGCAATTAAGTTAAGTCCAAAACAACCGTTTACTTGGGCAAGCGGACTTAAATCTCCGATATACAGTGACAACAGACTTTCACTGTCTTACCCAGAGATTAGAACAGATATTAAAATAGCATTAGCAGAGTTGGTTCAAACCAAATTCCCAAATGCCAAAGCTATTGTTGGAGTAGCCACTGCCGGAATTGCACCAGGAGCTTTGGTTGCAGACGAATTGAAACTCCCATTTGGATATGTGCGCTCAGAGGCAAAAAAGCATGGAATGGGCAAACAAGTGGAAGGAGATTTAAATCCCGGAGATAAAGTGGTAGTAATAGAAGATTTGGTTTCAACTGGCAAAAGCAGCCTTCAAGCCATAGAGGCACTGCGCGAATTTGGGGTAGAAGTTTTAGGATTAGCCTGCATTTTTACTTACGGTTTTACAACTGCGAAGCAAAATTTTGAGGCTGCAAATTGTCCTTATGAATACCTAAGCAACTATGAGGCACTCGTAAAAGTGGCCGCAGAAAAGGGCTATATTTCGCTTGACGATAAAGCTGCCTTGAGCGATTGGGCTAGTAATCCAGAGCAATGGAGTATGAAATTTGATGCGCAATCTAAATAATTGTAAATAAGTGGCATTTAAACTCTCTAAAAACCCCTTAAAAGCAAGCTATGCCATTTATTTTGGCTTATGGGTTGTGGTGTGCTTCATTATCCTATATCCATTAATAAGATTAGGTTTAAGCCATCCAAAAATGTATAAGTTTGCTCATGTTATGCGGAAGATTTGGGGGAAAATAATATTGGTTGCCGGAGGAATGCGAGTTATACAACATTTTGAAGAACCGCTTGATAAAAGTAAGTCCTACATCATTGCACCCAACCATACCTCACAAATAGATATTGTAACCCTAACAGTTAAACTGCCTTTGTTTTTTAACTTTATGGCCAAGGCAGAATTAGAAAAAATTCCTTTTTTTGGCATTTGGTTCAGAACCATTGATATCGCGGTAGATAGAAAAGACGCTAGAAAAGGAGCACTTGCCTACAAAAAGGCTCTTAAATGGCTTGACCAAGGTAATAGCATGGTGATTTTCCCTGAAGGTACAATTAGCAATAAAGTGCCAACATTAATTCCATTTAAAGATGGTCCGTTTAGAATGGCCATAGAAAAGCAGTTGCCTATATTGCCAGTAACCATAATTGGTAATTGGACTATTTTCCCAGACCAAGGCGTGTTTGAAGGTCAACCAGGCATAGTACATCAGTACATTCACAAACCTATTCCTACAGCAGGTTTAACCTTAAAAGATTTAGATACATTAAAAGAACAAGTATTTCAGGTGATAAACACTAAATTGCAATCCCATGGATATTACTAACGAAACCATAGATAAGCTTGCAGACCTTGCTAAGCTTGAGTTTAGCGGAGAAGAAAGAGAAAACCTTAAAAAAGATCTCTCGAGGATTTTAAGTTATATTGAAACCCTCAACCAAGTTGATACAGAAGGAGTGGAGCCGCTTATTTTTATGAGTGAAAATGAAAATATTTTGCGAGAAGATATTCCAGGTGATACTATTTTAAAATCAGATGCGCTAAAAAACGCACCTTCCAAAGACAGCGATTACTTTAGGGTTCCTAAATTTATTGAAAAATAGTGACTAAAGCTGTTATACAAATCAACGGAATTGGTAAAACCTATCGCATTGGAGATGTAGAAGTACATGCTTTGAGAACAGTAGATTTACTGATAAATCGAGGCGAATATGTTGCACTTATGGGGCCGTCTGGTTCTGGAAAATCAACCCTCATGAATATCCTTGGCTGCCTTGATACGCCCTCTAGAGGTACCTACGAATTGAATGGCACCAATGTGAGCAAGATGACCGATAATGAGTTGGCAGAAATAAGGAACAAAGAAATAGGCTTTATTTTTCAAACCTTTAATTTATTGGCTAGAAACACCGCGCTCGACAATGTGGCTTTGCCATTGGTATATGCTGGCATTAGCAAAAAAGATAGAATTACTAGGGCAGAAGCATCTTTAACCAGTGTGGGTTTAGGGGATAGAATGGAACACAAGCCAAATGAGCTATCGGGTGGTCAACGCCAAAGGGTAGCAATTGCGCGTGCCTTGGTAAATAACCCTTCCATAATATTAGCCGATGAGCCTACTGGAAATTTAGATACTAAAACCTCTCATGAAATCATGGATTTACTTGAAAAGATTCATGAAAATGGCAATACAGTTATAATTGTTACACACGAAGAAGATATTGCCAAACGAGCCAAAAGAATTGTTAGGTTGCGTGACGGAGAAATTGAAAGCGACACTAACGCTTAGCCTAATTGGCTTTCAAAGTAAAAATGTTCCTTATAATTGTCCTTAAGAAGAGGCGCTTTTTCAAACAAACCATATATAGTAGCGCCACTTCCACTCATTGATGCATAAATGGCTCCGCTATCATATAAACTTTCTTTTATCTCAGACAATATTGGATGCAAAGCAAATACACTGGGTTCAAAATCATTCTTAAGTCCAGCACGCCAGTTGTCAATGCCTTTATTTATTTCGGTTTGAACCGACCCAATTTTCACCTCACCTTTGTTTAAATTTAGTCCGCTAAATGCTGCTGCAGTGCTTACATGGATATTTGGTTTTACTAAAACTAGCCAATAATTCTTAAGTGAAAAATCAATAGGATGTAAAATTTCACCACGTCCTTCGCCCAAACAAGGTTGGTTCAAAATAAAAAAGGGGCAATCGCTTCCCAATTGCAAGGCATAATCCAAAAGTGATTGTTGGTTTAGGTTCAAACCAAAAAAAACGTTTAACAACTTTAGTGCAAATGCGCCATCCGAAGATCCTCCGCCTAAGCCTGCGCCCATGGGTATGTTTTTTAACAAACAAAAAGTAACAGGCGAGAGTGTAAAATCTTTTTTTAATAAATGATAGGCCTTTACAATCAAATTTTGAGAGTCATCACCAGGAACTGGAATGCCATAATTTATAATTTCAATGTCATTCCCGCTAGAATTACCACCTTTTATTTCTAAGACATCAAACAATGGAATGGGAAAGAACAAAGTTTGCAAATCGTGGTAACCATCATTGCGTTTTTGCAAAACTTGCAGGCCTAAGTTAATTTTACAAGGAGGAAAAGTTATCATATTTAAATTATGCGAGGGTCAAGGTTAAAAGGTTCAACCCATTTTACCTTAACTAATTTATCAAATTCTGGATGAATTGGGTTAAGCAAAAAAATAAATTCTCTAGGCACAATTGCTGATGGCACCACAAGAACAGGTGATTTAAGGCTTGTTACCCATTTGTTGCCAAATTCTTTAGAACCAAAAGCAGCAGGTACTTCTTGCCAATCATAGGGTAAAAGAGGCATTGAAATGGGTTTCAAATTAAGAGAATCAGCAATTTCAATGCAAGTTAGCGCCAAAGTTTTAAGTTGGGTAAGTCCACCACTGTGTGCGGCTAATTCTAAGGTACATAAAGAAATCGTCCCACAACAATATACCATGGAAACACCTTTTGAATTCCATCTTCCACCCAACTTTTTTGCGCCATTCCCACTTAAATCACCTCCAAATTTTCGCGCGCTTAATCGGTAAACAAACATTAGGCAAAAACTCCTTCTTCGATGGCATTAAGGGTATCCAAAACCAATTTTGCCCCAAAACCAGTATCTAAAAGCGAAAGAGGAGTTTGCATGTTTAAAGACCTAATTGGCGTTTTGAGCCACATTTGAATTGCAACTTCTGAAGAGAAAATTTCTAGAGATTTTTCATAAATAAGCGCCATTTCTAAAGCTTGCTCTGTAGTGTAAACATCGAGGGTAGCAGTGTCATCGAGGCGGTGAAAAGTTCTGGTGCTCATGTGTAGAACCTTGCAAAGTTCTTCTTGAGATAAGCCCAAAGCTTTAGCCAAATTGAGTAATTCTTTTTTATGAATGCCTTTTCTAGTGGCAGCAATTAGCTCAAAATCATTGTTTATTGAAAGGTTTGAACCAAATAATGCGGATATACTATTGTTATGCATGGGTACTTTTAAACTTTGGATAGAAACATCTGCTACTACCGAAGGAGAAATGGCATCTTGCTGATATTTTTTTCTGCTATTCTTATAAGTTTTCATACACAAATTTAGACATTTTTTTAAGAATTTTACTTTTTTGTCAAAATTATCCACTTTTTTAACTCTTCCAAGTATCTTTCATTTTCACTTTTGTTATATAAATTTAATTCAATTGGCAATGCCATGATACCTTCATTACTAATTATTTGAACAACCTCTTCTTTGTTATGAGCTATTCCAGATTTGCTTAATTCTAATAAATCTGCCAGCCCACCCATTGGATAACCAATTACTGATGTGCCTACTAAAATACTTTCATGTGCTACTCGGTTCCATCCTTCCTTAAAATAGGGAAGGGCCAAGGTATACATGGAAGCAGCCATTTCTTTTAAATAACTTTCATGGCTTTCAAAGTATTGTACGGGTAAACCCATCGTTTCATAACCAGATAATTTTTCTTTATCATTCGTACTCAAATAACACGCATAGCCCAATTGCATTAACTGGTTTGCAATCCAAATAATATCAGGATGATTTTTAAATGAAACTTGCCCTAAATGCACTTGCTTCTTTTTATTTAAAGTCCTAAACGCTTTATAATAGGATTGGTCGAAAAGATTTGGGAATAAATGTACTTTTTGCGAATCAATTAACTTTTCGAAATAGGATTGCCAAAACGGGGCTACCACTATAACTTTAAGTCGGCTTGCGGGATAGCATCTCATTAAATACAAACTTAATCGATACCAAACCTTGAGCATCCTAGAGATATTTGAATTTTCATCGTGGTAATGCCAAACTAAAATTATTTTGGTAGGCAAAAAAGCATTCCTTACAAGCACTGGTATCGATAACCTAGCTACACTAATTATAACCTCAGCACGGGCTGCCCAAAAGCCTTTCCATAATAACTCAAGATGACCAAAAAAACCTTCAAAATGCTTTTCGTATCTAATTTTATGCAAATCTAACTTTAATTCTTTTGCGATAGATTCTGCTAAGTAAATTTCATGAAAATAACCACCAGTTATGGGTTTGCCATGAGAAAGATAAAGCATTTTTTTCAAAAGTTTAGCCATTCCTTTTGCTTTTGCCAAAATGCCTATTGGTTTTTTTGCTTACAATGAAATTAGATTTGTTTTTAGATTTAAACCCAGTTTTATAAGCTGTTTTTTTCGAAGCAGTTTTCTTCGCAGCAGTTTTATTAGCACTACTATTGGCAGCGGCTTTTAATTTTTTAACAGGTATTTCTGATTTTGATTTTTCTAACTTGTCAAAGAGAATGTTTAATTCTTCGCTGCTTAAGTCTCTCCATTCTCCAAGTGGAATTCCTTTCAAAGGTACATGCATGATTCGCACGCGTTCCAATTTGACTACCTCATAACCAAAGTGCTCGCACATTCTCCTAATTTGACGGTTTAAGCCTTGAATAAGGGTAATGTTAAAAACAGTAGCTGCCTCCTGTACAATTTTACATTTCTTTGTAGTAACACCAAGCATCGGAACGCCTTGCGCCATTCCTTCAAGTGCTTCTTTTGTTAGCGGTTTGTTTACCGTTACAACATATTCTTTTTCATGCTTATTACCTGCCCTAGTAATCTTGTTAACCAAATCCCCATTGTTAGTTAAAAAAATAAGTCCTTGCGAATCTTTATCTAATCTCCCAATTGGAAATACCCTTTTACTATGGTTAACAAATCTTATGATATTATCCGCAATGCCTTCCTCAGTGGTAGAGGTTATGCCAACAGGTTTGTTTAGGGCAATAAAAACTAATTCGTCTGCGGCTTTTGGTTCAAGATAAATGCCATTAACCCTCACCTTGTCGCCACCTCGCACCATATCACCTACTTTTGCTCTTTTTCCATTAAGGTATACATGACCTAATTCTATGTACCTATCAGCTTCTCTTCTAGAACATAAGCCGCTGTCACTAATAAATTTATTTAACCTAACACTCCCAAACATTTGCAATTATTTTGGGGTCAAGATACTAAAAAGAAACTGTTAGGATTTAGAATTTCCTACAACATTTTCAATTACAGATTTATAGATGTTTTCCATGCTAGGTATTTCATCTGGCATTTCTTCCTCATCATCGGCCAATGAGTTTTCTAAATCGGCGATGGTTTTATGAAAATGCAAGCGCCAATTACCTTCATTATACTCTAAGGCGCTCATGTTTTCAATCCAATCCCCAGAATTAAGATACAAAGCTTCGCCATTTTCATTTGAATATTTTTTAATCGTTGGATGGTGAATATGACCGCAAACAACATAATCATAGCCTTTTGAAATGCCAATATCCATTGCAGTTTGTTCAAAATCATCTATGAATTTAACTGCTTGTTTAACGCTATTTTTTACTTTTTTAGAAAGAGAAATTTTGCCTTTACCCAATCTTTCCGAAATCCAATTAACAGCAGCATTGATAATTATAAGTGTATCGTAACCTACAGCGCCAAGCTTTGCCAGCCATTTAGAATGTTTCATGGTAATATCAAAAACATCGCCATGGAAAAACCAAGCCTTTTTGCCATCTAAATCCAAAACCAACTTATTCTGTAATTTAAGGTTACCCATTTCAAAATCACAAAACTTTCGCAACATTTCATCGTGATTGCCAGTTAAGTAATAGATTTTTGTGCCATTTGCCATCAACTTAAAAATTCGCTGTATAACTTTGTTATGAGATTTAGGCCAATAACTCTTGGTAAATTGCCAGATGTCGATAATATCGCCATTCAAAATTAAAATTTCTGGGTCTATTGATTTTAAGTAGGAATTTACTGCTTTTGCTTGACAACCGTAAGTTCCTAAGTGTATGTCTGACACTACTGCAAGCTTCAATTTTCGCTTCGACATGCTTTAATGGTTTTACAACCTTCAACTTTTAATATTATCTAATTGTTAATCAAACTTTTTTTAAAACTAGGTGTTGTGGAAAACTCTTTTTAATTTTGATTAATAATAAAAAATATGTCCGAAAGCAGCAATCCCGTTTATGAGTTAATAGCCAAAAACAAAAGAATGCTTGGCTTTCCTAATCTTGCAAATGTTTTTTTGGATGATCCTAAGCAGATAAAAGAATTAGTAGATTTAGCTATTAGTAATTTGGAACATCCTTTTCCAGAATATTCCTCATGGCTATTAACCCATATTAGCAAAAAAGCACCTCTTTTGGTTCAACCCTATTATAAAAAGATACTAAATGCTTTATTAATTGTTAATAATGAAACTGTAAAAAGAAACCTTTTAGGTGCAGTTAAATATCAGCCTTTGCAAAGCTTTAAGGAAGGTGAATTACTAGACTTATTGTTGAAATGGATTGCCGACCCACAGTGTAAACCAGCCGTGTTTATGTATGGACTTGAAAAGCTATTCCAATTTTGTAAACAGTATCCAGAAATCTACCGCGAAATTGATGAAATAATAAGATTGCGTGTTGAACACGAAATTACACCCGCAATGAAGGCAAGCATTAAAAAATTTAAGAAGTTGAAATTAAAGTAGCGCTTATTCAATTTTTTCATACTTTCTTAGCCTAGAGGGCTTGAATAAACTGCCTTCTCCCATGGTAAAATAACCATTCCCTTTTTGATTCCAGGTAAAGGCTTCTCCTTGTTTTTCTTTTTGGTAAGGCAATTTTAAAGGTAGCCTTTGCAAGGCTTTACCAATTGGTTCATTGCCAATTCGCTCCCAGCACCAAATGGAATCGCCAGTTTCAACTGCTATTTTCTTTCCATCAGAACTTATGTCGCCAGCAACAACCCAAGTTAATGGCAATTGGGCAACCAAAACTAAGCTATTGGAGGTTTCGGTTTGAACCAAAACTCGGTATATTCCAACTTTTTCTTCCCGTTTTGAAAGAATATAAATCACTTCCTCAATGGGATCAAACATAATGCTTTCTGCATCTCTTGAACCATCAGGAAAGCTTAAGTTAAAGGTTGTGATTTCTTTTGCAGGAATTGTTATGGTGCTACCTCTTGAAGCAGTATCTATGGTAGGTTCTGGAAATCTATAAATCTGTATCGTTTCTCTTTTTCTTCTATTATCTCCAATATCTGCCACAAAAATATAGGATAGGCTATCTTGCTTGTACTTACCCATGCAAATATCTTCATAATCATAATGGGTTGCGCCTTCGAGATAAATTGTGGCATAGTCTTCTCCGTTTTCTCCAAAGGCAAAAATTCTTGCTGGGTCACCACTATCATTGTGCGCCCAAATAAGGCCTTTTATCCTCCTACTTGCGCAAATACCTGAGGTTTCAATCAAACTTCTATTCTGTATTTTAACCTCTCCAAGGTACTTGTAAGTTTCATCAGTTTGAACCAATTTCGGAGAAAAGTTTACTTCATATTCAGGAGTTAAATGACTGTTTTTGGGTGACTTCTTTTGTTTACAAGACCCAAAAACCACAATAAATAGTAATAAATAAAACCTCATTACATGTAAACTCATTATACCCATTTAGTTTTATTTGCCCTGCTCTTTTAAAAACAAAACGGCATCAGGCCCTTGATGAAAGAGCAAATCTAATATACTCAGATTTGCCACAAATTCATGCTTATCTGGAAACGATTGATAATACTTCTTTTCAAAAATGAGCTCTTCTTGGTTTGGATTTCCTTTGGCGATAAATGCATTTCTTAAGTTATTTTTATTCATTGGCAAGTGTTCATAAGTTTCAGTTTCATTTAGGTTCAACCCTAATTTTAAAGCTTTATTTAACTCTTGGATCAACCCCAAATTAAATGAATAAATATTTACTACTTCTTTAGATTTAAAATAGGGCTCAAAGCGCCATGCATAATGAATAAAGTAGGGCGACTTCCCATAGGCAGATTGTATGGCTTGCCAATGTATACGCTTCCAAGCCTGACTTTCATCTGAAATGAGTTCATTAATTCTAATTTTTGATTGATTGTGTTGAACCGGAATACTCAAATCTTGTACCCCATGCGCACCCAAAATTTTGCATCTGTTGCGGTAGGTTTGTTTGATATAATTTTCTTGCTTTTCAATCCAAATTTCGTCTGCCAATAAAGCTTGCTGGAACCAGGCTATTGGAGGGAAATAAGCAGTATTTAATAGGATTGAATTCATAACAAATCTTTGCTTGTGAAAGTGTGTAACCCTAGCGAAAAAGATTGTTGAAGCAATTTTTTTATGGCTTCAAAATGAAACGAATTATTTACAAAATCAATTTCAGTGCAGTCTAGTAAAATAATTTTAAGTTCTTTATTGTTATATAAAAAGTCAAAATAGGTTTGCTGTAAATTCAATAAGTATTCATTGCTTATCTCTTGCTCATAACTTCTGCCACGTTGGGTAATGTGCTGTTGAAGTTTTTCAACAGGATTGTGCAAATACAATAGTAAATCGGGTTTTGGAAGCTGTTGTTGTATGATTCCAAACAATTTACCATACAATTCAAACTCATCTTCATCTAAGTTAACTTTAGAGAACAATAAGCATTTTGTAATGATATAATCGCTGATAACACTTCCTTTAAACAAATCTTGTTCGGGTAATTGTTTTTTTAGTTGGTTAAATCTTGCTGCTAAAAAGCTCATTTCTAGCGGAAATGCATAACGTCTGGCATCTTTGTAAAACTTAGGAAGAAAAGAATTGTCTTCAAATTCTTCTAAAATCAACCTAGTATTCCAGTCCTTTGAAAGCATGGTTGCTAGCGTAGATTTTCCAGCACCAATATTGCCTTCTATGGCTATAAATGGATATGATTGTTTTTGGTTCAAATTTTTTCCACCTTCAAGGGGTCTGTACATAAATGCAACAAATCTTTTACAGTTAAACCAAGTTTTGGGTGAACCCAAGTTGATGCAATTTCATTCAACGGAATCAAAGTAAACATTCGCTCATGCAAGTAAGGGTGTGGGAGTGTTAACCTAGGTTGATTTGAAATAATACCCTCATAAAAAAGAATGTCTAAATCAATAATTCTTGGTTCCCATTTTGTATGGCGAACGCGGCCCATTTCATTTTCCAATAACAATAATTTTTCTAATAAATCAATAGGTTTGAGCTCTGTTCTTACTTCAATTACCTGATTATAAAAAACCGGTTGTTGCCTATTACCCCACGCAGCGGTTTTGTAGATGGAAGATGCACTGATAATGGCTGCGATATTTTCTTCGATGCGCAACAAAGCATGTTGCAATTGCAGCAAAGGTTGGTTTTGGTTTGAACCTAAAAGTATAAATGCTGTAGAATTCACTTTGGCAAACATACCAAAAGAATTAGCTTCCTTTTACTTAGATTTGTAGACGATGAAAAATATTATTCTAATTGCTTTGTTCATAGCCTTATTTGCTTCATGCGAACCTGATGTTATTGATGTGCCAGATACCGATACAACCGTTGATTTTGTTGGGACTTGGAATAGAGACAGCATCACCGAAACAGAAATTGAAAGTGACGGCACTCGAACGATTGTTACTGAGGCTTCAAATGTTGGAACTTATATGTTTAATGCTGATAAAACTGGTGTATTAACAGTTAATGCAGGAAATTTTGCAATCAATTGGAGTCATAATGCCTCGGCCAAAACAATTCTCATATCTGAAGTGGATTGGGTGGGACAAGTATATAACATTATAACAATCTCTGACACAGAAGTTAGATTAATTGGCATACGTAATATTGGCGGTGGATTGCAAGAAGAAAGAAAAATGAAACTTAGCAAAAGGTAGATTAGCTATTTTATCACCAATTGTAAGGTGTTTTGGGTTTTCTGCTCAAGTATAATTTGCTTTCCATTAAGCAATTGAGTTGCGTTTTCCTTTTCAAAATTTATCAAGGTAAGCAGTTCCACCCCTTTTACAATGCTAATATCATATTCTTGCTTTACCTCATTTCTCATTCCTTCAATTTTATCTTCCTCATCGTCAACGCAAACACTGAAACTTATGGCAGAACTTTGCATAACGTTGATGCGAATTTTAAATGAGGCAAAGACACTAAACAACTTACTCAAATTTTCTTCTGCAATAAAAGAAAAATCCTTGGTGCTAAAGGAAAGCAATACCTGTTTTCCTTTCTTAATAATAGTTGGAAGTTGCTTAATTGTTTCATTTTCTACACCTACTGTTGTTCCAGCAGCACTTGGGTCAACAAACGACTTTACAAACAATGGTATGTTTTTGCTTTGTAATGGTTGGATGGTTTTGGGATGAATAACAGTTGCTCCATAATACGCCATTTCAATGGCTTTTGGGTAGCTAATGGTTTCAATCTTAATCGCATCTGGAAAAAGTTTTGGGTCTGCATTCATTACCCCAGCTACGTCTTTCCAAATGGTTACACTTGCAGCATTCAAACCATAAGCAAAAATTGCTGCCGAATAATCAGAACCTTCTCTGCCAAGTGTCACCGTAAAATTATCTTGGTTTTTGCCAATAAAACCTTGCGTAACCACCATCTGTTTTTTTACAATTGGAAGTAGTTTTGAACCAATCAAATGAGAGGTCCTGTTCCAATTCACCTTGCCTTCTCGGTAGGTATTATCTGTAATAATAAAATTTTGTGCATCCATCCAGCGATTTTTAACCCCAGCTTCATTTAAGTAGGTGCTTAAAATTCTAGATGAAAAAATCTCACCATAACTAACAATTTGATCGTAAACTTGATCGAACCCAATTTGCGGCTTTCCTTCAATTTCACATTCTAATTCAATAAAAAGATTCTCAATATCATCATACGCCCTCACAGATTTGCCATTAAGCAAGTCTTTTATAATCTCATCATGAAAAGATTTAACTTCTTTAAACTTAGTATACTTATCCTGATTATTTTGGAAATAAGCCAAAGCTAATGCCTCTAAAGCATTGGTAGTTTTACCCATAGCACTTACTACTACTAAAACTTCTTCTCCTCCAAAGGCATTTAAAATTGTACCCACATTTCTAATTGCTTCTGCATTTTTTACCGAAGCTCCACCAAATTTGAAAACCCGCATATTCTATATTGAGCATGCAATTTATAAAAATGATGTTAAAAGTTTTAATCTTGTAAGGATTATGTAATTCTTATGAAATATTGCCTTTACTTTTGACTTTGTAATTCTTAATTATGAAATCTCGACTCAAAACAATTCTGCGTATTTTATTTTTCGGGTTGACCCTACTTTTGGTTCAAACCGAAACCAAAGCCGACCATGTTGTAGGTTCTGATGTAGCCTACACCTGTCTTGGTTCTGGAAATTATAACCTCACATTCAAGCTATATAGAGATTGCCAAGGTATTCAACTTTGTCCTGGTTGCCCCAACGGTTTAAGTCCTTCTTGCGCTATCAGCGTTGGTATTACCGGAGCTACCATTCCTACTGGCGCTAATATTCCAGCCCAGACTTGCACAGGCGTTAACTTTGGAAATACCTCTTTAACTGTTGTTCCAGGTATATCTGGTTTAGATGTTATACAGCTTTGTGCGTTGACTAAAACTATTTGTTCTAATTGTGGTACTAGAACTCCAGGTACTTTTACACCCGGTATTGAGATTTATGTATTTACTGGAATGGTTAATTTATCAGCTATTCCTTCTAATTGCTGCTTAGTAAGAATTGGGTGGCAAACTTGTTGTCGTAATAACGCCATTACCACACTTCAAAATCCAGCTTCTTTGGGTTTCTTCACAGAAACGCTTATCAATCGTTGCGCTACCCCTTGCAACAGTTCTCCAACATTTACCAATGATGCAGTGGCAGTTGCTTGTGCTGGCCAAGAGTTTGCTTATAATCTTGGGGCAATCGACCCAGATGGAGATTCTTTAAGTTATCGTTTTGGACAATCTTTGGTGGCTCCTGGCGCTGGTGCACCTTATGCAAGTCCATATAGTCCAAACGTTCCTTTTCCGTATTTAGGAGTTCCAGGCCAATCTCCACCATTATTGCCACCTTTAGGTATTTTTATTGACCCCATGTCAGGAGATATTCGGTTTACACCGCTCGGAACTTTTGTAGCAAATCTGGTGGTAGAGGTGCTTCAGTGGAAAATTGTTGGTGGTGTATATGTGCTTATGGGTGTTACCCGACGGGATATTCAATTTTACTCACAGGTCTGCCCAAACAACAATCCTCCTGTCATAAGAACTTATAAAGAGGATGGTACTCTTACCGCTCCATCCCCTAATTTTGTTTATGGCGTATGCGCAGGGCAACCTTTTTGCTTCATTGTTTCTGCTTGGGACAATACCGCAGGTTGGGATACCACTGACCTAAATTGGCCACAGCCAGTTGGTGGCCCAGATCCAAACCCTATTTTCACCACCGGTGGAACAATTACTCGTCTATATAATCCTAATACAAGAGCAGTGTTGGGGCCAAAATTCGATAGCGTCAAATTCTGTTGGACTCCTCCCGCCTCTGTTGCGAGAAACCTTCCTTATTATTTTGTAATGAATGCCAAAGACAGAGCCTGCGCAATTCCAGGTCGTACCACCCGCTCTTTTTCGATTACAGTAAGACCAATTCCTCAGGCAATCATTAATAAAATTAATAAGAACTGTGGTTTTTATGATTTTACTTTCACGCAAACCAATACAGTACCTCTAAATACTTCTTTCACCAATATTCAGGTTGAAAATTCTCCAAAATCAAATACCTACACGAATTATCCTGGAGGGTCTGTAACCAATCACAAATTCATAAATGGGGGGTGGCACCGTATTCGGCTTAACCTAACTACAACGGCAATTCTTCCCACCTTGCCAAATGGATGCCCAAATACCATCATAGATTCTATTTTTATTCTACCCACCGTAGACGTTACTGCTCGGGATACTTTTAATTGCTTTGGCACTCCAGTAAGTGTAAAAGTAAATGGTACTGCTGGTACTCCTTTTGGAAATACTTATCGCTATACTTTCTATTCAGGTGGCTTATCTGGTACCAATGTGGTAAGACTTTTCGGACCAGATTCTAGTGCGGCCATTAGTCCTCCAACTGCTGGAGCTTCTTCAACTTATAAAGTAGTGATTCAAGACTTAAATGGCTGTAAAGATTCAACTACGTTTAACATCTTTACCCGTGTGTTACCAAGCAGAGAGTTACCACCATCAGTACGTTTTTGCTT
>CAMDHZ010000029.1 GCA_945898275.1 Chitinophaga pinensis | reverse complement strand
ATTAAAAACTTCAAAAGATATAGTTCAAAAAATAAATTCAGTAATTAAATAATAGATTTGAAAAATGGAATCAATTTTTTCTGATGAATGGTTCATGCGTGAAGCCCTCAAAGAAGCCAAAAAAGCCTTTGAATTAGGAGAAGTTCCCGTGGGTGCCGTGGTAGTTTGCGACAATAAAATCATTGGAAAAGGCCATAATCTTACAGAGAGATTGAATGATGTAACCGCACATGCAGAAATGCAAGCTATTACGGCAGCAGCTAACTACCTTGGCGCAAAGTACCTAACAGAGTGCACACTTTATGTTACTTTAGAACCATGTAATATGTGTGCTGGAGCTATATATTGGACACAATTGCAAAATTTAGTGATAGGTGCTAATGACCCTAAAAGAGGTTTTACAAACACAAATTCCAGCATGCTACATCCAAAAACAAATATCAAAAATGGCATTTTAGCCGAGGAATCTGCGAGTCTTTTAAAGGCGTTTTTTCAAAAACTTCGGGCTTAATTTTGGTTCAAACCGAAACAAAAAAATCTATTGTTATGTTAATAAATTATGGTTTGAACCAAACCTAACTTATCCCATATATTTGTATCTTAAATAATTAAAAATTATGTCATTTGAATTACCAAAACTTCCATACGAGTACACTGCATTAGAACCACATATTGATGCACGCACCATGGAAATTCACCACAGCAAGCACCACAATGCTTATGTAACAAATCTTAATGCGGCTATTGCTGGCACAGATGCTGAAAAATTAAGCATTGAAGAAATTTGCAAAAACATTAGTAAGTACCCAGCTGCGGTTAGAAACAATGGTGGTGGGCATTATAACCACAGCCTTTTCTGGACCATTATGGGAGCCAATAAAGGTGGCATGCCTAGTGGTAAATTAATGGATGCCATCAATAACGAACTAGGAGGCTGGGATAAATTTAAGGAAGATTTTAACAAGGCAGGTGCCACTAGATTTGGTTCTGGCTGGGCTTGGTTATGTGTAAAAGCTGATAAAACCTTGTGTGTTTGTTCTACTCCAAACCAAGACAATCCATTAATGGATATAGCTGAGTGCCCAGGAACGCCAATTTTAGGTTGCGATGTTTGGGAACATGCCTATTATTTGCATTACCAAAATCGTCGTCCAGATTATATGGCTGCATTTTGGAGTGTAATCAATTGGGATGAAGTAAGTCGCAGATACGAAGCTGCGCTTTAATCAATAATAAATTTTTAAAAAACCAGGCTAATTAGCCTGGTTTTTTTTTGCCTTTAGTGTAATAGCGATTTAAAAACTTGGTTCAAACCTTAACTTGCTAAAAATTTGAGTCAATGAAAAAACTTATTTACTTAAACGCCCTTCTAATTTTAGGTGCTTGTACAAATAATATGGAAAAGAAAAGTTTGAATTTAATGACCATCGAAAACACACGAAAAGACAGTACTATAGACAACTATTTTGGGGTTGAAATTGCAGACCCTTATCGCTGGTTAGAAAATGACACTGCGCCAGAAGTTATAAATTGGGTAGCTAAGCAAAATGAGGTTACTTTTAACTACCTCAATCAAATTCCGTTTAGAGAAGAAATAAAAACACGTTTAACAGAAATTTGGAATTACGAAAAATTCAGTGCCCCTTTTAAAGAAGGAGAATATTGGTATTTTGGAAAAAATAATGGGCTTCAAAACCAAAGCGTAATTTATAGAACCAAAGACATAGAAAATGTTAGCAATGCAGAGGTTTTTCTTGACCCCAATAAGCTTTCGGAGGATGGTACTGTGTCTTTGGCAAGCTTAAGCTTTAGCAAAGATCACAAGTTTGCTGCTGTTGGAATTTCTAAAAGCGGAAGTGATTGGAATGAAATTTTTGTAATAAATCTTTTAACCCTTGAAAAAACAAAGGATGTAATTAATTGGGTTAAATTTAGTGGTGCCACTTGGTTCAAAAATGGCTTTTTCTATAGCCGATATGATGAGCCAACCAAAGGAAAAGATTTTAGCAATAAGAATGAATTCATGAAAATTTATTATCATGAAATGGGAACGCAGCAAAGCGAGGATAAATTGGTTTATGAAGACAAGGCTCATCCGCTCAGATACTTCAATGCATCGGTAAGTGAGGATGAAAGCTTCCTTTTTATAAACATCAGCGAAGGAACCTCTGGAAGCGAAATTTTGGTAAAATCCATTAAAAATCAAGACTACTTAAAAGGCAGCTTTAAAACCCTATGTAAAGGATTTACCAACAATTATGGCGTAGTTACAAATGATGGTAACAAGATTTTAATTTTAACAGATTATAAGGCACCAAAATACAGATTGGTTGCTATTGACCCAACGCAACCAGAAGAAAAAAACTGGGAAGTTAGAATTGCAGAAGGAAAGAACTTATTAGAAAATGTTACCAGTGCTGGCGGCGATTTGATTGCGAATTATTTAGTAGATGCTAGCACACGCCTAAAACATTATGATTTTAAAGGTAAGCTAAAATCTGAAATTGAATTACCAGGCATTGGCACTGCTAGTACCGGAGGCTGTAAAGCCAATGAGAATCTAATAACTTACAATTATATTTCATTTACAGAGCCAGGAAAAATCAAGTTTTACGATTTAAAAACAATGGACCAAAAGTCTTGGGGGGCAGAAATAAAATATGCATTTGACCCAAGTCAATTTGAAACTAAGCAGGTATTTTTTACCAGCAAAGACGGAACAAAAGTTCCAATGTTTATTATGCATAAAAAAGGATTGAAGCTAGAAGGAAACAATCCAACCTTACTATATGGATATGGCGGATTTAACATCAACCTGACGCCTTCTTTTAGTATAAGTAGAATGATGTTTTTAGAACGTGGTGGAGTTTATGCCATTGCAAATTTGCGCGGTGGAGGAGAATATGGCGAAGAATGGCATCAGGCAGGTATGTTAGGCAAAAAACAAACTGTATTTGATGATTTTATTGCGGCGGCAGAATACCTTATTGCAGAAAAATACACTCAGTCTTCTAAATTAGCTATTAACGGAGGAAGCAATGGGGGATTGCTTGTTGGTGCATGCATGACCCAAAGGCCTGAATTATTTAAAGCAGCAATCCCAGCTGTAGGAGTTTTAGATATGCTGCGCTACCATAAATTTACCATTGGCTGGGGCTGGGCAGTTGAATATGGTTCTAGCGATAATAAAGAACAGTTTAATTATCTATTAAAGTATTCTCCTTTGCATAACATCAAAGAAGGAGTAAGTTACCCTGCCACATTAATAATGACAGCCGACCACGACGATAGAGTGGTACCTGCACATTCCTTTAAATTTGCTGCAACTTTGCAAGAAAAAGCAAAAAAAGAGGATACTCCGCATTTAATTAGAATTGACAGTAAAGCAGGACATGGTGCAGGGAAACCAACTGCCAAGCTTATTGAAGATGCAACAGATATGTATTCTTTTATTCTTTGGAACCTTCAATAACAACTATTTCCCAAACCTAACTCCAGTGCTTATTCTAAAGTAAGCATTTTGAACCAAATAAGTTTCGGACTCTCTCACTTTTATGGTATTACCAAAACTTGTGATTTGAAAAGCTGCAAACCATTTTTGTGCATTATAGCCAATTCCAAGCCTTAACTCATTGGTTATTCCATAAAAAATGCGATTTGGAAAAATGGAGTTAATACTTTTAGTGGTTCTTCCATATTGCAATGAATAACCAGGAATAATACTAGCACTTACAAACCAATGTCGCTTTGAAAAAAGCGGAATTGTACCCATCAATCCAAGTTGCAAACCCAAAGTATGTGAAGCCAAAAAAGTTTCAGTAAAAGGCAATTTTTCAGTATTTGTGGTACGAGGAAATAAGTTAGAATCTGCTTCTAACCTATTATACATATGACTTGCGCCAAGGGCTACACCAATGGCGGCTTTGCGTTGACGTTCGAACTGAAATACAGCTGCAGGATTTGAAAATCTTTTGTGGTTGAGGATATAGTTATAAACTGTAAACAGTGTTTGAGCCTTAATATCTGGCCTAAGATAAAAGGCGCCATCAGCATGATTAGCTCTATAATTTGGCAACCATTCTTCAGTATTTTGCAGATAAAACCCAGTATAGGTTTCATATTTAGTTTGAAGGGTATATTTTCTTTTAACCACACTTATACCAAGTGCAAAATTGTTTGTATTACCCAATTGCTCATTTAATCTTGTGACTGGAAGCCGAGTACCTACTTGAAAATTTAACCATTTATACCTAAACCTAAGGCCGCCAGTTAAAATAAAATTACTTAGGTAATTTAACTTGGTTGGCCCATTTGGATTAACCATATCTACCTGCATTAAATGACTTTTGGTTTCTAAATAGGGAGACAATAATAAACTGTTTGGAAAGACTTCAATTGGGCCAACCCTCTGGCTGGTGCCGCTTTGAGCCTTCGAAACAATTACCATTACAACTAAATAAAATACTATAAGCCAATTTTTTTTAGTCATTTACTTTAATGTTTAAAAAAGACAATACAAATAACCATAAAAATGTCAAAATAAAATTCATTTAGAAGGGCCATCACAAAATTATCTTAAAAGGTATTGACATTGCAAGTGTCAAACTCTAATTTGCGTCCATAAAATACTACTATATTGTCATTTAAGGGTTCGGCTTGAACCAAGCGCCTAATGAAGAATATTAAAAAAGTAAATTATTTCAAAAATTGAAATGCGTTAAAAGTATTTCCAATTTTCAATTAAATTAAAATTGAAATAAATTAAGCTAAACCCAAAAGAGGATATAGCAATCTAAAATTTACCTTCACAAGGATACAATTAGGATTAAAAGTTCTAATATCAAAATTATAAATTTGATTAATTGCAAATTACTCATATATTTGCAGCTTATTAAAAGAGATAGAGGGGACCGCAAGTCCCCTCTTTTTTTACCATGCAGATAGCAGAACAAATAATTGAATGGAGCAAGGAAGTGCTCGAGCCGGAAGTTTTTGTGGTGGAAATTGAGCATAAAAATGCTGGGGGAAAATTGATTGTTCTTTTGGATAGTGACGGACCATTAACCATTGAGCAATGCAGAAAATTCGGCAAGTTTCTTTCGTTAAAATTAGATGAAGTTGATTTTGGATTAATTCCATATACGCTAGAAGTTTCTTCGCCAGGGGTAGACAGACCGCTTATTTTACCCAGACAATATCAAAAACACATCGGCAGAGAGTTGAAAATAGTATTGAAAGAAAAATCAGAATTAGTTGGTCGTTTAGTCTCAGTTGAAGAGCTTGGAATTACGCTTCAATTGAAAGATAAAAAAAAGGCTTATAACCTTGCTGAACCAACAGTTAAGAATATTGGCTTTGGGGAGATTGAGTCGGCAGTTGTTCAGGTATCATTTAATTAGTAATTAAAAATTTAAAATAATAGGATATGCATAGTGCAGGATTAATTGATTCGTTTAGCGAATTCAAAGAATTTAAAAACATCGATCGCGCGACCATGCAGCGTGTGTTAGAAGACGTTTTTCGTGGTATGTTGCGCAAAAGGTTTAATAATGATGAAAACTTCGACGTAATTATTAATGACAAAAGTGGTGACTTAGAAATATGGCACAATAGGGTAATTGTTCATGATGGAGAAGTTGAAGATGAAAACACCCAAATTTCGATTACAGAAGCGCAAAAAATTGAACCAGACTTTGAAATAGGAGAAGATGTAACTAAAGAAGTTGGCTTAGCTATTTTTGGAAGGCGTGCAGTACTATCAGCCCGTCAAACACTTTTATCTAAAGTATTAGAACTAGAAAAAGACGAGTTTTATAAAAGATATAAAGACCGTGTGGGTGAAATTATTGGAGGTGAGGTTTACCAAATTTGGAAAAAAGAAATCATGATTTTGGATGATGCTGGCAATGAGCTTTTACTTCCAAAAACAGAGATGATACCTGCTGATTTTTATAAAAAAGGTGATTCAATTCGCGCAGTTGTGTTAAAAGTTGAAATGCACAATGGCAATCCAAGAATTATACTTTCGCGCACTTCTCCTGTATTTTTAGAAAGATTGTTTGAACAAGAAGTTCCAGAAATTATTGATGGCCTTATCAGCATCAAGAAAATTGTGCGTGAACCTGGAGAAAGAGCAAAAGTAGCTGTTGAAAGTTATGATGACAGAATCGATCCGGTTGGAGCGTGTGTAGGTATGAAAGGTTCTCGTATCCATGGAATTGTAAGAGAACTTAGAAACGAAAACATTGATGTTATTAATTATACCGCCAATACTTCACTTTTAGTTCAAAGAGCTTTAAGTCCAGCTAAAATTAGCAGCATCAAAATTGATGATATTAAAAAGCGAGTAAGCGTTTATCTAAAACCAGATCAGGTTTCACTAGCAATTGGTAAAGGTGGACATAATATTAAGCTTGCTGGTAAATTAGTTGGATACGAAATTGATGTTTACCGCGAAGCCGAGGTGGAAGAAGAAGACATTGATTTGGATGAATTCTCAGATGAGATTGATAGTTGGATTATTGATGAGCTTAAAGGTTTGGGCTTAGATACCGCAAAAGCAGTGCTCAGTATGTCAAATGAAGAATTAGTAAGACGTACCGAATTAGAGGAAGAAACAGTTCAAGAAGTTAGAAGAATACTTGAGGCAGAATTCGAATAATAACAAGTGATAAAACCAACATGAGGAATATCCATGTTAAATAACGATATTCGCACAAATTTTTAGGAAGTAAAGCGCAGAATGAGCGAAACAACAGGAACAAAACGATTGAGTGCAGCGGCTAAAGAATTTAACGTGGGTTTAAATACTGCGGTTGAATTTTTAGCTAAAAAAGGCCATCAAATTGAAGCTAAGCCAACCACCAAGCTTACAGAAGAACAATTTAATTTGTTATTGGCAGAGTACTCTTCCGAGAAAAAGGTTAAACAAGAGGCAAACAAATTAGGGAAGGATCGCATAAAGCCTCAAAACACCATAATTGAAATACCAAAACCTAAGGCAATTGTTGTTGAGGAAGAAGAGGAAGAAGATGGAATATTGATAAAAAGTGGCTTGGTAAATACCCCAGCAGCTAATAAAAAAGTAGAACCTGAAACCCCTAAAGCGGAAGAGGCTTCTATACTAGCAGCTGTAGAACCTGAAGTGAAAGTTGAAATTGCACCAATCATTGAGGCGCCAATTCCTGAAGTAAAAAAAGAAGAAGTAATCGAGGTTAAAGTAGAAGTTCCTGTTGTTATAGCGGATAATGTTATTGAAAAGCCAATAGTAACACCTATTCAAGAAGAAACTTTAGGAGGGTTAAAAGTAGTTGGAAAAATAGATTTAGATGCCAACAAAAAACCAAAGCCTTCTCCTAAAAAGCCTGAACAAACAAAAGCACCATCTGTTCCAATTGTCCAAGAAGTAAAGGTTGAAACCCAAAAGGTTGAAGAAAAAATAGATCCGGTTGTTGAAACCCCAATTACCAATAATATAGAGCCAGAAGCGCCAAAAGAACAAGTAATTATATCAACAGAAACACCGATAACCATCACAGAAGCATCTGCAGATGAAGATGTTAAGGTAATGGATGTTAAATATGAAAAACTTGATGGATTAAAGGTTCTTGGAAAAATTGAATTAAGAAAAGATCCACCTAAAAAACCAAACCCAGTTGCAAGCAGCGATAGCAATATTGATGCAAAACGCAAACGCAAACGTAAACAGGTAGATCAAACTGGAATACAAAAAGTAGACCCTGCTAAAGATTTTGATCCTCGGAATCGACCAGCTGGAACAGGCGGTGGCGGTGGTGGATTTAACCGCGGACCTGGCCAAGGCCAAGGAAATAACCAACAAGGTGGTAATAATCGCTTCAATAGAGGTGGTAATCAAAACAATAGAAATGCTCCTAAACCGGAGGTAAAAACTGAAATATCTGATAAGGAAATACAAGATAAATTAAAGGCAACTTTAGCACGACTTAATCCTGGAAGTAAAAATCCAAATATCGGGCAGGTTAGGTCTAAAATCAGAAAACAAAAACGCACAGATAAAGCCTCAGAGCGCGAAGAGCAAATGCTCCAAGAGGAATTGGAAAAAAACAAACTTAAGGTAACAGAGTTTGTAACAGCCAATGAACTTGCAAATATGATGAGTGTTCAAGTGACACAAATTATTAGCGCATGTATGAGTTTAGGAATGATGGTTTCTATCAACCAAAGGCTTGATGCAGAAACAATCGCCATTGTTGCAGAAGAGTTTGGCTTTGAAGTGGAATTTGTTTCTGCTGAAATGGTAGAAGCTGTAGAAGAAGATATAGACGAACCACATACTTTAGAACCAAGAGCTCCAATTGTCACAGTAATGGGTCACGTAGATCATGGTAAAACCTCTTTACTCGATTATATTAGAAGTGCTAATGTAGTAAAAGGTGAAGCAGGCGGAATTACACAGCATATTGGCGCATATGAAGTGAAATTAGAAAGTGGCAAAAAAATAACTTTTCTAGATACACCAGGTCACGAGGCGTTTACCGCCATGCGTGCAAGGGGAGCAAAACTTACAGACGTTGTAATTATTGTTATTGCTGCGGATGACAGCGTTATGCCGCAAACCAAAGAAGCTATATCGCATGCACAAGCCGCAGGTGTTCCTATAGTTTTTGCCTTAAATAAAATTGATAGAGATGCAGCCAATCCTGATAGAATCAGAGAACAATTGGCAGCAATGAATATTTTAGTAGAAGAATGGGGCGGAAAATACCAATGTCAAGAAATTTCAGCCAAAAAAGGTGTTGGTATAGAGTCTCTGTTAGACAAAGTGTTACTTGAAGCTGAAATACTTGACCTAAAAGCAAATCCAAATAAACGTGCTGTTGGTAATGTTATTGAGGCCACCCTCGACAAAGGAAGAGGTATTGTTACCACTATCATGGTACAAAGTGGAACAATGCGAGTAGGTGATCCAATTTTGGCTGGCGTAAATAGTGGAAAAGTTCGCGCCATGTTTGATGAGAGAGGAAAGAAAATGGCAGAAGCTGGACCAAGCACACCAGTTGTTATACTTGGTTTTGATGGCGCTCCTCAAGCAGGTGATAGATTCATTATTACTAAGACTGAGCCAGAAGCAAGAGAGATTGCTAACAAACGTCAACAACTTCAACGCGAGCAAGGAATAAGAACTAATAAGCATATAACCTTGGACGAAATTGGAAGACGTCTAGCAATTGGAAACTTCAAAGAACTCAAGGTAATTGTTAAAGGTGATGTGGATGGATCTGTTGAAGCCCTTTCGGACTCATTGATTAAGCTTTCTACTGAAGAAGTTCAAGTGAGCGTAATTTACAAAGCAGTGGGTCAAATTTCTGAAAGCGATGTTATGTTGGCTTCAGCATCTGATGCAATCATCGTTGGATTCCAGGTTAGACCTAGTTCCCAAGCAAGAAAGTTAGCTGAAAACGAGTCCATTGATATCCGCATGTATTCTGTAATTTACAATGCAATTGAAGAAATTAAAGCAGCTATAGAAGGACTTCTCGCTCCTACAATTGAAGAGAAAATACTAGGTAACGCTCAAATAAGAGAAGTTTTCAAAATAACTAAAGTTGGTGCTGTGGCCGGCTGTATGGTAACTGATGGAAAAATACTTAGAAACGCTAAAGTACGTCTTATTAGAGATGGAGTTGTAGTTTACTCTAGTACACTCTCATCCTTAAAACGCTTTAAGGATGATGTGAAAGAAGTAGCAAGTGGATATGATTGTGGTTTAACCATTCATAACTATAACGATTTAAGAGAGGGTGATTTTGTGGAGGCTTACGAAGAAGTAGAAGTGAAACGTACCTTAAAATAAAAACAACCTTTTCACAAAAAGATTTGTCTATCCCTGTAATGAAGAAAATTACAGGGATTTTTTTTTCACTTACCATAGTGGCAAGTGTTATATACACCTTACATGCTAGCAGCATTGCGGGATTTAATATGTCTGGAGCCCCAGAGGAAGGAAGTTGCGCCTCTTGTCATATTGGCAAAACAAACCCAGATTTAGAAAGCTCGATAAATATTTCAGTAAATGGAAACCAAAATAATTCTACTTTTATTCCAGATAGTATTTATGAAATAGAAGTGGTTAGTACTAGTCAAGGTATCACCAAATTCGGCTTTGCATTAAATGCAAGGTTTAAAGGATTAAGTTTTCTAAGTGCTGGAACTTTTCTAAGTGCTGGAGATAGTGGGGTAAATGTTTCTGATTATGTAACCCACAATGATAAAGGCACAAATGCCATAAATTTAAAGAAATGGAAGTTTAAATGGCAGGCGCCAAAAAATCCTACGAATCAAACTATTACACTATATGCTGCTGGTGTAATGGCTAACAACGACCAAAATACCCAAGGAGATAAGGTATACCTTGACTCATTAGTCTTAAACCTTATTGGAACTTCGACTAAAGAGGAAGTATGGAGACAAAAAATTTCCATTAAACAATACAACAAGGACTTACTTCTTGAAATGCCTTATTCTTTGGCCGATTTAAAACTATTTACGCTAGAGGGAAAAGAAATTCCACATTTTATTTCTCAATTAGAAGAAGGAAAATACTTAATTCAACCACTTGCACAAATACATGGCATCGTCTTGCTTTCGGTTCAAACCAACCTTGGAATTTGGACTGGTAAAACCTTTTATTGATTTTGATTGCTACTCAGATTTACTTTGAGCATCTATCACAGCAATCATAACCATATTTACAATCTCTCTAATTGTACTGCCTAGCTGAAGTACGTGCGCTGATTTTTTCAAGCCCAATAAAACTGGACCAATCGCTTCTGCTGCGCCAAGTTCTTGCAACATCTTATAGGTAATATTACCCGCAGCTAATGAAGGAAATACAAATGTATTTACCTGCTCACCAACCAACTCGCTAAAAGGGAAATTCTCTTTAAGTAACTTTTGGTTCAAGGCAACATTCGCTTGTATTTCTCCATCTACTACCATGCTGGGATTAAGTTGCTTTAGGCGAGTTCTAACTGACGCCATTTTTGAAGGAACATCACCTTTGGCTGACCCAAAATTACTGTAACTTAAAAGGGCAACACGAGGTTGAATGTTAAAATTTGAAACTGCTTTGTGCGCCAAATTTGTAATATTTACTAATTCATCTACACTTGGAACTCTGTTTACAGAACAATCTGCAAAAAATAATGGACCTTTTTTGCTAATCATGATATACATTCCTGCTACCACATTAGTATTTTCTTCTTTACCAAAAATCTGCAAGGCTGGGCGAATGGTACTTGGGTAATTTTTTGTTAAACCGCTAATCATTGCATCTGCCTCTCCCATTTCAACCATCATAGGCGCAAAATATTGTCTATCACGCATTAACTTCTTTGCCTCATATAAGGTAATACCGCTTCTTTGACGTTTGGCAAAAAAAACCTCTGCAAAAGAATTTCGACGCAATTCATCCTCCATTGGATCAATAATTGTAACGTCTCCAATCTTAATTTTGTGCTCTTCAATAATTGATAAAATCCTTTCTCTGTTCCCCAATAAAATAGGAATGGCAATGCCATCATCATTTACAATTTGTGCTGCTCTTAAAATTTTATAATTATCGGCTTCTGCAAATACAACACGCTTTGGAGATTGTTTTGCCTTATCTGCGATGGCACGAATGAAATTACTTTCCTTACCTAACCTATTTAATAGTTGATTATGGTATTGCTCCCAATTGGTAATAGGATTTTTAGCAACCCCAGATTCCATAGCTGCTTTGGCCACCGCTGGTGATACAGTTGTAATTAATCGAGGATCTATAGGCTTTGGAATAATATAGTTTCTACCAAATGTTACACTTTTTTCATTATAGGCTAAATTGACAATCTCAGGAACAGGTTCCTTTGTTAGATTAGCAAGTGCATAAACCGCTGCAAGCTTCATTTGCTCAGTAATTTTAGACGCTCTTACATCCAAAGCACCTCTAAAAATATAAGGAAATCCCAATACATTGTTCACTTGATTAGGATAATCACTTCTTCCTGTAGCAAGAATAATATCTGGACGAGAGGCAATTGCTAATTCATAGGTAATTTCTGGATTTGGATTTGCTAATGCAAAAACTATGCAATCTCTGTTCATGCTTCTAAGCATGTCTTGACTTACCACATCAGCTTTACTTAAGCCAACAAAAACATCTGCCCCAACTAATGCATCTTTTAACGAATTGAGATTTCTATCTGTAGCAAATGGTTTCTTAATTACATCCAAAGAATCATTGTCTTGCCTAATTACACCCTTACTATCGCACATCACTAGGTTTTCTGGACGCACGCCCAAAGCAATCATAATTTTAGCACAAGATATAGCAGAAGCTCCTGCTCCATTGTAAACAACCTGCACCTCTTCAATTTTTTTATCAACCAATTCTAAGGCATTTAATAAGGCTGCACCAGTAATAATTGCAGTTCCATGCTGATCATCATGCATAATTGGAATGTCCAATTCCTCTTTTAGCCTTTGCTCAATTTCAAAACATTCAGGAGCTTTGATATCCTCAAGGTTTATTCCGCCAAAAGTTATGGCAATATTTTTTACAGTGCGTATAAACTCCTCAGTATCTTTAGTGTCAATTTCGATATCAAACACATCAATATCAGCAAATATTTTAAACAAAACACCCTTCCCCTCCATAACAGGTTTTGAGGCCGCTGCGCCAATATCTCCTAAACCTAATACCGCTGTTCCATTACTTATCACTGCTACTAAGTTTCCTTTAGCTGTATATTTATAAACATCATCAGGGTTTTGGGCAATCTCCAAACATGGCTCTGCTACACCAGGAGAATATGCAAGAGATAAATCCCTTTTGGTATTGGTAGGCTTGGTTGGAATTACCTCAATTTTACCAGGCCTGCCCTTACTGTGATACTTTAATGCGTCTTCTTTTAAACTCATGTTTGAATATAATTATTAACTAAAAAATGAAAAGCTAAATTAATGTTTAATGCAACCATAACCACATAAAAATAGACTTATATCTACCTAGCCATGAAAGCAATTCTTTGCTTTTATAAAGAAATTTGGGATTAAGGGTTTTTTACTATCAGGTAAAGTAAAAAGTCCTTACCCAAAATTCTTTAGTTTTAAAAATTAGGCTTTATACTTATTTCAGAGTAGAAATCTAGAATATAATTTACTGCATCTTCAGCTGTATCAACAACTTTAAACATAAGTAAATCTTCCATTCCAATATTTCCCTCTTTTTTGCACATGGTTTCCCGCATCCAATCCACTAATCCTTCCCAAAAGCTGCTACCAACTAAAACAACAGGGAATTTGGCAACTTTGTTAGTCTGAATAAGTGTTAAAGATTCAAATAGTTCATCAAGGGTTCCAAAACCACCAGGCATAGCAATAAAGCCTTGAGCATACTTAACAAACATTACTTTTCTGATGAAAAAATAATCAAAATTAATACTCTTATCCCTATCAATGTACTGATTAAAAAACTGCTCAAATGGTAGTTCAATCCCTAATCCTACACTCTTTCCTCCAGCCTCTTTAGCACCTTTATTTCCAGCTTCCATAATACCAGGACCACCACCAGTAATAACCCCAAAACCTGCTTCTACAAGTTTCTTAGCAATTTCCTCGGCAAGTTGGTAATAAGGGTGTTCTTTCTTTGTTCGGGCTGAACCAAAAATTGACACACAGGGGCCAATTCGACTCATTTTTTCGAAACCTTCAACAAACTCCGCCATAATCTTAAAGGTGGCCCAACTATCACTAACTTTTATTTCTGGCCAATCCTTTTTCTGAAAGGCGCGTCTTATCCTTTCTTCGTTAGAATCTGTCATAGCATGAAAAAGCTTAACCCAATAACTGTTTTAGAAGTGCTGAAATAATTTTCCCATCTGCCTTTCCAGCAAACGCTTTCATTGCTAAAGGCATCACTTTACCGAAGTCAGCAGCAGAAATTGCGCCTGCTTCAGAGATTATTTGTTGAAGTTGAACTTTGATTTCTTCCTCACCCATTTGGTTTGGTAAATACCTTTCTATAACAGAAAGTTCCTCCTGTTCAACTTTTGCAAGGTCTTCTCGTTTATTCTGAAGGTAAATTTCAAGTGATTCTTTTCGTTGCTTTGCCAATTTCTGAAAAATTTTTAAAGCTGCCTCATCAGTAACATTTCCGTTTGCACCAGGCTCACTAGCTGCAAGCAAAAGAGCCGATTTTAACCCCCGCAGAGCCCTAAGACCCACCTCATCTTTTGCCTTCATGGCTGCAATAACATCAGCATTTATTTTCTCTTGTAAAGTCATATTGTAACCAATGATTAAAGTTCTTATTTCTTCTTTGTCATATATTTTGCACCTTTTCCCAAAAAGAAAGCAAAAGTATCACTTCTTAGACCCAATCTTAAAGTTTCAAGTGGAATAACATCATTTGGGGCAATGTTTCCGAGGCTCACATTTGCTCCAACTAGTTTTATAAAATAGGTTTGCTGCGCCTTTTGAGGAGCTTCCCAAATAATTTTTTCCTCAGGTATTTTTGTAAGAATTTCCTGAACAAGTCCTTCCCTAACTTCACCACTGCCGCGATAAACGCCAACATTTCCAGCTTCTCTAGCCTCTGCAATTACTTTCCAAGCGCCGGCTTCTAGTTCTGTTTGCATTAATTCAATCCATTGATAAGGTGGAATAATTTTTACTACATCTTTAGAACCAACCTCACTCAATACAGTGACATGTTTGCTTAGCTTGGCTATATACTCCAACTTAATATCATGCGGTAATTCAATAGATCCATCTGAAACTTCAGCATGCTTCATCCCATATTTTTCTAGTACCTTAAGGTAATCGTCAAATTGGTTTCTAACAATGTAGGCTTCAAAAAGAGTACCACCAAAATAAACAATGATATCATTTTGCTGATAAAGCTTAATTTTTTCTTCAAGCTTTTGGGTTACAAAGGAGGTTCCAAAACCAAGTTTTACAATATCAATAAAACCTCCACTTACAGAAATCATATCTTCAGCTTCTCTGATGCTAAGTCCTTTATCCATAACCATGGTTAAACCACTATCTCTAGTCTTTTCTGTTCTCTCAGGAATGTACTTTAATTTATAATTTTTCATTTCAACTATCTGCTAATACCTTTAATGTAGGATTTCAAATTTACTCAAAATATATTATTTAGGAAGTCCACAGAATTAGGGACGATTTGCCTCTATAATAGTCATTATTGCTATTTGTAATTTTAATTTTGGTTCAATATCAAATAACAAAAAATGGTCTTCAAAACATAATGTTAGTCCAAATTCCAAATGCTTATGAGCCTCTTGAATAAATCCAAGAGCGTATAAATATACCACTAACCTGAAGTGAAACTGATGACAGGTTGGGTCAAAACGTAAGGCCTGTAACAATAAATCTTTAGCGGCACTAATATCACCTTCTGCATATTTAAGGAAGCTCCAATCCAACCAACTTTCCATCATGGTAGGGTCTAACTCGGTCATTTTTGTATACACATCTTCAGCTTCCTTTACATGCCCAAGTCTATATTCGCATTCACCCAAAACCAAAAGAAATTCTAAATTATCAGATTCAAGTAAGATTGCCCTTTTAAAATACTGCAAGGCCTCCTTGTATAATAACTCCTTCTCAAACGTAAGACCAATGCCAAACCAGGCCTCAGCAAGATTAGGGTTTAATTGAGCAGCCTTTTTATATTGAGTTCGAGCATCTTCAAGTCTACCAATTCGTTCATAGCAACCCGCAAGGTTGCAAAAAGTTATACTATCTCCTCCTTCTGTTTCAATTACAGAGAGGTACTCAGGAATTGCATCTGCAAACCTATCTAGCTCCACCAAACAATTTGCCTTATTAAACCTAGCAATGGTATATTCTTCTTCAATCACTAAACAAAAATCGAAAGCCTCGATCGCCTTTTCAAAGTTGTTTATTTTGCTGTATGTAATACCCAAATTATACCAAGCACCTGTATTATAGGGGTCTATATCTATTAATGCATCTAAATACTTTATTGCCTTTTCGTGATTCCCAAGAAGGTCTGAACAATGCGCAATTTCATAATAGGCTTGTTCAAGTGCAGGTTCTTCATCAATGATGAGTTCAAAGTAAGCCGATGCTTCATCAAACTTGTCATTGTCTTCATAAACGTATGCAATTTCAAAAAGCATATCCAATCTTTCATCTGCATACATCAAAGCCTTTTCAAAAAGTGATGAGGCCTCCTCCAAATCATCTAAATTAAGGCAAACTTCACCCTTCAGTAAAAAAAGATCTGCACTAAATGGCTCATATAATTCAGCCTTTTCGAGTTCTTCCATCGCCTCTTCAAACCGTTTAGACAAAACATAGACCTCAGCTAGTTTTATCCAAAAAGGAATATTTGTAGGATATAATTCCTTACCAAACTCAATTGCCTCAATGGCTTTCTTCAGTTTATCATTCTGAATATAGAAATCTATAATTCCTTCTATAGCCTCCGCATCAAAATAATCTTTGGTTTTATTGCGTAACATTTTCTCATAGCGCTGCACATTGCTGCTTACTTCTTCACCCAAATAGTCATTGCCTTCCATAGGCCTAAAATATTAGTTTATCAAATTTACGTTCCTTTTGCTTGGTTCAAAAGAACAAAAGCACGAATTTTCGCAAAATCTATTTACAAGGTTGAAAACTAGACTTATCAAAATGAAAAATAAATTCGTACTTGTTCTTTTCTGCTTAACGAACGCGTTACTCTCTTTCGCACAAACCAAGCCAAAATCTCTTAATCAGGCAAACTGGCAGCAAAGAGTAGATTATGAAATCAAAGTGAGTTTAGACACACAATACCATGTACTTAGAGGCTTTGAAAGTATTACTTATAAAAATAATTCTCCTAACACCATTTCAGAGATTTACATGCATTTATGGCCAAATGCCTACAAAAACAGAACCACAGCCTATGCCAAACAAGATTTAGAAAATGGAAGCACCAGTTTTTACTTTTCAGAAGAATCTGACAAAGGATACATAGATTCTATCAATTTCTTAGTAGACCAACAGATTGTAAAATGGGATTATACAGAAAATATTGACGTTGCTAAAATTATATTGAACAGGCCCCTTCAACCAAATGAAACAATAATTATCTCAACACCCTTTAAGGTTAAACTGCCAAAAGTGTTCTCACGTTTAGGTTATGAAAATGGGCACTATTGCATCACTCAATGGTACCCCAAACCAGCAGTTTATGATATAAACGGTTGGAATGCTATGCCCTATTTGAACCAAGGTGAATTTTATAGTGAATTTGGTAAGTTTGATGTTCAAATAACTGTACCAAAAAATTTAGTTGTTGCAGCAACTGGAGAAGTTCAAGATTCGGAGGAAAAAACTTGGTGGCGCAAATTGAAAGACGAAAACAATGTACCATATCCATCAAATGCTGATGTAAAAACTTTACGCTTTATACAAGATAATGTTCATGATTTTGCTTGGTTTGCCAATAAAGATTATCGTGTTGATTTTGATACCGTAACCCTAAACAATGGACAAAAAGTTGAAACCTGGATTTTTGCAGTTTCTAAAAAGGAAGCACCAAAAGGCATAGAACATCTTAATGATGGGGTTAAATACTACTCAGATAAAGTAGGCAATTACCCATACAGCATTGCTCAGGTAGTAATTACCCCTTTGATAGCAGGTGGAGGAATGGAATACCCTACTATAACTAATTGCGGAAGCATTGACAGAACTACTATCATCCATGAGGTAGGCCACAATTGGTTTTATGGCATACTTGGTAGCAATGAACGTGATTATCCTTGGATGGACGAAAGCATTAATACCTATTATGAGGAAAGAAGCCAGCACGACCTTTCTTCAAATCCAAATGCTGGAATGATAAGCTTGTTTGGAATGAAAATTAGCCAACTCGATATAATGGTGAATTTAACTTTGCGTAAAAACTTGGATCAAGCCGGAAACCTAAAATCTGAAGCCTACACAGATGCCAATTATGGAGCCATTGTATATGGTAAAAACCCAAAAAGCTTTGCCTACCTCCAACATTATTTAGGTGATGACATGTTCGACAGAATGATGCAAGCTTATTATATTCAATGGAAGTTTAAACACCCTTTACCAAACGACTTTCGCATTCATGTAGAAACTTTTACTGGAAAAAATCTCTCTTGGTTTTTTGATGAATTGATGGGTACCACTAAAAAAATGGATTACAGCGTGAAAACTCTTCAAAACATCAAACTTACACTTAAAAACAAAGGTCAAATTAGCAGTCCAGTTTTGCTAAACAAAGTAGATCATGACACCTTGGTAGCCTCAGTTTGGCTAGCTGGCTTTTCAAACAAACATACATTTTCATTAGATAGTTTAGGGCTTGGAGGCTTTAATAAATACACAAGCTTCGTAATAAACCCTACAAGTCAAACCTTAGATTTATACCCGCAAAACAATTTTGCTAAACCTCAAGGTGTTTTCAAAACTAGCGCGCCTTTAAAGTTTCAGTTAATATTTGGAATAGAAGACAATAAAGCTCACCAAACTTTTATAGCACCAGTCTATGGATATAACCTATATAATAAAAACATGTTTGGCCTAAGCTTTTATAATAGCATATTCCCACAAAAGAAAACTGAGTTTATTTTTACGCCATTGTACAGCTTTGCTACAAAAGACCTAAACGGTTTCTTCTCTATTCATAGAAATATTTATGGTGCTGGAAAAATTAGAAATATTCAAGTTGGACTAAAAGCATCAAGATTTGGAAATAATGCAATTTCCTTCCGATCAAACGATATTGAAATTGATAATATAATAAAGGAGTTTGGCTCTCATACAGATAGAACAAGCTTTGAAAAGATTGCTCCCTTTCTAAAATTAAACCTTCGCCCTAAAAACGAAAGAAGTAACATAGAACAGTCCATAACCTTGCGTTACGTAATGGTAAATGAACAGTTTAGTACGCAAGATTATTATGCTAATTTTGGTTCAGACCACTATGGTGTAAGTAACTTAAACTATCATTATCAAAGAAACCATGCTTTGTATCCATCTTCTTTTAACTTTGATTACCAATTAGGTTTAAAAAATAACGGTTTGAACCGATTGGCGCTAGATTTCACACAATCGTTTACCTATTCCAAACATAAAAAAGCAGCTTCAATTAGATTCTTTACTGGCATGTTTTTTACAAGAGAAACTTATGCAGGAGGCATTAGAAGCGTCAATCAAAAAGTTTATGAAAACGCTATGTTCACAGCAGGTGGAACGTTGGGAACGAACGATTACTTATTTGATGAAGTAATGATAGGTCGCTCAGACTTCACACCAGGATTTTGGAGTCATCAAGTTTTGCAAAGAGATGCAGGATTTAGAAATTTTGTAAACTTAGGAAACACAGACAGATGGATAAGTGCAGCAAACCTTACCATTCCTTTTCCATTACCAGTACCTTTAGGTTTTTATGGTGATTTCTCTTATGCAAAACTTCCATTTTCTTTAGGTAACAATGGAAATTTCAATTATGTGGGAGGTATTTATATTCAAATCATAAAAGATATTTTATGCATCTACGTGCCGGCTGTTTCTAGCGAAAATGTATCAGATTATTGGGAACTAAACAAGGCAGACAATATTTTCAAAAAAACAAGTTTTACCTTAAATCTAAGCAAGCTTAGCCCTATTCAATTCATAAGAAATTTTAAACTATAAATAGCAGGACATAATTTAAATGTACCTTTGAAAAACAAATTGAAATTATCATGACAAATCAAGTTGCAACAAACAGTTTCCTAGCCAAATTAGGAATTGAATCAATTAATCCAGGGACCTCAACTGGGAAAGACAATTTTATGGATTCAAATGCTGAAGTAAAAAATATACATTCTCCAGTTGATGGTTCACTTATAGGTTCAATTGCATACACAACCGCTGAAGAATACGAAAAAGTTGTTACCAAAGCAGAAGAAGCATATCAAATATGGCGAAAGATTCCTGCTCCAAAAAGAGGCGAAATTGTTAGACAATACGGAAATTTATTGAGAGAATACAAAGATGCTTTGGGTAGGTTAGTAAGTTTTGAAATGGGTAAAAGTTTACAAGAAGGACTAGGCGAAGTTCAAGAGATGATTGATATCTGTGATTTTGCTGTTGGCTTAAGTAGACAATTACATGGTCTTACCATGCATAGCGAAAGACCCAACCACAGAATGTATGAACAATGGCATCCAGTTGGGGTTGTTGGGATTATCTCAGCTTTTAATTTCCCAGTAGCGGTATGGAGTTGGAACAGCATGTTAGCGGCAATTTGCGGGGATGTTTGTATTTGGAAACCATCAGAAAAAACACCTCTATCAGCTGTAGCCTGCCAAAAATTAATGGCGAGAATCATTGAAGAAAATAATTTGCCCGAAGGATTGTTTTGTTTAATAAATGGAGATTACAAAGTGGGCGAATGGATGAGCCATGACGAAAGAATTCCATTGGTATCAGCAACTGGTAGTGTTAGAATGGGCAAGGCTGTAGGAAGTGCTTTAGCACAAAGATTTGGAAAGGCTTTACTAGAACTTGGCGGAAATAATGCAATTATACTGACACCAAATGCAAACTTAGATTTAGCAATGGTAGGGGTGCTTTTTGGTGCAGTGGGAACTGCTGGACAAAGATGCACCACCACAAGAAGACTAATTATTCATGAAAGCATTTATGAGCAAGTGAAAGAAAAGCTTGTTAAGGCTTATGGTCAATTGACAATAGGTAACCCTTTAGAAAGTAATTTGGTAGGACCACTAATAGATAAAGCTGCTGTAAATGCCTATTTAAACGCAATTGAACAACTAAAAAAAGAAGGTGGAAAGGTGCTTTGCGGGGCTGAAGTGCTTTCTGGACCAGGGTATGAAAGTGGTTGTTATGTTAAGCCAACAATATGTGAGGCGCAAAACTCCTATAAAATTGTGCAATCAGAAACCTTTGCACCTATTTTATATTTATTAAAATACAGTGCATTAGAAGAAGCAATCGCCCTTCAAAATGGCGTAAAACAAGGGTTAAGTTCCGCAATATTTACAAATCATATGCAAGAAGCTGAAGAATTTTTAAGTGCTTGGGGAAGTGATTGTGGAATAGCAAATGTGAACATTGGTACAAGTGGAGCCGAAATTGGTGGGGCCTTTGGTGGTGAAAAAGAAACAGGCGGCGGTCGCGAAAGCGGTTCTGATGCATGGAAAGCCTATATGCGTAGACAAACAAATACCCTAAATTTTGGGAAAGAATTGCCACTGGCACAAGGAATAAAATTTGATTTATAAATAATTCAAACTTTGGTACAAGGTTTGCCCAACTAAAGCATTATGAAAAGCAAGATTTTTCTTTTTAGTATGATTGGATTGGCCGGGATGGCTAGTTCTGTATTGGCACTTGAAAAACCAGAAACCAAAAAAACTAAACCATATGAAATAAAAAGCATTAACAATACGGCTTTTACATATGGAGAAAAACTCGAATATAGAATACATTATGGACCCATGAATGCTGGAAAATGTGAGTTCTTGGTAAATAATGATCCAGTAGAAGTTAATGGTAGGAAATCATTTCACATTAAAGTAAACGGAAAATCTACAGGTATTGTTGATGCAATGTTTAACGTGAGGGATGAATATGAAAGCTATGTTGATGAAACTGCCATCATTCCTTGGAAGTGTATTAAAAAAGTAAAAGAAGGCGGATATACCGATAGTGATTTTATTTTATTTGATCAACTGAATGGCATTGCCTCAAGTAAAAGAGGAAAAGTTGAAATTCAAGAACAAACTCAAGATATTGTTTCTGCGATTTACTTTGCAAGAACTACAGACATGAGCAAAGCGAAAATTGGTGATGTTTTTCCAGTTAACATTTATATGGACGCCGAAAATTATCAATTGCGATTTAAGTTTATTAAAAGAGAAACTATAAAAACTGAAGCTGGAACTTTTAAAACCTTAGTAATAAAACCTCAACTTTTAAAAGGTAGAGTTTTTAAAGATGAAGATGCCTTAACTTTATGGGTAACTGACGATGAAAACAAGATTCCCTTGTTGGTTGAAAGTGACATTTTTGTTGGGTCTGTAAAAGCAGAAATAACTAAAATAAAAGGGGCAAAGAACCCAATGTTGGCAAAAATTAAATAATTGGGTTGAACCAAAACTGTTTGTGGCTTTATTTGTGGTAATTAATGATGACTTTCAAAGATTTATATAATAAAGCCACAAGCAGTTCTATAATTTCAATCGTACTTATAATTTTTTATACTGTAGGAACTATTGGAATAAGTTTAAATCCTGTTGATTTTGCAAAACTTACCCCATTTAATCTAATACTCACACTAGCGGCTACTTTATGGCTGCATCCCAAAAAAGATCTTTTTTTTTATGTTCAATTATCATTTCTTTTTGCAGCTTCTTTTTCACTAGAATTTGTTGGGGTAAACACAGGCCTAATATTTGGCAAGTACGCATACGGAGAATCACTTGGAATAAAAATTGGAAATACCCCGCTTTTAATCGGCGTTAATTGGATAATCGTTGTATATAGCAGCTTACATTTGGTTCAAACCGCTAGCAAAAAATTAAATTTAAAGGTAAATGCCCTAACAGCTGCAGCATTTGGCGGCTTATTAATGGTAATTTTAGATTTGTTAATTGAACAAGTTGCCCCTAAACTTGATTTTTGGGCTTTCGAAAATTTTGAAGTGCCCCTCCAAAATTATACTGCATGGTTCTTTTTTGGATTTACATTTTGTTTTTGGCTCATAAAAAGCGAATTAATTTCTGATAATCCAATTGGTTGGAGGGTTTATTTGATTCAATTAGTTTTTTTTGTAATCTTAAATATTAGCCTTTAAAACAAAAATTGGTTTAAATTTCACAACACAATAGCAAGTCGAAACAATTATTATTGCTACTTGTTCACAAAATATGATGGTAAATATTCTTATAATAATAGCCACTTTCTTTTTCATGGAATTCATGGCTTGGTTCACACATAAATTTGTAATGCATGGTATACTTTGGTATTTGCATAAAGACCACCATCAGGTTGAACCTGGATTTTTCGAAAAAAATGATGCCTTCTTTCTAATTTTTGCCGTTCCAAGTGCATATTGTTACGTCACAGGATTAATGTACCAAGATTTTAGATTATTTATTGGAATCGGCATTTCCTTATATGGCTTATGCTACTTTTTAGTACACGATATTATCATTCATCAACGTTTCAAAATCTGGACACATTGGAACAATAGATATGTGCGTGCCATTAGAAGGGCGCATAAAATGCATCATAAACACCTTAATAAAGAATTAGGAGAAAACTTTGGGATGTTAATTGTTCCAATAAAATACTGGAAAGACCCTAATACCAGCAAATGACATTGTATGCTTGGCTTATGCTTGGCTCTTTACTTGGGCCTTTAGCGCTTAGCTTTGATAAAAAGGTAGCGTTTTATAAATGGTGGCCAGCACTTTTTGTTGGAATTGCCGTTAACATGGTGCTTTTTATTCTTTGGGACAGTTGGTTTACCATTAACAATGTTTGGGCTTTTAATGAAGATTATGTTTGGCCAGTGCGTTGGTTGCATTTACCGTTAGAAGAATGGAGTTTTTTTATAGTAGTTCCTTATGCATCTATTTTTATTTATGCTTGTTTAAAATCCTATTTTTCAGATAAGTGGTGGCAAAAAAAAGTTTCCTACTTTAACGACTTTTTTATTGTGTTATGCCTTTTAGGAATAATTTTCTTTTCGGATAAAACTTATACCCTTGTGAACTTAAGCATTGCCTTAATTCTTTTGTTGTTGCATCAGTTTTGGTTCAAAACTTCCTATATGGGGTATTTTTGGTTTGCCTATTTTGTTCATTTGATTCCCTTTTTCATTGTAAATGGGGTGTTAACTGGCGCTGTAACTCCTAAACCTGTTGTGTGGTATAACCCTGAAGAAATCATCGGACTTAGGATTGTTTCAATTCCAATAGAAGATACCATTTACGCGCTTACCTGTCTCTTATTACCCATTAGCATTTTAGAGTACCTAAAAACTAAATAAACTCATTTTTTTTATTAGGTTCAAACCTTATTTTGCAACAAAATTAAAAAGCATACATATGAACTTTCCATCAAATCTTTACTACACAAAAGACCACGAGTGGGTTAGAGTAGAAGGCGACGTAGCCTACATCGGTATTACCGATTTTGCACAAAAAGAATTAGGCGACATCGTGTATGTTGATATTCCTTCAAAAGGCAAAACAGTTGCACAACATGAGGTATTTGGTACTGTAGAAGCTGTAAAAACGGTTAGTGATTTGTTTATGCCACTTACAGGTGAAGTACTTGAATTGAATGCCCAGTTAGATGGTGCACCAGAAATGGTAAATTCAGACCCATATGGCGATGGCTGGATGATTAAATGCAGCATTGCAAATCCTTCAGAAGTTGAAGGCCTTATGAGTGCAGAAGCTTACCAAGGTTTAGTTCATTAATTAAAATTCATATTCTTGAAAGCCGGTTCGTAAATGAATCGGCTTTTTTTTGTGTCTGTTTGAACCTAATTTCGCGCCACAATGAGCGATGATTTATTTAAAAAAGTAGTTTCCCATGCCAAAGAGTACGGGTTTGTTTTTCCTTCTAGCGAAATATATGATGGTCTTGGTGCGGTGTATGATTATGGCCAGAATGGGGTAGAACTAAAAAACAACCTTCGCCAATATTGGTGGAAATCTATGGTTCAAATGCATGAAAACATAGTGGGCATTGATGCTGCAATTTTTATGCATCCAAAAACTTGGAAAGCAAGTGGGCACATTGATGGATTTTCTGACCCAATGATTGACAACAAAGACTCTAAAAAACGATATAGAGCAGATAATTTACTAGAGGATAAAATTGCGCGCTATCAAAAAGATGGCAAAACCAACAAAGCAGAAGAATTACAAGTTGCTTTAGACAATGCAACTATTGACAATGATTTAGCTAAACTAAAATCACTCATCGTTGAACATGAAATTGCTTGCCCAATCAGTGGCACCAGAAATTGGACAGACGTTCGACAGTTTAACCTAATGTTTTCTACAGAAATGGGGGCAATGGCAGAAGAGGCTGATAAAATCTATCTTAGACCAGAAACTGCCCAAGGTATTTTTGTGAACTTTCTTAACGTACAAAAAACAGGAAGAATGAAAGTTCCTTTTGGTATTGCCCAAACAGGTAAAGCATTTAGAAACGAAATTATTGCGCGACAATTCATCATGCGAATGCGCGAATTCGAGCAAATGGAAATGCAATTCTTTGTACGCCCTGGAACACAAAAACAATGGTACGAATATTGGAAAGAAGCTAGGATGAAATGGCACCATAAGCTTGGCTTTGGTTCAGAAAACTATCGCTTTCACGACCATGTAAAACCTGCACATTATGCAGACGCAGCAGTAGATATAGAATTCAACTTCCCATTTGGATTCAAAGAAATGGAAGGCATTCATAGCCGAACGGATTTTGACCTTAAGAACCACCAAGAACATTCGGGTAAAAAACTGCAATATTTTGATGCAGAGTTAGACGAAAATGGAAAAGCATATGGCAATTATATTCCTTATGTAATTGAAACCTCAATTGGTCTAGATAGACTATTCCTTTCCACGCTTTGTGCTAGCTATAAAGAAGAAGAAGTTGGGGAAGGAGATAAGAAGGATACAAGAGTAGTATTAAGCCTACCTCCTATTTTGTCACCCTATAAAGTAGCCGTTCTACCTTTAATGAAAAAGGACGGTTTGCCAGAAATCGCAAGAGAAATGATGCAAACGCTTAAGCTTGATTACAATTGTTTTTATGAAGAAAAAGATGCAATTGGAAAAAGGTATAGGAGACAAGACGCTCTTGGAACACCTTATTGCATTACTATTGACCATCAAACCTTAGAAGACAAGACAATCACTATCAGATATCGCGATACAATGGAACAAGAACGAATTTCTTTTGAAAGACTAAGAGAGATTTTGGCCTCTGAAATTTCTTGGTCAAAATTATTGAGTTAATTTAAAAATAATGGGTGCAACACGCAGGTTATTAGTGTTGCATCCTATTTTATTTAAAGAGAATATCTTTAATATTTAATTGAAGATTAACATGTCCATTGAAATGATTCTCTTCAATGGTAAAACAAATGTCAAAGCTAATTCCCTGTGAAACCTTATCATAATACTCGCCTAATCCAAAGGCAATGGCTTTAAAAATTCTACCGCCATCTTCTTGGGTCAAACTTAATTTAAGATGATTGTTCCCTACAATGGTTGCATCGCCAACGTCCCAAACATTTTTACTCATAAAAACTGGATTTAAATTTCCAGGTCCAAAAGGAGAAAATTGTTTTAACACGCTAAAGAATTTTGGAGTAATTGTTCTTAAAGGAATTTCCATATCATACTCAATTTCGGGCGTTAAGCTTCTCTCCACAATGTTTTTTGCAACAACCTTTTCAAAACGATCGATGAATTCTGGTAACCTATCCAATTTCATGGTTAAGCCTGCAGCATGTGTATGACCGCCATATTGGTCTAATAAATCTGCACAAGATTCAATTGCAGAATATAAATCAAAGCCTTCAACTGATCTTGCTGAACCAGTAGCCATTCCGTTTGATTCAGTTAAAATGATGGTAGGTCTATAATACTTTTCAATTAACCTACTGGCAACAATTCCAATCACACCTTTGTGCCACTCACTATGGAAGAGAACTGTGCTCTTTCTGTTCTTAAAATCTTGGTCTTTCTCAACCATTTCAAGTGCTTGCTCAGTAATATTTTGATCGAAACTTCTTCTTTCATTATTATGCTGATTTACTTGATAGGCAATTCTTCTAGTTTCTTCTAGTCCTTCATTGGTCATTAACCTAACAGAATCTTTAGCATCAGCTATTCTACCTGCTGCGTTAATTCTTGGACCAATATAAAAAACAATATCATTTACAGTAAACTCTGGCTTATCAGGATAGGCTTCAAGTAACGCTTTTAAACCATCATTAGGTTTATCTTTTAATTGCTTAAGCCCAAGAAAAGCTAAAACCCTATTTTCATCTAAAATTGGAACTAAATCCGAAGCTACACTTACTGCAGCTAAATCCAAAAACTTCTCTACTTCTGCACTATCAATTTTATGAGCTTCAGCAAAAGCTTGAATTAATTTGTATCCAATTCCACATCCCGATAATTCTTTGAAAGGATAAGGGCAATCCTTTTGCTTTGGATTTAACACTGCAACTGCTGCTGGAATTTCATCTCCAGGCAAATGGTGGTCACAAATTATAAAATCTACTCCCTTTCCATTAGCATAACTAATTTTATCAACTGACTTTATCCCACAATCTAAGGCAATAATTAAAGAAAAATTATTGTTACAAGCCCAATCGATACTCATAAAACTTATGCCATAGCCTTCGGTGTATCTATCTGGTATATAAAAGTCTAGGTTTTGGTATCTACTTTTAAAAAAAGCATACACTGTTGAAACTGCTGTGGTGCCATCTACATCATAATCACCATAAATTAGAATTTTCTGATTGTTCTGAATTGCAAATTCAATTCTCGCAACTGCTTCATGCATACCCTTCATTAAAAAGGGGGAATGTAAATCTGTTATTTGAGGTCTAAAGAATTTCTTTGCCTCTTCAAAATTAGTGACACCTCTTTGCACCAAAATACCACTCAAAACTTTGTTTATGTTAATGGCTTTGGATAACTCCTCAACTACATTTTTATCAGGTTCTATTTTTGGTGTCCAGCGTTTGCTCATGAAAATGGAATGGCAAGTTAAAAAAAAATTACCTTTGAACCGAATGGCACTTATATTAGCAATTGAGACCGCAACGGAAGTATGTTCGGCAGGTTTGGCTTTAAATGGCTTATGCTTAGCAGAAAGCAGCATTGATTCTGGCAATTCACATGCTAGCATGTTGCATGTTTTGGTGGATAAGATTCTCAAAGAAACAGGTAAAACCACTAAAGACTTAGATGCAATTGCCATAAGTAAGGGCCCAGGAAGCTATACTGGACTTAGAGTTGGCACCTCCACAGCAAAAGGATTTTGCTATGCATTAAATATCCCACTTATTGCAATTAATACGTTAAAAAGCCTCAGCAACCTTGCTTTGGTTCAAACCGAACTACCTGAAAATACCTTGCTAGTACCAATGATAGACGCGAGAAGGTTAGAAGTATACACAGCAGTTTACAACCAAAGATTAGAAACTATTCAAAAAACGCATGCCTTGGTTTTAGATTCAGATGCATTTAGCAATTTGACGGAAAATAATCCTTTTGCCTATTTTGGAAATGGTTCTGATAAAGCTAAACAATTTCTAACCCAAAAGGGGGCTATTCATATTCCAAATATCATACTCAATGCATCTGGCTTATGTATGCTTGCGGAAGAAAAATTTCAGCAAAATGAATTTGAAGATTTAGTCTCCTTTGAGCCACTATATCTCAAAGACTTTGTAGGAACTACCCCTAAAAAAAGATTTTAAAGCAGAAAAGGCGCCCTAGGGCGCCTTTTCTGCTTAATTCATTTACCTATAAGGAATTATTCCTTAATAAGCTTATTGGTTAGCATTCCAGTTTCGGTTTGAACCAAAACCAAATATAAACCAACTTTAATCTCTGAGATACTTATAGGCGAACCTTCATAAATTTGCTCAGATACTGTTTTACCTAATAAATCTGTGATGATAACTTTTGCACCAATTAAGTTTAAATCAGTTTCAAAATCAATTGCTTCTTTTGCTGGATTAGGGAAAACAATAACGTTAGAAGTAGTTCCAACATTGTTTAATAATCCAACTGATTTTTCACGAACAATCTTAACTTCAAATGATTGAGTTGCAAAAAGAGAATCATTATTAGTATATGCTTTTACAGTCCATTTTAAGGTAACACTATCTCCTTCTGCTACACCTGCATTTTTTGCAACACCATCGATGGCGCTATTTGTAAGTGTAAGAGTTGTTGCGGCACCGCCATTATCAGAAGGCAATCTTAAAATAGGGGTAACAAAACTTCCGCTTAATGCATCAAGGAACCAATTGTAAGAGCTCGCTCCATTAGAAGCAGACCAAGTAATTGAAACTGGCGTATTATCTGTGGCCTTAGTTACTAATCTTGTATTGTTAGCAGGCGTTAATAAATTGAAAGGCGTTAAAGTTCTAAATCTCTTTAGGGTTATAAAGAAATCTTGAGAAGCCTTCAATGAATCCGCACCTAAATAACCAAAAACAGTCCATTTCAATTGTATTGAGTCACCAAGTTTCAAACCAGCACTAGCTAAGATTCCATCAATTAAACCTGAAGTTAAACTTAAAACAGTGTCTTTGCCAGAATTATTCGACGGGTTAACAAGCAATGGAGAAGTAAAAGTACCAATAGGCAATGTTGCCATCCATTTATAAGTAGTGGCATTTGCATTAGACCATACAATGTTAATTACATCAGCACTACCAGCGGCAACAGTAACTGAAGCATTATTGCTAGGGCTAATCAAATTAAAACTCTTCAAAACTGGAGCAGGTGCGAATCTTTTAAGCGTAATGAAGAAATCTTGAGAAGCCTTCAATGAATCTGCACCTAAATAACCAAAAACAGTCCATTTCAATTGAATCGAGTCACCAAGTTTCAATCCAGCGTTAGCTAAAATACCATCAAGTAAACCTGAAGTTAAGCTTAAAACTGTGTCTTTACCTGCATTATTCGATGGATTAACAAGCAATGGAGCAGCAAAAGTACCAATAGGCAAGGCAGCCATCCACTTGTAAGTTGTTGCATTAGCATTAGACCAAACAATGTTAATTACATCAGCACTTCCAGCAGCTACAGTAACTGAAGCGTTATTGCTAGGGCTAATCAAATTAAAATTCTTAAGTACTGGAGCGGTAACAATAATATCATTCTTACGAACACCATATAATTGATAACCACTTGAACAACCATTAGCAGGACTGCTGCAGAATTGCGCTAAGATTCCTTCAAAAGTAAACGTATCTTTAGGTATGGCCAAAGCTGGTGCATCTTCAATTTCGGTATCAGCAGCTGAAATTACACGGAAAACAATTGTATCTCCAGTAGTTGTTCCATCCCAGAAATTATAATTTGTACTTGCAGCAAAATTACCTGTTCCATTAGAGCGCAAACCTTTGATACGAATTAACTCACTTTCATAAGCTTCAGGATTGGCAAGTAATTGCTTTACTGTTAAATTAATTGGTGTAACGGTTTTGTTTGAACCTAAAATGATAACTGTGTTAGCACCTGTATAAGCACCACTATTCAATTGAATTTGAGCATAGTTATTAAACTCATTTCTTGGCCCAACTACTTCAATACTATCTCCTGCTTTTAAAGTACCAGCAGTTATAGCATCAACCATTGCGCCAGCAGATTGACGAACGCCAATTCCACCAGTTGCATCTTGAATATAAATAAATCTACCCCATGCTTTAGAAACAACACCTCTTACTCTTACTAAGGTTGGAGCAGCGGTATTTCTAGCTTGTAAGATAGAAATTGCTGGATTAGTTTCAGGGAAAATTGCATCAGGACGCATATTTAACTGTTGAATGCGTCTATCTCCAAAAACATTTGTATCGCGAACATTATAAGAATTTACAGTATATAAAGCTTGCATGTATTCTGCAAACGCGTCTTGTTCTGAACCAATACCAGCAAAAGTTGAAGTTCCTGTTGCTTTGATAGCAGTATCTAAATTAACTCTTGCAGTAATGTTAGATGGGAATGGGTAACCATCACCACCAACAGGAGAACCTGAACCAGAAGGGTTGGCTAAGAAATTTAAAGTAACAATTTTGTAAACACGTGAGGTATCACCAAATAATTGACCATTACGAACAATCGTATCTTGACGATTTCCTAAAGAATCAATAATCACCATTGAACGAATTTTGCTTCCAGTTGCAAGAGTAGTATCAAAACTAAATGATACCCCTCCCACTTGAGGAAATTGACCAGGCGTTTGACCATTTCTTGTGGCACTAATACCATGCTCTAATAATCTGCGTAAACCAGCAGCATTTGTAGTTACAATTACTAAACTATTGTTGAACCTCAAAGAACCTTCAACATCCAATTGTGAGATTGAACCAGCAGGTTTGCTTGCAGAAGGATTAGCTTGATTTGGTTCTAAAGTAACTTTATCGCCTACAGCATTTACAAAACCAATTGCAGAGCGAATACCACCTCCATTTTTCAATGAAACTCTTACTTGTGAATCATATTTCTTAGCATACCATAAGTTAGCATCAGAAGAAATGTTACCTAAGTTGGTTTCTTCCGTACGAACCAAATTTCTTCTACCTTCTAGGAATACATTTGATTTACCAAGAATGTTTCCGTCCTTATTATTAATTACACTGCCAATTGCAGCACATAGTGTTCTAACATTTGCACCTTTAGAACCTGCAGTAAAACCAGCAGCATAGGTTCCATAAAGAGAAGTAACCATTGCAGTATCAGAAGCATAAGCACCATTTACAATTGTATCTAAAGAGTTCAACATGATTTTACCGATACTATCAAATTCAACTACTAATCTGTTTACATATCTCCATTCAGCAGAAGAGTTAAGAATTAAAATAGGATCTCCATCACTATTTGTAGAACGAATTGGGTAGGTACCAAATACCGCTTGACCTGGTCTAATTCTATCTGATCCATCAGCTAATAATTGGTGATTACCACCAGCGATTAAAATGTCAACTCCTTTTAATAATGGTGCTAAAGCAACTTCATTACTTAGTTGTTGTAAGTGAGAAAGTACAATAATCTTATTGATACCTTGACCAATTCTTAATGAGTCAATAAAAGGCTGCATGATGGCTGCCAATGTTGGCATGTCATCAACTTGCGGGCCTACAACTGTTGTTGAACCAGGTGAAGAAATTTTTGCTAAAATTTGAGTGGTTATACCAACAACACCAATTTTCTCTCCATTTCTTTCTATGATTACAGAAGGGGCAATCCCTTTCTTTTGGTTATTATTAGTAATGTTAGCAGCAGTTTTAAACTCAGTATCTCTTAAGATTTGATTTGTATACAAGTAGCTTAAATTGGCATCAGCACTAAAATTCAAGTTACAACTTACATATGGAAACTGAGCACCAATCCAACGTTTGTCTGTTCCATTAGTTCTAATATCTACTCCAATTTGACCATTTAATTCGGTAGTACCCAAATCAAATTCGTGGTTACCTAAAGCAGATGCATGGTATCCAATAATGTTCATGATTGCGATATCAGGTCTACCTATTGCAGCGCGCAATTGATTTCCATTTCCTGCATAATATGAAGCTGTAGTGCGCAATGGCGTTTGAAGTGTTGGATCTTCACCTGAAGATAAAAACGGACCAGGTAAAGTATTGTCACCACTAGATAAAACCAAAGTATTAGGATATTCATCTTCCAATTTGTCTACAATTGCAGCAAAATTTGGTGCATCAATTACAGCACTTAAGCCACTCTCCATATCAGAAGAATGAAGAACTTGAAGCTTAAATTTATTTGGCGTATTAATTCTAAAAATTGAAACAGTTCCACTTACCTCATTTGAAACAATTAACATTGGCTTGCCATCTGGGCTTTCACCAGCAGGAATAAACTCAATTCCTTCAGGAGCTAAATCACCACCTAAGTTTAAACCAGGAGTTTGAGAAAAGTTTCTAGTATTAATATATTGAACAAAATAGGCATTCGTTGGATTTGTAATGTTATAAACCATAATACCACCAATTCTCTCTAGTCCAATAAACGCATAAGTTGAATCTCCAATTACTCCAATGGTTAAAGCTTCTGGTTCTGGGCCTTTATCATCACTTCTATTCTTAAGGGTATTGTTAGTGCTACTTGCATTGAAATTTGCAGGATAAGCAGCTAATGTAATTTTCTCAATTTCGTCTTTGCTATCAAAAACCAATGAACCAGTAGATGCATTCCAAATGCTGAAAGATCTTCCACCGAAACAGAAAATACTATCAAATTTACCATCATTGTTAAAATCACCATACTTATTAGATACTGTTAACCTACCTAAGGCAGTATTTGCCTTTAACGCAGTAACTGCTGCAGAACCACCAAATTTAGCTGTATCTAAAACATAAGATGAATTTCCAAAACGCACTTCTTCACTATTTGCTGCACCCCAATCTGCTCTTACATCTCCTTCATTTGCAGTAACTAAATAAGTTGTCGTTCCTCTTTTATAAGATGAAATTGCATCTGGTTGGTACATTCCAAACACAGGCCAATTGGTAGAATTTACTGAACCGCCTTGATCTGATGCATCAAGCTTATTTTCAGCTAAGCTGTGATTTTTAAATCCTAACGGCATCAATTTAGTAACAGTCGCAGTATTTAAATTTACTTCGGCAATACAATTATTCTCTTGACATGTAACCCATGCCATATTTCCATCTTCACTGATGGTAACATACTCAGGCTCCAAATCTTCAGCAATAGTTGAGTTACGCAAGAAATTACCTAAACTATCTAATACTCTTCCCGTTATCTTAATGCGAAAATCAAGATTGGTTCCATTGAATGATTCAAATCCAGCAGTTGCTACGTTAGATTGACTTAAATTTGCAATACCAGCAGATAAATCTATAATAGAAACAGAACCAAGCGGATCAATTAATCTGTAATCTGAAGGTTCACCTTCATTTGCAACAACAGCTTTTTTTCCATCCTTGCTGAATGTAATCATATCAGGATTTGCGCCCACTCTCACTTGTTTAAGGAAAGTTCCTGAAGTGTTAAAGAATACAACTTTACCATTTACAGTTTTTCCTGCTGAATCAATTACACATGTGGCAACTAATCCATTTCTACATGCAACAGAATTCAAATCAATACCATAAGGTTTTAAGCTAATTGATGAAATTTGAACTGGACTAGCAGGATTACTAAGGTCTACAATCTTAATGCTTGTATCAGCAGAATTAGCTACAAACAAGCGTTTTGTACCAGGATCATAAGCAGAAATTTCTGCCGCTGCCTTATCATAATAGCCTGTTGAGAATCTTCCAAGAAACTGAAGGTTTACTTGGGCATTTGTTTCTGAAATAAAGCCTACCCAGCAACTGAGTAATAAGGCTAAAACAGATAACTTTTTTTGAAAATTTTGACGCATAAAGTTTTCGGCTGATTGTTTATTTCAGCCGACGGCAATTTCGAAGTTCTAAAAAAATCAAACATTAACATGAGGTTAATTTAACAACATGCAAATGTTAGGCTATTGTTAACTAGATAGCATGAAAAAATGATAATTTAGAATTTACATTTGCCAAAATTCTAAACAAGAAAGCACCAATGACAAGTGAAATACTAAAAAAACTAAGTTTACCCAACCTACAAATTATTGACACAAGATTGCCTGACTTTTTTGAAATTGGCTTTCTAAAAAGTTCACTTAATATCTGCTTAAAATTTTCTGAGGTAGAAAAAATTACTTCATTTATTGACAATGAAAAAGAAACAGTAATTATTTGTAAAGAAGGCTCAGAAAATGAATCAATTCAGCACCTTAAACAATTAGGGATAAAAAACATCCATGGAGTATTTCATTTCAATGACGAAATGAGAAGTTCAAAATTATTTGATATGATAATATCTATTTCATCAGAAGAATTGGTTTTAGATAGTCTTCATAACCCAAAGGCTATTATTATTGATTCAAGAACAAAAGAAAACTTTAAATCAGGTAAAATTCATAATGCTATCAATATCCCAATTAATGAAATTGTTACTGCCTCAACAAAACTCATAAAAAATCAAGAGACACTAATTTATAGCAATAAAGGAGTTACTAGTATGCTAGCTTGTAGCTATTTAAAAACTATTGGATTTGCTAATGTTAAAAACGTTTGGGGTGGTTTCGAACAAATTAAAAATGAACCAAAAGCTCTGATTGATTAAATAAAAACAAAAAGAGGAGTAATCACACTGTAATTACTCCTCTTCAATTATAAAATTCAAATTATCTCAACAAAGTCACCGATCCACTGTAGCTGTATTTCTTACCGCTAAAGCTTGTGGCATTGATTTGATAGATATAAGCGTCTTGCTGGCAGTCTTTGCCATTGTTGAAGTCTCTTCCATTCCATCCTTCATTCTCATCAAAGGTCTCTTCTACTGCATT
>CAMDHZ010000028.1 GCA_945898275.1 Chitinophaga pinensis | reverse complement strand
TTAGTTTTTCTGTATTTGAGAAATCAGGATCACGTAAAAAGATTCTAGTTCTATTTAGTGCTTTTCTCATTGAGGCAACTGCTGCATTCTCAACTTTTTTCTTTTCCAAACGGTATGATGCAATTGCTGGAATTACTTCTGTAATCGCCCAGATTTGTGAACCAATGTTGCTTATTAAACTAGTTATTCCCATAATCAAAAAAGTTAAATTCTTCTTTTCCCCATCACCGCTTCTGCAATCATGGCCTCTTTGTATTCCCGAATAAGTTCAATTTCCCGTTTGGCTTTGGATATGGCTGCGTCTATGGTGGCGGTTTCTGTTTTTATGTGTGATACGATTTGTTTTTGTTCTTCAAGTGGTGGTACAAACAATGGAAAGTTTTTAATATCCTTATTTGTCAATCCTTCACGAGATGCTCCTTCAACCATGTTGATAATGGTTTGAATTTTTTCAGATTGGAGTTGAAGCATTAAAAATTCAGAACTGATAGTTTCTTGAATTGGTCGCAATATGCAAACATGTTGATTAACGTTTGCAGGTGCATCTATATTGAAAACAAAGCATCTGCCAATTGAAGCACCTGTAACATTTATCAATACATCATTGAAATGAACTTCTGAGCCTTTCATTTCAGAGTTTATTTCTTCAGATATGTATGATACATTATCAAGCCTTAATCCATCATTGTGAACATTCTGACTTCTTAAAAATATTATCCCTTCATCTTGATAGACTTCTGCTCCTCCTCTTGGAGTTACACCACTTCCGACCTTAGAAACACAAAACTTCAATCGCATTTTTTTTGCGTTTAATTGAAGTTTATCATTGATAACACTCTGCCTCTGCTCCTTCAACAACTCAATAAACCTTAGCTTCTTTTGTATAAACAAGTTTATCTTTTCTTCCTGTGCTTTGATGTATTGCACAATTCCGTCTTGCTCCTCTTTGGCGGGTACTGGAAGATAAATATTTGCAAACTCGCTATAACTTATCGATTGCCCATCTCTAATTCCTTTCTTGTAAACATTCAACTCTTGAATGAACATCCTAGACTTGAACAGATATTTAAAGAAGTCTCGGTTATGTTTATTTTCTCTGAAATAAAATATCGAATAGACTGGACTAATAATACCTCTGTAATACGCTAATTCAATCCCGCCTTCAAATGAACGAAGGCTAATCACAAAATCATCTTTCTCAACAAGTTTGAAACTTTCAAAATTTTGAACAGCCTCCATGCTTCGTTGCTCAAGCAGTTCTTTTAAAACAACACCTTGTTTTTGTGAAGCCGCTAAAAGCGGTTCATTAGGAAACCCCTTTATTGAACGTTCCTGAAATATAGCTTTAGCTCTTCTTGTTTCCCAATTCTCAGGAATGACAGGCATCCAATTAAATCCAGTTCCTTTATATGAAAGTGCTGTTGCTATCATACTTCAATAATCTCTTTTAGTAAACCGTCTGTTTCCTGCTCTATGGCAAAAATATCTTTGGCAATTTCCATCAAAGCTCTTGGCGGTTGGTGTTTGTAGAAGTATTTGGCAAAGTTTATTTCATAGCCAATTTTGGTATCTTTCTTATCCCACCAAGCATCAGAAGCAAAAGGCAAAACTTCACGTTCAAAAAAATCCTGAATATCTTCTTTCAATGGAATGTTTTCGGTGTCTTTTAGTTGTGGATCAGGCTTAGGTTTGCCTTTGCTGTCGGTTACAATTTTGCCTTTCTCGTCTTTCAAAGGTCTGTTTACGGTTATTTGAGCATAACCGAAATCGTCATTGTCAAATATTTTGCTGTATTCGTTTTCTTCAAAATTCAGAAAGGTTTTTTCAATTGAATCAATGTGTTCGGGTAAAAACTCCACTCTTTTTTTACCTAATGACTTTCGCATTCTGTTATAAAAGTTTTCGGAAATTGTATTTATCATTTGTACTTTGCCTTTTCGGTTTATCGCTTTTCGGTTGGTGAAAAGGAAAATGTAAGTCGGGATGCCTGTGTTATAAAACATATCATTAGGCAATGCTACAATGGCTTCAAGTAAATCGTTTTCAATAATATGTTTTCGAATTTCGCTTTCACCTTGCCCTGCATCACCTGTAAACAAAGCCGAACCATTATGCACCGAAGCAATTCGACTTCCTAGTTCGGTATCTTTCATTTTACTAAGCATGTGTAATACAAACATCAACTGTCCGTCATTTACACGGCTGGTAACGGCTTCTTCTTTGTAGCTACCTTTCAGCATAAAGCGTTTATCGGTGATAGCTCCTTTTGGTCCAACTCCTAAAGCTTTCTTATCAGGAGCCCAAGTTTTACCATAAGGCGGATTGGTAAGCATGAAGTCAAACTTCAAATCTTTATCAAATCCATAAGCACTTAATGTGCTGCCATAAGCGATTTTGTCAGGATCTTCGCCTTTTATCAGCATATCACTTTTGCAAGTAGCATAAATGAAAGGCGTGCTCTCCTGTCCGTATAGATGAACGGTGGCATTACTTTTAATCAAACCATCGGGATTGAGCAAAAAGTTTTTGGCAATCGTGAGCATTCCACCGCTACCCACACAAGGGTCGTAAATCAAATAAGTTCCTTGCTTAATTTTGTCTTTCACAGGAAGAAAAACAAGGTGCGTCATTAAATCAATGATTTCCCTTGGCGTAAAGTGTTCTCCTGCTTCTTCATTGTTTTCTTCGTTAAATCTTCTTACCAAATCTTCATACACATAGCCCATTGCCAACGGTGGCAACTTGTCGGGATGCAATTCCACTTTCGGTGAACAGAACTTTTCAATGAGTGAAAACAGAATTTCTGCTTCGTCCAAGGTTTCAATTTCATTTCTGAATTTGAATTGTTTGATGATATCCTGCACATTTTCCGAAAAACCGTTCAAATAGTTTTCAAAATTGCTTCTTAGGTTTTTCGGGTCGTCAAGCAATTTTTTTAAAGTAAACTTTGAAGTATTATAAAATGCTAAGCCCGAACCGTGTTTATTGTTAGTCAGCAAGCTGTCCAAGTTTTGGAGTTTGGTTTTATATTCGTTGAAAGTCTTTAAAACCTGTTCTTTCGTTGGTTCTAAAAGCAAGTCCAGTCTTCGAATAACTACCATTGGCAGGATAACATCTTTGTATTTTCCTTTTTGGTAGGTATTTACCAAAACATCATCCGCAACTGTCCAAAGGAAGTTAATAACGGGTTGTAAAGATTGGGTATTTATGCTCATTTACTTTTTGGTAAACTGTAATTATTAATTTAATTATAATTTTTCTATTTGATATTGATTTAACCCAGTTGCCTCTGAAATTATTTCAAATTCGACATTTCTTAACTTAAGAACCTTAGCAATTTTAAAAATAGAATTCATTTCTTTACCTATGAAATAACTTGAACCGTATTTTACGAAAATTTGGTCTAAAAATAAAACTTCCAAATTAAGGATTCGAGAAAACTCCTCAACCTTTTTTATTACATCAAAGTCATTTAATCCATTAATACCAAATTCAAACTCGAGAACCTGTTTTACACGCAAATCTGGTTTAATTGTATTTGCACCAAAAACCATCCTTAAATGCTGAAATGTTGCCAAACCAACGTTTTTAATCTTTGAAATTGGGTCTTCTTCGAAATTTGCCTTATTAGCCCATTTATTCATTACTTCAAAGTCAGAAAGGTTCGTATCTTTTTCCTTTAATTTAAAGATAATATCTAATATCTCTTTTAATGTATCTAATTTCTTCTTATCCTTATGTCCCCAAAGCTCATAAAACTTTTCATCACCTATTTTATTTATCATTTCTTTTAGCTCTGAGAAAAAAGATAATTTAGGACAATCACGTTCAATATTAATTAAATTAGGTTCAACAACCCTATTATAATTTCTATTTGCAGCTAATACCACAGAAATTAGTCCTAGGGCAGGCTTTTTTTTGGATAAATCCGTATAATTTTTAATTGATTTTGTGGCTGATTCAAAAATACTTTCCCTTATACCTTCGCGGAAACCATGTCCAGATTTAGTTAAGGGATACTCACCCAACTTTTTAATGATTTCTTCTAATTGATTCCTATTAAAAACCTTTGTTTTTTTCATTTTAGTCATTTTACTTTTTGCAATAAAAAATGAGAAAAAAAATACACATTTAATTCTTTGCAACTAGGTTTATCAAAAAATACATGAAATTCATTTCTAAATCAAAACAAATTTCATTTTTCATAACAACCTATAAACATCTCAAAAAAGTATATTTAACTCACAATTAATAGTTTAAAATAATTAAACTTCGCTAAAAATGAACTGTAACAACATTAACAGCTGTTACAAGTGTTACACTGTTACAGTTTAAAAACGAAACAGAGAACAATTCATTCCCTAACCCAATCGATTATAGTACCGTCACAATCAGGTGCATTTGGACAACAAATAAATTCATCACCTGCAATGTCTTTGAAAACTTTATAGTCTTCAATTTTAAAAACTTCGTCACAATGAAGGCAACGCCTTTTTTCAACTAATTCAGGGATTTCAAGAAAAGGGCTGTTAGCTAATAAATAGCTTTTTTTGTTATCAATAAATATTTCTTCCATAATTAGGCTAATGTGAAATCAAATTTAAGGACTTGGTCTTAAGTATAAAAGTTTAACCCTCAAAAATAAAAGAATTAAGCCTAATAATTACCAGTAACCCCATTTTCATTACCGGTAATAATTACCGGTAATTTCTATAAATAAAGAACTCAAAATCCATTTCTACCCAAAACCCGCTTAACTTTCATGGGATTTGTATCTAGGGCATTGGCAATTTCTCTTAAGGAAAGCCTGTTATCCCCCATTTTCATGGCCAATATTGCAGATTCTAGTTCATCCGACTCCTTTTGGTTTGGCTGCTTTAAATGGTCATATTCTTTGCTAAACTCTAAAAAAATAAAACCTAAAAAATTTAAGGGATTACATATTTCACACACCACCACATTATCGTGGTCATAAATTTTCTCGGTGGCCCTTGCTTTTATTTGCTTCAAATACCGAATAGATTTGTCTTTTTGGCTGACACCAATAGCAAAAACGCTGTCCACAAAGTTGGCTAAATGTTTACTTCCCGCTAAATCATTTACGGTAATGGGGTTGCACATATTTCTCTTAGGGGTATGAGCCAAAGCAAGAATAGAAAGGTCGTATTTGTATTTAATGTGCTTTAGGGTTTTCATTAAAGGCAATGCCTCCTTAGCCGTTTCTGTGGATTGGGTTTTCAAGTAGGTGATATTGTCAATGATGATCACTTTGGCTCCTGTTTTGGTTATGGCTTTTTCCAGTTCATCCAAAAGCAGCTTTTCAAAATCTTCAAAACTCAAATTATCAGGATTGATATAAGCCCGCATCAAGTTTCGATGAAACACATAATGATTTGTAAAATCATTAGAATACCGCTTTTCAAACTGCTTATTACTTAATTCAAAATCAAATAAAAGCACAACTTGAGGGCTAGATTCTGTTATAAATCCTGGGTAACTATATCCTCTGCTTATGGCATCAGCAATTTGCACCCCAAGAATAGACTTACCCACATTGGTATCTGCAAACAAGATACAAAGCTCCCCTTCATGCCAAAACTCTGAAAATAAACGCTTGGGCCTACCTAACAGTTTAGCTTCATCTATACAGGCATTGGCACTCTGAATGATAAAGAACTCAGGTTTTGCCTCTAGGTTATTAGGCTCTATTTGATAATTATGGGCGTTTTCTTTTGTGATTGGCTTAAAAGTTTTCATTGGCTTGGCTAAGGTCTAATCTAAGAAATGAAAACTTATTATTAAATGGCTTTTCTATTACCTCAATCCTAAAACCGCAAAGAGATTTATCCCTATCGTAAGCCCTAATCACTGAATAGTCAATACCACGCCATAAATCTTGCTTTTCAAGGGGTTGTATTTTGTTCAAGACATCCGTAAGGACTTTAATTTCTGAATTAATATTATTAATATGGAAATCACTGGCATTATTGCGTCTAGCATAATATGTTAGATTTTTAATTTTATTATTTAAATACTCATCTAACATTTGACACCCTTCGATTATAGGGTCATTAAAAGCTTTATTAATAACCATAGCCTACTTCTGGGGTTTGATACCGTTTGACAATAAATTCCTTATTTCATCAAGTGAATAGTACACTTTAGCACCTACCTTGGTATAATTGAGAAGGCCTGCTTTGCGCATTTGCCAGAACCAAGTAGCCTTTTTTCCTACCAGTTCAATGGCCTTTTTTTCATCTACATAGTTTAAGGCTTCTGTTTCAGGTTTCCCCTTCCCTTTTAGAAGATTTAAAATTTCAATCTGATTTTTCTCGATTGACTCCAAGATTTCATGAGGTACTATTAAATACCCTGCACTGTTTTTTTGATTTGAACCAAAATCTTTCATACTTTATTATATTTTATGAATACAAATTGAGTATGTTTTAAAATGTGATTTAGACAGAAAAAATTGAAGGTTGAAAAAAAATTGTCTAAATTATTTTAAATTCTTTACTATTGAAACAACCATTCTCTTAATATAGGTATCAACAGCATAATTATTGATAGTTTCTCCTTTTAATAAAAACGAGATTTTTTTATCATCATAGGCTTCTGGGTGTTTGAACAAAACCAATAAATCATTTATATAAAGTGCTTTTTTCACTTTTGTTTCTTTTAAATCTTTCGGAAAAACCTCTGCAAGATTTTCTAATGGCTTATTTAAAAAATCATTAAAATTGAATAATTTAACTAATTTATAGAACATCTCAACCTGCTTTTTACCAATACCTTCAATAATATTCAGGTTAATTTCATTTAATGTCTCCTTCGAATTTCTCAAAGATTCTTTAAATGACTCTATCATACTTTCTGTTAGATGAAACTCGAAAAAATCATGCTTACCTCTAAAAGTGTGCGTTTTTTTAAATATTAGTTCTTCTTCATTTATTCCATCCCAACCTTGAATCAGATTATTTATTGCTACCTCAATCGTTTTAAATAAATTAGTATATTCAGTTTTTATAGATGAGTCAAATTCTTCATAAGCTTCAACTATATGCCTTACTATCAAATAATCAAAAAATTTCCCAAATACTAGTTCATAATCAAATGAGTCTTTAAACTTTGGAAAATTTTTATCGGTAATTAATTTAATGTTTTCAAAATAGTACTGATGCAATTTGTCATCACTCAAAAAATCATTTATAACAAAAACACTTTCAATTTTTTTTACTTCTAATTTAAGCGATTCATTTGTAGCTAAAATCTTTAAATATTCAAATAATCTATTATAAACATAGGCATCTTCAGCCAAAATTGAGTTTTTATAGAATGTTTTTGGTATTGAAAGTCTTAACCAAAATCTTAAATATTCCACCTCAGAAAGAGTTCTTTGTTCAGATTCATTTAGAACTTTTATAGCATCTTCGATAGAAATTTTTTTCATTTCGATGGATTGAATCAATTCATCTAAGACTTTATCAAAACTTTCCTTTTTCTTTTTATTCATTTTACTTTTCTTAAATTTTAAACGCTTTATAAATCTCCTTCTTCATGGTTTCATCTTGCATCTTAGCATAGATTCGAGTGGGTTTTGTGCTGGTATGCCCAAGAAACTTTGATACTATATCTAAATTAACCCCTCTATTGAGCAAAGTGGTAGCACAAGTATGTCTGGCTATGTGGTGAGTTAGCTCCTTCTGGATATTAGCCAAATTGGCAATTGCCTTTAGGTAAACATTGAATTTTTGGTTACTAATTTTTGGAAACACCTTTTTTGTAATGAGTCTTTCAGTACCATCATAAGCTTCTATAATTTCAACAGCCTCAGGAATAAGCGGTATAGAAAGGGTTTCGCCTGTTTTATTTTGAGGTCTATAGATTGAATAATTGCCATCATTAAAATTAATCTGGCCAATCTCTAAATCCATGGCATCACTAAACCGCAAACCAGTGTAGCAAGAAAACAAAAACATATCCCTCACCTTCTCCAAGCTCACATTTTCTTGCAAATCTGCTTGCCTAATCTTTTTAAGTTCTTGTTCAGTGAGGTATTGACGGTGGGTTGGTTCAAACCGAATTTTAAAAAGTGCGTATGGATTGATTTTGATTAAGCCCTTAAGATGGGCCGAATGAAAAACTGTCTTAAGCTTTTTATGGTACTTGTTGCCTATAGTGTTTAGTCCAATATCCTTTTGATGCAAATAAGCATCGAAGGCTTCAACAAAGCTCAAATCTGGCACAGAAATATCTATATCAGTTTTTTTAGTATTAGATAGTATAAATCCTTTTAGTGCTGTTAAGCAGGTTAAATATTGCTGGTATGTGCCTTTGTTAATTTTCTTTGTATCCAAGGCATGGGTGGCAAACTCCTCAAAAAACTTAACCAAATAGACTTCTAATGTTTTTGTACCAAATACCAAGTCGGCCAATTCCTTGGAATCAATCTCTTTATCATTCTTTTGAAGCTCGTATTGAATTTCCAGTAATTTTGACTTTATGGCATTTATCTTTTGATTTACCGGTAATAGTTTGGATTCTTCCTTTTCTGCATTCCATTCTTTGGGTGTAAGTGAAAAGCCAAGAGAGCGTTTTGTACTGGCTCTGTCTATGGTAAACCTAAGGTACAATGGATATTTAGGGCCATTGCCTTTTTCGGTGTTTAGATAAAACTTAGTAGAAATGTTCTTTTTCATTCGTGGGGGAAACAAGTTTTTGTCGGGGAAAACATGAGGGAAACAAAAACCGAGCTAGAATGAAATTTTATGAAACGAAATGAAACAAAAAACCCTTCAAAACGTTGATTTTGAAGGGTTTAAAATTTTTCTAAATTTTTCTTGCGGTGCGGACGGGACTCGAACCCGCGACCCCCTGCGTGACAGGCAGGTATTCTAACCAGCTGAACTACCACACCAGTGTTCCTTTTGGGGAGTGCAAATATAGAAATCTATTTTAAGAAATCAAGTCCTTTTTTAAAATTTTTGAAAAAGCTAGCATTTTATTAAACTTGCTGCTGCTTAAAAGCAAAATCACAAATATATAATATGTCACATTTCGACTTTGAAAAACCTATACAAGACCTAGAAGACCAATTGGCTGAACTTGGTAAAGTTCACGAAAAAGGTAAGGTAGATATGAGTGCTAAAATAACTGAACTCGAACAGAAAATTCTAGAAACCAAAAAAGAAATATATGGTAATTTAAATGGTTGGCAAAGGGTTCAAATTAGCAGACATCCAGATCGTCCTTATACCTTAGATTATGTGGAGAATTGCTTCGAAAACTTTATTGAATTGCATGGGGATAGAACTGTGAAGGATGATAAGGCTATGGTTGGTGGCTTGGCAACTTTCAATGGCCAAAGTGTTATGATTATCGGTCAACAAAAAGGAAGAAACACCAAGCAACGCCAGTTTAGAAATTTTGGAATGCCAAACCCTGAGGGTTACAGAAAAGCTTTACGCTTGATGAAAATGGCAGAACGCTTTGATATCCCAGTAATTTGCATGATTGACACGCCTGGCGCATCACCAGGTCTCGAAGCAGAAGAAAGAGGCCAAGGAGAAGCAATTGCTAGAAACCTTTATGAGATGAGTGTTTTAAAAGTTCCAATTATTTGCATCATCATAGGAGAAGGTGCTAGTGGAGGTGCTTTAGGAATTGGCGTTGGCGACAGGGTTCTAATGATGGAGAATACATGGTATTCTGTAATCTCTCCTGAGTCTTGTTCTTCTATTCTATGGAGAACTTGGGAGAATAAAGAAAAGGCTGCAGAAGCTTTAAAACTAACTGCCATAGATATGTTGGCCAATAAACTAATTGATGGTGTAATCCCTGAACCGCTTGGTGGAGCGCATTTTGATACAAGTAGCACTTACCAAACCATAAAGGATACGTTGAGTATAGAACTTGAAGTATTAAAGGCTAAACCTATTGAAACCTTAATTGCTGAACGCATCAATAAATTCGCCCAAATGGGAGAATTTATTGAAGGTTAAATTAAGCAAACTCTTAAAGGAATTAGTACATTCTGCTTTATATTCCAAAGCCGGGTGTACTAATTTCAAAATTTGTATGAGGAGGATTCTCTTCTCTAGCATATAATTTGATTAAATCTTTGCTGCTAAGTATTCCCACTAATTTGTTCTCTACACAAATTGGCAAGCATTGGATGTTTCCTTTAACCAAAATACTTAAAGCATCAGCAATACTAGTTTCTGGTGCAACCCAAACTGGATTAGGTGTCATAATATCTTTTAGAGCATACTTATTATTGAGTACCTCTTTGCTGATAAATTCGCCATTTGCCAGCATTTGGGCAGTAAGGTGAACAACATCATTAACACTTATGATTCCAATCAAATTTTCTCCATCTAAAACTGGAAGATGTTGTAAATGTTTGTTTGCAAAAAAGTGAATTGCTTCACTGATTGTGTTGTTAACTGATGCAACAATAATGTTTTCATCAGTCATGATTGATTTAACTCGTGCTTGGGTCATTGTTTGAAATTTATACTCAAACTTAAACCAGACTAAAACTAGATTCAATGATGACAGTCAATTAAATAACTGAATAAAATCAGCAAGCTAAACTTTCATCAATTGTTCTGCTGCCTTTTCCAAAGTTTCGTTTTCCTTAGCAAAACAAAACCTCAAAACATTATTGTCATTGTTTTTATGGTAAAAAACCGAGGTAGGAATACTAGCAATTTTATGTTCTTTGGTTAAGCGAGCGGCAAATTCTATATCCCGTTCTTGGGTAATTTTAGCATAATTTAGCAATTGAAAATAACTACCATGACAAGGCAAAATTTTAAAATTTGAACCTCGAACCAGCTTTTGAAAGTAGTTTCGTTTTTCTTCATAAAACTGCCCAAGTGATAAATATGCAGCTTCATTTTCTAAATAATCTGCCAAAGCATATTGAATAGGCGTATTGGCACTAAAGGCCATAAATTGATGTACCTTCCTTATTTCTTTGGTAATATTTTCTGGAGCTAATACATACCCCATTTTCCAGCCTGTAGTGTGATAGGTCTTTCCAAAACTACTTATAATGATACTTCGTTCCGATAATTTAGGAAACCTAGCCACACTTTGATGGATTTGTTTATCAAAAATAATGTGTTCATATACTTCATCACTCAATACAATTACATCTGTATTGTCTAATATTTTTTGAAGCTTTAACATATCCTGATCAGTTAAAATAGCACCTGTAGGATTATGAGGAGTATTAATCATAATCATGCGGGTTTTGAAATTAATCAACTTTTTAACCTCTTCCCAATCCACTTTGTAATCTGGATATTTTAGTTCATAGAAAACTGCTTTTGCTCCATTTAAGGAAATGGCAGGCACATAACTATCATAACATGGTTCTAAAACTACAACTTCATCGCCCTCTCCTACTACCGCGCTAATTGCGGCATAAATTGCATGAGTTCCTCCTGGGGTAATTGTAATTTCTTTGTCTGGGTCAAATTTAGCACCATAAAGCTTTTCTGTTTTTTCTGCAATTCTTTCGCGCAGTTTCATAACACCCGGCATTGGAGCATATTGGTTCAAACCTTTAACCATATACTTATTAACAAGTGAAATCAATTCTTTACTGCATGCAAAGTCAGGGAAACCTTGCGCTAAATTAATAGATTTGTGTTCTTGAGCAAGTGCAGTCATAACAGAGAATATAGTAGTTCCTGTATTGGGTAATTTGCTCTTAACTGTTCCGGAAAAAATCATAGTGTGTAGGCTTACGAAAATCAATGATAAGTATTGAAAAATCTAATTTCAATGACATTTTTATAATACTTTGACTTCGTGACTTTTAATCTTTTTTTTAACTTGAATACATTTATCATTTGGGCAATCAAATCCATTTTAATATACTCGTGTAAATAAAATCAAATTATGTTATTAATTGCAGATAGTGGTTCAACGAAAACAGATTGGTGCTTGGTGCATAAAGATGGGTCTGATAAAAAAATATTTCACACCATTGGATATAATCCCTATTTCATAGATACAGAAGCAATCTATTATTCATTATCAGAAAATTTATTAAAAGATTTAGACGCAAGTGCTGTAAGTGAGGTTCATTTTTATGGCGCAGGTTGCAGCACACCAGAAAAGAAAGAAATTGTTAGAAAGGCACTTTTGCGTTCATTCCCAAAAACAGATATACTATTTGTAGGTCATGATTTATTGGCTTCTGCCCGTGCCTTATTAGGCAATGCTACTGGCTTTGCTGCCATTCTTGGAACAGGCACAAATACTTGTTTGTATGACGGGAATGATGTATCCTTAAACATAGATTCCTTAGGTTATTTACTAGGAGATGAAGGTTCAGGTTCATACATTGGAAAAAAAATTGTACGTGACTTTATGCGCGGTAGATTAGAGCCAGAATTAGCTGCAAGGTTTAGTGAGCGATTTCAAATTATTGATAACGAACAAATATTTCACACCCTTTATACAACTCAATTTCCAAATCGTTATTTAGCCAATTTTTGCAAATTCGCAGATGAATATGTAACCCATCCTTATATCAAAAATAAAGTAAGAGATTCTTTTAGAGATTTCTTTAAAAACTTGGTTATTAAATACCCTGATTACAAAAATTATAAATTTAATTGTGTGGGCTCAGTTGGCTTTATTTTCAAGGAAATATTAGAAGAAGTTGCTTTAAGCTATGACATGCATGTGGGCAAGGTTATTAAATCTCCACTAGAAGATTTAGTAAACTTTCACCTTAAAGAATCAAATTCACTTCCTTCTTAAGATAATTAACTCATTAGGATTGGGAATAATTTCCCATCCTTTTGAATCTTTCAAAGAATCTAATAAGTGCATTCCCTTTTCTGGGGAACATGGATAATAACTACCTGCATTTTTACTCATAATGATGAGATTTGCCTTTTCGAAATAAGGAAAATGATAGGCTTCTTCTCTGTTGGCTAAATGTGGCAAGAAGTTGGCTTGAGCACAAACCTTTTCCTTCTCATCTATTTGGGTTAAAAATGCTCTTACCTTGTGGGTATTAATTTCAGGTTTGTAATGGTTTGGGTCAAACAAATTCTCTTTTTTGGGTTCAAAAAAAGCCATTCTTTTTTGAATTAGGGTTACGGTTTGAACCAAAGCACAGCTGCAAATAATTGCAATCAACCAAACTCTATATTTTGGAGATACGGCCTTTAATGCAATAATCAATGCCAATGAAATAAGTGCCGCAAACTCTACTTGATAATGGTAGGTTACTCCCCAAAATGCTGTTTCTTTATTCCAAAGTTTTTGCATGAGCAATGGTAAAGCCATTACTAAAAAAGCAGGCCTTAAAATGCATAACCAAGCGCCAGAAACCAACAATGCCAATAGAAACTCTTGCTTAATAACCTCTTCAGCGTCTGGTGAAACATGACTTTTAAAAAACATGCTCAACATTTTTAAAGGATTGGAAAAAACATGTTTAACTATTTCTGGCAGACTTTTTCCTAGATGCGAAAAACGGTTCAATTGCTCAAATTTACCCGTATGGCTAAAGTGCGGCATTATCCAATAGGAACAAGTTATGAACCAAATTACGCTAATCGCAATCATCCAAATCGGTAAAAACTTTTGAAATCTATCTTTTTCAATTCGTAAAATGATTAATCCAAAAGCTATGGCAATTAACCAAATGGATATGTTCTCTTTGGAGAAAAGCATGGCAAAAAAGGCTATCCAAAAAATGGGTTTATTGGGTTTTAAATACCCAAAAATTAACCAAGGCAAAAAGCTTGCAGCAATCACATTATCGTGATAATCGTTTGCAAGTGCGGCATAAATGCCAAAAAAAACATAGTAATGGATTTGAACCAAGGTTTGTTCAATAGAATTATACTTAAATAAGGCAGCTGTTTTACCCAACCCTACAGCTCCAAAAATCAAGAATATATTTTGGAAAATTAACAAGGTATAGGAGCCAAAAATCCAATAGAATTGAGACAATAAGGGCACCCAAATACTTACATGCAATCCCATGTAATGGTAAACTTGCTGCTCTCCCAAAAGCATGGTAACCATTGGAGACTTTGCATGTGCATATAAGTATAAGGCCTGATTTGATAATCCATAATCTAGACCTGCACTTCGTAGAAAGTAATGATTTAGAATAGACACCATTCCATACAATAGGAAAAAAAGTAAATGTATGAAACGCATGATTTCCTATTTGCTTAAACCAATCTCTCTTAATCTTTCTTGCAAATATTCTCCAGCAGTTATATCTAAATATTGTGGTGGATTGATTTCGCTAACACAACTAGGCAAAACATTTAATTTCATATCACTGCGCGGATGTAAAAAGAACGGAATTGAAAACCTAGAACTTTGCCATTTTTCGCGAGGAGGATTAATTACTCTATGTGTGGTGCTTTTTAAAACATTGTTTGTAAGGCGCTGTAACATATCTCCTACATTTACCACCAATTGATCAGGCAAGGCAGTTATATTAACCCAATCATTTTGTTTATTCAGTACCTGCAATCCTTCAGCACTTGCACCCATCAGTAAAGTGATTAAGTTTATATCCTCATGCTCTGCTGCCCTCACGGCGCTTTTAGGTTCAGCAGTAATTGGCGGGTAATGAATTGGACGTAAGATGCTATTTCCATTCTTTATTTTATCATCAAAGAAAAATTCATCTAAACCCAAATGCAAGGCAATTGCTCTTAACATATACCTTCCAGTTTCTTCTAATTGTTGGTAAGCTTTTAAACCAAATTCATTAAAGGAGGGAACCTCCTCTACAAACACATTTTGAGGGTACTCCTCTCCTATTGGATCTTTATCTATAACGGTTTGACCAAAATGCCAAAACTCTTTTAAATCTCCTTCATTTCTGCCTTTGGCATGTTCTTTACCAAAGCTGGTATAACCCCTTTGGCCAGCTAATCCTGGAATTTCATATTTTAACTTCGTATCAATAGGTAACGCAAAAAAAGTTTGACAAGCTGCATATAACTTCTCATTCGTGTCTTCTGTCAACAAGTGCCCTTTTACAGCCACAAATCCAATATCCGAATAGGCAGCACCTAAGGCATTTACAAATGCATTTTTCCTTATTGGATCATTGTTTAAAAAGTCGGCTAAATCTACTGATGGTATCATAAGTAAAAGGGTTAAATACTAATAAATAAATCTACTTCTTGGTTTTAAAAAATCATGAAAGGTATCAAATTCTCTTCTGTAATAAAGACCAAATCCAGAAGTAACAACATTTCGATTATAGATAGCGTCAAATCCTGTTTTATTAAATAATTTCAATCGGGTTGGACTTGTTTTCTTCACTTGGTAGGTTAAACTATAATTGTATTGGGTATTATCAAGTGCATGACTTGTTTGCAATTCTAACCTATTATCTAAAAATCTTTTAGTGGCAGAAAGCACATACGTTCGGCCTCTAGAAGGGTCACTAGCAGTTAAAACATCCATGCTAACATCTAAATTAGGAATTGCTTTACCCAATAAATTTGCAGCTTGCTTGCTTATCAAATCAGAAAGGGTTTGATTGCCTATACTCGAAGCATTTGAGTTATTTGAGTTATTGATGGGAACAAAGCTTCCTGATATTAATAAGAATAACATTTGCTGGTTCATCATTTCAGGCTCCTTTCTAAAACTTGCCACAACTGCATTTAACTCGGAGGCCGCTGCCCCAGTAATATTAATTTGCAATTCAGGGAAGGCCATATCAAAGGTTATTTCCGGTTTCTCAACAAGACCCTTTATTTTAATCAAACAATCTACTGGCACCCTAACATTTGGATCAGAAGCCGAGTTCATATTAATAATAGTATTAACCGTAGCCTTTAGTTTATAAATCCCTGTTATGTTTAATCGTCCTTTTAAAGGATCGCCAGTCCAAAGAATAGAACTTCCCATTTGAAGGTCAAATTTTTTAGCCACTACATTTAGTGCGCTAAACCTATATTCTCCTTCTGTTAAAGTATATTCACCTTTCATTGTAAAATTACCATCAGGCAGGTAATCCATTTTTATATTACCAATTCCTTTTGCGCGAATTTTATCATCAGATTGCGCATCAAAAATTACTTGAATTTCTGCATTTGTATTTGCAGTAATATCCATATAAACACCCACACCATATTTTTGAGAAATACTTCTTCCCGTGAATGCTTGAATGGTATCATAAGAAACAAAATGCAAATATGACTCACCTGTTTCTGTGCTCGCACCAAAAGGATTTATGATAATCTTAGTGCCTTTTTCTGCACTTGCTTTAATGTACATGGAGACATCATCATCAGCGCCCTTTAGTTCGAAACTTCCACTTGCATAAGCCGAACCATGAAATAATTCATTGTCTTTTGGAGTAGTATTTAACACCTGAAAGTTTTTAAACTGTCCAACTTTAATTTGGTATTTAATATCACTAAATCCTACATGCGAAATTGTACCAGAAGTCTTTGCAACCGAACCTTTTTCATCAGTAATATTAAAAGGTAAAATCTTTATCTGATTGTTATCTAGAATTAATTTTGCAATATCAAATTTGTATTGGGTCATTAAATATTCAACCCGAAACCCAACATTTTTTAAGTCTAAATAACCATTTAGTTTTAAATCATCAAGTGGGCCCTCTAAAATTGCATTTAAACTAGCCTCCCCATTATATAGTTTTACATAATCCTTTACAAAAGCTTGGAATGCCACAATTTTAGATTGGTCAAATTCACATTTTAAGTTTAGGTAATTTCCAGGAATATCATAGGTACCAACGGCTTTTAGATTTGCAATTTTTCCACTTAGGCCTTTTAAGTCTATCAATAAATCTTCACCATCTTCTTTGTATGCAATGCTTAGTTTGTAATCTCCCAAGGTATCCTTATCAAGTGACAAGTTTTTTAAATCAAGGTCGCTGATAACTACATCACGTGCACCAAAATTTTTATAAACCACATAACCATCAGCATTTCCGCCAAATTCTACACCTAACTCTTTTATAAAATCATTCAAAGAGTTTAGATTAAAATCATTTAGTTTACAGCTTAAGTTTTTGTTATTTCCTGAATAATCATAAAAGCCGTCTATTGTCAAACTTTGCATGCCTTTTGATATGACTAAGTTTTGGGCTTCGATTTTATCCAATTGTATATTTAGGTGTTTGCCTTCTTTTATATCCCATTTTTTTTGGTTTGAACCAACCCAACAATCCATAAAATTAATGTTGGCACTTCCATTTTCGAAATCTATTTGATGTTTAAATTCACCTTGCAGTAAACTTAAACTATCTCGTATGTAGTATTGCAAATCCCAATGATTTGGCGAAGCCACAGCCTTTAAGCCAAAATCACCAATTAATAAAGTATCTGGTTTACCAAAACTGTTAAACCCAAGCAACATTTCACTTTTAGTTAAAGATTCCTCATTTAAACTAAAGGTGAGTTGGTTCAAAACGTAACCTTCTAAATTTATATTTCCAGCATAACCTGCCAATTCAAAGGATTTATTTTTACTGCTTACACTACCTTCTAATTCTAAATTACTTAAGTTATATCCTGGAAAAAACAAAGGAGACAAGCTAGCTGTGCTTAATAGGCTCAAACTAAATTCAAATTCTTGTTCTTTGTTTAAATATAATTCTGGTTTTATAAAATCGGACAGGAACGTTTTTGACCAATTACTAATTTGAGTTGGCAGCTCAGATAAATTAACCTGTCCCTTCACAACAGCTTTTAAAAAATCGCTGTTTATCTTAATCACTTCGCCGTCCTCATTCTCACTTTCTAATTTTATTTGATTTACCCTAAAGGTGTATCCTGATTTTTCATATTGAAAATTATCTAAAGACATTTCTCCATAATGATTATCTAAATCTTTGAAATTAAAATCAATATTAAAGTCAGTCTGCATTTTTATTTTAGTATCAGTAAATCCTAATGCTTTTAAATTGGCTTGTTTAAAAGAACCTGCACCTTGTATTTGTGTAAAGGGCTTATTTAGGTTCAAATGAAAAGTACTATTTAAGACTAAATTGGTATCATTTAGGTTAAGGTTCATGTTCACATCACCTTTACTAATGTTTCCAACTAATTCTGCATTATGATAATTGTAATGATTAAGTTCTAGGCTTTGTAAGTTAGCAGTTAGCTTTGTTTGAACACTGTTCAAATAAAAGCCCTCTCCAATCATTTCAGCAGTTAGGCTCACTTTTCCCATTTGATTTATATTTAGTAAATCACCTAAATTAAACCCAATCAATTTAAGTTTACCCGAATAAGCAGATTGCATAGTTTCTTCTGAAAGCTTCATGTTTAAATCTGTTTCGGCATTTCCAAAAGCAGTTTCAAAATTCCCATAGGTAACAAAATCTTTATAAAATCCTGTGAATTTTCCCTTATAAACCATTGTACCTAAATCAGCAATCTTATCTGGCAATTCCATTGCAATGATCTTAGACAATTCTTCTTTGTTTGATGAAGCGTAATCAACACCAATTTCCATAAAGGTCTCCTCAATGTTGGGTAACCCATTCAACATAATATTTCCTGTAAACCTAGTTTCCTTGCCTACTAGTGCAAGTACATTTTTAGCAGAAAGTCTATCCACAGACCCATTTATATCTGCGCTTATTCTTGCTTTATAGGCATATTCTTTAACCTGAGGTGCAAAAAATGCAATGTCACGCATATCCAACTCACTTTGACGAAGCTTAGCAGATAGCTTAACATCAGAAATAAAATCTCCATAAGCCTCCCAACCTTTAGATTTAAGACTAAAGTAGTTTCTAAGTTTACTATTTGGCGTTACCAGCTCTAGGTCTTTAAGTTCAATAATACTTGCCGAAACCGTAGCGAAAGTTTTCATTCGGGTTATTTCAAAGCCACATTTTTCTTTACAACTAAAATTTTTAACGTCAAAAATGAGGGAATCCTCAATTAAGGTAAACTTTTTAGATCTAAAATTAACCTCATTAAAATTCATATTTGAAGGGTCAAATCCTTCTGTAACAAATTTTGAAGTACTATCAACCAATAAAAATCGAGTACTCATTACTTCAAGATTTTTGAGTTCTAGCCAAAAAGGCTGAGCTGTAGTGTCTTTTATCGTATCATTTGGATTGGAAAATAGATTTACAACATCCAGTGAATAAGTTCCATCTTTATAAGTAGTTACTTTACAAACACCTTCATCAAGGGTAACATCTCTTAAAGTAAATTTACCCGAATCGCTAGAAATACCTGCAATATTAAATTGCAACCTGCCAACGTAAGCCATGGTATCCTGCTTTTGATCACCTAAAAAAACTCGTCTCAGACTGAAATAAGTCCAACCATCATAGCTAATTTCTCCAATACTGATGTGGGTCTTGTATGTTTCATTAACATACTCACAAGTCTTATTAACTATATAATTCTGAAATCTATAACTACTAAAAAGTAAATATAGGAGCATTAATAAGCCAATAAAACTGGCTAATAATACATAGGATATTTTGATAAACCTTTTAAGCAATGTAGTTTTGCGGGGAAGATAAATAAATAAAATTGTCCAATCAAACTCAGTCAATCAATATTCTTGCCATTGAATCCTCTTGCGATGATACGGCAGCTTCTGTTTTAAGTAATGGTAAGGTACTTAGTAATGTTGTTTCCTCCCAGCATATTCATGAATTATATGGTGGTGTTGTACCAGAATTGGCCAGCAGAGCGCATCAACAGAGCATTGTGCCAGTAGTAGATTTAGCAATTAAAAAATCCGGTTTGAACCTAACAGATTTAAGTGCAATCGCTTTTACCAAGGGTCCAGGGTTGATTGGTTCTTTAATGGTTGGCAGCAGCTTTGCAAAGTCTCTTGCCTATGCCTTAAGTCTTCCTTTAATTGGTGTGCACCATATGGAAGCACATGTTTTGGCACATTTTATTCCTGAAAACAAACCAAACTTTCCTTTTTTGTGCCTAACTGTTAGTGGCGGACACACGCAAATTGTAAGAATGGACGACTATTTCTCATTTGAGGTAATTGGGAAAACCATTGATGATGCTGCCGGTGAAGCTTTTGATAAATCTGCTAAACTTTTAGGATTACCTTATCCAGGAGGGCCCTTAATTGACAAATACGCTAAAGAAGGAAAAGTGGCTTTTAAGTTTTCTCAACCTCAAATTAATGAACTAGACTTTAGCTTTAGTGGCTTAAAAACAAACATTCTTTATTTTTTGCAAAAACAGGTTAAAGAAAATGAAGATTTTATAAAGGATAACATTAATGATATATGTGCGTCAATTCAAGACGCAATTATCAATCATCTCATGAAAAAACTGAAATTGGCGTCGGTTCAAACCGGAATAAAAAATATAGCCTTAGCTGGTGGCGTTTCTGCAAACAGTGGATTAAGAAATGCGATTGAAACCGAAGGATTAAAGAGCCAATGGAGCACATTTATACCCCCTTTTGAATTTTGCACAGATAATGCAGCAATGGTTGGTATCACGGCACATTATAAATTTTTAGAAAATCAATTTGAAGATTTAAATACAGCTCCTTTGGCTAGGTTCTAAGTAAAAGTCTAAGAAAGATAATAGCAGGATCAGTTTATCCTTAATTTATAAAATAAATACCATTAAACATTACTAATAATGTTTCCAAAATCTTCACTTCTGGCTTCCCATGAATTCTTGGAAGCATGTAAAATTCTTGCTTTTATCTTTTCAATTGTATCTGATTCTAACTCCGAAACCAGCATTTGAGTAAATTCCTCTTTTGTACTTGCAACAGAAACAACTCCATTGAATTCTGGTAAAAAGGCGAAATTATTCATTACAATAGGAACACCAACTGCTAGATATTCATTAATCTTTAAAGGATATATATTCTTGTTAATGTCAATGGCGAGGTAAGGGATAATACCTACATCATAGGTAGCTAATTTTGCTGGAACCTCATTTGATTTGATAGGACTATAAAACTTCACATTGGAAAATTTTTCAAGTGTTTCTTTTATCAAGGTATATCTTAATTCACCAGTAAATTCAAAATCAAATTGAGGTAAACTCTTTATGGCAAAAGCAAGGGTATCAATGTCAATGCGAGAATCTAAACTACCTATATAGCCTACTATTTTTCTATCTCTACTGGCAACTTCTTTTTTAGAAAATGGTGAGAATATTGGAAAATCTACTCCATTTTTTACCACAAAACTCGCTTTATTAAACACTAATTTCTCATTTCTTAAATAATCTGAAGTGGTTATGACGGCATCTACATTTTCTGAAAAGGTTTTATCAAATGAAAGAATACGCTTTCCGTAGTAATTTACATCATATCCATCATAACAAAAATAGATGTGTTTCTTTTCATTCAATTTTCTAAGCAAAGCAACTCCATAAATTGGATTATAGGCATTAACCACTATTGGTTTAGTGAAGCCTATTTGCTTCATTACACGTTTAAGAGTTAATTTATAAATCAATACATTAATCGGAAACAACAAATTAAACAAGAACTCACTTTTTAGAAAACGCAATGGCAAACCTGGAGGCATCACCAAATGAAATATTTTTGAACCGCTGCTGCATTGAACTTCTTGTAAGCGCTTCTCAAAACCTAACATTCTTGCAACTGGCGCTTTTTGTTTTCCTTTTGAAGTTGCAAAAACATCTTTAATAGTGTAGGGATATTCTATAAACAAAACACGATTGTTATCTGCGAGAGGCTCTATTAACTGAACAACTGCTTTAATGTAATTACCAAACAAGCTGGTATTTGCAATGCAAATGATATCTTCACCTTTTAACATAATTGAAGTGCTTAACTTCTATAACAATGGTATAAAGAAAATCTTTTATTACAAAACTTGAAAAAAATATTTTCGAAGACTTATCTAAAATTTGAACAAAACTAAATTTCTATTTAAAAAAGCATTATGCGAAATCATTGATAATTAATTTTAGTATTTATTCATTTTTATTCTAAATTGATAGGAGATTAAATAATTAGGCTAATATTTAAGAAATTTGATTTGAATACACTAAGTTTTGTATATTTTTAAAGGCTGTTTTGGCTAATGTTTAACCCTACTGAATTCTAAATAAGTGAAGACAATAATTTTGATGCGACATGGCAAAGCCATAAAAGAAGTTGCAAGTGGCGTAGATTATGATAGAGGCCTTGAAGAAAGAGGCAAAACCGATGTGGCAGATGTAATTCAAACCTTAAGTAAAACTAAATATATTCCAGAACTTATTGTTGCAAGTCCTGCAAAAAGAACCCTTAAAACAGCAGAAATTGCTTTATTAGAACTAAAACTGAAAAAGGACAAATTACTTTTTGAATCTTCTATTTATGAAGCTCAAATTAAGGATTTAATGCATGTAATTAGAGAATTAGATGATCATTATAAAACTGTTCTTTTGATTGGCCATAATCCATCTATCACAAGCCTTGTTGGAATGCTAACGCCTAGTTTTATAGAACATACACCAACCTCTGGTTTATCAGTTATTTCGCTTAAGGTTGATACTTGGCAATTGGTGCAACAACAAAAAGGTAAATTAGAACTTACCATAAGTCCTAAACACAAATCAATAATTTAGGCATAATCATTGCCTACTTAAACATTTTAAACTGCTTGCAAAGTTTGCAGGATACCATTTTTAATTATGATAAGAACAATATTATTACTTCTAATTTGCTTAATTTCAACGCTTGGCTTTGGTCAAGAATTACCATTTAGTGGTACAAAGGATAAAAAAGCTGATTACTATTTTGGTGAAGCCTTAAAGACATTTCAAACGCAAGACTTCCAAAGAGCCTCTCAATGGATAGACAAAGCAGTTGTGTTAGACCCAAATTTTATTGACGCTTGGATGTTGAAAGCAGAAATGAAATCCATGGATGAAAATTATCCTGAAGCCATCGCGATTTACGAGAAGATAAAAGGTATTAACCCAGATTTTCCTATGAGCTACTATGGAATTTCCAAAGTTTATTATGCGAATGGAAATTATGAAGCAAGCTTAGCAGCCGCAGAAAAATTTCTGACCTACCCAGATTATTACGGTAAAAAAGACATTATCAATAAAATTAAACAAAATGCTGAGTTTGGAAGAAATGCAATAAAAACTCCAGTTCCATTTAATCCTATTAACCTAGGAAACATGATAAACTCCCCAGATAATGAATATTTTCCTGGGATTCCAGCAGATGACCAAACCTTAATCTTCACTAGGCTCATTAATGGCAGAAATGAAGATTTCTACATTAGTAAAAAACAAGGAGATAAGTATTCATTTGCGGCCAATATGGGTTTCCCTATTAACACAGATGGCAATGAAGGTACCATTTCTTTATCAGCAGATGGTCAATACATTTTTTATACTGCTTGTAATCGCGAAGGTGCTTATGGCAGTTGCGATATTTACTTATCTAGATTAGATGGTAACACTTGGGCTGAACCCATAAACCTTGGTCCACCAATTAACACAATTGCTTGGGAAAGTCAACCTAGCCTAAGTTTCGATGGTAAAACACTATATTTTAGTAGCAACCGACCAGGAGGATATGGCAAAAGTGATATTTGGTACACTACCTATAAAGAAGGACGATGGACACCTCCAATTAATATGGGGCCAGATGTTAATACTAGTGGAGATGAGCAATCACCACATATTGCTAAAGATGATCAAACGCTTTATTTCAATAGCAATGGCCATCCAGGCATGGGAGGAGTTGACTTATATATTTCGAGGAAAGTGAGCGGGCGTTGGATCAAACCAGAAAACTTAGGTTATCCAATAAATAGCATGAAGGATGAAACCTGCTTGGTAATCGCTTCAAATGGAATAGATGCTTACATTGCAAGAGATGGTATTGACTCCAAAGGAGGATTAGACATTTATAAATTTGAACTATATGATAAGGCTAGACCTCAGAAAACGGCATACGTCAAAGGAATAGTTTATGATGCAGCAACACGTAAAAAAATTACAGCAAAAATAGAATTGATAGACTTAGCCACTGGCAAAGTTGTCGTAGAAGCATTTAGCAATAAAACTTCTGGAGAATTCCTAGTTTGTTTACAAGCTAATAAGAATTATGCCTTAAATGTAGACCAAAAAGGATATTTATTTTATTCAGAGAACTTCGAGATAAAAACAGAATCTGCCTTAAAACCATTGCAATTGGATGTTCCATTACAACCATTAACGGATGGAGCCAAAATTGTATTGAAAAACATCTTTTTTGATGTAGATAAATTTGAGTTAAAAGAAGAATCTAAAGTTGAGTTGAAAAAGTTAATACAGTTTTTAACAATTAACCCAACTGTAAAGATTGAAATTGGCGGACATACTGATAATTCAGGCGATGCTAGCAAAAATACAACCTTATCAACCAATAGAGCAAAAGCCGTTTTAAGTTATTTAGTAGCAAATGGCATTAAGGCAGATCGCTTAACTTCTAAAGGATATGCTGCAACCCAACCATTAGCAGATAATCAAACGGCTGAAGGAAAAGCTCAAAATAGAAGAACAGAGATCAAGTTGATATCAACAAACTAGCCACCTCGTATTTTTTCGTATTTGTTTAGGTTACTTACGTTGATTTCACTTAGAATTTCAACAGCTTTGGGTTTTTCAATATCATCAGCACCTTTATAAATACTAACTAATTCATCACTTTTGGCTTCAAAGAAAATAAGCAATCCAACAGTATTTGGCGCAATCTTGAATACTTTTTTAACCTCCGTTAAAGAAAGCATTATTTGCTTTCTGGCAGCAAATGGGTCTTTTACCATTTGGTCTAAACCTTTACGATGATACAAATAAATAGCCTGTCTCATGGGTGCAAAACGAGGATTTAGCATATTATCTATAAGGTTATATCTTGTCCTTAAAGTTCGTTCAAATGGCTTCCAACCTGCTTTAACACTTGTTTGTTGTGCAATGTTCGCAATTTGAAAAGCTCTATTAAAAAATATAGTTCCTCCTTCTTGCCCAAAGGAATCGAAGTCCATCCCCAACACAAAATTCACATAAAATGATAGATAAGAAACTACATCATTGGTAAACACCCCTTCCTGATAATCCATTCTATCCTGGTCTTGGTATTTAAAGTCGAAATTATCATCATTGAATGAAAACAAGGTGGTATTGTAACTACTACCAAATACAGGTCTCCTGCTTTGAATAATTGCAGAAGCCTTGTATTCATAAGTGTTTTGATCATATCCACCTAGGATAATTTCAATATTTAAGTCAATTTTTTCTTGGTTGGAAAAAGTTTCAGTTGTCCATTTAGTGTTATTTACAAACTCAGTTAAGCGTTGTTCTAAACTTCGAAATATACTTTTATCAGAAATTTGAACCTGAACATCATTGATTCTAACTTTGCAACTTAGCTCTTGTGCAGGTAATTGTTGTGCTACAAAGAGCACAAACCATAAAACGACTAATTTAGGCATGTATTAATTTTATTATTTCCTCAACGATATCTTTTGCAACTTCTTGTTTAGTTTTCAATCCAAATTTTTGATGTCTTCCATCTTTAAATAGCATGTCAATTTTATTAGTATCATGACCAAAACCAGCACCTTTGTCTTGTAATGAATTGAGCACTATTGCATCAAGATTTTTTTCTTTTAATTTTTTTAGGGCATTTGATACCTCATTCTCAGTTTCCAAAGCAAAACCAAGCAAAAGTTGATCATCGGTTTTGAGCTCTCCCAATTTTTTAAGAATATCCTTAGTTTTAGCAAGTTGGATAGTTAGTTCATCACCTGCCTTTTTAATCTTTTGTTCACTTCTATGTTGAGGCGCATAATCAGCAACAGCAGCACTTAAAACAGCAATATCCATCTTTACAAACTCAGAGATCGTTGCCTCGAACATTTCAGCTGCACTTGTTACACTTATTCTTTTAATTCTGTTTGAACCAACATTTAAGGATGTTGGCCCAGTTATTAAAACCACTTCTGCACCCTGAGCATCAAGCTCATTAGCAATAGCATAACCCATTTTGCCACTACTATGGTTTCCAATAAACCTAACAGGGTCAATGTGTTCATAAGTTGGTCCGGCTGTAACCAAAACTCTTTTACCAGAGAGTGGCTTAGATTTACTAAAAAATTCTTCAATTTCAGAAAGCAGTTCAGTTGGTTCAGCCATTCTGCCTTTGCCTTCTAAACCACTCGCTAATTCTCCATCTTTAGCATCAATTATATAATTACCAAAATCACCTAATTTCTTCAGGTTAGCCTGAGTAGAAGGGTGAGCCAGCATATCTAAATCCATGGCAGGAGCTATAAATACTGAACATCTAGCACTAAGATAGGTAGCTAAAAGTAGGTTGTCACAAATGCCGTTTGCCATTTTTGCAATGGTATTTGCAGAAGCTGGTGCGATAAGCATTGCATCGGCCCATAATCCCAATTCAACATGGTTTACCCATTCACCCAATTCATTCTTTATAAAATTTGAATGAACAGGATTTTTACTTAAAGTGGCTAGTGTAATAGGCGTTACAAAATCCATGGCGGCGCGAGTCATTATGATTTTGACTTCTGCGCCGGCTTTAACAAATAAGCGGGTTAAAGCAGCTGTTTTATATGCTGCAATACTCCCGCTTATTCCAATTATTATTTTTTTACCTTCCAACATTGGAGGCAAATTACAAATTAGTTTCCTTCTGCCAAACGTTTTTCCCTTTCAGGATTACGATGGTATACTTTTCCAGCTAAAAACTCTTCAGTTGCTATTAGTGTAGGCTTAGGCAAACGCTCGTAGGCCATACTAATTTCTATTTGTTCACGGTTTTCAAATACTTCTTCTAAAGTATCACTGTCATTGTTAAACTCATCAAGTTTAGCATGCAATTCTTCTTTAAGTTGAGCAGAAATTTGATTAGCACGCTTTGAAATAATTGCAATTGACTCGTAGATATTATCTGTTCCTTTTTCAAGGGCGTTAAAATCTCTTGCAATAGTTGTGTTGGTGATGTTCTGATAATTATTTGCCATGGTTTATTATTACTTTATTATATTGTCTTCTACACATTTATCATCTAAAAAAAACAAGTGATGGTGGCGACCATTTACAACGAATTCCATATTTGCAATACTTCCGTCTCCATCATTGGCCTCATATAATTGGCCGTCTGACCATTCATATACCATTTCTAAACATTTCACAAAGGGCTTACCTAAAAAGTCTTCGCTAGGTTTACGGGTATAACTTTGTGGAATATACTCAGGAAATACTACTTCTCCGCTTTCTTCAACAGGAATACCAGCTTTATAATCAATTGTATCTATAGATGTAGTTGAATGTGGTACAACATTGTCTTCCCTAGTAAGAAATATTAAAATTACTAACCCAACTACCCCCAATAAAATCCAAAGTATATTCTTCATTTAGCTTTTTATTTTATTAGACTCAATTTTCTTCAATGCTGCAAGAGATTTAACATGAATATCTCTTGCCTCTCGCATGTATTTTGAGGATTCTAAATATTGTTCTGAAAAATCTTCAAAAGCTCTTAAAGTATTATGAAAGCGTTCTTCCTGCTTGGTTTCTATACTATTTTTAGCTAATAAAAAATTGGATTTAACAATTAAAAAATCAACTTCTTCCTTTTGAACCATTTCTGGGAAATCATTAGAGGCATTTTTTAAGGAAATGATAGCACTTTTATATTCGCCCATGTTAAAGTACAATTTAGCGGTATTGTATGCTTTTAAGCTTAGTTTACCCCTTAATTTGTCCAAATAGTTATTACATTCAGAAATGTACTTACTTTCTGGATAAACATTCAAAAATATTTTAAATGTCTCAATCGCTTTGTAAGTATCGGCTTGATCCAACTCTGATTCATAGGATTCTAAATATGAACAATATGCATTCATGTAGAGCCCTTCCTCAGCATGTTCTGCGGATGGGAAGTTTTCAAAATATGTTTTAAACTGAAATCCAGCTAAGGCATATTGTTTTAACGCAAAATTACATTGGGCACTGTTGTATAAAATTTTCTCTGCAGAGGGTGTTCCATTGAAGGCATCCTCTACCATTTCATATAAACTAATTGCTCTAGCAAAATCCTTTTTTTTATAATAAGTATCAGCCATTTCTAGCTTCGCTCTATTATCAGGATTTTTAAGTGCCTTTTGGTAAGAATTGGCACATGCTCCAAACAGAAGCAGTATAACTATTAAAAAAGTAATATTCCTCATACCTAGCTAACTGCAAACATACAATTTTTATTTCAGCAATTTCAACTATTTTCACGCTTCATTGTCTAGGCTATCAAAACATATCGCATTGATTGTTTGCTATTTAGCAACTTACACTTCTTCATTTGCTCAAGTTGACTCGATTATTAACTTGCAAAATCAATTGGTTCAAACCGAAACCTACCATGATTCATTAACTATAAGCAGTGTTCCATTCTCGGTAGATTCAGTTATTAACTTCGCCTTTTCATTTAAAGGAAAAAGATACAAAAGAGGTGGCACAACTGTGAATGGTTTTGATTGCAGCGGGTTTACGATGATTGTTTACAAAAAATTTGGAGTTAAATTACCGCATTCTTCAGCAGCTCAAGGATTAATTGGTATTATTATACCTAAAAAGCAAATTGAAAAAGGAGATTTAATACTGTTTAGAGGCAGAAATAGCCGCCGAAAAGGAATAGGACATGTTGGAATTGTGATATCAAAAAAGGGAGAACCCATTCAGTTTATTCACTCGAGCACCAGTAGCGGTGTTAGAGTTGACTATTTGGATTCTCCCTATTATAAAAACCGTTATGTGAAGGCAGTAAGAGTAAGGCCTCTTAAACTATAAGACTATTTGAGTTCTGCCAATACAGTTTGGGCCTTTGTGTTATTAGGATCAAGCTCTATTACTAACTTGTAATAATTCTTTGCCTCGGCTTTCTTATCAAGGTTATAATAATAAAACCCGAGGTAACCGTAAGCATTTATCAAACCTGCTTTATTTTTCATTTTTAAAGTAGATTCAAATTTTTCTGGGTCAGCTGTTAGCAAGCTAATGTATTTCTCATAAAACTGCTTAGGCAAATCAGATTCAAAATCTGGATCTAAGGACGAATTGCTATTTCCTCTCCACAAATAGGCATCTGGGTAATCCGCTTTCATTTCAGAAACCTTTGTAAATGCTGAATCTGCTTTTCTAAAGTCTTTTGCAAAATAGGCTGCCTTACCATAAAGGAAATAATCTGCAGCATTAACCTTTTTTGCTTTTGATAAATACAATTCAAAGGTTGAAGTAGCCTCTGAGAATCGCTTCATTTTATTGTACAACTTTGCCAAATCTGAAATAAGGTCTGTATTGTAAGGATTCATTTCAATGGCTTTATTCATATGAATAATAGCGATAGAATCCTTACCTCCTACTTTGGCTTCTAATTTTGCCAAATACTCATAATCAGTAACCGTTAATTTCTTTTCTTCTGTCTTACTGATGTAGAACTCAAGTGATGCTAGTCCACTTTTTGCTAATTCTAAATCTGCTTTGGCGTCTGTAACCTCACATACAGAAAATCCTCTTAAACGATAAAGTAACAAGTTGGCTTTATCTGTTTTTTGGATTTCATCTATTTTCACTAAGGCTTCTTGGAATTCTTTGCTTAAGAAGAGAATTCTTGCGAAACGAATTTGATTTGCAATACTTGGTTCAGAATTATTTAAATAGCTGCTATAAGCTTTTTTTGCATCTTCAAATTTTCTTTGCGAGTAGAATACCTCTGCCTGAAGTTTCCAAGCTGGCGCATAATTTGGATCTTTATCAAATGCTCTGTTTAAATCAGTTTGAGCTTGTTCGAAGTTTTTAACTCGTTTCCAAATCTCAGAAACACGGGTATAGGCTTTTGGGTTTTTAGGGTTGATTCCGATTGCACGTTCATAAAAGGTTGCAGAGTTTCCTCCATCATTTCTTTCTAGATAAACATCTCCTCCAGCCACTAATAAATCATAATTCTTTTTATCTTGTTCATAACCCATCAAAATTAACTTCTCGGCATCATCGATTAATTTTGAATTTGCATTATTAACCATACTAGTAGCAACCAAAGTTAATGCGCGAATGTCTGTATAAATTCCAGCCCGATTTTTACTAAAAGAAAGAGCTTTATCAAAATACTCTTTTGCTTTTACTTTATCATCGGACATAAGTTCCAACTCACCTAAACCTGCATAATTTGCAGGATTTGTTGGTGCAATCATTGAACCTTGCTTATAGCAAAAAGCTGCAGAATCCAAATTTAAAAGGTTGGTATAGGTTTGACCCAAAAAGTACCAGTAATCACCGTTAGTAGGTTCTTTAAAAACTAAACTTTTAAATACAGTTCTAGCTGACTCATACTTTTCAAAATCGAGATCTCTCATACCTTGTTCGAGACTCTGACTCATTGCATTAAAAAAAGCAAGAGAAACAAACACTAAGCTTAAAATACTTCTTTTCATATTAATTTGTAATGTTAATAGTTCTAATTGAAGAACGGTGAGGCACTAAACCTCCTTTTAAAATAATTTTTTGTCCAGGCTCACTTTCTAAAAAACTAGCAAACCCTGTGCCAAGTCCAGTTCTAAGTTCCCTGCTTAAAACCTTAATTGGGCGCCAATAAGGATATTGCTTTAATGCTATATTTCCTTGGATTGGTTTATTTGTAATACCTGAAACCCTCAACAAAATGGGCTCAATCTCAGCAACCTTAATATTATCTAAGAAAAATTTTGATTGGGCATCATCTAAATCACTAATCCAGCTAACGCCAATAATACCAATGGCATTAGGGTTATCTTGGACATATTTAATTACTTCTGGATTAGTATTTAAAGCGAAACAATTACTACCCAATTTTGACCCTAATAAGACAGAGTCCTCTAATAATCTAATTGCACCAGATTTCGCATGGTCAAAAACCACCTTAATTTCACCCAGCTTGCTATTAGTTGAAATTTGCTTCCAATTTTTCAACTCTCCAGTCAAAAGACCTTTTACTTGAGCTAAAGAAAAACTAGTATCCTTGTTTTGGTTGTTTAGAATGAAAGCAATAGCATCATAGCCAATCTTAAAAACCCTAGCCCTACTAATATTTTGGGATTTAAGAACATCTAATTCTTTTGTATTCAATTCTCTAGTAACAATAGCCAATCTTGCGCTATCCTTTAGCATTAACTGAATGGCATCGAACTCACTGGTATAAATGGCATTCACTTTGGCATTAGTATGTTGCATTTGAAATACAGCAATTTCAGCCTCAACAATAGGCTTTAAGCTTTCGTCACAACTTACTGTTATTTTTCCAGAAGTTGGTGTATCTAAAGGCGTATTTACCGGAGATTCAGCACAAGCCGATAATAAAAATAAAAATGCTATTAACGAGTAGTAACGCGCCATAATCTTATAAAGCCATAAGCTATTAATAAAAGTGATATTCCAATAGTAACCCATTTATCTGCACCTTCAATAAAAGGATAAAAATAAAAAACCACTCCTAGAATCATGTATAGAATTCCCATGGCTATATGAAAATACTTCATAAAACCATTAATCTTATTTTGTCTTAAATCCTCCGAACTATTAGTTTCATTATTCATATTCAATGCAAGCAAAAGCCTGAACCAATTGGTTTTGAATAGATTATTCAAAAATACAATTGATTCAGGCCTATTATTAATTTAATTGGAAGCGAATCGGTAAAGTATATTTAACAATTACAGCTTTTCCATTTTGTTTTCCAGGCGTCCATGCTGGCATGCTTTTTACAACTCGCACAGCTTCTTCATCACAACCCCAGCCTAATTTTTTTCCAGCAGATTCAATGCTAGAGATTTTTCCATCTTTATCAACTACAAAGGTTAGAACTACCTTACCTTCAATGCTATTTTCTCTCGCCATTTGAGGATACTGTATATTTTTACCTAAATATTTGTAAAGTTCTTCAACACCTCCTGGGAATTCTGGCATTTGCTCAGCAAAGGTTAAAATTTCTGGAGCTTCGCCATCTCCGTCTCCCCCTTCAGTAAGTGAAGCGTCAACACCATTTGGGTCACCTTCTACAGTAGTTACACCAGCATCTTTATCCTTCATTTCTTCTTGAATTGGAGGTTCTTCGTCTTCTGGAACTTCTTCATCAGGTTTAATTTCAGGAGGAGTAAATTTCACAGTACTCTTTAAAGGGGGTGGTGGTTCTGTTGGAGGAGGTGGTGGTTCGTTTTTATCAATTGGTGGTGGCTCTTCCAATGTTGTAACATCATCAACTTTTACAACATTTTCTTCAGGCAATTGTGATTTCAAGTAATTCAGAACTACAGGCGCTGAAATAGCTGCAGTAAAAAGAACGATTGATAAAACAATCCCTTTAATTGTATTTCCATCACCATTTTTGCGGAGCTCATAAGCTCCATACTTCTGATTTCTGCCAGTGAAAACAAGGTCAACCCATTTGCTATCAAATATATCTGTTTTAGCTGCCATAGTTAATTTGCATTAATGGTTGTCATTGCGGTCTTAATTAAATCTTGCTCAATTGGCGTAATTTCTACAATAGCATACCTTCCAATATTACAGATTAGCATTTCATCAAGGATATCAACTAAGTTTTTAAATTTAGCTTTATCATCAGCTTTAATTACAACAATTAAAGCTTCCTTATTTGCCTTAATCCCTGAAATTCTTTTCTTCATTTCATCCTCAGGAATTTGATTGAGTCTATACATCTCTTTCAAGATTGGAATAGAATCATAGTTATTAGCATTTGCTCTGTCGAGTAACTCTTTATTCTTATTGAGAATTGTTGCTCTAATCCCGCCTTTACTAAAATCAGTTATCACTGGGGTTTCTGGTTCACCTGTTTTATCATTAATAAAATAATAAACAATTTTATCGTTCTCAGCAAGCAGCAAAGTGATTGCTTGAGAAGCTTTAACCTTTGTAATTTCTTCCTGATTATCAGTTTTAACAGGCATGTTAATTTCCATGGTTTTGGGCTTATTCATGGAGGTGGTTAACATAAAGAAGGTGATTAACAAAAATCCTAAATCTACCATTGGGGTAAAATCCACGCGAGTGGACATTTTTTTACCTTTTGGTTTTTTTCCTCCTTTTTTATGACCACCGCCACCGCCGCCTTCTATTTCTGCCATATTCTTATATAATTATTCAGCCGATTCGGTTGTTAGGTTGGTAATAAAATTAAATCTGTTAACCTTCTTTTCTTGTAAGGTGGCAATTACTTGCTTCACTACAGGGAAGTTGGCATTCTGATCTCCTTTAATAGCTACACGTACCATGTTATTGGTTAAACGTGCTTGCCATATCCAGTCGGCCAGTTCATTGTTTGTAGAATCACTAGGAATGCCGCTTTGATTAAGCTTACCCCTATCTTCTACCTTTGTATTTATTACGGAACGCAGTTCATTGAATGGAACCCCAAAACTTGACATTAAAGAGAAATTTTGTATTTCTTCTGGTGTAAATTTTACACCTTTTACTGTACTCATTTTCTCAAGTAATGTTGCTTTGTATTGCTGACCTTCCATGGAAAAGTACACTCGGCCATCTTCACTAATGGTGATGGTCATGATGTCTGTTTCTGGGAGTGGCACTTCTGCCACAGAAGAAGGAGCATTAACACTTACGGGTTCATCAGGCTTGAACTGAGTTGCCAACATAAAGAACGTTAGCAGGAGGAAAGCCACATCTGTCATGGCTGTCATATCTACTGACGTACTTTTGCGTGGTACTTTTACTTTAGGCATATTGCTTTGTTTTTAAAACCTGATTGAAATTATGGATCGGTTCAAACCGAAACTAAACTATTTTGAATGCTTTTCTGCAAAAGTTTGGATAATGCTATAACCAGCCTCATCAATTGTAAAAGTAATTTTATCAATTTTAGTGGTGAAAACATTATACATAATAATTGCTACAGCTGAATTACCAATACCAAGGGCTGTATTAATAAGCGCCTCAGAAATACCATTTGCCAAACCAACTGAATCTGGTGCACCACCAGTACCTAAGGCCGAAAACGCCTTGATCATACCGATTACCGTTCCTAAAAGTGCAATCAAAGTAGAAACAGAAGCCATTGTAGCAATAATTACTAAGTTTTTCTCAAGCATTGGCAATTCTAATGTTGTTGCTTCTTCTATTTCTTTTTGGATGGCTAGAATTTTTTGGTCTTTATCCATTCCTTCAGCTGTTTCCATAGCTTTGTATTTTGTTAAAGCACTTCTAACAATATTTGCTACTGAACCTTGTTGTTTGTCGCACTCAGCAATTGCGGCATCTGTATTATTGGTATTTAAATGACCCATTACTCTGCGCACAAATTGTTCAGCACTACCTTTTCCTTGAGCTTTACCAATTGTTAAAAAACGCTCAATCGAAAAAGTGATACTCATTAAAACTAAAGATAAAAGAATAGGTACAATAAATCCTCCTTTGTAAATTAAGCCAAGTACATGCTGTACACCCTCTGCTACTGGGTGATTGTTAGAATCGTTTCCTTCAAAATTTGAAGGATTACCCAATACAAATTTGTAAATAAGAATACCTGTAATTACTAGGATTGGAATAGTGAATGCGGCAAAGTTTTTCTTAAATCCGCTTTCTTGTTTAGGTGAAGCTACCTTGTTCATGTGTTTAACTATTTATATGTTTAGATTGTTACAAAAAAAGTCATATTTTATGAATATACAAGTTGCATATACCATTAATTTAATGTTACCATTTTAATTGATATCAAACTTAACGCTATTAAGCTTAAAATATGTTAATAATAGCACCAGGTTTAACCCCTAAATACAGACTTAAAGCCAATGTTAACCCTAAAACCAGCGCATAAGTAAAGGAAACACTTACTTTTTGGTCATTTCCAGGTTTACCATACATGGCAATAATCACTTTGAAATAATAGTAAACCCCTATTATAGAGCATATTATTGCGACAAGGGTGGTATAAAAAAATCCAGCTTGTAAAGATTCAGTAAAGATATAGTACTTACCCAAAAATCCAATAAATGGTGGGATCCCTGCAAGTCCAAGCATAGCCATTGATAAGCCGGCTGCCAAAATTGGATTTTTCTTTCCTAAACCATTAAATGCACTTATATTTTCTGAGCCTTCTGCTTCAAAAACAGGAATTGCAATAGCAAAAGCGGCTAATGTGCTTAAAACGTATCCTAAACCATAAAATAAAAGTGCGCCTGTAGGGAGTTCATGGGAAGCCATCATTAGCAGCATAAGGTATCCGGCATGGGAAATTCCAGAATAGGCTAATAGCCTTTTGAAATTTTCTTGGGCCAATGCCATTAAATTACCAACAATAAGTGTTGCAATTGCTACAAAATTTAATATTAAACCTGTTTTTACAGAAGTATAATAGAAAACAACAGTAAGTAATTTATATAAAGCAGCAAAGCCAACAACCTTAACAAGGGTGCTCATGTAAGCGGTAATTAAAGCAGGAGCACCTTCGTAAACATCAGGTGCCCAAAAATGAAAAGGAGCGGCCGAAACCTTAAACAACATTGCAAAGATTACCATAACCATTCCAGTATAAAACAAAGGAGATATGTTTCCTTGCGAATTTGCCGTATATTCTGCAATGGTGTAAATATTAAAACTGCCGCTTGTTCCAAAAATGAGTGCAATTCCAAATAACAAAAAGGCAGAAGCGAATGATCCCATTAAAAAATACTTAAATCCAGCTTCATTAGAACGAATATCAAATCTTCTGCTTCCAGCCATTACGTATAAAGCAATTGAAAGTGTTTCAACCCCTAAAAATAGCATGGTAAGATTTGCAAAAGACAACATCATTAATCCTCCTACAAGAATAAAAACTAGAATTGCGGTAAAATCACTGATATAGCCTTGTTCTTTTTGATAATAATCACCAGACATAATTAAAACCAATAAACTAGTAAAAATAGCTAACCCACTAAAGGCAACAGAAAAATTGTCTACCCTTAACATATCATTAAAAAACGACTTGTTAAGGTT
>CAMDHZ010000027.1 GCA_945898275.1 Chitinophaga pinensis | reverse complement strand
TATTCTAATTAACCTACTGAAAACCAAAGTTTCTTATTTTTACCCTTTCTTTAATTTCAACTTTCTCCCCAAAATAATCTGCTATTTCTTCCAAGGTAAACGCACTTTTTAAGTCGTATTCTCCTATTTTAGTGCGCTGCAAACTGCCCAAATAAGCACCACTGTCTAAGATTCTGCCAAAATCTCGAGCAATCGACCTAATATAAGTGCCCTTGCTACACTTAATTTCAAAGTGAACTACATTTCCTTCTACCTTTTCTATTTCGAAGGCATGTATGGTTACATTTCGCAATTTTAACGCCGGCTCCTCTCCTGCCCTTGCATGCACGTAGGCACGTCTACCTTCAATTTTTATGGCCGAAAAAGCCGGAGGTAACTGCTCTATTTCTCCTGTAAGTACTTTTGCAGCCTCGGCTATAGCTTCGGCCGTAATATGAGACGTTTCGTACTTTTGGTCCACTTCCGTTTCTCTATCAAAACTAGGAGTAGTTGCTCCAAGCACAATGGTGCCTGTATAGGTTTTATCCTGACCCATATAGGCCTCAATATTCTTAGTTTCTTTGCCCACACACACAATGAGAAGTCCGGTGGCCAAAGGGTCTAAGGTACCCGCATGCCCTACTTTTACCTTTTTCTTTTTGGCTTGGGCCTCGGGCAAGAACTTGCGCCAGCGGCGTTGTAAAAAGCGCTTTATTTTATACGTAACATCAAAACTTGTTAGCCCCAAGGGTTTATGCACCAAAATAACGGTTCCCGGGTCTTCATTGATTTCTAATATCAAAGGAAATACATTACATGATTTGCAATTCGTAGCCTAGTGCATACAGCAATAAGATGGCGGCTCCCAAAACAATTCGGTACCACCCAAATACTTTAAAGCCATGCTTGCTCAAATAATTGATAAACCCTTTGATGGCCACCATCGCAACAATGAATGCTACAATGTTTCCAACCAATAAAACTGGCAGATTCTCAGTAGTAAAGCCAAACTCTAGGTGGTATTTTAGCATTTTATAGCCAGTGGCAGCGGCCATGGTTGGCACTGCAAGGAAGAATGAAAACTCTGCAGCAGCCTTGCGGTTTAGGTGTTGGCTCAAACCGCCAATAATGGTGGCGGCCGACCGAGAAACACCAGGTATCATAGCAATTACTTGAAAACAACCAATGATAAACGATTTCAAATAAGTTAATTCTTGGGTATCTTTTTCTTCCTGTTTGAACCAAGTGTCGACAAAAAGTAAAATGATTCCTCCCACCATTAGACTGGCTGCAACCACAATTACATTTTCGAGCATGGCATCGATATAATCATTTAGCAAAAAGCCCAAAATAGCTGCAGGTAAGAATCCAACTAATAGTTTAAAGTAAAAATCTAAGCTTTGAAAAAATCGCTTCCAATACAATACAACTACCGAAAGAATGGCACCAAACTGAATGGCTACGGTAAATAGCTTTACAAACTCATCTGCCTGAATTCCCATAATGGAAGAGGCGATAATCATGTGACCCGTTGAGCTAACAGGCAAATACTCTGTTAACCCTTCAACAATGGCAAGGATAATTGCCTCAAAGTAATTCATATGTGTTTAGCCTTAACGGTTAAAAATGGCTATTTTTTCATGATGGCATAGATTTCAATAATGAAACCTACCAACACCAAAATGGGAGCTAAGGTTAATTTCTGAAAATTGAAAATATCTTCTGAACCTACCATTAAAGCGAAACCTGCAATAATTACAAGGATTCCGACGATCATCAGCATATAATTTTGTTTGCCAAATACAAAGTTTGGCTCTCCGGCCACTTCAATCTTCTTTGCGCTCAATTTTTCTTTACTCATGGGTGCAATATCTAAATTTTTAATGATTTTACAATTAATACAAATCGTCTAAACGGGTATTTAAGAATTTTCTTGTGCTCAAAAAACTGCTTGTCAAACTAATAAGTAGGCCAATTAACAGCAATCCGCCAAGCAAACTTATGTCCATTAATCCATTGAAAAAGTTCTCCCAAGCTGGAATCCAAACGGGTAACCCACTTTGAATAAGCCAAAGTAAAAGCACTGCAATGAGCCAACCCCAAAGGCCATTTAATAAGCCTCGAACCAAAAAAGGCCTAATGATAAACCCAGAGGTAGCCCCAACCAATTGCATACTTTTAATGGTAAACCTACGTGCATATAAATTTAAGCGAACGGTATTGTGTATTAAAACCACCGCAATAATTCCAAAAATAACCGAAAGTCCTATGAACAATAATCCAACCCGCTTGATATTGTCTTGGGCATTTCCATAAGCCGCTTTAGGATAGTTCACATCGGTAATACCAGTAAATTTTTTAAGTTCTGCTTCAATTTGAACAAGTTGCTCAGCTTGGTTAAAACCTTCATTGAGCTTTATTTGAAAACTACCCATGAGGGGATTGAACCCCAAAAAACTGGTGAAGTCTTGCCCTAATTCATTGCTAAACTCTATGGCAGCCCTTTCTTTACTAATGTATACTACTGAAGCAGCAAAAGGCTCCGACTTTAACTTGGCTTCATATTCAGTAATCAAAGAATCTGATACATTTGGGTCGAGATAAACCTGCACAGTTAAATTTTCTCTAATGTATTTCTCAGCAGCTTGACTGCCAATATACAAAAAGCCAAATAGGCCAAGCATCAACAAAACCATTGAAATACTGAGGATTGCAGAGAAGTAACTAAACTTCCTTCTTTTCTTTACGGTAGCAGTCAAAATCGTCTAAATTAGGTTCAACAAAAATATAAATCAAATTGGGCCTGCAAAGATTATTTAACCCACACTTTGGAAAAGGAGCCGACTCCGTCTATTTTTGCAGACTTTTAAACGGTACCCTGCACATGAGCAATGAATATAAACCTAGCGAAATTGAGGCTAAATGGCAATCATATTGGAAAAACGAAAAGATTTACCAAGTAACAGAAGATACCCAAAAACCAAAATTTTATGTGCTAGACATGTTCCCATACCCAAGTGGAGCAGGGCTGCATGTAGGTCACCCTTTGGGCTACATTGCCACTGATATTTTTAGTCGATACAAAAGGCTTAAAGGCTTTAATGTGCTACACCCAATGGGTTATGATGCCTTTGGGTTGCCTGCCGAGCAATATGCCATTCAAACTGGGCAACACCCTGCTGTTACCACTGAGAATAATATCAAAAGATACCGAGAACAACTCGACCAATTGGGTTTTTGTTATGATTGGGATAGAGAAGTGAGAACTTCAAACCCTGATTATTATAAATGGACACAATGGATTTTTATTCAACTCTTCAACAGTTGGTTCAACCCGAACACACAGAAAGCTGAACCTATCTCAACTTTGTTGGAAAAGTTTGAGACCCTTGGCTTTCAAGGAAGTGATGATAGCATTTTAACTGGAGGGATTGAGTTTGATTACCCAGCTTTCACCAGTGAACAATGGAAAAGGTTTGATGAAAAAACCAAACAAAAGATTCTCCTTGGATTTAGATTGGCATATTTGAGCGAAGCTTATGTGAATTGGTGCCCAGAACTTGGAACTGTATTGAGCAATGATGAGGTAAAAGATGGTGTGAGCGAAAGAGGAGGTTATCCAGTTGAACGCAAACTCATGAACCAATGGAGCCTTAGAATTACAGTTTACGCAGAGCGTTTGTTAAATGGATTAGAGGACATCCAATGGTCGGATAGCATTAAAGAAAGCCAAAGAAATTGGATAGGAAAATCTCAAGGAGCTAGTGTGCTTTTTGATGTGCAAGACCATAAATTTTCTGTAGAAGTTTTCACGACAAGGCCTGATACTATTTTTGGCGTGAGCTTTATTGCCATTGCACCAGAACATGAAATGCTTGATCAATTGGTTGAATCAAGCCATTTGGATGAAGTTTTAGAATATGTTACTGCAGCCAAAAACAGAAGCGAGAGAGAAAGACAAAGTGATGTTAAAAGAATCAGTGGTGTATTTACAGGCACCTATGCCATACATCCATTTACCCAAAAAGAAGTTCCAATTTGGGTAGCAGATTATGTTTTAGGGGGATACGGAACAGGCGCTGTAATGGGCGTACCAGCACATGATACAAGAGATTATGCATTTGCCAAACACTTTAACTTGCCTATTCTCCAAGTAATTGAAGGACCTCAGCCACATGATTACAATGAAGGAAGTTATGATGGCAAAGAAGGCAATTGCATTAATTCTGCTTTCTTAAATGGCTTAGGAGTTAAAAAGGCTATCAAAAAAGCCATCCAAGAAATTGAGGATCGCGCAATTGGTAAAGGGAAAACGAATTATAGGTTAAGAGATGCCATTTTTGGGCGTCAAAGGTATTGGGGTGAACCCATTCCAATATACTACAAAGAAGGAATGCCTTACCCCGTAGCAGAAGAAGATTTACCTGTAATTTTGCCAGAAGTAGATAAGTTTTTGCCAACCGAAACAGGCGAGCCACCTTTAGGCAGGGCAGAAAATTGGAAGTATCAAGGTATGTATGATTACGAGTTGAGTACCATGCCTGGTTGGGCTGGTAGCAGTTGGTACTTTTTAAGGTATATGGACAATAAAAACCAACAAGGTTTTGTATCCAAAGATGCGGTAAAATATTGGGAGCAAGTTGACCTATATTTAGGTGGCAGCGAGCATGCAACCGGCCATTTGTTGTATGTTAGATTTTGGACCAAATTCTTATTTGATTTAGGATTGATTCCAAAAGACGAACCAGCCAAAAAACTCATCAACCAAGGGATGATTCAAGGTAGAAGTAATTTTGTATTTAGAATAGATTGCTTCTTAGGAGATAAAAAAGAATTGAGCTTTTTTGCCTCGAAAGGTTATATAGATGAAGTTGGGAACATAAAAAACATTCCAATTTTATTCGAACAATTCAACAAGCAAAACAATCAGAACAGTCGTTTAGACTTTACCAAGATAATGGTGGTAAAACTAAATGTAGATGTAAACATTGTGAAGGATGATGTGCTGGATATTGAAGCTTTTAAAGGTTGGAGAGCTGATTTTAAGGATGCTGTTTTTGTATTAGAAAACAATCTATACCATTGCCCTTGGGAAGTAGAAAAAATGAGTAAAAACAAATGGAATGTGGTTACACCAGATGCCATTATTGCGCAGTATGGTGCTGATACTTTACGTTTGTATGAAATGTTTCTTGGTCCAATAGAACAAAGTAAACCTTGGAATACCCAAGGCATTGAAGGCGTTCATAGGTTCTTAAAAAAGCTTTGGCGTTTGTTTTATGATAAAGACGGAAAGCTAATTATTACAGATGATGAACCTACAAAACCTGAACTAAAAGCACTACATAAAACTATAAAGAAGGTAGGTGAAGACATAGAAAACTTCTCCTTTAACACCTCTGTGAGTACCTTTATGATTTGTGTAAATGAATTGGGTGAGTTAAAATGCAATAAGAAAAGCATTCTTAAAGACTTGTTGATCTGCTTAAGTTCATATGCGCCGCATATTGCAGAAGAATTATGGCATGCCATTGGTTATTCAGACAGCATTGTTACAACTAGCTTCCCAGAATTTAAAGCAGAATATTTAGTGGAAGACAGTTTTAGTTATCCAATTTCTATCAATGGAAAACACCGCACCAATATTGAATTTTCTTTGGCAAGCTCTCAAGAAGAAATCAGCAAAGCAGTATTGGCAGATGAAATTGTTATAAAATGGTTGGAAGGAAATACGCCTAAAAAGGTGGTATATGTAAAAGGTAAAATTGTAAATATTGTGATTTAATTAGGCTTGGGAGTGGCATTTTCTTCTATCCACTTTTGACCCAACTTGTATCCAATACTTAGTACGATTGCGCCTGCAAACATGCCAATGAATCCGGATAGTAGGAACCCGCCTATTACACCAATGAAGATGACTAGCATTGGTACTTCTGCACCTTTGCCCAATAAAAATGGTTTCATTAAGTTGTCAGAAAAAGAGACCAAAACAAAATAAGCTGTCCATAAAGAAGCAAAAAGCACGCTTTCATTTAAAAACAAATACACTGCAGCGCCAGCCATTACAATGGATGGACCAATTTGTATGATAGAGAAAAACAAGGCAACCAAAGCCCAAATAGGTGCATGTGGTATGCCAGATAAAGTTAAGCCCAAACCAGCCAAAAGCGCTTGAATTACAGCAACGCCAATCACGCCTTTTACCACACTTCTAATGGTTCTTGCACTTAGTTCTGCATACATGTATCCTTCTGCGCCAATCACCCTGTTAAAGAGTTTGTCTGCCCAATCTTCCAAACCTTCATAAGCCAATAAAAATCCAGCTATTAAAATTGCTAATACTAACAATACTATATTGATACCTGTATCCAATAATAAACTAGCAAAATTTCTGAGTACTGTTAATATTTCTGATTGATAATCGATTAATAACTGCTTTAAATTCTGGTGCAAATTTCCAAAAAACTTGGTAATCGTTTCTCCAATAATGGGCAGGTTCTTAATCTCTTCAGGCAATTCTGGAATTACCAAGGTTCCTGCTTCAAAATTGGCTTTGGTTTCTAAAATGAGTTCGGTAACGGTTGCAAAAAACCCATAGGCTGGTATTAAGAGCCCAAGTATCAATAATGCACAAATTAGGGTTGAAACCAACCTTCGGTTCAAACCGAAATTTTGTACCAACCATTGGTGAGATGGTTGCAGTGCCACCGCAATTACGATGCCCCAAATAAAGGGTTCAACAAAAGGTTTAATGATGAGAAAGCACCAAAAAAATAAGCCCATTAATAGCCCAATTCTTATTATTAAATCTACAGTCTTTCGTGTTTGGTTGGCATCATTCATAAGCGCAAGTTTAGTATTTTTATAAATTAAAACAGGTATCGAGCTTCCATCTTGCCTACATGGATAATTGGGATTTCTCCACTTTTTCTGCCTTCATAATTAAAGTTAATTTGGAGGTTTTGCCCTATTCTTTGCTGTAAATTAAAAGTCCATATTTGGTTGTTGCCAATGCTTAAACCTTGTAGCATGTCATAGGCCAAAGGACTATTTAAGCTTCCATCAAAATTTACTTCATAGAAATTATAGTTAATGGTTAAAACCCCTAACTTGGGTTTGGAAAACCGCCATTCTGTGCCCACCTGATTTACCAAAGCCTGCTCCCCTCCTAATTCTGGTAAATTGTTGGCTTGTGAGTGCATATAATTTATGCTGATACGCCAAGTTTGATTTAACTGATACGTTAACTTTGGCTTGGTTTCTAAAAAGCGATACTGGAAATTATTCTCTGCAAAAAAATCAGAATTCAAGCGCTTAAATCCTTGGTTCAAACCATTGTTAAAGGTCCAACTTTGATTGAGGTTAAACCTAAAATTGAGTCCATATTCCTCTTTGGTTCTTAACTCGTATCCATTGGTAAGCAATGATTTGGAAGATTGATTGCTCCAATTAAAATCCATACCCCAAACGGCAGAACTCCGGTTAAAAAACAAGGTATTTCTAAGCACAGAATTTAAGGTGATTAGGTTAGTATCATTAGGGTTGAACCGAGTGAAGCGACTTAGGTTTAAACTCTCTGCGGCGCCTGTTTTCTTTTCATATCTTACGCCAGATTGATTGCTAAATCGCTTGACAAAATTCTTGAAATTTCTTTGTTGACTAGAAGGTGAACCAAAATTGATATTAATGGTTTGGCTTACCTGTGTGGTGTACGTGCTAATAAGAGAAGTGGTTGGCAAAAACACCTTAATATAATCAGCCAAGTTTTTATCAGCAAAAGAAGCCAATTGAAACTCGTTTAATTGCTGTATGCCGTCTTCATTGAAATCTTTCCAAACATATAAACCCTGCCCTACTGGAACTTGAAAGTATTGAAAATCCCGACGCAATTCATTACCTGAACCCAACTGCAAGTAAGAATTTGCCGTAACCTTCCTTTTAAAAAAGCCATAATCATACGTTATTCTGCTTAAGAAAGTCAATTCGGGTTTTAGACCTGCAAAGGCTGTATCTAGCACCTTAAAATCACGCAAGGCTATGTCGGTACTTAACCTGTTAAAGTTTTTTTGAACCATGCTAACACCAGCCTTATACTCATTTGCTACGGTGTGTTGTTTAAATGCATTTTCAGTTGGCAATTGATCCACCCTATTCTTATATTCCAAATAATAGGAATACTTGCTTGAATCTTTGGGTTGAAGGGCAAAACCATATTCTGTATAAGCATAAGAACCACTCAATAGGCTATCCTTTGAAGTTAGAAATCTACTTTCGTCAAGTAGAATTCGTGCACTTAACAATTGCCCAAATAGGTTTCGGGTGTATTGACCTTGCATTACTTTTACCTTGTTGCCAAATCCATCTACAAATGCAAAAGGCTTCTGCTTTCCTTGCACTATTTCAGCGCTTAAATCAAAGCTATTTAATTCATCCTTGTAACGCAAACCTGCTTGATGTCTGTAACCTAAATACGTGGCAACACCTCTGTTATAATAACCCAACTGATATTGCAGCAACCATTTGTTCTTATTTACAAAGGCTATTCTCCAATTAACAATATGCTCTTGGTTGCCCGTGTCTTGGTTAGCCGTATTTTGCAATTGCCTGCTCCAAGTCCTGTCAAACTCTACCGACCTATATCTTTCTATATTTCTAAAAGTTTTGGTTACTACTTCATAAAACAACTGACTTTCAAACCTAAAATTAGTATCCGCGAGATAATACTTATGAAAGGATTCCACTTTTAACCCATACCCTAAATTATCATCTTTATCTTTCTCGCTAAACAAGTTTTTATTGTTATCACTCATGGCAAGTTCAACTTTTACCAAGTGGTTTTTATGCATTTGCAACAGTGTTCCAGCGCTTAGCAATTGCTTTCTATTGGGAGCAACCAAATAAGTTACAGGTTCAAAATCTCCTTGCGCAATACCATTTACAGGACTCACCCAACTAAAAACTCTACCATTACTTGCAGAAGCTGCTTGCTTATAATTCCCTTTATTTGGACCTACGTAAGTAAACCGCAACTCGTAATACACAGTTTCATTTGTGGCAGCGGGAACATGCACATAAACATTATTGAAACCAATGCTATCTATTTTTCTATATAATATTCGCTTTGGGTCAAACGGAAAAACAGCTACAGCACTTTCTGTAAATGCTTGCGAGAGTTGGTCGCCCACATTTGCCAAGATTAATTTGTTGCTATCAGAAAGCAGTTGTTGAAAAGGCTGATTTTTATTGTCGGTTTCGGTAAAATAGTTAAAATAAGTTTTGAACTTTGCCCCTTGCCATTGCACATGGGTGCCCAAAGCGGTTCTTGCATAATACCTATCCGCATATTGAAACTCTACCACAATTCTTGCATATCCTGTTATTAAACGTTTGGGCATAAAAGTGATTTCCCCTGTGTTATAATCAATGATATAATCGTTTTGCTCGCCCCTGGTTAACCTTTCCCCATCCAAATAAACCACCTCCGTACCCGATACAATAATGATAAACAATTCGCCATTGGGACCGCTCAATCGATACGGTCCTTGATTGCCTTCTACTCCCGGAATGGTATTTCTAACAAACCTTCCACGCGATAATGCAGCTTCAGCTTCAACAGTTAAAGTTTGCTTGTTTTTAAAGGTTTGGGTTGAACCAACCTGAATACCACGTAGTTTTTTTTGATAGTTTAGAAAGTACGAATCTTTAGGACGGTTGATTAAATAATCTCCAACCACTACCCGATTACTGCCTTTGCTTAGTTGCACAAATACTTGGTCAAAATCTTGGATGTCTTGGGTGTTTCCTTCGGGCTGAATGGGATTGTTATCATCACTAATGGCGGCTAAAATATCTACTTCATTGTTTATTCTTCCACTTAATTGTAAGTTTAAATTTGCATTCACAATAGCATTCTGATTGTTCCCCAAACTCAATCCACGCATGATGCTGCCATTTACCAAAACACCATCCTTTTCTAGGCCTAAATCAAATTGTCTATTGCCTGGTACGTATTGAAAAGGGTTCGGATTTGCCTTAATATCTGGCAGCAATAGTTTAACATCTTTCTTTTGATAAACCTTTAAAAGTCCAGTATTTATGGGCTGATAAGAAACATACAAGCTGCTTCCTAGCGGAATTTTCTTATTGATAAAAGTACTAGTATAGTAGTTAAACTCATAGTCTATTTGCTCTGTATACCCATTTACCAAAAGGCTACCTTTTACTACTAAAAATGAATCTAATTGCAAGGTATCTGCTTGTAAAATGATGAATTTTTGTTGCCTTGGCAATTGGTATTGAGCCTTCGTTTCCTTTGCAGAAAACAGCAGCATTAAGCATACACAAAAGCAAAGGGCGAATTTCATTCTTCCCTAGTTAACGGCAACAAAATATGGAATGTTGTACCTATGTTTTCCTCGGTTTCAAACCAAATTTCACCACCCCCACTTTCAATCATGCTCTTTACAATTGGCAATCCAAGGCCCATTCCAATCACTTTGGTACTAAAATATGGCAAGAAGATTTTCTCTTGCTGTGCTTTCGGAATGCCCGTTCCATTGTCTATCACCTTAAGATGCAGTTGGTTCTTTTCATTCGTGTTGGCCACAATTTCAATCACTCCTTCCCTGTCTTCTGGAATAGCTTGAATGGCATTCTTAACCAAATTGGTGAGTGTTCTGTTGAGATAACCTTTATCAAAAAACAAAGTAATTTCCTCGTCTAAATTAAATAAAAGCTTTCCTTCAAAAGACTGACCTTGCAAATGAATGACTTGCTCAATCATTTCATTTAATACAATGGCCTCATATTCTGGTGCAGGCATTTTAGCAAAACTGCTAAACTCAGTGGCCAATTCACTTAAAATATCTATTTGCGCAATGAGCGTTTTAGTGACCCTTTTAAAGGTTTCTGGCAGCTTTGGAGATTGATCGTTCCAAGCCCTTTCCAAATGCTGCACACTTAGCTTCATGGGCGTAAGCGGATTTTTAATTTCATGCGCAATCTGCCTTGCAATGTCTCGCCAAGCCCCTTCCCTTTCGCTTCTACCCAATTTTTCTGCACTTTCTTGCAATTGGTCAATCATGTTATTGTAGGCCTTCACCAATTCCCCAATTTCATCATTCCGATTCCAATCAATAGGTTCATTTTTCTTTCCTATGGTGGTTTGCGCCAACTGCTTTTGGATCAACCTAAGTGGATAAGAAATATTTCTTGAAACCAACCATGCCATGGCACCAATCACAAAAAACATCAAGGCATATAAATTGATAAACCCAACCATGATAGAAGAAATTTCTGCATTCAAATCAGAGGTTTGGTAAAAATCTGGCAATTGCACAAAACCCAATAATTCCTTGTTCCTTGAGAATACTGGCGCATAGGCCCCAGTGTAAGAAAATGTAGCAATGGCTTCCTTCTGAATGTACTGAGACTCCCTTAAATTATTCAAGTGAAAAAATGCCTCAGGATTCATCAAAGGTGCAATGATATCTGCCTCGTATACTTTCTTAATGGTAGAAGCTATTAAATTTCCACTCGGGTTAAAAAAGCTAATGTCTGTATTGTAAAAATCTGCAATTTGGTTAAGACTCGCCTCTGCATCGCTTACCCTGCCTTTAAAATTCACTTCCTGACTTTCATTCTCAAGAGCATTGGTTACACTTCTTAACTTCCTAACCAACTTGTCATTTTGCTTCAGTAAGTTTTGATTGGTGATAAATTCTATGGTAAAATATGCTGTAATGGCAAGGGTTAAAAACACAATCAAAATAATCCCTAATTGTATTTGTGTTCGAATAAACTTTAAATCCCCTTCCTTAAAAAATAGTAGTTTATTAATCAAGGCTTGTAACTTTTGCAAGTATGGTTTCGGTTTGAACCAACTGTTTTTAACCCAATTGTTATTGAACAAAATATACAAGCCAATTAAACCAATCAACAGGATATTAAAGAAGGTAAAAGACAATGAAAACAAGCCAAAAGGATCATACCAATTGGGCGACTTTTCACTCACAACCACCAATAACTGTTCATTCTCTTTAAACACCAAATGTTGGTATCCATTCTCTTCAATTAAATCAGATTTGTTCTTGATGGCATTCCAAGTATAAGTGGTGCGATAGGCATAATGACCACTCTGACTTAAGAGTTGCAAATCTTTATAAATGGCATAAGAATACTCCGTAGTTTTGTTTTTAGAATTTTTAAATCCATCTATCAACAATTCATCAAAGCGGGTAATGTCTTGTTGTAATTTGGGTTGAAGATGAATGTAAACACAACCCAAAAATTTGCCTTGGCTACGAATGTTAAACTTACCCAAATATCCTTTTAAATAGGCATTGTTTTTTAAGAATCTAAAATATCTATTTAAGGTAGGAGCACCTAATTGTTTATAGATAAAATCTACCTGACGATAAGAATAGGGATTGCGAGAATGATAATGGTTAAAAGACGAATCAAAATCATAAATAGAAACACTGTACTTACTTAAATAACCAGAAAAATAGAGCTGTTGCAAGTGCTTTACCAATTGCGATTTCAAGGAAATTGGATTGAAATAATAAGATTTTATAACCGTGCTTTTAGCAATATTATCTTCAATGTCTTTTAAAAAATACTCTGCATTCACATCATTCTGAGAAACGATATTTCCAGCAAATGTGATGCGGTTTTCATGCTCTTTGTCTTTACTAAAATAATACAATGACATAGAGGTAAAAACAGATATAAGCAATACCAAAATAAAATACCCTTGAAACCTATTTAATTTTGGTTTGATCCAATGCAAAAACACAAAAAAGCTAAGTAACAAAGCACTACTTACATTAACATAATTAATGGGTCTTTCAAACAAGTGTTTAACCAAATAAGGTTCTATAAAGAAGAATACCAAGCCAATAATAATGGCCTTTTCAAAGGCATTGATGCTTCCTACAATGATTAAACGGTATAGCCTTAAGAAAATTTGATAACAACTCAGTAGAATGATAAAAGCTAGCAACAAGGCCAAAAAAGTAAAGATATCCAATACATAAATATTCTTTACATCAAATAAAATTTGCGAGTCAAAAACAATACTTTTTATCGCATCAAACGCACCATCTGCCAATACCATTGAAATTAGGGAGGCAAATATTAAATGTAAGTAGTAGATGCTTCTTTTTGGGGATACCTGCAAAGCTGTTTCCCTAATTAACAAAAGATACCAAAGCAATAAAAATGCTGCTATTAAAAAATCTCCTAAAGAAGGATTAAACGTAGAAGAGGCATAAACCACTGGGTTAAATAGCGGATTAGCGTATACAAAAATCGGAATCTTATACTTTAAAAATAACCAGCGCGCGGTTTGGGTCAAACCAACAAAAAATAAGGTACCAACGCTAAAATTCCATTGAATAACTTGACTGCTAAATTGGTGAAAAAACCAGGCAATTAGCAGGGTGCAAACTACAAAAGCAAATTGCAACCAATAAGGCGTGGTTTTGGTTGAACCAAAAAGTTGAATGGAGCAAATATAATTGCCTCTTCTATCCTTTAAATCCACAAAATCTTGGATAGGAGAAGGACTAAACAAGGCAGAACCAATGAATTTCAACTCTTCGTTGATGTGGTTTTTTATGTATTGATTCTGAAATTTATAATTGGTCTTAAGTTGATAGAAAACCGCAATTTTATAACTCCCTTTGCTTAACGAAGAAACCCAATAAGCGCCATTATTGGTGTTGATGTAGTTAAATCCATCCTTAATACCACTTACAAGTTTTCCTGAGTTTATCAGTTGGTCTGACCAACCAATTAAGGTATCATTTCTAAAAACACTTAATACAAAGTGTTGATTTCTGGCCCTTTCTAAGTAATCTAGCCAATGCCAATTTAAGTGAGAAGTATCTTGTAAAACTGCATAAATAAGGTCTTTGCTTTCGGCTTCCTTCTCATTCATCAAAAACTGAACTTCATTCAGGTTTTGAGCCTCTTGTTGTTTAGTGTTTTTAAGTATCCCAATTTCAGTAGCAAACAAAAGCACCAAGAGCATCAAGGCGCTTAAAAGACCTACAAGATATTTAACTGGTTTAGAAAGCAATTGTATTAATAATATTTACCTGTTTCGAGGTATTGAACCACATATTCTTTCACGCCCGCTTCAATGGAAGTAAAGGGTTTGTCATATCCAATTTGCTTTAGCTTCTCCATGTTTGCCTCTGTAAAATATTGATAGGTATTTCTAATGTCTTCTGGAATGGGAATATAATTTATTTTGGTTTCCATGCCTAATGCATTGAAAATTGCCCCAGCTAGATCGTTCCAAGTTCTGGCATTTCCTGTTCCAAGGTTGTATAAACCAGAGTTTTTGCGGGTTTTCATCAAGAAAAGGCAAACCTCACAAAGGTCTTTTACATAAATAAAATCGCGCATTTGCTCTCCATTATTGTAATCGGGGCGGTGACTTTCAAATAAATTCACGCTACCCGTATCTTTAATTTGGTGGTAGGCATGAAGGATAACACTGGCCATTCTTCCTTTGTGGTATTCATTTGGTCCATAAACATTAAAAAACTTCAATCCAGCCCAAAAATAAGGGGTTTCGGTTTGAACCAAAGCCCATTTATCAAAATCATTTTTGGAGCGACCATACGGATTCATAGGCTGCAATTGGTCTAGAAAATCTTCTCTGTCTTTATATCCAAACTCACCATTTCCGTAGGTAGCAGCGCTACTGGCATACACCATTGGAATGCCTTCTTTGGCGCAAATGTTAAAAAGAGCCTTTGAATAATCTAGGTTTAAGGTTTTAAAAATAGCTTCATCTTTTTCGGTGGTGTCGGTTCTAGCCCCAATATGAAAGACAAATTGCACCAAATTGGCATTGGCAGAAAGCCATTCTATAAAATTTGTTCGTTCTACCTTTAGGGTGAATTTTTTATTTAAAAGATTTTTTTCACGGCCTTCAACATGGCCAAAATCATCTACTAACACCAAATCATTGTAATGAAAATGGTTTAAATGGGCTACTAAACAGCTTCCAATAAATCCTTCTGCACCAGTTATTACTATCATAAGTTTTGACAATTGCACGAAAGTATGAATATTTGTGGCCTGATTTCAATGGCAACAAAAGAAAAAATAGTTTATATCACCCGTCGCGAACGTTTTAACGCGGCGCACAAGCTTTATAATCCAAAATGGACAGAAGCAGAAAATGAAGCCTTTTTTGGCAAATGTTCCAATAAATATTACCACGGACACAATTTTGAGTTATTGGTAACCATCAAAGGCATTGCCAACCCAGAAACGGGAATGGTAATGGATTTGAAGAAGCTTAAGAAGATTATTCAGGAGTTAATCACCGAAAAATTAGACCACCGCAACCTCAATGAAGACGTTGATTTTCTCAAAGGCATGATGCCTTCAATAGAAAACATTGTAGTTGCCATTTGGGATATTTTAGCCCCACACATTGAAAATGGAAACCTGCACTGCATTAAACTCATCGAAACTGAGAATAACTATGTAGAGTATTTTGGGGAGTAAAAGGTTTATGCAAAATAAGGCCTAATCGCTAACATCTTAATTACCCGATTTTTAATTTATCGGATCAAAACTAAAATTTGTTATAATTAGTATTTTTTGAGTAAATTGCTTTTGTAATGCCTGAATTAATTATAAAATATAAAAACAAAAAGACTTTAGAGGTATTAAAGGAATTGGCGAAGTATTTCAATTTTTCAGTTGAGACGCCTCAAATTAGCTCAAAAACTAAAAATAAAACAGAAATTAATGGAGTAACTATTTTGCCTTTTGATGGTACAATAGATACATCAGAACTTGAATCAATTTTTTCAGGGAAAAGCATTAACTCAAAGAAACTTCGGAGTGACGCATGGCTAAGAAACAGTTAGTTTGTGATACGGATGTAATGATAGATTACTGGGACACAAAAAGTAAAAGACATTTTAAAACAAAAGAAATATTAGAAAAAGAATTTGGTTTAGACAATATTTTTATTTCCGCAATAACTAAAATGGAGTTACTAATTGGTGCAGGAAATAAAGAGAATGAGTCTAAAATTCAATATAGACTGCAAAGATTTAATATTGCCTTGATCAATAATAATATTTCTGAAGAGGCCATAGAATTGATAGAAAAATACCGTCTTAGTCATGGATTAGCAATTCCAGATGCAATTATAGCCGCTACCACTAAAATCATTGAGTTAGAATTGTTCACCTATAATATTAAAGATTATAGGTTTATTGACAAACTGAAATTGTACAACTATAATTAAAGAGGTTTCAAATAAATGCAAACCCCAAAGCTACACATTCTCCAACAAGTTTGGTTCAAAACAAACCTTTTCTAAACTTGGCAATTCATTAATAATGCCCAATGATTTTAATTCATTGAGGATTCCCATCATTTGAATTTCATCAATTTCTTCTGAGTAATTATATTCTAATTCGCTAAACCATTGCTTGGCATCTGCAAGCTTTAAGTTATAGCGCCAAGCCACCATTTGAATGGCTTCTTGTTCGTGATACTTTAAGTTATAACAGGCTGCATTTACAATTTCTAGCACCTGCTTTAAAAGTTCCTTGTCTTTTTCTATCAATTCATCTGTAGCTACCACTGCAAAACATGGCCAAGGTGTACTACATTCTCCTAAAAATCTAAACTCTCCTGCATCTACCAAGGGCTTTGTCATAAATTTCTCCCACATAAACACATCTGTTTCTAGGGATGCCAAGGATTTTCTGGCACCGTCCATGTTGCCAACCACCACAAAATCTGTTTCGGGGTTAAGGGTAAAACCCAAATTTCTCGCATTTACAAAGGACATTAAATGCGAACCCGACTTATACCTACTGATTGCATATTTCTTGCCTTCAATTTCTTGCAAGGTTTGGATAGGATTCTTTACTGAGGTATAGATTCCCCAACGCAAAGGCGAGTTTACGTAAAACTGTACAATTTTAGCTGGATTGCCCGAAATGATATCCGCAATGATTCCTTCTGTTAGGGTAACCGCAATGTCTAGTTCTCCTGCACGCAAAGCGGCACACATGGCACCTGTTCCACCAGGAACATCTTTCCAAACAATTTCAATTCCTTTTTCTGTAAATAACCCATTCTCATTGGCAAGATGCCAAGCAAGGTTAAAGTGCTCTGGAACCCCGCCCACGCGCACTATTTTTTTCATACTTTGTTGTTCTAACATGGCTTTCAAAATTACTTAACACACAACAACAAAAAATGATTTTAAACAGCCTTATTTATTGCTTAATTCTTCTTCGGAGCTAGCTTCTTTAATGTATATAATTTTATTCTCCTTTTTCCTCGACCTTTCATTCTTCTTGGCTTTATTTATGGCTTGGTCAACGGCCACATTCAAATCAAAACCCATCAATAGAATAAAGGTATTGATATAAATTAACATCATAATCACTATCAAGGCTCCAATTGACCCATAAACTTTATTATAGGAGTTGAAATTATTGACATATTGCGAAAACCCATACGTTGTGATTAAAATAATAATCGTGGCCGAAAGAGAACCTGTAGAGAGGAAATTCCAATTGGGTCTTTTAGCCGGTGCGATGTAATAAATAGCACTAACTATTCCCATTACAATTAATCCCACAATGAAAATATTAAAACCTGAAATCAAAAATGGAATAATACCCGAAGGAAAATACTTTACCTTTTCTAGGTAAGAAATTAAAATGGTTCCAGTGGTAACCATCAATACCGAAACGATAATTAAAATAGATATGAAAAAAGCGAGTCCAATGGCTACCAATCTTTGTTTCCAAAAGGGCCTGCTTTCTTGGATATGACTATACTTATTCAATAAATTCATTAAGGTATGAAACCCATTGGTAGAAAAATACATGGCTGATACAAAACCCACAGACAACAATCCACTTCGCTGATTTTTCAGAATATCATTTAAGGTCTCTTGAATGGTTTCATACACATTCCTTGGAATAGATTCTGCAATAAAAAATAGAATCTCTTCATGGGTATAACTTAACGGCAAATAAGCGATTAAGGTAAAAAAGAAAATAACGGTTGGAAACAAAGCCAAGAAAAAAGTAAAAGATAAGGCTGATGCCCTTAGGTTTAAATCACTTTTAAAAATATTCCTAATAAAAAACTCCAACACAGCATATACAGAAACTTCCCTATTTCCAGGCATACTCATGGCCGTGGTCTTTTTCACCACCCACTTTACCGGACGCATTAATAGGTATTTATCAGTTTTCATGAATTAAAAAATGGACGCAATTGGCTGGCCAAAATTTCTGGGCAAAGAACAGGTCTACCCGATTTCATATCAATGCAAACTAAAGTTGTTTCGCCTTCGTGCAGCAATACATTCGCTTCATTATACACTTCATGATAGAAAAAAATCCTAGTGCTTGGCATTTCTCTTATAGTGGTTTTTATGGTTAGCAAATCATCATATTTTGCCGGCTTTTTATACTTGCAATTCAAATGAACCACTGGCATCATGGTGCCACTGTCTTCAAACATCTTATAAGTTAAGCCAACTTGCCTTAAGGCTTCTACCCTAGCTACCTCAAAGTAGGTAGCATAATTGCCGTAATAAACATAACCCATTTGGTCTGTTTCTGCGTAACGCACGCGTATTTGACATTCTGATACAAACATAGTTAGGGATTTAAAGCCATATTGGCTATGGTTGAACCAATGCTTAAGCTAGAAGTGGCGGCTGGAGAAGGAGCATTTAAAATATGGATGGCTTGCCTTTCATGAATAATTTTAAAATCATCCAGTAAACCACCAAACTTATCACAAGCTTGCGCCCGAACGCCTGCTTCGGCTGGAACCAAATCATTTTCTTGAATTTCTGGTACCAATTTTTGTAAGGCTCTTGTAAAAGCTGGCTTTGAAAAAGAACGGTAAAACTCTCCTAAGCCTGTTTTATAATATTTTGCCATTACTTTCCTAAACCCAGGCCAGGCTAGCGATTCAAACATTTCTGTTAAATCAACATCCCACATGTGGTAACCTTCGCGCTTAAATGCAAATACAGCATTCGGACCAGCCTCTATTCCACCACCAATCATTCTGGTAAAGTGAACGCCCAAGAAAGGAAAATTTGGATCAGGCACAGGGTAAACCAAGTGTTTAACCAAATACCGTTTCTCTGGTTTGAGCATAAAATATTCTCCTCTAAACGGAATGATTTTAGTATCCATTTGCTTTTGGGTAAGCCCAGCAATTTTATCACTGTACAAACCTGCGCAATTGATATATTTAGACGTTTCAAATGTTCTTTGGTCAGTTACAATACTCACCTCATTTGAACCTAAAACAATGTCTTCTACTTTATGGCCTAGGAAAATTTCTCCGCCTAAACCTACAACCAATTCGCCGAGCTTCAAGCAAACTGCCGTATAATCAATAATACCAGTATAGGGAACCTTAATGCCCTTTACCACTTTAAGGTGAGGCTCAATTTCATTTGCCTCCGCTTGCGAGATCATGCTAATTTGGTTCAAACCGTTCTCTAAACCCCTACTATACAATTTGTCTAATTCTGGAATTTCTTGCTCGCTGGTAGCAACAATTAACTTGCCACACAATTCATAAGGAACTTCATAGGTATTGCAGAAATCCAATAAAAGATTGTAGCCATTGATGCAATTTTTAGCCTTTAAACTTCCTGGCTTATAATAAATCCCACTATGAATTACACCGCTGTTATGCCCAGTTTGATGCGCCGCAAGTTCATGCTCCTTTTCGATGATTGCAAGCTTAAGGTTTGGCTTGCTTTTTAGCATTTGCCAAGCTGTAGCTAAGCCAACTACTCCCCCGCCAATTATAATAAAATCGTATTTAGCCATATTCATTTAAAATTGCCTTTAAAGGCGTTGCTAATATAATTAAGATTCATGCTTTTTTAGACCCAATCTTGCCCCAATTTCTGCCATCAAATTTGTAGCTTCTGTAAGATTATTCTGAATTTTACCATCCAAGATTGCTTCCCTGATTTCAAGCTTAATTATTCCAACCATTCTATCTGGTGACAAATTAAAGTATGCCATGATATCTTCACCAGAAATCGGAGGTTGCCAATTGCGCAAGGTATCGCGCTCTTCAACCTCTTTAACCAATTGTTGCACTTTATTTAAGTTGGCTCTAAACAAGGCAATTTTTTCTGGGAATCTGCTAGTCATGTCTGCTCTGCACAAAGTAAACAAATCGTCCAAATCTTCTCCAGCATCAACAATTAACCTTCTGATGGCCGCATCAGTAACGCCTTCTTCCGCCAAAACTTTTGGCCTGTGGTGCAACGAAACCAACTTCTCCACATACTTCATCTTCTCATTAAGCGGCAACTTAAGGTTTCTAAATATCCTTGAAACCATTCTTGCCCCTTTATCTTCATGCCCGTGAAAGGTCCAACCGCCTTGCTCTGGTATATACCTTTTGGTGGTAGGTTTTCCAATATCATGCAACAAAGTAGCCCAACGCAACCAAAGGTTATCGGTTTCTTTGCAAACATTATCTACCACTTTTAAGGTATGAATAAAGTTATCCTTGTGGGCCTTTTTATTTACAATTTCAATTCCAGCCATTGCCTCTAATTCAGGAAAGAACAACTTCAGCAAACCCGTTTCATGCAACATTTGCAGTCCAATAGAAGGCTTTTTACTTGCCAATATTTTATTAAACTCATCAATGATACGTTCTTGAGAAACAATGCTCAATCGTTCAGAAAACGTATACAAGGCCTCATAGGTTTGCACATGAATGCTAAACTGCAATTGGGTAGCAAACCTAATGGCACGCATCATGCGCAAAGGGTCATCATCAAAGGTTTCTCCGGGAATTAAAGGGGTTCGCAATAACTTATTTTGCAGATCTTCTACCCCATTAAAGGGGTCTATTAATTCAAATAAATTCTCTTGATTTAAGGAAATAGCTAAAGCATTAATGGTAAAATCCCGTCTCAATTGATCATCAGATAAAGTGCCTGGCAATACATCTGGCTTTCTGCTCTCTTTCACGTAACTTTCTTTTCGGGCACCCACAAATTCTATTTCCCACTCAGGGGTTTTAACCATAGCAGTGCCATAGGTTTTAAACACGGCAAAGTCGGTTTTGTGCGGAAGCGAATTTGCAAATTCTTGGGCAAAATCAACGCCATCGCCTAGTACCACAATGTCTATGTCTTTCGAGGCTCGGTTCAACAATAAATCTCTAACAAAACCACCTACTACATAAGCTTTTATGTTTTTTGCATGGGCTAAGTTTGATAACTTCTGGAAAATAGGGTCTTTTAATTCAACTAACACTGTGCAAAGTTAAGAGATTAATGGCATTTAGATCGACTCATACATAGAAAGTAATCGTGAGGCTAATTTCTTTCCATTAAATTTTTCTACTTGCTCAGGCATCTTCAGCTTAAGCTCGTTTCTGGTGGTTTCGGTTTGAACCAACTCCGATAAAGCAGATTTGATTTCAGGTAAATTAAGCGGATTAACCAATAGCGCTGCATTTCCTGCCACCTCTGGCATAGAAGAAATATTTGAACAAAGTGTGGGAATACCAGCTTTCATGGCTTCTAGCACTGGAATACCAAAACCTTCGATTTCACTGATATATGCAAAAACTGCAGCAGACGAATACAATACTTGGAGCTTATGTAAATCAATGCCCTCAATGATTTTTACAAAATTTTCAAGTTTGTGTTGAGCAATATAAGCATCAATTTCTGGTGCGGCATCAGCTCTTCTTCCAACTAAAATTAATTGGTGAGAAAATAACTTATTTTCATGATAGGCCTTAATCAATCTTAAGTGATTTTTCCTTTTTTCGAGGGTTCCAACACTTAGGATATAGGGAGTTGTAACACTTAATTGTCTTAGCACCAATTCCTTTTCTTGTATAGAAAAACTTTGGGCAAACCCATCATGACAGTCTTGATAAAGCACCTCAACCTTCTTTTCCTTGATTTTAAAATGCTTTATAATATCTCTTTTGGTGGCTTCGCTGGTGGCCAAAACTAGGTTTGCTTTTTTGCAGGCTTGCTCAAATTTGTGTTTATAAATTAGTCGATCAGCTGCAGCATATAACTCAGGCCTTTCTAGAAAAATCAAATCATGGATAGTTACTACAGACGGAATCTTATATTTTTCTAAACCCTGCGGCAATTCATTGCTCAAACCATGAAAAAGGTTTACACCTACAACTTTGGCCTCCTTCGCCATTTGATAACTGCGCCAAATACTTCCAAAATGTTTAAATCCTGCTTTTGGTAAAATCCGCTTCACCCCTTGCTGATGTAAAAGAAAATCGTGTTCAAGTGAAACCTTAGGGGTAAACAAAGCCATTTGCGGCGGCGATTGAAGGGCATGCAAATCTCTTAACAGAATTCTGCTGTAATTACCCAAACCCGTGCGGTTGTTAAAAACCCTCTTTGCGTCGAAGCCAATAAACATTTGCGCAAAGGTGCGGTTAGGAAGGAAATAAAAAAAATAACTTGCAATATGAATGCATGTTCATATATTTGTAGACGAAAAATGAGACCTGATAAACACAAACTAGAAAAGGCAGCTTTTATACTCAAAACCATTGCCCACCCTACCCGATTGGCAGTGATTGGTGAGTTACAATTGCACCCAGAACTTACGGTTAATGAGTTGATGGAAAAAACAGGTTGTGAACAATCCTTGCTTTCGCATCATTTAATAAATATGAAAATTAAAGGATTATTGGAAGTTAGAAAGGTTGGAACCTCGGCTTATTACAAGCTAAAAGAAACCAATTTAGGCTCGGTGCTAGATTGTATTGAAAAGTGTAATTGTCAGATGTAATTTTTTTTAGGATTCAAATATGTATAAATGTTCATGTTTTAATATAAACTCAAAGAAATGAATAAACGAATTATTTTTATAACAGCAGGTGTGGCCATTGGTGCGGCAGCCGGGTATGCCTATTATTATTTTGTAGGCTGCGCGAGTGGAACCTGCGCCATTACTTCCAACCCAATCAATAGCACTTTATACGGTGTATTTATGGGCGGCTTATTAGGAGATACAGCAAGAGATATTGCTGCAAAGAAAACAGAGAAAGAAACTAAATCATAAAACGATGAATAACTTCAATGAATTGATCAATGGCGAAACGCCAGAATTTAAAAAAGGCCAAACACTTTGGCGTCAGTCTGGTGTAGTGCCAACAGGGCAATTGGTAAGTATTATCAAATCGGCCACAGGAAACTAATTTTTTCACAATAAAAAAAATAAAATGATGGACTTTTTAAAAAACCTATTTGGGGGTAAATCCAATGAAGAAATGAAAGCAGCTTTAGCAAATGGCGCTGTAATTATTGATGTGCGCAGCGAAGGGGAATTTGCAGGCGGACATGTAAAAGGCTCTAAAAATATTCCTTTGAACAAACTTTCGGGTCAACTTAATACCATAAAAAAGCTTAACAAAGAAGTGGTTTGTGTGTGTGCAAGCGGCATGAGAAGTGCTCAAGGAACAAATTTCTTAAACCAAAATGGTGTTAAGGCTTACAATGGTGGTAGCTGGCACAGTTTGAACTAAATAACTTTTTTATGTCGACCTTACATCAAGCAGCAACCCGCTTTACTGCGGGGATGCAGTTTGTGAGCCAAATTAATGGCGCACATGAGATAACCATAGATACCACAGAAGCAGGCGGTGGAAATGATTCTGGACCTAGTCCAAAACCTTTGTTATTAACCTCTTTAGGTGGTTGTACCGGCATGGATGTGGTATCTTTATTGAATAAAATGCATGTAAACTTTAGCGACTTTAGCGTAAACGTTGAAGCCGATTTAAGAGACGAGCATCCAAGGATTTATACTGAGATAAGAATGGTTTATAAGATTAAAATTGCTGAAGCGGATAGAGACAAAATGGAGAAGGCAGTAAATTTATCTAAAGACAAATATTGCGGCGTAAGTGCAATGTTGGCCATGGTTTGCCCAATTGTTTCGAGTATTGAATATGTGTAGCTGGGTTGAATCCCAATCATTGACTTCACAACAAAACTAACCTTTGCAGGCATTTTTTCAAGTTTCGGTTTGAACCAAACCCTTTTGGTTCAAACCAACCATAACAAAAATTTAATACCCACAAAAGCTCGATGGGGTTGAAAAAGTGGTTTATAAGCTTAGTTTTGTGTAAGATGATTAAAGACCGAAAAGGACATTTATTTAAAGACAGAGAAATCAGTTGGCTTAGTTTCAACGAAAGGGTTTTGCAAGAAGCTGAAAATCCTAGTAATCCTTTGATGGAAAGAATTAAGTTTCTTGCCATTTTCTCCTCTAATCTAGATGAGTTTTTCAGGGTTCGTGTCGCCCAAATCAGACGTCTACAACGTGTGAATGGGAACAAAGCAATTTCGGAATATCAAAACTCTCCTGATGAAGTATTGTCTGAAATCCAGAGAAATGTGATGGTACTTCAAAACAAGTTCAATGAAATTTATGACCAAATTCTATTGCCTGAGCTCAATAGAAATGGTATTTTTTTAATGAATGAAGCACAAGTAACTGAAACCGAAAGAGACCTTATCCGAGAATATTTTAAATCAACTGTATTAAACCAACTTTTTCCAGTTGTAATAGATGATCTTAAACACATTCCTCACCTAAAAGATAGAAGTATTTATTTGGCTGTGAGGATGAAACAAAGTTCGAGTGGCATTGCACCAAAACATGCTATCATCGAGGTTCCTACACATATTATTAGCAGATTTTATTCTTTGCCGCTTACCCAAAATGACATACATATTGTTTTACTAGAAGATGTAATTAGGTTGAACCTAAAAAGGATTTTCTCCATTTTTGATTATTCCTCTTTTGAAGGATATATCGTTAAAATTACTAGGGATGCAGAATACGAAATAAGCAGAGATGACAACGACTATCAGGTTAATCTTTTGGATAAGCTTCAAAAAAGTCTAAAGCAACGCTCAAAGGGAATTCCCACTCGATTTGTTTATGATGAGGCAATGCCTAAAGATATGCTTGAGCTGCTTATCAAAAAACTCGACCTTAGAAATGTAAACCTAATTCCTGGCAGTAGATATCACAATTTCAAGGATTTTATGGATTTTCCTAAAATCTCAAAACCTGAATTCTATTACAAATCTCTTACGCAAATTCCAGTTAAGGCATTTGAAAGTACGCAACTTACTTTTGATGCCATTACCCAAAAGGATATTTTGTTGCATATGCCTTACCAAAGCTTTGATTATTTGATTCGATTTTTGAGAGAGGCGGCTATTGACCCAAAAGTTACAACTATTTTTATCACACTTTATAGGGTTGCAAAACATAGTAATGTTGTAAATGCGCTTATCAATGCAGTAAAAAACAACAAGAAGGTAATTGTATTAATGGAGCTTCAGGCTAGGTTTGATGAAGAATCTAATATTTATTGGACCAACCAATTACAAGAAGCTGGCGCTCAAGTTCATTTTGGGAAACCTGGTCAAAAGGTACATGCGAAAATGTGTTTAATATACCGCAAAGAAGATGGAAAAACTGTAAGATATGCGCATTTGTCGACGGGGAATTACAATGGCATGACTTCCAAAATTTACAGCGATTTTTGCTTATTTACGAAGGATAGTCGATTAACTGAAGAAGTGGATTGGCTTGCTGATTTCCTATTTGCAAATATTAGAAAAGGTCCTTACCAGCATTTGCTTATAGCTCCTGAGTTTATGAAAAAGCAGTTTTTAAGTTTAATTGATAAAGAAATTGCTTTTGCCAAACAAGGAAAATCAGCGTGGATAACAGCAAAAATGAATTCTTTGGTTGACGTAGATGTAATCAAGAAACTTTACGAGGCCAGCAATGCTGGGGTTCAAATAAAATTAATTATTAGGGGTATATGTTGCTTGGTTCCTGGTATTAAAAATAGCAGTGAAAACATCCAAGTGATCAGTATTATTGATAGATTCCTTGAACATGCACGTGTTTATGTTTTTGGAAATGATGGGAATGAAAAAGTGTATTTAGCTTCTGCTGATTGGATGACTCGAAACCTTACCAATCGCGTTGAATGTGCATTTCCAATCTATGATAAAGAGGCTAAACAAACAATTTTAGACATATTGGATATTCAATTAAAGGATGTAGCAAAAGCAAGAAAATTGGATGGAATTAATGATACTTTGTTTATCAACGGTAATGCTGGACCTTCGTCTCAAGGCTCACAACAGGCCTCATATGATTATTTAGTAAACAAAGACTAGGGTCTTGCAACACTTTTAACATTTTCATTTTCAATGGTAAAAAATGAGGTGTTTAAGGCTTGTCTAAAATCTAAATAATTACGGTAAATACTTGTAAAATCTTTGCGTTCATCTAGGCAACTATCATAGTTTTGGTTCAAGCCCATTAATAATTCTGAAACTTCTCTTACAGCAAAATTGCCACTTTCAGAAGCTGTTATATAATCTGCTAAGTTGTTTTTAACAAGGTAATTCTTAAACAATGGATTTGCTTTGCGGTTAATCATCATTCTAAGTCCGCAAACCGCAGCCACGCTAAGGTCAAGTACATCGTCAAATGTATAACAAACCTCTTCTCGTTTCAAATTATGATGTTCACAAAAATGGTCCAGTGCAATAATTTTATTGGGTACTTTGAAATAGCAAGCATCAAAATGCTCTCTTTCAGAAAAGTAAAAAGCAAATTCATTTTTCTCACCTGAAATAATAGCAGTTTGGGGAAGCTGCTGGTGTTTTAGGTAATGGCTGAACCGAAGCATATTGGTTCCCATGCTATCTGCTTCATTAAAATTACTGCTTTTATTTTCGTTTTTAACGGCATTGTTAAACACGCCGTCCCAATCGTAAACAAAAGCTTTAATGGTAGCCAATCGTTCAGATAATTGAGAGATAGGCGTACAAAATTGGCCGCCAATACTTTCGAAAACAGATTTTATTTCGTTCATAAGTAAGTATAAAAAAAGCCGCACAAGGCGGCTTTCTTAAAATTATAAAGTTTTATGCTTCTAAATCTTGAATATCTAACATACCAATAGGTTTGCCATTTTCAGTAACTAAAAGTGTATCTACTTTAGTTGCTTTAAGAATTTGAGCAGCATCATTTAATAAAGCACCTGCTTCTACAGACTTAGCATCGCTGTAAGTAAAGTCTGACATCTTTTTGCTCAATACATCTCTTCCGTCTGTTTGAATTTTGCGACGCAAATCACCATCTGTAAACACTCCTTTTAAACTACCATCTGCATTCACAATTGTAATGGCACCAAAACCATACTCAGTCATTTTAATAATAGCATCTACCAAAGTTGTATCTGCACTTACTAACGGATTTACACCATTAATGGCTTCACGTACTTTAACTGTCATTAAGCGTGTATCATGAATAAACTGCTCGGTACCAACAGTAGTAAAGTGATTTTCTGTTAACTGCTTTAATATCTTTAAAGGAACAGTTATTGTGTGTACGCCCAAGTTTAAGGCATTTCTAACATGTTCTACATTTCTCACTGAAGAAAACATAACTTTAGTATCATAACCATAATCATTAACGGCATCCACAATTTGAGCCACTAAGTCTAAGGCATCATGCCCTTGGTCTTGCAAACGGCCAACCAAAGGACAAACATAAGTTGCCCCAGCATGCATAGCCATATAAGCTTGTTGTAAGGTATAAACCAAGTGAACATTAACCAATAAACCTTCGTTTCTTAACAAACGACATGCTCTTACACCTTCTAAAGAAACAGGTATTTTGAAAACAGTCTTTGTTGGGTCTAAACCTAAAGCCAATTGTCTTTTTGCTTCTGCTAAAACATCTTCGGCAGTATCTCCCAAAGCTTCAATCTGAAGCACAGGTACTATTTTTGACAATTTTACAATCATCCCGTCTACGTCAGTAATTCCTTCGCGTTGCATGAAGGTTGGTGTAGTGGTTAAACCATTAAGAATGCCTAATTTAAAGGCTTCTTCAATTTCTTTTAAGTTTGCTGAATCTAAATATAATTCCATTTTTTTCCTTTAGTCGATTGATAGAATGAACGCGAAAATAATCTTTTAGGTCGATTTTTTTGCATTCCTTATTTCAAGCCTAGTCCAAAATTGTAACTCACACCACAAATAATGCCTGATGGTCCCATCACTTTGAATGTGGTCTTTTGTAAATCACTGAAAGAAATCAATTGTGAAGGTCTTAAAACGCCATCGAACAGAACCTGGTCTTCAGAAAAAGTGGCTTCATGTTGATTAAGCGAAATTCCAATCCCTAAATCTAAGGCCAAGCTACTTCCATTTCTAAACATGATTATTCGCTGAACGCCAGGGGTTAAAGCATATGCGGCAGGTAAGTTAATTTTTGTGGTTACATCCTTAACCTCTAAATTATAAACCACCTCAACCTCAGTTTCAAAGTTGCTAACACCAGAACCTCTTACAAATCCTAGCGTTGGACGCCATTTTTTGTTGGAACCGGTATTAAAAACCATGTTAACTCCAGTTTTAAAGCCATATCCGCCTAAGCCAAAGGTTAATTCACCTAATGTGTTTTCTCCAATATACATTCCTACTCCTCCGCCAATCATACCATATTTGTATTGCAATCCAGAACCCAAACTCAGGTAAATATTGGCTCTTTTACCATTATTATTGCTTACTTCCCTTGGCCTTTCGTATTGTCCAAATGTGGTGTTGGGTTGAACCAAAAGTAAACACAAAAAAACGAAGCCAAAGAAAAAGAAATTTGTTTTCATATTAAACACGGTATTTTAATTCAACTTGATGCAATTCAATTAAAGGTTTTAAAAACTCTTCTAAATCATAAACACACAATTGAGATGCGGCATCGCATAAAGCTTTTGCAGGGTCAGGATGGGTTTCAATAAAAATACCATCAATACCTGAAGCTACCCCTGCCCTGCTCAATACTGGCAAAAACTCACGTGCACCTCCATTTGGATCGGCACTTGGGGTACCATATTTGCGCACACAATGTGTAACGTCAAACACTACTGGATATCCAATATTTCTCAAATGGTAAAAACTTCTTGGATCAACAATTAAATCATTGTACCCAAAAGTATAACCACGCTCTGTTAAAATCACTTGGTCATTTCCGCTTTCTACACATTTAGCAACTGGGTGCTTCATGTTATCGGGTGCCAAGAACTGGCCATGCTTAATATTCACAACCTTATTGGTTTTTGCTGCAGCAACCAACAAAGTGCTTTGCATGCATAAATACGCAGGTATTTGAATTACATCAACCACTTCTCCAGCAGCAGTGGCTTGGTCTGGATAATGTACGTCGGTTAAAATAGGGAAGCCAAACTGTTCACGAATTTTTGCCAACAACTTAACTCCCGCCGCAAGGCCTGGACCATCATAATATTTTAAACTACTACGGTTATCCTTTTGAAATGATGATTTATATATTAATTTAATATTTAACCGCTCAGAAACCTCTTTCAATTTCTCCGCAGTTTTCATCATTATCATTTCATCTTCTATTACACAAGGTCCAGAGATAAGGAATAATTCCTTCGAACCACATTCTATGTCTCCAACTTTTACAATTTTTGTCATGTTTATAATCTTCTAAATAAATCTTTAATAGTATCTAAGGTAATCTTTTCTTTCCAATCTGTGCCAATGGCGTGGTTCCACATATGCGGCAAATTATAGGCAACATTTGCCATTGCAGTTATTTCTGCATCAGTCCAATTTGCGCTTAATCCTTGTGGCAAAGTTACGCCATGTTGGGTTAGCATCGTTTTAAACTCCGCCACACCTTCTGGGTAATAATCTCCCAAATGTTGAAACGCTAAACAATTTGCATAACAGTGTTTCTCGCCAAAAATCTTGCTTAATCCATAACTCAATGCATGACAAACGCCCACTTCTGAATAGGTTAGGCTCAAACCACCCATTAAAGAAGCCACCATTAATTTATCATCATTCTCTGCGCTTCTACCGGCATTTTCGCCAAGATAAACCTCTCTACAAAGTTTGAGTGATTGCTCGCCATAAGCAAAACTATAGGCGTTATTGAGCATTCCATCTCTACTTTCTATGCAATGAATAAAAGTATCCATTCCTGTATAAAACCATTTATCGGTAGGAACACTTTCAGTTAACTCTGAGTCTAAAATAACTTGGTCGAATATGGTCCAATCGCACTTTAAACCTAACTTTTTCTCTGGTCCTGTGAGCACAGCAGTCATGCTACATTCTGCGCCAGTGCCAGAAATGGTAGGCACACCAAGGTGATAAATACCCGGTTTTTTAATTAGGTTCAAACCTTGATATTGAACAGATGAACCTTCATTGGTAAGCATCAAGGCCAAGGCTTTTGCAATATCCATAATGCTTCCGCCTCCAATTCCAATTAAACCGCTAGGTAGACCTTTTTGTGATAAAATCTCGTCACGCAAATGGTCTATTTGCTCTGTAGTTGGCTCATGTGGATCAACATCTATAAAATAAATCAAATCCCCAGGAAGCTCTTGCAATTGGTTTTCGAGTGCTTTTCCTTTAAAATAATTATCTACGATATAAACAAAATACTGCTTGTTCCTATCTCTTATTGGTGCAACTATTTCTGCCAATTGAGAAAAACTTCCCCTGCCAAAAACTGTTTTATCAATCGACTTAAAATTTTTGTGTGCCATATTGATTAATTAGGCTGTTTGAGACATTGCTTGGTTGATGCTTGCGGTCATTTTCGCCACAAGTTCTTTAAGTTCTTGCTCTGTCCAGCTGGCGCGAATTCCGAAAGAAATTAGCCTTCCAATCGTCTCTTGTGTTTTTGGCAAATCCAGGTTTTTATAATCTTGAGGAGCACCTAATAATTGAACGTTGGTTTTGGCCGCCACTTTTCCCTCTTTGATATGGTTCCATTGGTTAATAAAATGGTACATGTTTGTAAACCAATAATTAAAACCACCCACTCCATTGGCATTAAATGCATCTACCACTTTTTGAGCTGCATTAGTATCAGGCAAAAGCATATTTAAGAAAGTTGCAGAATCACCATTTTCATCAGGAATTGAGGCAAATGTAACCCCTGAAATTTTGCCTAATTCTTGCATCATAAACTTCTTATGCATGTTATTTTTCTCTTTTATCATTGGCACACGGCGGGTTTGAACCAAACCAATTGCAGCATGTAATTCTGATATTCTATAGTTAAAACCTACAATTGGATGGTTTTCCATGCCTCGGTTTGAACCTATATGATCATGTCCATGGTCTGCAAAGTTATCTGCAAGTTTGTAAGCAACTTCATCATTGGTAACCATAACGCCACCTTCGCCTGCTGTTGCAATTTTGAAAAAATCGAAACTATAGCAACCTGTTTTACCAAACAAACCTGTGCTAATGCCTTTGTAGCTGGCAGCCATGGCCTGACCTGCATCTTCAACCAAAACTAGGTTATGCTCTTTTACAACTTGCATGATTTCATCCATTTGTGCCATTTGGCCGCACATATGAACTAATAATACCGCTTTTGTTTTGGGTGTAATTGCATTTTTAATACCTGTTGCGCTAAGACACAGGGTTTCATCTATTTCTGCAAAAACAGGCAATGCACCAGCAAAAATTACCGCTTCAACAGAAGCAATATAAGTAAAAGGAGGCACTATTACCTCATCTCCAGCTCCAATACCAGCCGCGGCCAAAGCGCAAGAAACGGCTGTTGAACCACTAGATACAGCATGTGCATATTTAGCGCCGACTAATTTGGCAACTTCTGCTTCAAATTCTTTTGCCTTCCAAATATTATTACGCTGTTGGTCGTGATTATACCTAAAAAAGATGCCTGTTTCTAATACATCGTTGATTTCTTTGCGCTCTTCAGCGCCATAAAATTCTGTTCCTGCCATAATCTATAAATAAAGGTTACAAAAATACAATTTAGACAAGGATAATAGAAACAGATTTTTATTCCTATTTTTTACCATAAACAAGTGTTTATAAAATTAGTCTTTCCAATAAAACGAAGTTCAAAATCAAATTTCAATTAGACCTAATAATCAAAATGAATCTTATATTTGAATAGTAAAAAGTAAAACAAGAAATAGGTTCAAAAAAAAGATTAATTCAACTTAAGGTTAATCCAATTTTGAAAAAATTGAACCAAAATGAACCAAAATATCTTTTACTTAAAATAAATAAAAAAACATAAATTATTGACCAGCAATATTTTAAACTATGCTTTTAATTTTAAAAATTAATGGCACTAAGATTGAAAAGTAGTGGAAAACACCAAAAAACAAAAACATGAAAAAACTAATGATTCTTTCCCTAATTGCAATTGTAGGTTTAACCTCATGCAAAAAGCAATTAACAGAAAAACAAGACACTCCAACGAAAAACTCCATTACAAAATTCTCTGAGCTTAAAACCAGTGAGTCATTCGATTGGAAAACCACTAATGAAATCACCTTTAAATATGTTGGCATTCCAACTATTGAACCAGTAAAAACTACTTTAACGATTAGCAGCGAAGATGGCAAAAAAATCTTTTATGCCGGAAACCAAGAAATGGCTAAAAGTTTTGAAATGAAATTAGCTGTTCCAACAAATATGAACAACCTAGTGGTAAAATATGGTGCAGTTAGCAAAACATTTAGTACTAGTCTTCCAATAATCTCATTCGATATTCTTCCTACCGTAACTAACGAATAATAAAACAACCATATATAAATATGAAAAAGCTATTATTATCAATTGTAAGCAGTTTACTATTTACAGCTTACCTTGGCGCGCAAACGGCACTACCTGTATTGACCGCAGAGTCAGGAAATAGATCTTTAGAGCAAGCCAATTGCTGGGCATTTGGTTCTGCTACTTACACAAATTCAGCTGGGCTGCCAATCACTGGCAGTTGGTCAATCCTTAGTAATTCCCCTTCAAATCCATCCATTGGTGCATGTTGGGTAAAAACACCTTGGATGAAGCCAGGATCTGGCAACATCACTTTAAAATATAAAAATCAAGCTGCTACTGCTGGTTCTGTTAGACGCATTATATTATCTTATATTCCATACAATGCAGCAGACCCGGGCCAGTTCAAAGAAGGAACTTTAGTAAGATTTGATTCTATCAGCTATTCTAGCCCTTTTCCTACAACTGCACAGAACCTGTCGTTTGCTATTCCTGCTGCAATTGCTAATTCAACTTTACCTTATAAAATTATGATCAGTTTAGTGGGTGTAGGTGGAAATTCAGGTTCTAGATTAATTGTAGATGATATTTCAATTCCAGGCACTTACTATGCAGACCCTACGAATAATTGTTTACCGCAAGTTCAAATTTTAGATAAAGATGGCGATGGTGTTGCAGATAACCAAGATGCATACCCAGAAGACAAAGACAGAGCATATGACGTTCAAATCCCTAATGCCGGAGAATCTACTTTAATGTTTGAAGACCTATGGCCTGCAACTGGCGATTACGACTTTAACGATTTTGTTACTGCTTATGGCGCAATTGCTGTTACCAATGCAGATAATAAAGTAGTAGAAGTAAAAATTACTACTAATGTTTTAGCCATTGGCGCAAGTTACAACAATGCATTTGCTGTTCAATTTGATGGTTTAAAACCTGAGTTGATTACAGGTGTTAAAGGTAATGTGACCAATTTTACTGAGGTGTTTAAGTTTAATGATAACGGCACAGAATCAGAACAAGATTATGCAAATGTTTTAATATTCGATCAAGCCAGAAAGCAATTCCCAGGTGCAGGTGGATCAGGAATTAATGTTAATCCAGAAGGACCATTTTATACCTCTGAAAAAGTTTCTGTAATAGTTTCTTTCAATGTTGCAAAAGAATCTGCTATTGAGGTAAAAGAACTTAAACTAAATCCATATATTGTTGTAAATCAAAATAGAGGCATTGAAGTGCATTTGTCTGACAATATTCCAAGTAGTTTGGCAGATAAAAAAATCTTTGGCACAGAAAAAGACAATTCAAGTTTTGAAAAGGGGACTTACTATAAAACCAAAAACAATTTACCTTTTGCAATTAAAGTTGAAGGTTTAATACCTCACATGGTAGAAAAGCAAGATATCTTAACTGGCTATCCAAAGTTGGCTGATTGGGCAACTAGTGAAGGTAAAGAATATGAAAACTGGTATAATAACTCTGAAGGCTTTAGGCAAAATAAATTATTGATCTACCTAGAAGGTATAAAATAATCTATACAAAATTTTTGTAAAAGGCGGGAGTTAATCACTTCCGCCTTTTTTTGTTTTGGTTTGAACCCAAATTCTAAGCAAAACTTAGAATCAAAACGACACTATGAATCAAAAGTGGAAATTAAATTCAAAATGAAACAAATCTAGAAAGCAACTTATTTCAAACATGAGTATAAAATGATCAATATCAAAATATTAACTTAATAAAATTTTGCGATAAACTATGGCACTCAGTTTGAAATAATAGAATAAATAAAAAAAACAACAAACAAAATGAAAAAGTTATTAATCGTATCAATGTTTGCCTTAGTTGGATTAACCTCTTGCAAAAAGCAATTCAATGAACATCAAGAATTACCTAAAAATGTATCATCTGCAAAAAAATTCTCTGAAATTAAAACCAGTGAGAATTTCGATTGGAAAACTACAAACGAAGTTACGTTCAAATACAATGGTATTCCAACAATTGAACCAATCAAAACAACATTAAGCATTGTCAGTGAAGATGGAAAAGTTGTTTTATACTCAGGAACTCAGTTAATGTCTTCAAATTTTGAAACAAAACTTGCCATTCCTACAAACATGAAAAATATTGTGGTTAAATATGGTGCTGTTACCAAATCTTTCAGCACAAGTCTGCCTATCATTGCATTTGACATTCTTCCAACTTTAGTTGACTAAAAATACATATTACCAATAAAATGAAAAAGCTATTATTATCAATTGTAACTGGTTTGTTGTTAACAGCCAATACACAGGCACAAACAGCACTACCTATTTTGAATTGCGAATCTGGAGATAGGAAAATTGAGCAAGCAAATTGCTGGGGTTTTGGAGCAACAGCCTACTCTAATTTAGAATTTAGAATTGCAGGTTTTTGGAGCATTAGAACAAACCAATTAACCAGCTCATTAACTTCTGCTGCTTGGGTAAAAACACCTTGGGTTAAAGTGGGTTCAGGTAATATTACCATGAAAGCAAGGTTAGAAAATGCTAGCGGTACTTCTCGCGGTATCATCATGACTTACATTCCATATGATCCTATAACAGATACAATTTACAAAGAAGGAAAAGGCACACAATTTTACACTTATGCCTTTCCAACTCCGCTAAACATCAATGTTCAAACCTTAACAGTTCCAATTCCTTCTGCCATTGCTAACAGCAGCACCCAATACAAAATCCTAATTAGCTTTGTTGGTGTAGGCGGAAATAGCAGAGCCTTTGCGGATGATATTTCTATACCTGCTACTTATTTTTCTGACCCAACCAACAACTGTTTACCATTAGTTCAAATTTCAGACAAAGATGGTGATGGTGTTGCAGATGGAGATGACGCTTTTCCAGAAGACAAAGAAAAAGCCTACATCGTGCAAATACCTAATGCTACTCCTTCTACCTTGATGTTTGAAGACCTTTGGCCTGCAACTGGTGATTATGATTTTAATGATTTTGTTGCCATTTACCAAGCAAGAGCCGTAACAAATGCAGAGAATAAAGTTGTTGAAGTTATTATTACAACCCAACTAAATGCGGTTGGAGCTAGCTTTGACAATGGATTTGCAGTACAATTTGATGGTTTAAATGTAGGTAGACTTAACATGGTAAATGGAAGTGTGCTTGGATCTTCAGAGTGGGTTAAACTCAATGAAGTAGGTTCAGAAGAAAACCAGGATTTTGCCAACATCATTATTTTTGACAAAACCTCTTCAGTACTTAAATCAGCTGGTGGAAGCGGAATCAATGTAAACCCAGAAGGTCCTTTTGTTAAGCCAGAAACCGTAGAAGTTACAGTTGAATTTAATACTGACAAAGAATTTGCAATTGAAGTTAAAGATTTAAATTTAAATCCTTATATCATTGTGAATGGTCAAAGAGAAGTTGAGGTGCATTTACCAGACTATGCACCCACAAATTTAGCTTCTAAAAAATTATTCGGAACGGGTGCAGATAACTCTAATCCTGAAAAAGGAACTTATTACAAAACCAAAAACAATCTTCCGTTTGCTTTAAAGGTTGAAGGTATGCTTCCACACATGGTAGAAAAGCAAGACATCCTAACAGGCTATCCTAAGTTAGCTGATTGGGCAAAGAGCGAAGGTAAAGAATATGAAAACTGGTACGATGCTGAAAAAGGTTTTAGAGAAAACAAGTTATTGATTTACCTTGAAGGTGTAAAATAATTGTAATTCGATATTTGAAAAAGGCGGAAGTTAATTACTTCCGCCTTTTTTTATGCAACAAAATGACTCAAATTGGGACGTAAACTTAAGCTATATTTATACTGCTTATCATAATGCATAAGCATTGCTACAGCCCAGTTTTCTATTTCGGCTTGAACCAAAAATTCAATTGCTTTTCGGTTTTCTAAGTCACCCATTCTTTTCCTTAATTTCTCTGTAACTTCAATCAATTGTTTAGGATCAAAACAACCATAATTCTCAATGATGTTTTTAACCCTTTGCTCAAATGGAACATTTAAAAAAGTAAAATCGCCTTTTCTAATAATCTCGAATAAATTCAGAGGTAAAACCAGTTTACCAATTTTTCTACTTTCATCCTCTGTCCATATTTCTTGGCTTGGGTCAAACCGAAACAAGGTTTCAAATAAATTATTTTCAAAAAGTTCTTGGCTTGGTTGCTCTCCCATTCCCAGATAGCCAAATGCAGAACCTTTATGATTTGCAATGCGCTCTAGGTGTAAAACTTGCATACCTTCTTGCTCCATTTGTTCCAATTTCTCGCTTTTCCCAGAACCAGTATAGCCAGTTAGGACTTTAAATTTGAATTCATTTTCAAAAAAACTCAACACATAATTTCGATAAGCTTTGTATCCACCTTTTAATTGGTAAACATCATACCCGGCAGTAGAAAGTAAATCTCCCATGATTCTGCTTCTAAGTCCGCCCCGCCAGCAATGCACCACGATTTCTCCTTTAGGAAATTGCTTCCAAGCCTTTTCAATATATTG
>CAMDHZ010000026.1 GCA_945898275.1 Chitinophaga pinensis | reverse complement strand
ATGGAGTCATTTTACGGCAAACACAGTTAAATGGGGCGTCGAGCCCCACTTAACTGAGCAAACAAAGCCAAAAGTTCAGAATGTATTTTTGGCAATTAGAAATAAAAAAGATAGTTAATTAGCGGTCAACGTATTTTAGGCTTTTACACTTTGACCATCAACTATGGACCATCGACTATGGACTATCGACTTTGGTCCATGGACTATCGTCTTTTTAAATGATTTTTTGATAACTTGTAAATATATTGCAAAAGAAAGCTCTGAATAATTTATAGTTTTAAAATGACCTCTCCTTCCTCTTTTACCTCCATTGACGCCTATGTCGCCAGGTGCATTTCGCTCTCAGAAGCCGACTTTGCTTACTTTCATTCTCAATTAACGGTTAAGCAATACAAAAAGAAAAGTCGTCTACTTAGCGCTGGCGAAATTTGCAACTTCGAAGCCTTTATCAATAAAGGTTGTTGCAGGGTGTACTATTTAAACGAAAAAGGTAATGAGGTTGATTTGTATTTTGGTATTGAAGAATGGTGGGTGAGTGATATGGCTAGTTTTTCCCAACAAAAGCCTTCCAATTTATTCATAGAAACTTTAGAGGATACCGAGTTAATTCTGATTAGTTATGAAGCCAAGGAGCGATTATTCAATAGAATTCCTGCCTTTGAACGCATGTTTAGGTTAATGATTCAACGTACACATGAAACCCTCATGAAACGTTTAATTTCTTCCTTTAGCGAGCCTGCAGAAGACCGTTATTTAACTTTTTTGGCAAAATATCCTGCCATTGTTCAAAGGGTTCCTCAGCATCTTATTGCTGCTTATCTGGGTATTACACCCGAGTTTCTTTCAAAAATTAGATCCAAACTAAAAACACAAAATCGCTAAACGCTTTCTTAATCTAATTTAAGGTTTAGCTTACTTTAATGGTTTAGTTTTGAACCAAAATTAAATCAATATGAATACCATCATCCATAAAGCCGATACGCGCGGAAAAGCAGATTTCGGTTGGTTAAAATCCTTTCATACTTTCAGCTTTGGTTCATACCATAACCCAGAAAGAGTTCATTTTGGCGCATTAAGGGTCTTAAATGATGATACTGTTGCTGCGGCAATGGGCTTTGGCAAACATCCGCATGATAACATGGAAATAATTTCTATTCCGCTTGAAGGCGATTTAGAACACAAAGATTCTATGGGTAATACCGCTGTGATTAAGCAGGGCGATATTCAAGTGATGAGCGCCGGCACAGGAATTTTTCATAGCGAATACAATCGTAATAAAGACCAACAAACTAAATTCCTGCAAATTTGGGTTTTTCCAAACCAACGCAATGTTGCGCCAAGGTACGACCAGAAAACCTTAAACCTTGCAGATAGACAAAACAACTTACAATTGGTTCTTTCTAGCGAACCTTCACCCAATGCGGTTTGGATTCACCAAGATGCCAGATTCTACCTTGGAAAGTTTGATAAGGATTTTAGCGTTAAACACACCCTAAAAAGTGAGCAACATGGTGTCTATGCCTTTATACTTTCTGGAGATTGGAACATCAATGGAACTGTTTTAGCTTCAAGAGATGGCATCGGACTGTCACAAACTTCAGAAATCTCTGTCACAGCCTTGTCGGATCAAGCCGAAATATTATTGATGGAAGTGCCTATGCTTATTTAATAAATTTCTTTAGATTGCCTAACTATATTTTAAGAATTGATGCGCAAACTTATCTCAGAAGAAGATTTGATTCTGGTTTTAAATACCGGCACTGAGGCTGCATTTAATTTATTGTATAATAATTATTCAGCCTCAATTTTTGGATCAATTCTGAAGATAGTTAACAATAGAGAATTAGCAGAAGACATTACCCAAGAGAGTTTTGTAAAAATTTGGAACAACTTCTCTTCCTATGATTCCTCAAAGGGTAAACTGTATACCTGGATGCTTAATATTGCTAGAAATACAGCCATTGATGCACTCAAAAGCAAACAAGAACGAAACAGCCTTCAAAACCAAGATATAGAAAATTCCGTATATGTAATTGATCAGCAATATCAAACTGATTTCAATACAGATGGTATTGGGTTGAAAAAGATTGTTGAAGCATTGCCAAAAGACCAATTGGAAATTCTTCAGAAAATGTATTTTGAAGGGTATACGCAATCCGAAATTGCCAAAGATTTTGAAATCCCTTTAGGCACAGTCAAAACAAGAGCAAGACAAGCCATACAAAAGTTAAGAGGTGTATTTAATGAAAAACAGAAAGGAGGAATAAGTTGAATTTAATAGAATTTAAAGATAGTGGTTTGCTTGAATTATATGCGTTGAATGCTTGTTCTCCAGAGGAAAAATTATTGGTTGAAAAGTACCTTGATTTATATCCAGCGTTATCTGTAGAATTGGATGATATTAATGCAGCCTTAGAAAATTACGCTCAAATTTATGCCGAAACACCTCCAATAGGACTCGATCAAAAAATTAAAAAACAATTGGTTTTTAAACCTGAATTAAAGAGTTTTTCAAACGTTGCAGCTACTGAAGTCAAGAAGAATCACTTAAATTTTTACAGGATTTCATTGGCAGCAAGTCTGCTTGTTGTATTAGGTTTAAGTATCATTTTATTCTTTACACAAAGTAGATTGAAGGATACTGAAAATCAATTGGCAATTCTGAACCAAGAAAAAGTACTCTTGTCAGAAAATGTTAATCGCACCTCTTTAGAATTAACTAACTTGAGTCAAAGCTTTAAAAAGATTAGTACTGATGATTTTATTCAAGTTAAACTAGCTGGAACAGAAAAGTTTCCTAATGCGCAAATGAAGGTTTTTTGGAACAAAGCATCCAAAGAGACTTTTATTAGTCTTATACAAATACCAAATTTACCTTCAGGAAAACAATTTCAATTGTGGGCATTGGTAAATGGGAAGCCGATTAATGCAGGTGTATTTGATAGCCTTCAAGGAATCTTAATTCTTAGCGACGTTTCTACCACTCAGGCCGACCTTTTTGCAGTTACAATAGAAGACAAAGGCGGAAGTGTCAGTCCAACCCTTAGCGAAATGGTTGTTGCAGGAAAAGTCATTGGCTCGTAATTTTTTTTACTGGTTTTAAATCCACTCTTTTTGTTTTCTCGTATATGTGTTTGTAATCAATTTATAAAACACATGGAAAATCAAAATCTTAATTTAACAGTGCGAATCACGCTTATTTTATTTGTTGGTCTTTTAGCTTCTTTAGCCATTCATTTATTTCTTATCCATAAAGCTAAAGAAAATCAAAAAGTTTTTGCATTGGGCAGGATAGATTTTAAGGCTCAAACTGAACAAGAAAATTTAACCGGTATTAGAGAATATACCGCTTCTATAAATGGGATAAGCAATGCCATTTATAATTCTCAAGAGCGCGTATTGGTGTTCATTTATGAACCAAAAATTGTAGATGCAGAAATGGTTTTAAACAAAGTTAAAAACCATTCTAAAGCATTAGCCACTAGATATATTTCTTCTGAAACTGAGCTCAAATCTGGTTGTCCAGTTGACCTAAACAAATTTTCCTTTTTAGGAAAAGCACTTTCATTTTTAAGTTCTAATTAATCTATAAACTAAATAAAAACAACATGAAAAAAACAACACTCGCTATTACCGCAGCATTTTTAATGCTATTAGGCATCTCTTGTCAAAAAGATGAAACGAAAATTGAGCCACAACAAACACCTGCTTCTCTTTATACAAGAGTAGGTGGTAGCACAATGGTTGCAGATCCAAACAATCCATCTACAATGATTGAAAAAGGAAGGTTAACCCTTCGTGCTGTGGTTGATAGTTCTATCTTAATTATTGCCGCAGATACTCAAATGACAAAATTTTTCCCTACTTTGTTTATGGAATTGGGTTCAGGAAATACCAATGGATTAGCTGCTTTGAGCAAAAACTTCACAGACTTTATGTGCGCTGCTACAGGTTGCAAAAATGCCAGCTATGCCTATACAGGATTAAATATGAAAGATGCTCATAATCCAGCTAAACACAGCCGCATGGGAGTAAAAGCTTCATCTGCAGATTTCGATAAGTTTGTAGGGCATATTGGAGCTGGACTAGCTAAAAATGGCGTAACTGCTGCCAACAACAAACAATTGGTTGATGATTTAGTTGCTTTATTATACACAACTAAGGCCGATATTGTTCAGCAATAATTACTAACTAGCTTGCAGGTTTCATTGCAATATTGTTTGGGAATTACTAACCATAGTAATACTCCGCAATTTGCAGTGAAACCTGTTTTTGCTTATATAGGTTCGATTATCTGTTAAATAGAATTCTCATACCCTTATTGCTTTTATCAAAATTCCCTTCCTTGTAAACTACATTTCCATTTACTAAGGTATGGGTAACAACTGAGTCAAATTGCACTCCTTCAAAAGGGCTCCAGCCGCACTTATATAAAATATTACTTTTAGAAACGGTGTATTTTTGGTTCAAATCTACCAATACTAAATCTGCAAAAAAGCCTTCTTTGATAAATCCTCTGCGGTCAATTTCAAACAGTATCGCTGGGTTGTGACAGGCTTTTTCAACAATTTTTTCTAGGCTTATTTTTCCTTTCTTGTAAAGTTGCAATAAGGCATTTAGGGTGTGTTGAACCAAAGGTCCGCCCGAAGGCGCTTTTAAATAGCTTTGCGATTTTTCTTCCAAAGTATGCGGCGCATGGTCGGTTGCCAGCACATCAATTCTACCATCAATTACAGCTTTTAAAATTGCTTCTCTATGCTTTGAAGATTTTACCGCTGGGTTCCATTTTATAAAATTCCCTTTTTCTGCATAGTCTTCATCGCTAAACCAAAGATGATGTGTACAAGCTTCGGCAGTTATGCGTTTTTGAACCAATGGAATATCATTTCTAAATAAGTCTAGTTCTTTTGCTGTACTAATGTGCAAGATATGTAAACGCGTATTGTGCTTTTTTGCTAATTCAACTGCAAAGCTAGACGACAAATAGCAGGCTTCTTCATTTCTAATTTTTGGGTGCCAACTGGCGTCAATAGCTTCTCCATTTGCTGCAATTACCGCAGCTTGATTGGCCTTTACCATTGGGTCGTCCTCGCAATGTGTGGCAATAATAGTTTTAACTTCTTTAAAAACTCTTTCTAAAGCCAAAGGGTCATCCACCAACATATCGCCCGTACTTGAGCCCATAAAAATCTTTACCCCACAGATTTTGGTTTCATCCACTCTAAGAAGTTCTTCAATATTATGGTTGGTAGTACCCATAAAGAAGCTATAATTAGCAAGACTAACTTCTGCTGCGCGCGAATATTTCTGCTCTAACAATTCAATGGTTACGGCACTAGGGGAGGTGTTTGGCATTTCCATATAAGAGGTAACCCCGCCAGCAACTGCTGCTTTTGGTTCAGTATATAAATCTCCTTTATGCGTTAAACCTGGCTCCCTAAAATGCACTTGGTCGTCAATTAAACCAGGAATTAAGATTTTTCCGATCGCGTCAATTACTTGGTCGGCAGGCATATTTATCCCTTGCCTTTCAATTTTTTCAATAAAAGCACCTTTTATAAATACATCAGCATGAAATTGTTCACCCTCATTCACCAAGAGTGCATTTTTAATAAGTATTGTTTTCATTTACTGCGAACTTAATAAATATTGTTTCAAACTGTACATTTGTGCTTAAACTACAAACTTTGAATTTATCACCAAAGGCCATTGGATGGCTTGCATTCTGGGCTGTTTCCATTTTTTGGGGTACAACCTTTCTTGCTATCAAAATAGGGATATCCACTTTTCCTCCTTTTGCCATGGCTGCATTTAGGCATACTTCGGCCGGAATTATACTTATTTCCTACTTTTTAATCAAAGGGCATAAAATACCTAACTTAAAAGCCTTACGCACCTTTTCATTAAATGGATTGTTAATGCTGGCAGGAGGAAATGGTATCATAAGTTGGGCCATGCAATACGTTGGAAGTGGATTAACTGCCTTAATTTGTGCCTTAACACCCGTTTGGATTGTGCTAATCAATAGAATCACAGGAGATAAAACGCATATTTCTTGGTTGGTGATTTTGGGCTTTGTGATTTGTCTTATCGGGCAAGTTTTATTTTTTAAAGATAAAGTTTCCTATTTTGATGACCCCATGTATGCTTGGGGAATTGCTGCTGTAGTACTTTCCAATATTTTATGGGCCATGGGTACAGTATATTCTAAAAACCATGTTACAAATGTACCTCCGCTATTTGCAGCAGGTTTGCAAATGATTCCTGGAGGGTTATTGTTATTTGTTGTAGCTGCTTTGCGAGGAGAGTTAGTTGCGCTCAATCCTGCTCCACAAGCCATTAATGCCTTGGTTTACTTGGTTTTATTTGGTTCATTACTTGCCTACAGCGCTTATATGTATGTGATTAAAAATTTGCCAGCCACCATTGTATCTACCTATGCCTATATAAATACCTTGGTTGCCATTGTGCTTGGTTGGTTTTGGTTAGGCGAATCCTTAGACATTAATACCTTAATTGCCGCAGGGTTTACCATTGGTGGGGTAATTTTGGTGAGTAAAAACGGGTAGTTTGGTTTGAACCAAATTTTCTGTAACTTCTGTTATGAATACAGAAACACCCAATAATAACAAGCTTACTGGTCAAAAAGGAGAGGAGTTGGCCATTAATTTTTTAGAAAAAAAGGGATACAAAATCCTTGATACAAATTTTGTTTCAGGTAAGTATGAAATAGATTTAATCAGTGAGTTTCAAAACAAACTAGTGTTTATTGAAGTCAAGACAAGGCACAACGCCAAAGTAGAACCAGAGTTTGCCGTTAATAGAAGTAAACAACAGCATATTGCCAGAGCTGCCGAAGGATACATGCGTTTAAAAAAGCTCAAGCAGGAAATTAGGTTTGATATCATTGCCATCAATCATGGCAATGGGCAAACAGAAATTATTCATTTTGAAGATGCCTTTTACCCCATTTATTATAAGTAGGTAAAATTGGGCTTTTTAGAATTATCCTATATTTGTCCAATGATATTAAGTGTAACAGCCTCTTTGCCGCCTAATTGGTTGGTCATACCTTTTGTTTCTTTGTTATTGATGATTGCAGCGGGCCCAGTGTTTTTTCCTCACTTTTGGCACCACCATTATAAAAAACTCAGTATTTTAATTGGAGCATCGGTTGGGTTATATTATGTGTTTATGCTACAAAATACCTTTTTACCCATAGAAACAATTGCAGAATACTTGTCATTTATTAGCCTACTCACGCTTTTGTATGTTGCAAGTGGCGGTATCTATATATTTCTAGACATAGAATCCAAGGCCATTTCTAATATTATCTTTTTATTTATAGCAGCCTTATTAACCAACTTAATTGGAACTACTGGAGCATCTGTGCTACTCATTAGGCCATTTATGCGTTTAAACAGATACCGATTAAAGCCTTACCATATTATATTTTTTATTTTTATTGTATCCAACGTGGGTGGTTCGCTTACGCCAATTGGTGACCCACCGCTATTCATGGGCTTTTTAAAAGGTGTTCCTTTTCAATGGACCTTAACGCACCTTTGGAAACCGTGGTTGGTTGCTATTTTTAGCCTGTTAGGACTTTTTTATTATTTCGAGCGTAAAAATAAAGAGTTAGATGAGGTAGATAGCAATGTTAAATATAGCAATCGCATAATCATTACTGGCAAAAGGAACTTCTTTTGGCTTTTGGTTGCAGTTGCTTCTGTTTTTCTTGACCCAAATATTTTTGATTTCATTCCATCCATTGATTTTCATGGAAAGAAATTATCTTTTGTAAGAGAAATCATTCAATTATTGGCCGCATTTTTAAGCTTTAGCTTTGCAAATACCAAGGCAATTAAAAGCAATGAATTTGATTTTGAACCTATCAAAGAGGTTGCATTTCTTTTTATCGGAATCTTTTTAAGTATGATGCCAGCTTTGCAGTTATTAGAAGCATTTGCACATGGAGCAGGCAGCAGCTTGGTATTAAATGATTCCATTGTTTATTGGAGCAGCGGTATTTTTAGCAGTGTGCTAGATAATGCGCCAACCTATTTAAATGTAATGACTTTAATTCTGTCAAAAGCTGGACTTAGCATCAACGAAATTGCAGATGTAAAGGCATTTGTAGCAGGCGAGAATTTTAGCCAACTTATGGCTCTATCTGTAGGTGCAGTATTCTTTGGTGCAATGACTTACATAGGAAATGGACCAAACTTTATGGTTAAAGCAATTGCAGAACAAAATGGTGTTAAAATGCCAGATTTTGGCAAGTATATTCTTAAATATAGCCTACCTATTTTATTACCAGTTTTAATTCTAGTTTGGATACTCTTCTTTATTTAATTTATTTTGCGTCAATATGCTAAACGGAAAAAAGATAATTGTTGTATTACCAGCTTATAATGCAGCTAGAACATTGGAAAAAACTTATGCCGAGATTCCAATGGAAATTGTAGACGAGGTGATTTTAGTGGATGATGCTAGCCGGGATGAAACTTCAGATCTTGCCAAAAGTATTGGTATTCAGCATGTGATTAGGCATGAGCAAAACAAAGGCTATGGAGGAAATCAAAAGACATGTTACAACAAAGCCTTAGAACTTAATGGAGATATTGTAATTATGTTACATCCAGATTACCAGTATACTCCAAAACTAATTTTAGCCATGAGTAGCATCATAGCAAATGAAGTTTATCCTGTTGTGTTTGGTTCAAGAATTCTAGGTAAAGGCGCCCTAAAAGGTGGTATGCCTATTTATAAATACATTTTTAACAGAATGCTAACCTTGTTCCAAAACATTTTAATGGGCCAAAAACTATCTGAATACCACACAGGTTATAGAGCTTTCGATGCAAATGTACTTAAAACTGTAAATTTTGATAAATGCAGTGATGATTTTGTGTTTGACAATGAAATAACTGCTCAAATCTGTTTAAAAGGTTTTGAAATAGCAGAAGTAACTTGTCCAACAAAATACTTTCCAGAAGCATCTTCCATTAACTTTAAACGCAGTTCAATCTATGGACTAGGCGTGCTTAGAACGAGTATAATGTTTAGATTGCAGAAGATGGGAGTAGTTAATTTTAGACTATTCTCCTAAAGCGTTTTTTAGCAGCACAGTAACAGAAGTTTTGTCCCAATGGAAATTTAATGCTACTGTATTATTTGAATCAATTGGTGTTAACGTGATTTCAAATTGCTCTTTAATAGGCGCATCATTAATTGCTTCAATTTCTGTTCTCAAAACATCTTTTGACTTATCTGCTTCCTGAGCACCCCAGCGGTCCCAATCGCTATTTACACAAATGGTCCAAACCTTTTCTCCTGGGTAAGCATATAAAGAATATTTGCCTGCATCTAACTTTTTATCGTTAAAGAAAATAGGAGAGTTTGTCTCAAAAACAGTGGCCTCATTTGCTCCTAATCGCCAATATTCTCCATATGGTTGCAAGGCTTCTGTGGCTTTATCTCCAAAAATAATTCTGCCCTTTGCTGAGGGACGACAATAATCAATCTTTATTTTTAATGGACCTTCTGCATATTCAGCTGTTGCAGATGGACTATGTTTTTTTGTATCCTTTTTGAACCAATTGAAAAAAATAACAATAACAACAACAAATATGGCTGCGATAATAAGCGCTCTTTTTAACATAGGTATTAAACTTTATTCAAATCTAAATATTTATAAATCAGAGTCAAATAGAATCAATTTTTTTGACAAATTCTAACTCTTTAAATGTTAAGTTTTCAAAAACTCCTGATTTTAATGCTTTAAGTTCAATTTCTCCAATACTTGTTCGTATAAGCTTGGTTACAAAATTACCTGCTTCAAAGCACATCCGCCGTATTTGTTTGTTCCGTCCTTCTTGTAATTTAACTTCTATGGTATGGCTGTTAATTTTCCTTATTTTAGCCGGTAATGTCTGATATCCATTAAGCAAAATGCCTTGCTCAAAAATCCTAATAAGTGTATCATTTACTTCACTTTCTAGGCAAACCAAATATGTTTTCCAAACCGATTTTCCTGGGCTAGTAATCTTGTTTAAAAACTTACCATCATCTGTTAAAATCAAAAGTCCCTCAGAGGCTTTGTCTAGCCTTCCGCAAATTTGCAAACCCTTTAAAGCATCAGGTAGGTTCAAACCTAAAGCATCTTTATCGTCTAATCGCATGCTGCATTCTATACCCAAAGGCTTATAATATTTAACATACTTATAGCTTTTTGAGGACTGAATTATTTGACTATTATAAATAACTTCATCAGTTTCTAATATCACACAGTTTGTTTCTGCATGTTGGCCATTCAAAAGTACTTCCCCATTCTCTATGGCTAATTTTGCTTGCTTATGGCTTAGTGCGACTTTTTTTACCAATAGGTTTTGAAGCTTGTTTCTAAAACTCAATGTTCTTCGTTATAATAGATTTTATAAAACTTTCTGCCGTCAGACTCTATGCCTTTTTCAATCATATTTTTATTGCCATGAATATAAATATGAAAGTTCTTATCCAGTTTCAAAATGCTCTTAAAAACCTTTGCTTGTTTTTTTACTGCTTGTTCAGAAATGTCAAAACCGTCTTTAAGTTCTATTTCATATTCGGTTTGAACCGAGTTTTTATAATCTTTAAAAGAAGTAACTAAACCTTCATTTCCTTCAAAAACTTGTTCTGTAAATAAATGCTCATTAAAGGTTTCGTTTTCCTTAAAAAAAGCTACGGAACGATTCAATAAATCAATTTGGTCTGTTCTGCTTACTTCAAACTCTTTAGGAACTTGTTTGGTTAAAAAGTCTTTGGTTACATGCAAGAAATTTTGCGTTAAATGGTAAGCATCCGAGCAAGGTTTAATCTTTAAATAAAGGTCTTTCCAATAGGCTGCCTCACTGCTTTTATTGGTTTTATCAGTTACACAAACTCGAAAACCTTTTTCTTCTTCCACATTTATGATCAAGCAGCCTTTATCAAGTTTATCAATAGCAATGCCGCTCTCCACCGCTAAGTCATAATCCTGACCAATTCTGCTAACCTTTAAAAAATGGTCTTTAGTTTCTGCTTTAAAGATGCCAATGGCTTGAACCAAGTTGCCTTGATACTGCATACCATCGAAACTGCAAACATAAAAATCGCCTGCCAAAATGTTGGGGTGAATTGCAATTTCATACAAATGCTTTGCTAAATGAATGCTTTGGATATGAAAGGAATCAGGGCGTTCAAACAAATCTTTGGCATAATTAAATACTGGATTTAAAGCGTGATCATCATTGCTAAAGCTAAGGTGATAATATTCTTGCGTTTGAAAAGGTTTTAAAAAATAGGATAGAAGATGGGCTTCTAAATCCTCATCTAATAAAGCAACTGACTGCTTAGAAAGCAACAATGGTTCGCCATTTTGCTTATTCCCTGTTTGGTGAACAGATAAATGTTTAATTGAACAAAGAGAAAAATCTAACATAATGGCGAAAGTTAATTTATTTTGAAGCTTTAAATCAAAAGAAAATTGTCCGAAAAAATACTGCTAAATGAAAATGAGTTCATTTTAATTCCGCAAAAAGCAATGTTTTGGAGCAACGAAGCTGCTTTGGTACTAAGTGATATTCATTTAGGAAAAGCAACACATTTTCGAAAAAATGGCATTCCATTTCCCGCCGAAGCAGGTAAGTTCGACCTATTTCAGCTTGAATCTTTAATTTCGATGTATAAGCCCAAAAAGATTTTTGTGGTGGGCGACTTATTTCATTCTCATCTCAACTCCGAATGGGATTGGTTCAAAGATTTTTTGAACCAATATGTTTTTATTAGATTCATCTTGTTGCGCGGAAATCATGATATTATGCCAGCTTTTCAATTAAAATTACCCAACTTAGAAACCGCACATAAATACGTAAGCCATGGTATTTGTTTAATACATGAACCACGAGGGGATGAAACTGAATATGTAATTAGTGGTCATATCCATCCAGGATTCACGCTTAGAGGAAAAGCAAAACAGGTATTAAGATTACCTTGCTTCGTTATTGGTTCAAACCGAGCCATACTACCTGCTTTTGGTGGACTCACAGGCTTGGCAAATTTTGAAAAGCAATCCAATGATAGAATTTGGGTAATTGCAGATAATCAGCTTATTGAGATAACTTCCTTTTGAAGTGAAATTTGTTCTTAGAAGTACTAACTTGCAAAACAGAAATATGCAGCTAATTGAATTTACAGAATCTGCCATAGCGGCAATTCAACATTATAAAAATACATTGCAAATTCCTGAAGGTTATGCCTTACGTGTGGGAATTAGACAGAAAAATGCACAAGATAAAGGCTTGGTGATTGGTTTTGATGAAAAATCAGATAAAGACAAACAAGCCTTGATTCAAGGAGTTGATGTAATCTATAACGCAGGACAAGTCTTCTTTTTTGCAGGTTTGCTTATCGATTTTACAGAAAGAGAGGGAAGAAAAGGTTTTTTCTTTGTTGAAAAGAAAAAAGCAAATTCTTTAGTTAACTAGCCATGACATTTACCGAAAATTTAAGCATAGCACTCAATTCTATTAAAGGAAACAAATTAAGGGCAATCATAACTGCCCTAATTATTTCTATTGGTATAATGTCATTGGTTGGAATTTTAACTGCAATAGATGGCATAAAGGCCGGCATCAATACTTCCTTTTCTAACATGGGAGCAAATTCTTTTAACATTAAAAATAGAGGGCAGAGTATCAAATTTTCTGGAGGTCCAAGAGGGGTTAAAAAGTATAGACCTATCTTAAAAACAGAGGCAGATAAGTTTGTAGAAGATTTCAAATTTCCAGCAACCATCTCATTGTCTGTAAATGCAAGCTTTAACAGTACTGTGAAGTTTGGAAACAAGAAAACGGATCCCAATGTATTAGTTATGGGAGGAGACATCAATTACTTAAAGGTTGCAGGATATGATGTTGCTGAAGGAAGAAACTTTTCTCAACAAGAAATCAATTCTGCTACAAATGTGGCTATCATAGGTTCAGAACTTAAAACTAAACTATTTAAAAGTCTTAATCCTTTGGGAGAAAACATATTTATTGGTGGAGCAAAGTTTCGCGTAATTGGAATATTAAAAAGCAAGGGGAGTAGCATGGGTTTTGGTGGAGATAGAATCATTATTGTGCCTATACAAAATGCTTATCAAACCTTTTCTATGCCAAACATGAGCAGTGTAATTACGGTTGCAGTAAATGATATCAAAACACTTGATTTTGCAGTTGAAGAAGCTACCTCAGTGTTTAGAAAAGTGCGAAGAATACCAGTTCGTTCAGAGGATAACTTCAATATTTATAAATCAGATAATATTGCCAAAGAATTAATCTCTAATTTAAGTTATGTAACCATTGCAGCAACGGTGATTGGGTTTATAACCCTTATTGGTGCAGCGGTAGGATTAATGAATATCATGTTGGTGTCTGTCACAGAAAGAACCCGTGAAATTGGTATTCGCAAGGCTATTGGTGCCACGCAAGAAGTAATACGAAGGCAATTTTTAATGGAGGCAATTGTTATTTGTCAAATTGGTGGAATAGGTGGAATCATCCTTGGGATAATCATTGGAAATGTTGTAACCTCTTTGGTTGGGGTAGGCTTTATAATTCCATGGCTTTGGATTATAGGTGGTGTTACGCTATGTTTATTGGTTGGACTAGTTAGTGGCATTTATCCTGCTATCAAAGCCAGTAAGCTTGACCCAATTGATGCTTTAAGATTCGAATAAAATGAAAAATACATTTGGTTATTTAAGAGATACTTATCAGAATGGTATCGTAATCGCAGCCCTTATTTTTCTTGGGGTTTTGTTAGTTCGACTTTGGTATGTTAGAAAAGAAATTACAACTAGAAGCCTGATTTGGAAAGCTAAAGTTCCAGCTTTAGTATGGATTTTAAAACTAATTTGGCTTATTACTATGCTATTGTTTTTACTTAATATTCCTACTTGGTTTTTAAGCGTAGCAAGTTTCAAACCTTTGGTACTACCGCTTCTTTACAATACTTTTTTGATTGTGTTGATTTCAATTGCTGTCATGGAAATTATCCTAAGCTTTACAGTAACCAAAAGTTTAGCCGAGCAATTTATAAAACGAATGGTTTTCCTTTTGATGGCTATTTTTTGTTTGTTTTCATTTGGCTTTGCAGCATTAATTTTCAAAGGAACTTTTGATTATCCATCAGTGGCTGAATGCAATATCATAGAAATGCCAGTCAAAGGAAAGTGGCTTGCTTTGCATGCGGGCGAAAAACCTTGGGTGAATTATCATGGAAATTACCCTCCACAAAAGTTTAGTGTAGACATGGTTAAAGTTGATGAAAAGGGTAATTTCTTCACTGAAATGGGTGAGAAAAATGCAGATTTTTTGTGCTTTAACGACTCAGTATTTTCTCCTGTAAACGGAACTGTATTAAAAATTGTTAACACCTTTCCAAACCAAGAAATCGCTAATGGACCAGATACTTTTAATACGGCTGGAAATTACATGACCATTCAAATGACTGAGAATAAATTTCTGTTTTTATCTCATCTTTCTCCAGACAATATAAAAGTTAAAGAGGGTGACACCATTAGTTTAGGAGACCATTTGGCAAGCCTTGGTAATAGTGGTAATTCCACTTTTCCACACCTACATATTAGAATCCAAAACAAGCCCGTTTACAACGATACAACCGCATTAGGTTTACCATTTCGCTTCAATCAAATCAATAGAAATAGATTTGGGTTTTGGTCTGGAAAGGGCACACCTTATCTCAATAGAAACGATATTTTTTACAGAGAAAATGAATAGGTTTATCTGGCCCTTATTGCAACATGTTAATATTTGGTTGTTAGCAGCTACCATTATCAGTATTTTGTTTTTCTTTTTTGCAATGCGCGTGAGGTTTGCTAAACACCCCTCTGTTAAATCCTATTCACTGTTTTTTTACGCATTTATTTTCTACTCCATTGCGGCAATTTCCTTTGTAGTGTTAAATGCCATGAATAGCTTTTTAAATATAAATGATGGTTTTTATAGCGTCGTTTGGTGGTTCTTTCCTATAAACATTTTGGCAGCGATTACGGGATATTTAATAGCATTAATAATCCATACCTCAGCGGTTAAAGTAGCAGAACCTTATACCTATAAACTGATGAACAGTTCGCTATTGATAATTTCCTTAGCCCTAATATTTACGCTTTTGGTTCAACCCATACAAACAACATTTGACCGTGTTTTAAGCTACAACACGCCACCACCAAAGCCAAAATCAATTAATCTTGCTGCTTTAGAAGAAGTGCAAATAGATTCTGTTTTTACAAATGTTGAAGGCATCCCTTCCCAAATTTTTGATTCAATTCAAATTAGTTATTCCAATCAAAAACTTAAGTTTATAAATCCTGCCAATGGATTTTCATTTAATTCAAAATTGCTTATTCAGCCCATAGAACAAATTTATGTTTTACCAATTAGCTCTTTTAAATACCTTGCTGTTTTAGCATTAGCGCCTAGAATTCAAGCGCAATCAGAATTGTTATTGATAGATAGCATGGGAACTTGCGTATTCAATCAATCTTATGCAAAGTATTATAACGTGTTAAGCTTGAATGCAACTAACAGTCAATTGCAAATAAATGAGCGAAATTTGGAAGACAGTGTGCTGCTTGGATTAACCTATCAATTAAGGTAGTTAACCAAGTTGAAATAAGTCGGATGCAATACCATCTGCATAAAAAAGTGCATTTTCTGCAATCCTGAGTTTATCTTCAACTAGTAGTAATTTTCCTTCCTTAATTAAATTTTCTGCTTCATGCAGCAATTTGTTTTTTCGGTTTGAACCAAACCTTTTCTCAAGTATATCTAAGTTAATACCCCAAACTGTTCGCAAGGAGGTCATAATATATTCATTAAACTTGTTGGATTCTGTAAGAACTTCAGTTGTTAAAGGCAGCTCATTATGTTGAATTGATTTAAGATATTGTGGGTTATTTGCGATGTTCCAACTTCTTTGATTGCCATTAAAACTATGAGCAGCTGGCCCAACACCTAAATAATTTTCTCCCCTCCAATAGTTTGTATTGTGGAGAGCTAGCTTTTCAGGTTTTGCAAAGTTGGAAATTTCATAATGTATATAGCCAGCTTTTAACAACATTTCTCTCAAAATCTTAAACTGAACTTCTGCAATTTCTTCTTCAATTGGTGGCATTTTTCCTTTTTCAATTGCATTGGCCATCGCAGTTTTGGGCTCTATGGTTAAACAATATGCAGAAATGTGTTCAGGAGAATAACTAAGGGCTGTTGCAATGTTTGCTATCCAATCTTCATGAGATAAATTTGGTAGCCCATACATTAAATCGAGGCTTATGGAATTAAACCCATGTTTCTTAACTAAACTTAATGCATTCTTTGCTTGGCTAACATCATGTGCACGGTTCATCCAAGCAAGGTCTTGAGCCAAAAAACTTTGAATACCTAAACTTAATCGATTTATTGGTGAGCCTTTCAAATATTCTAGGTATGCTTCCGTTATATCATCAGGATTTGCTTCTAAGGTAAACTCCCTTACAAAAGAAAGGTCGAAATGATTTTTTAAAGTATCTAAAATAATTGAAAGTTCTTCTGGTAATAAAATACTAGGAGTTCCTCCACCAAAATAGATGCTTTCAATAATCTGACCTGATAATTCATCCTTCCTTAAAATTAATTCTTTTGATATTGCTTCGCACAAGCTTAATTTGTGATGTAAGGTGGTACTGAAGTGGAAATTACAATAGTAGCATGCCTTTTTACAAAACGGAATATGAATATAAATACCAGCCATAACTAAGTGCTAATTAATGCTGCAAAATACTAAGATAAAATACCGCTTGTTGATTAGTCGAATATTATTTGTTGTTTTAGTGTTTGGATCAGCCATGATTAATGATTCATTTGCTCAAAATTCATTGGATACGCTGCAAAAGATGGATAAAAAAATGCCTATTAATTTTCTGAACCTAAAAATCATTTCAAAGGATTCTTTTGCCAATTCAACTTTTTCTGCGATTAAAAAGGCAGAAAATGTAAGTAAATTAAAGCTTGCAATAGAAGGCGTATTAACCCAAATGGAACAAAATGGCTATCCATTTTCGAATTTTTATCTAGATTCAATGTTTGTAGATAGTTTAGGCTTGAACCTAAATGTAAAATTCAACAGTGAGCAGCTCATAACCTATGATAGCATTGATATTGGCGGGACTGCTAGAATAACAAAAAGCTTTTTGCATAACTATCTTAATATAAAGGTAAATGAACCTTATAGCGAAAAGCAAATCAAAAATTTAGAAGCTAGATTAAGTGAGTTGCCGTATATAAAGGTTACTCGAGCGCCAGGTGTTTACTTTTCTGGTAACAAGGCTAAACCTGTTTTATACTTAGAAAACAGAAAGGCAAGTTCATTTGATGGTATCATTGGTTTTGCCCCAAACAGTCAGCTTAATAATAAACTAGTGATTACTGGTGATCTAAATTTGAAGCTGTTAAATTTAGCTGGCAGTGGAAAGAATTTATCTTTATCCTTTAAAAGTTTTTTAAGTGGTTCACAAGATTTGCAAGCACAATTCTTTTGGCCATTTTTTTTAAAAACAAAGCTTGGACTAGATTATTCATTTAAGTTATTAAGATTTGACAGTACTTACCTGGAAATATTTAATGATTTAGGATTTCAATATTCAATAGGAGGGGGGAGTTATTTAAAGATGAACCTACAACAGCAGCAGGTTAATGTACTATCTCCAGATACACTATATGTAAGGCAAACGGGTAAACTTCCTTTGTTTTCAGATGTTAAAACCACCTATTATGGTTTAGGTGGAAAATTAATCAAGTTAGATTATGCACTTAATCCAAGGCGCGGTTACGTATTGGAGTTTGATTTTGCAACTGGATTAAAAAACATCTTAGAAAACAATAGCTTAAAAGAAATAAAATTCAGCACAAGTGAGGGTGGAATTTATAATGTTTACGATTCAATTCAGAAAAATACCATACAATATAAATCTAATATTAACGCAGCATTTTATATTCCAATTGGGAAAAATTGGGTTTTAGCCAATCAATTGAAAACGGGTTGGGTGTATAATTCTCAGCTCTTTCTAAATGAACTTTATAGAATTGGTGGAATAAAAACTTTAAAAGGCTTTGATGAACAAAGCATATTTGCAAGTACTTTTGCTGTATTAAACATTGAAATGAAATATTTATTTCAACAAAATTCTGGATTCCTATTATTTGCTAACGGCGCTTATTATGAAAATAAAGCAAACCCTGCAAAAACCTCCGATTGGCCATATGGCATTGGAGCTGGTATGAATTTAGAAACTGGCGCTGGATTATTTACTTTATATTATGCAGTTGGCAGCGAGAAGGGAAATCCGCTAGCGTGGAGGTTTGCAAAAATACATTTTGGCTTATTGAACTTTTTTTAATTTGAAAAAACTACTTTCACTTTTTGCCTTCTTACTTTTTGGACTTAACACAATGTTGGCTCAAACAGCTACTGTATTGCAAAAAAGTGATAGCATAAAAATCCCTGTTCAAATTAAAAAACCTGAAGGAACAATCTTTTTAGACAGCTTACGAAGGGATAATAACTTGCGTAAAATGTTCTTTCTTAATGAACAAATCAGTGGGGAAGAGGTTCAAATGAATGAGTCTGAGAAAACGCGCGATTTGCCTAGGTTAAAATCCATCAGATATAGATTACCCAAGCGCGAGAATTGGAAATTTTGGATTTTAGTTGGTTCACTATGCTTTATATCATTTATAAGAATTTCTAACATAAAGCGATTTGATGAACAGTTAATGACATCAATTGATTTTAACATTGATTTGAAATTCTCAAGTGAAAAAACAGGAAGTTATTTGTTTAATCATATTGCACTATTTGCAAACTTTTTGCTTTCGTTATCTCTTTTTTGGGTCACCTATATTGAGTACCATAGTTTAGAAGAAAATGTGCAATATTCTTTTAGGCTTTGGCAACAAGTTGGAATATTGTTAGTGCTTTATGCAGGTAAATTCATTATTGGCATTGTGGTTGGTTACATTTTTGAAATGGGTAAATATGCTCAAGTATTTCTATATAATACGCTTGTTGTAAATAATTTTTTGGGTGTGTTGCTTGTTTTTTTTAACTTATTTTATATTTATATACCAACACCTGAAACCCTTATGGTTGTTGAGTCTATTATTTTAATTTTGATTTTTATAGCTATCATTTTCCGAACCATTAAAAATACATTAATGAGTTTGCAAGCAGGTAATGAACAATTAATCTACATAATTTTATACCTTTGCAGCTTGGAAATTGTGCCTTGGCTAATTTTGTTAAAGTTGTTCATCAATGGCAGGTAGTGTAAAAGCGTCGAAAATAAAAAGTATATTAATTTCTCAACCTCGTCCAGAGAGTGAGAAGTCACCTTGGTTTGAACTTGAAAGAAAGTACAAGCTTAAAATGGATTTTAGGCCTTTTATTCAGGTTGAACCTATTTCTGCAAAAGAATTTAGGCAACAAAGAATAAATATCTTAGACTATACAGCCATCATTTTAAATTCTAGAAATTCTGTTGACCATTTCTTTAGAATGTGCGCCGAGATGAAGCAAGAAATGCCTGCAGAAATGAAATACTTTTGCGTAAATGAAAGTATTGCAAATTATCTTGCTAAATACATACAAGTTAGAAAGCGTAAAATATTTGTTGGCAAGGGCACCGAAATGGAACTTTTTCCACTCTTCAAAAATCATTTAACAGAAAAATATCTTTTTGCATGCAGTGATTGGAGAAAGCAAGACATCGAAAAATTCATGAAGAAAAGTAAAATCGAATTCAAAGAAGGATACTTTTACAAGATAAAATCTTCCGACTTAAGCGATTTAACTCATGTAAATTACGATATCATTGCATTTTTTAGTCCAGCAGATATTCGTTCACTTTTCGAGAATTTTCCAGAGTTCAAACAGAATAAAACATTGATAGCAGGGTTTGGAGCCACCACTATAAAAGCCATGATTGACGCGGGTTTGGTGGCAAATGTTCAAGCACCAACTCCACAAAAACCATCCATGATAATGGCCATCGATAAGCATATTGAAGCCCATAATAAAGGGATTTAATAGGTGTCTAGTAATGTATAATTTTTCTTAAATTTTACACAAGGCTTCTTTTATTGCTGATATTTTCTAAATTCGTAATTCAATACAACTAGAGAATTAACGAACTAAAGAATGAAGATACCTTTTACAAAAATTATTTTTGCTACAGTTGTCCTCTTATCAGCTGTTACCTTAAAGGCTCAGCAAGATCCACATTACAGTCAATTTATGTACAATAAATTATTGTTCAATGCTGGTAATGCTGGGGCAACTGATGGGAAAATTTGTGTAAGTTTATTAAACCGTAACCAATGGGTTGGTTTTGGCGGAAGCACATACATAGGAGATGTAGCACAAGGAGATCCACCTAGAAACCTCGTTGGTTCTATTAATGCAAGTATTGGAAAAAGTCAAAGGCTTGGAGTAGGGGTTACTATTGTAAACGATGTACTTGGCTTTGAAGAAAATTTAGTATTTCGTGGAGCGCTAGCATACCGTCAACCTATTGGAACAGGTGGCAACTTAGGTATAGGGATAGGCGTAGGGCAAATGCAAAGGTCTTTGGATGGAGGCAAATTGAAAGCAATTGACCCAAATGACCCATTAATACCAAATGGTGTAGTAAGAGGCACAGCTTTAGACCTTGATTTTGGTTTATACTATACACAAGCAAATCTATTTGGGATAGTAGATAATTTTTATGCTGGACTCTCTGCCACACATTTAAACCAAAATACAATTACATATACTTGGGATCCGAAAGGTTCTTCAACAGTAGATTCAAAATTACATTACTATTTTGTTACGGGAGCAGATTATGATTTAGGCAATGGATTAGTTTTGAACCCAAATGTGCTTGTTAAAAAAGATCCAGGTAAAATACAAGCAGATATTAATTGTATGGCAATATTGAACCAAAGTATCAAAGGCGGTTTAACTTGGAGGCCAATGGATGCAGTTGTTATTTTGGCTGGGTATGAATTCCCTAAATTCCCGTTATTTGCAGGATACTCCTATGATTTAACCACAACTAAAATCCTTAATTACTCTTCAGGTTCTCATGAAATAGTATTAAGATATTGCTTTGGGGTTAAGATTCCAGAAAGGGATAAACCTATTAGATCTAGGGTTGGACCGAGGTTCATGTAATAATAATTTTTCAAAAAGTTCGTTTTTATACAAATAATTTATGGCAAAACTTGGTTTATTCATATGAAATCATAATTTTGCCACATTAGCGTAACTAATATTTAACAATACGATGAAGCAATTTAAGTGGTTTTTCTTCCTTTCGTTGGCTGTGGTTCTAGGAAGTTGCAGCAGTAACAATGGGGAATTAAATGGTGTTCCAGGGCGCAGCGCGTGGTTCCATCCGCAACCATTTGGTACAGTTTACATTCCTTCAGGAACAATTCATGTTGGTGCAAACGAACAAGATGTTCCTAATGCAATGATTGCACCTAATAAGCAAATTACAGTAACAGCCTTTTACATGGATGATACTGAAATTACAAATAACGAATACCGTCAATTTGTAGATGAAATCTTGGATTCAATCGTGCGTGAAAAATTAGGAGACAAATTTTATGTTCCTTTGATTGACCCAATCACCGAAGAAGAGATGGAAGGTCATGCCATTGATTACAGATTAAAAATTGAAACCGAAGATTTAAAAAGCGGTGAAATCAATGATTTGTATTATCAAGGTAATGAAATTTACTACCGTACTAAGCAAATAGACGTTAGAAAACTCAAATATCGCTACGATTATGTAGATTATAGAGCAGCCGCTTTGTTGCATAAGCAAGATGCCTACAAGCATAGCAGAGCCGAATTCAAAAAAGAAGAGGTTGTAGAGGTTTATCCTGATACACTAGTATTTATGCGTGATTTTACTTACGCTTATAATGAGCCAATTTCTACAATGTACTACTGGCATCCAAAATATGATGATTATCCAGTAGTAGGTGTAAATTGGAAGCAAGCGCGTGCTTTCTGTCATTGGAGAACCTTCCATTTGAATGCTTCTTATGCTGAAAATGGCGAGAATTTGGTTACAGCATTTAGATTACCAACCGAATATGAGTGGGAATACGCAGCAAGAGGAGGAAGAGATCAAACAATGTATCCTTGGGGTGGACCTTATGTACGCAATGCTAAAGGTTGCGCTTTAGCTAACTTCAAACCTGGTCGTGGTGATTATGGCGCAGATGGTGGAGTTTATCCAATTCGTGTAGCTTCTTACTTCCCTAATGATTACGGTCTATATGATATGAGTGGTAATGTTGCAGAATGGACTATATCTGCTTTTGCAGAGTCTGGTCACTTATTTTCACATGATTTAAACTCAGATTATCAGTATGACGCTAAAGACGAGGATAAAGAAACCTTAAAAAGAAAAGTACTTCGTGGAGGTTCATGGAAAGATATTGCACATTATATCAGCAATGGTTCTAGAACTTATGAATACCAAGATAGCTGCAACTCTTACACTGGTTTCCGTTGTGTAATGAGTTATGTAGGACGCTCTAACAGAGATAAAAAGTAAAATCAATCAATCAATATCAACTAAACTAACTAAACAATCCTAACAATGAAAAACAGTTTTATGGAAAGCAAAGGCTTTAAGTCTTTCATGGCTAAAGCGTATGGTATCGGAGCGGCAATCGTAATTATCGGTGCATTATTTAAAATTCTACATTGGCCAGGTGCTGATTTCATGTTGATGGTAGGTTTATTAACTGAGGCAGCAATTTTCTTTATTTCGGCTTTCGAACCACCTCATGCAGAACCAGATTGGACATTGGTATATCCTGAATTAGCTGGATTAGAACCAAAAGAAAAGAAGTCTTCTGCAAACAAAGGTTCTATCACTCAACAATTAGATAAAATGTTGGAAGATGCTAAAATCGGACCTGATTTGATTAGCAGCCTAGGAAATGGAATGCGTACTTTAAGCGAAAACGTTACAAGTATGAAAGAACTTTCTACTGCTGCAGTAGCTACAGATAATTACACTAAAAATGTACAACAAGCTGCAGATTCTTTAACTGGAATTAACACATCTTATTCTAAAGCTGTTGTAGCAATGGAAGGCATTGTTAACGCTTCAGAAGGATCTCGCGAATATGGCGCACAAATTGAAAAAATGACTAAAAATCTTTCTTCATTAAATTCAATTTACGAATTAGAAATTGCTGAATCTAACAATCATTTAAAATCTATTAATGAATTTGTGAATGGTTTATCTAAAGTAGTTAATACTTTAAATGAAACTTCATCAAATGCGGATCAATTTAAAGGAGAAATGGATAAACTAAACAAGAACATTTCTTCGTTAAACAGTGTATACGGCAACATGCTTGCTGCTATGAACGTTCGCAACTAATTTTAAATTCATTAAATTATTTTAAAACATGGCTGGTGGTAAATTAACAGTAAGACAAAAAATGATCAATATGATGTATTTAGTGCTAACAGCATTGTTGGCGCTAAATGTATCAGCAGAGATCTTAAAGTCTTTTCATATGGTGGAGGTGAGCATGGATAGTGCTGGCCGAAACATTGATGAAAAGAACAAAAATACAATGGTACAAATTGAGAAGTTTCATACAGATCTTCCCAATGATACCAAAGGTACTGAAGCCTACAACAAATCAATCGAGTTAAAGAAGATTGCTGATGAAGGTGTTAAGTATTTTCAAACTTTAAAGGATGAATTAATCACCACTGCAGGAGGTCGTAAAGGTTCTGATGAGTTTCCAGAAGGAGACCCTAAAGAAGAATTGGCTCAAGCTAGTAATATTGAATTACATGCCAATTTAATGATTAATCAAGGAAAAGGTGCTGAAGTTAAGGCTAAAATTAATGAGCTTAGAACTAAAATGCTAGCTGTTTTATCTGCAGATAAGCAAAAAATGGTTAAATCAGACCTTTTAACTGAAGACCCTAAAGATGGACAAACTTGGGAATCAGAAATGTTTGAACATACGCCTTTAGCAGCTGTTGTAGCGCTTATGGCTAAAACACAAAATGACATTAAAAATACTGAATCTCAAATTTTAGACTTGTTAAAAGGTTCATTAACTGATGATGTTCAAATTGTAACAGATTTTCAAGCTCAAATTATACCTACAAGTGGAACTTATATTACTTTAGGGAATAAGTATGAAGCTGAAATATTCTTAGCTGCGTCAAGTAGCAGAAGTGAAGCTGATATTACCGTTAATGGTTCTAAAATTGCATCCGAAAAGGGTATTGGTAAGTATACAATGACTGCAACTAGAGAAGGTATTAATAAGTTTAAGGCTGTTATTTCAACAGTAAATAGCAGTGGTCAAAAGAAAACTTATGAAAAAGAAGGTGAGTTTTTTGCCTTAGCTCCTATAGCAGTAATCTCTGCAACAAAAATGAATGTAGTTTATATTGGACTTCAAAATCCAATTTCAGTTTCTGTACCAGGTGTTGGTGCTAATAAAATTAACGTTTCATGTACTTCTGGTGGAAGCTTAAAGAAGGTAAAAGATGGAGAGTTTGAACTTTCTGTAGATGGTTCTCAAAGAACAGTTACCATTTCTGCTTCTGTAGATGGAAAAACAATGGGTATAAAAGAATATCGCGTTCGTCAAGTTCCTAAGCCACAACCAATGCTTGGACCAATTGATGCATCGGGTTCTGTATCTATGGGTCAGTTAAAATCTGCAAACTTTGTGTTAACAGCTTTAAAAGACTTTGCATTTGAAGGAGTTAAGTATTCACCTACTGAATGGAATTTAGTTTATAAGCCAAAAAATGGTCAGGCATCTGTAGAAAAAGGTAATAGTGAGCAATTGACACCAAGAGCAAAATCTATGTTAAATTCTGCAAGACCTGGTGATATTTATATATTAATGGGTATTAAAGCTAAAGGCCCTGCTGGTGTTGTTCCTGTTCCAGCTTCTTTGGCACTTGAAGTTAGACAATAATTGAAAATTTGTAAGCAATGAAAAGAATATTTGGAATCTTAGTTTTGATAGTACTTGCTTTGCCTTCTATGGCACAAGGTGTATATGATGATTTTATATACAATAGACAAGCAGTATCTGAGCGTAAGGTTATTCCATGGCCTTACCTTCGTGAAGCAGATGTAATGTATGCTAAGCGTGTTGTAAGAATGATTGATGTGAGAGAAAAAACCAATCAACCCATGGCTTGGCCTAAAAATCCTTTAAGTATAGTGTTATACAATGCTGTAAAAAAGGGCGAATTGGTTCCATATCGTGATGATTCATTGGCTACGCAAATGTCAATTGAAGAGTTTTTAGCGCTTGGAACCGACACGGAATATGTAGAAGTTCCAATTGATCCAGAAGATCCTACTTTTACTAAATTAGATACTATTGTAAATCCAATGATTCCTGAACTTAGAATCACTAAGTTTAGAATTGTAGAAGATTGGATTTTTGACAAGAAACATTCACAAATGTTTGTTCGTATAGTCTCTATTTCACCACAGTATAGAGTAACACTTGGCGGAGTAGATTTAGGTGAACAAGATTTGTGTGTATTTAAGTATCACTCATCTGATGGAAACGACTTAAGACACTTCTTAATTAATTTTGAAGTATTTAACAGACAAAATGATGCAGCAAGGTTAACCTATGACGATTGGTTTGAGCAACGCTTGTTTAATGGTTACATTATTAAGGAAGCTAATCAACAAGATATGTATATTCGTCAATATGCTGAATTTAAGGATAATGGTGTTGCAGCATTACTTGAAGGTGAAAGAATTAAACAAGAGCTTTTTGAAAAAGAGCATGACCTTTGGGAATATTAATATTTAAAATTTTCATATAAAGGGGGTTGCTTAATTTAAGTAACCCCCTTTTTTATTCTTATTTTTTTCTTAATGTTGATAGCTTGTGGATACTAATTTCCATGTTTTTACTTACTTTGCTTAGATAAATTGATACAGTGACTGAGTCAGAATTAAAAATTGCCTACTTTATTAAACACTATTTGTTTAGCCATAACGAATTATGTGTTGCAGGTATAGGTAGGTTTGTTTGTGAGGTTTCTGATTTTACGGTTGATCCAATTTCTAAAATTGTTTCACCAAAGAAAAAAAGTATTAATTTTTCTCAAGGAGATTTTGAAACTACGCCTGACTTCATTGTTTTTTTAAAGGATTATAGTGATATTATTTACCTGGAGGATAAGTTAAATTTATTTGGACTTTCTTTAAGAGCAGCTATACTGCCAGGTAAGCGATTTGAAATAGAAGGTTTTGGCTATTTTAAATTTAATATTTTAGGTGAATTGGATTTTGAACCTACAAAGAATTTAAGTTTTGAAAAATCATCATTCGGACTCGATGCTGTGCATTTTGCTGCAAATTTGCATAAGGTTAAACGAATGGATGTTAGCCTTGAAGAAGAAGAAGATGCGGCATTATCTCAGATGCGCGAATCTGCTTTAAAGGAGTTAAAAGTGATGTTGGATCAAGCTAAAATTTCTGAAAGTGTAAATGAAAGAAAAAGCAGCAAATTGTTTCCAGTTATTACAACCGTTTTAATTCTGATTTTATTGGTAAATCTAGGTTTGTATTTATACAGCGGACCAGTTGATCATTTAAAAACCCAAGTTGCCACCATGGGTGTTTTTGGAAAGACTGGAGAAGTTATTGAAAGTACAGTGAGTGAATCTTTAAAAGTTGATTCAATTCTGCCTGAAGAGAAGCCAATTTCTAAAGAAAGTATAGTACTAGAAGATTTAACGCAATTGCCTATGCATGTTGCATTAACCTTTCATAAAGACTCATTTTATTTTGATAGCATAGACTACTGTGTTTATGATTTGGTTCAAACAGAAATTACTAAAGTAGAACCACAATCGATAATAGTACAAGAAAATCATACTAACGAGGTTATTAAACAAAAAGAAGTGGTATCTCAAAAAATTGAGAGCCAACCATTGCTTATAGAAGATGAGGAAATTGAAATTGTCAATGTGGATGCCTCAATAAATAATATTTCAACTGGGTTTTATGTTATTGCTGGTGCTTTTAAGGAAGAAGACAATGCAAAAAATTTAACCCTCAAATTAAGAAAAAATAGCTATAAAGACGCTGTTTCCGTTAAACCAGAACAATATCCATTTCATTTGGTTGCTTATGTTAAAAAGGTCAGTCTAGACAAAGCCAAGACCGCAGCCGAACAACTAAAGCTTTCTGGTAAAAATGTCTGGATATACGCAGCAAATTAAGCTCTAGGTCGCCACAAAATTTCTTCGGCACCTGCATTTTGAACTACATATCTTGAAAGCATAAATAGATAGTCACTTAATCTGTTTACATATCTAATAATAATCTCAGGTACTTCTGACTCTAGAGACAATAAAACAATAATTCTTTCTGCTCTTCGGCAAATGCATCTAGCCACGTGACAATGCGATGCCGTTACATTTCCGCCCGGTAAAACAAAGTTTTTAAGTTGAGGAAGTGATTCTTCCATGCCATCCATCTCTTTTTCTAAAAGCAAAATATCAGATTCGTGAATGTCCGGAACCTTCATTTTTGACTTTTCTGGGTCGCTTGCTAAAACTGCCCCAACAGTAAATAGTCTATCTTGAATTTCGTAAATTACTTCCTTTGCTTTGGGGATTTCTATTTGGTCTTTAATTAAACCTAAATAAGAATTTAGCTCATCAATTGTACCATAACTTTCAATTCTAAGATGTGATTTGAGTACGCGAACACCTCCAATCAATGATGTTTCACCGGCGTCACCTGTTTTAGTATAGATTTTAAAAGTCATAATTAAATTATTGTTTTTATTTATTAATAAACACTGTTTGAGCGATTATGTTTAGGAATAATTATTCTCTAGATAAGCTATAGACAACACCCAATGAAAGTATTTGGGAAAATTGTGTGTTTTTATCTTGATCGGGATCTTTAATTACGTTTATCTGCAAGTTGGTGCTAATATATTTTGTTGCTTTTAAGGTTAAATTAGCATTGAAAATATGAACAATGGAATTTTCCATTCCGCCGCCTAATTCGGTAGCTTTGATATAATCGAAATTGCTCATGTACCTGAGTTTTAAATTTACATTTTGTGCTAGGTTTTTATCGAAATTAGCAATGAATTGAAGTACTGCTTGATTTCTTAGCTTATCTCCTGGTTTCTTTAAACCATATAATCCTGCATTAGAAATCCTTTCATCTAATACAATTGTTTGTCTTAGTGTACCAGCTCCAAAGCGCATCCAAAGGTATTCTAGTGGTTTATATTCTAATCCAATTGATGAAGTTAAATAAGCTGGAGCAAACAAGGCAGATATTAAAGAATCTTTGCTAGGTTCTATGGCGCTTTTCGTTTTGTGATCATATCCTTCTATAAACTGAGAAAGGAAGTTCATGGATGCAAAAAAGTTCCATTTTTTATTGATCATGTATCCTGCTTTAAAATCATAAAACAACCTATCCGCGTTTTTCCTTCTTCCCTCATTTTGAATTTCTTGAAATCCTAATTGTATTTGAAGGTCGGAAGTGAAATCCCAGTTTTTGGTTTTGAACTTTGCAACATAATTTGTAAAGCCACCAAATGCATAGCTATTAAAACCACCACTTGTCCAATTATCACTAAATGTAGATTGGTTTAGATTGAATCCCGCTTGAAAATTATGTTTTACTTTTCTTTGTTTTGGTGTTGAGGTTGAATCTCCTTGGGCAAATACAACTGAAAAGGTTAATACAAAAAGGTTTGTAATGAGTAATTTTTTCATTTTTTTTATTTTTTTATTATTTTTTTATTAGTTCATTGAGGAATATCCTAACATTTTTTGAAGTTGTTCTAGCACATAATCTATCTCTTGAGTTGTATTGTGCTTGCCAAAAGAAAACCTTACACTTGGTCTATTGGGGTCAACTTTTAAGGCTGCAAGCACATGTGAGCCAACATTTGAGCCAGAAGAACAAGCACTTCCTCCAGATGCTGAAATGCCGGCAATGTCTAACTTAAAAAGAATCATTTCTGCAATTGGCGTAGGAGGGAAGTTGACATTAAGCACTGTATAAAGCGAATTACCTTGAGCATCACCATTGAAATTAATGCCTGGAACCAATTCATTTAACTTCCCAATCATATAATTTTTCAAACCTGTGATTTGATTCTTTTTTTCGTCGAGGCTTGCATAGGCTATTTCCATCGCTTTTGCTAAACCTACAATTCCATAAACATTTTCGGTGCCACCACGCATATTTCTTTCTTGTGCCCCACCTGTTATAAAAGGGTGAATTTTTGTGGTGTGGTTTATATAAATAAAGCCAACACCTTTTGGGCCGTTAAATTTATGAGCAGCACATGCTAAAAAATCAATGTTTAATTTTTGTAAATCAAAGGAGTAATGTCCAATGGTTTGAACTGTATCGCAATGAAACAAGGCATTATGCTGCTTACATAACTCACCCACTTTCTCAATATCAAGTAGATTCCCAATTTCATTGTTTGCATGCATCAAACTAACCAAAACATTTGAATGATTAGCAAGTAATTCTTCTAGATGTGAAATATCTATATGACCATTTGGAAGCAGGTTTACCAAGTGTAAATTTACTTTTCCTTGATGTGCAAGTTCTTCAATGGTATGGCTTACGGCGTGGTGTTCAATTGCTGAAGTAATAATATTTTTAACACCTTTATCTTCAACAGACTTCCGAATGGCCATGTTATCTGCCTCGGTACCACCACTGGTAAAAAAGATTTCTCCCGGTGTGCAATTTAATAATTGAGCAACTTTTTTACGGGAGTCTTCAATAATTGTCCTTACTATTCTGCCATGCGAATGTGTAGAAGATGGATTACCAAACTCTTCGCACATTACTTTATACATTTCTTTTGCCACTTCAGCATCAAGCGGCGTTGTAGCTGCATTATCTAAATATACCTTCATATTATGCTTTTAAGGTTTGAAAGCCGATTAATTTATAAACAAGTTTAGCCATGGTAAATTCGGTCAAGATATTTCCTTTAATAGGAGCAATTTCCACAACATCAAATCCCACTACATTTCTATTGGCAAATACGGATTTTAAAAACTCAAGGGTTTCTTGCCACAACATACCATTTGGTTCAGCAGTTCCTACTGCAGGAACAATCGAAGGGTCAAATCCATCTGCATCGATACTAATATAAACATTTTCACCAAGAGTTTTAAGTGCTTCTGAAGCCCATTTAGGATTATTTCTTACTTGATGTGCGTAAAAAGTATGAATATTAGTGCTGCTTTTAATCAATTCTGATTCTTCAATACATTGTGCTCGAATTCCAACTTGCGTTAAAGGTACGTTTATTTCATGCACCCTTGCCATTACAGAAGCATGTGAATAAGGATTTCCGTGGTATTCCATTCTTAAATCACTGTGAGCATCAATTTGCAGTACATGTACATCTGGTACAAATTGCTTTACAGCTCTAACCGTTCCATATGTAATAGTATGTTCTGAACCTAATGTTATAGGAAACTTATTTTGAGAAAGTAATTTTAGGGTGTTTTTTTCAATAAGCTTAACTGCTTTTTCATTGACCTTATCTTCAAAATCCATTGGAGGTAAAGTGCAAATACCACCTTTTTTGAAGGTTTCTTGATCCAATTCTTCATCATAGAATTCTACGAAATGCGAGGCTTTCAAAATAGCTTCAGGCCCCTTTTTAGATCCACTTATATAGGAAGAAGTATGCTCATAGGGTGCGGATTGTATAACATATTTTGCATTATCGAAATTAAAATAAGCTTCATCCTCTATGGCTAAAAAGTTCTTTTTATGATTGTAGCACTTCATATAACATTAAAATATCTCTGTTGGAATTGGAAATTCATTATAAATATCTGTGAGCACATAAGGCTCACCCTTTGTAATACAAATGGTATGTTCGAATTGGGCGGATAGTTTACCATCAATTGTTCTTGCCGTCCAGCCATCTTTCTTATCTACTTTTGACCTGGCTTTTCCAGCATTAATCATTGGTTCTATGGTGAAAATCATTCCAGGTTTAAGTAATGGCCCAGTGCCTTTCTCGGCAATGTGACAAACTTCTGGCTCCTCATGAAATTTAATCCCAACTCCATGTCCACAAAACTCATAAACAGTGCTATAGCCATGTGCAGTTGCATGTTTATTTATAAAATAACCAATATTATTTAGTGGATTACCTTCTTTACATTGTTCAATACCTAGGTTCAAACATTCTTTTGCTACCTTAATTAACTTTTGGGCATGCTCTGTAATACTCCCAACTGTGTACATTTTTGAAGTGTCTCCAAAGTATCCGTTTAATATGGTAGTTACGTCAATATTAACTATATCACCTTCTCTTAATTCGTATTTTCCAGGAATGCCATGGCAAATTACATCATTTACTGATATGCAAGTTTCTTTGGGATACCCATTATATCCTAAAGTGGCAGGAACTGCGCCATTATCTTTCATAAATTGAGCACAAATTGAATTTAAAAATTCAGTGCTTACCCCAGGTTTAACGTAGGATTCAATCATTTCAAGCGTTTGTGCTGCTAATTTCGAACTCGCCCTAATGCCTTCGATTTGTTCGAGGCTTTTGATAATTATCTTACTGCCCGTATCTCTAAATGCCAAAATAAAAATTAATTAGAAACTAGGCTTATAAGGTGCCTAATATTTGATGAATTTCTTCAATAGATGAATTAACTAATGTTTGAACTTTTTCAATTAAAGGTTCAATCTCATCAGTATGTTGGCCATTTTTACCAATTTGTTCTAAGCTGCGGATTGTTTCGAACAGTTGATTTGCCCCTAACATTTGTATAGGCGCTTTCATTTTGTGTGCAAGATTGCCAATTCCATTAATGTCTCCACTGCTCAATAAAGCAGGAAAAAGTGAGGCTTCTTGAGCAGTTGTGTTTACATAAAGTTCTAGCATTTCCTTTATGAAGCTTGAATCTCCACCAGAGATTTCTTGTAAGTAGCTTAAATCTATATTGTTAGCCATAATGATAAATTCAGTACAACTATACAAAAAAAACTTGTTACTTGCGCAAAACATTCGCACAATGAAACAAGGCATTTGTTCCTTAAGTTTATTGCCTTTACGGTCTGAACCAAGTTCCAAAAGTGAAATGGTTACTCAATTGTTATTTGGAGAGATTTATAACATCCTTGAAGAGAGGGAAGAATGGTTTTTTGTAGAAAATCAATCAGACAAATACAAGGGTTGGATTAATCATTTACAATTTGAACCTTTGCTTGAACTCCCATTAACGAGTAAGTTATTAAACAATTTTCCTTTTGTTATAAATAATTTTCCTTTTGTTAAAGCGCTCAATTTGGAGAAAAATGAAAATGTTCTTTTACCAACTGCTGCAATTGTGTATGATTTATATTTAGAAGAACAGCAGTTTCATTTTAGGCTAAACGGCATACGATATTTGGTTCAAACCGAAACTAAAATTGAAAATTTCTCAACAATGAGTGATGTTTTAAAATTAGCAATGCAGTTTTTAAACGTTCCTTATTTATGGGGAGGCAAAAGCGCATTTGGAATAGATTGTTCTGGATTTACCCAAGTTTTGTATAAAACAATGGGTATTCAGTTACCAAGAGACGCATGGCAACAAGCAGCGATAGGTAAAAGTAAAACTTTTTTGGAAGAAATTCTTGCAGGTGATTTGCTTTTTTTTGGGGATGAAGCTGAAAAAATAACACACGTAGGAATGGCTATTGGAGATAATAAAATTATTCATGCTGCTGGCAAGGTAAGAATTGATGCTTTAGATAGTTATGGGATCTTTAATGTTGAAAAAAAGAAACATACGCACATATTGAGAAACATAAGACAAATTGTATAAAACATAAATCAATATAAAAAGTTAAACACTATATAAATTTTAAAACTATGAGCTTAAAAATTGGAGACAAAGCGCCTGCATTTAAATTAGTTGATTCTGATAAAAAAGAAGTTTCACTAAGCGATTTTTCAGGTAAAAATTTAATTGTACACTTCTTTCCTGCTGCCTTTACCGGCGTATGTACAACTCAGTTATGTACGGTTAGAGATGCAATAAGTCTTTATCACAATGATTCTTGTGAAGTTGTTGCAATTTCTGTTGATTTACCTTTTACCTTAGGTAAATTCAAAGAATTACAAAATTTAAACTTTACTTTATTATCTGATTTCAACAAAGAAGCATCAAGGGCTTACGGTGCTATTTATGAAGATTGGATTTTAGGACTAAAAGGCGTTAGTAAAAGATCTGCCTTTGTGATTGACAAAGAAGGGATGATTCAATACGCAGAAGTATTGGAGAATGCTGGTGAGCTTCCAAATTTCGAAGCTATCAACCAAACCTTACTTAAATTAGCTTAATATTAGGTTGACACAAAAGTGATTGCAAAAAAATATGCAATCACTTTTGTGTTTTTAAAAGCAAATACTATATTTGCACCCCATCAAAGATGGTTTCGTAGCTCAACTGAATAGAGCATCTGACTACGGATCAGAAGGTTACAGGTTTGAATCCTGTCGAGACCACTAAAGCCCCGATTATTTCGGGGTTTTTTTTGCCTCGACTTCGCTGGGCAACCGTTCGTTTAGGTTGGCAATCATACGTTTAGGTTGGCAACCAGATTTTTAATTAGGCAATAACGGTTTTCGCAAAGCTTCCCATTCTTTGGCTTAGCAATTTTGATTTAGTTATTGTAACCTTTAAACAAGTTAATTGAGATTAGAATTTTAGCTAAAATTTTGGAATACGTTAATTAGTTATGAAATTGCCCACATGAAGATTTTAAAAGTGTTACTAATTTTTTGTGTTGGATATGGTTTGAACCAACATCAGTTATTTGCCCAAAATGCTGTAAACATCATTCCGAAACCTGTAGATTTAGTTGATTTTGGGATTAATAATGTTTTTCAAATTAACGAAAGCACCAAATTGGTGGTTAAAGGTGCCAATGATTCCTTAAGGAGAAGCATTGCTGTTTTTAAATCGAGTATTGAAGCTATAAGTGGCATAAAACTAAAAAAGGGAAGGGCAAAACATAATTATATTCACGTAAATATTACTGCATTAACTGCAAGCAATCATCCCGAGGCTTATCACTTAACAATTGATTCGAATGGCATTTATATTGAAGCTAATACTGCAATTGGAATTCAATATGGTTTCCAAACTTTACTGCAGTTATTGCCTGCCTCTAAAAGTAATTGTGCATTAGTTTTACCAAAAATAAGTATTGTTGATTATCCTAGATTTTCTTGGCGTGGCATGCATTTAGACGTAGTGAGACATTTCTTTACTGTAGACCAAGTGAAGCAATATTTAGACCTTATGGCAATGTATAAAATGAATACTTTTCATTGGCATTTAACAGACGATCAAGGCTGGCGCATTGAAATTAAGAAGTATCCCAAACTTACTGAAACAGGCGCTTGGAGAGTAGATAGGAGGGCATGGCATTTTAATGATAGGCCAGCGGCCAAACTAGGAGAAATTGCAAATTATGGCGGTTATTATACCCAAGAGCAAGTGAAGGAAATAGTTGCTTATGCCGCTGCAAGAATGATAACTGTTGTTCCTGAAATTGAATTGCCGGGGCATAGCGCTGCGGCAATAGCTGCTTATCCTTTTCTTAGTTGCAAAGGAGAAATGCAATTGCCTTTAACAGGTGGTGATTACATAGGTAAGTCTTCTAATTATTGTGCTGGCAAAGAAGAAACCTTTAGGTTTTTAACCGATGTTATTTCAGAGGTGATGCCTTTATTTCCTTCAAAATATTTTCACATTGGAGGAGATGAGGTAGAAAAGGAACCTTGGAAAGAATGCGCAGCTTGTCAGAAAAGAATCAAAGACGAGCAATTGAAAGATGAGTTAGAATTACAAAGTTATTTTGTGAAGCGTATAGGTAAGTTTATAAAAGCTAATGGTAAGAAAATGATAGGATGGGATGAAATACTAGAGGGAGGATTAGCAAGTGATGCAGTTGTAATGAGTTGGCGCGGAGAAAGCGGCGGCGTAGCCGCCGCCAAACAGCAACACGAAGTAATTATGACCCCCGGAGTGCCATGCTATTTTGATCATTACCAAGCCGACCCAGAAACAGAGCCCAAAGCCATTGGAGGTTTTAACTCGCTAAAACGCGTGTATGATTATGAACCAATTCCTGCCGAATTAGGTGATTCTTTAAGTCATTTTGTTTTGGGAGCCCAAGCCAATGTTTGGACGGAATACATGTCTAGTTTTAATCATGTGATGTATATGATATTGCCAAGAATGCCTGCAATGGCCGAGGTGCTATGGTCGCCAAAGGCCACACGAAACTGGTTGGAGTTTTATCCAAGAATTGAAGCACATCAAATGAGGTTTGCAGAAATGGGACTCAATTATTGCAAAGGAAATTTTAAAGTAGACATTCAAACATTTGTGCATCAAAATAAATTGAAAGCGATACTTAAATCAGAAATTCCAAATGCGAATATTATTTATAGTTTAACTGGCAAAACAACCAATACTCCTTATAAAGATACTATTTCAATTGATTCTAGTGGTACTATAAAAGCATGGCTTTATAGAAACAAACATCAATTAAGCATTTTTCCAAGTGAACAAAAGTATGTTTTGCATAAGGGAATTGGTTCAAAAATAACTTATGATAAACCTGTGAGTAAAATCTATCCAGCAGAAGGTGAAAGCACTCTGGTAAATGGCATCTTTGGACCATTGGCAACTCGCAGCAGCTGGCATTCAATCAATAAATCTGATCTATCGCTAACCATGGAGCTTCCTCAGGTTACTGATGTTAATAGCATTTATATCAACTTTCTTCACTTCTATAAGGCTTGGGTATTTGCACCACAGCAAGTGGAGTTTTCTTATTCTTTAGATGGCATCAAATGGTCGGAAGTAATAATTACTAATAACAATACACCAATGGTAGAGGCCAATCCTATAACCCAACAATTTGGAATTTCATTAAAAGCTGTTAAGGCAAAGTTTATCAAGATTAAAGCAAAGAATATTGGAATTTGTCCTCCGGGACACCCTGGAGAAGGGCAAGGAGCATGGTTGTTTGCTGATGAAATTGTAGTAGAATAATTTATTAAAATAAATCTTGTAACAAATATTTATGTTATTATCTTCGCATCCCCGTTGCCCAGATGGCGGAATTGGTAGACGCGCTGGTCTCAAACACCAGTGAGCTCACCCTCGTGCCGGTTCGACCCCGGCTCTGGGTACGAAAGGCCTAAGTAACTTATGTTACTTGGGCCTTTGTTTTTTATACTGATATTGCTAAACTAATTTAGCTTCATGAATTTGCTTCAAAAAGAAATAAAAGGAATAGTTTTATCCATAAGCATTGGCCTTATAGCGTATTTCTCTTCGGCATTTTTACCATCCTTTTTCAATAGCATTTTGTTAGCCCTATTATTAGGTATGGTACTTGGAAATTTTATAACATTACCAGATGCTTTTCAATCTGGAATTGGTTTTACGAGCAGTAAAATGTTAGAGTTGTCGATACTGTTTTTAGCCTTTAGTATTAATTATTCAAACATTGCAAGCCTTGGATGGAAGAGTTTTAGCCTGATTGGACTGGTTGTTTTAGTTATTCTTTTATTAACATATTATTTAGCCAAAAAATTTAAATGCCCAGGGACTTCAGGATGGTTAGTTGGGTTTGGAACAGCAATTTGTGGCAGCTCAGCTATTGCAGCTTTGGCACCTTCAACTACAGAAAACAAAGATGATATTGCAATTTCTATGGCAGTAGTTAACTTATTTGGTAGTTTAGGGATGATAGTGCTTCCATTGGTTTTGGTAAATTTTGGTTTGAACCAAACGCAAATGGGCTTTTTAATTGGAGGTTCATTGCATTCCGTAGGTAATGTTGCTGGGGCTGGATATTCGATGGGTTCTGAGGTAGGATTAGCAGCCATTACTATAAAACTGGCTAGAGTAGCCTTACTTTCTCCTGCCTTATTATTTTTTAATTATTTGGTTAATAAAGGCAATTCAAAAGGCAATTCTTTCAATCTTCCTTGGTATTTATGGAGTTTCATTGGCATTACAATTTTAACATCTCTATTTCCAATACCTAAAGTGATTTTGGATGTTTTTGAAACAGGTGGTAAAGTTATTTTAACCATAGCTATGGCTGCAATAGGACTTAAAGTTAGTTTTAAAAAGTTGTTTAATTCAGGCAAAAAGGGAATCATATTTGGATTATTTATCTTTGTAGTTCAATTGTTATTGCTTTCTGCACTTGTAGTTTTTGTTTAAGCAAAATCTACTTCTATTTTGTGATTGAGTATATCTAAACTACCTTCACACACTTAATTAAATTGAATTATGACGCCACAACAGCAAACCTTATTAAAGAATTTTGGCATCACAGCCTTAAATGAAATGCAGGTGGCCATGCAACATGCTTTTGATGCTGACTCAGATATCATCCTAATTTCTCCAACTGGTTCTGGAAAAACCTTAGCCTTTCTTTTGCCCATTGCTTCCAATTTAGATAAAGATTTAAAAGAGGTAATTCAAACCGTTATAGTGGTGCCAACAAGAGAACTGGCTTTGCAAATTGAAATGGTTTTCAAGCAAATGGCAAGTGGGTTTAAAATTACTTGTGTATATGGCGGACATAAAACTCGCATAGAGGAAAGCAGTTTAAGTGTTCCACCAACAGTTTTGGTTGGCACGCCGGGTAGAATTTCCTATCATATAAGAAATGAAAACATTTCAATCGCCAAGGCGAAGTACCTGGTTTTAGATGAGTTTGATAAGTCGTTAGAATCTGGATTTAAAGATGAAATGGAGTATATCGTAAACAACTCCAAAGCCCTAAAAAAACGACTGTTTACTTCGGCTACACCTTTAGAGAAAATCCCTGCATTTATTGGAAAAAGAAGGATTTTTGAACTCAACTTTACACAAGGTTTACAACAACCTATCGAAAACCTTAGCCTTAAATATGTTCATGTAAAAGGAGATGATAAACTCGAGGCATTAATACTTTTGCTTGGTGCCTTAAGAGAAAAATCAATTATTATTTTTTGCAACCACAGAGATGCAGTAAATAGAATTTCACTTCAACTCAAAAAAATGAATTTTCTTCATGGCTATTACCATGGCGGTTTAGAGCAAATAGACCGCGAAAAGACTTTGATTTTGTTTAGAAATGGAAGCATTCGAGTATTAGTTTCAACCGATTTAGGTTCAAGAGGCTTAGATATTCCCGAAATAGACGTTGTAATACATTATCAACTTCCTTTGAAAGAAGATGCTATGATTCATAGAAACGGCAGAACGGCTAGGATGAATGCCGATGGAGAAGCCTATTTTTTATTAGATGTTAATGAAAAGCTGCCTCATTTTCTAAAGGATAAACCTCAGGAAGTAAAGCTTCCAACTAAACAAGAAAATTTGCAAATGCCTTCTTTTAGAACTTTATATATTAATGCTGGTAAAAAAGATAAAATTAGCAAGGTAGATATTGCAGGTTGGTTGCACCAAAAAGGGTTGTTAGAAAAAGACCAATTAGGAAGAATAGACATTTTGGACAACTCCTCTTATGCTGCAATTTCATCGCCTGTTTTTAAGGTCGCATTAACCAAAATCAAAGAAGAAAAGTTAAAAGGTAAAAAAGTTAAAGTTGAGGAGGCCTATCTTACAAACCTGATTTAGTTTTAAGGCATGCTTGCATATTGGTTCAAACCATAACTAATTGCAAGATGAATTTTAGTAAATTTCAATTTGGCATTTGCCTTTTTATTTTTTTTGCATTACCCGAAAAGGCTGCGGCTTGGGGATTTTTTGCGCATAAGCAAATCAACAGATTGGCAGTATTCTCTTTGCCAGAAGAGATGTTTGGATTTTACAAAAGAAACATAGAATACCTTTCTGAACATGCAGTAGACCCAGATAAGAGGAGGTATTTGGTAGAAGGAGAGGATGTAAAACACTATATAGACATAGACCATTACGAAAAGGCGCTACCCATTGATACCATCCCAATGAAATATAAAGATGCTATTGAAATGTTGGGTAAAGATACCATTCATGCCTATGGGATAGTTCCTTGGAACATACAATGGATGATGAGAAAACTCACAACAGCCTTTGAACAACATGATGTTGGGAGAGTTCTCAAACTTTCAGCCGAATTAGGGCATTATGCTGGCGATGCCCATGTGCCATTGCATACAACAGAAAACTATAATGGTCAAATGAGCGGACAGCATGGTATTCATGGTTTTTTTGAATCGAGGTTGCCTGAGCTGTTTTTTGATACTTATACATTTTTTGTGGGCAAAGCCAATTATATTGAAAATCCTTTAGCCTCAGCTTGGCAAGCAGTTTCAGGAAGTTTTTTTTATGTTCCAATGGTGTTTGCAACTGAAAAATTGGTTCAAACCGAAACGCCAGAAGACCAAAAATTTGGGTATGAGCAAAAAAATAATAGTTCACAAAAAGTTTACTCAAAAAGAATTTCAACTGCCTACCATCAGAAACTTGAAGGCATTGTAGAGCAAAGGATGCAAGCAGCTGTTATGGCTGTAGCTTCTTATTGGTACACAGCCTGGGTGGATGCAGGGCAGCCAAAAATTGACCAATGGAACTTACTTGAAACACCCTTGTTTTTACAAGATTCAATTGAAATTGCACCAGTAAAACCCTTTTTTGGAAGGGAAGAATGAGCATATGGGAAAAGGTGTGCATAACTTGTTTTGTGGCCTTTGGTGAGCACCTCTATTTTTGTTTGGAAGAATAGGTCTAGAATTCAAATTCATTTTAATGATTTAAACGAAATATGTCGATGAAGTTTATTGTAAATAGCAGTGTTTTACTGCGCCAGCTTAGCTATATTGATGGGGTTGTTGTAGCAAAACCTATCATTCCAATTCTAAACAATTTCTTGTTTACCATTACTGATGGAATGCTTTCTATTTATTCTACAGACTTAGAAACAACCATGAGTACTAGCATTAAGGTAGATGCAAAGGAAAATGTTTCTATAGCTATTCCTTCTAAAACTACAATGGAATTGCTAAAAACTTTAGCAGACCAACCATTGGCTTTTTCAATTAATGAAGAAAAGGGAACTGTAGAAATCAAATACGAAACTGGAAGGTTTAAATTAACTGCTCAGCGCAGCGATGAGTTTCCTAAGACACCGCAATTAGAAGATTTAAATTCATTTGAAATTCCAGCAAAAGTTTTGCAGAAGGCCGTTGCTAAATCTGTTTTTGCCACAAGTTCTGATGAAATAAGGTTGAATCTAACTGGAGTTTATCTTCAATTGTTTAAAAATAACATAACTTTTGTGGCAACAGATGCTAATCGCTTAGTTAGATTTACAAGGAATGATGTTAAGCCAGGTGCAGAAGATGCCTTGATATTGCCAAAAAAGGCATTAAATCTTTTAAAATCATCTTTGCCTTCAGATGATACAATGGTAAAGGTTTCTTTTAACAGACAAAATGCACAGTTTCAGTTTGGTGAGCAAAGTTTAACCTGTCGTTTGATTGATGAGAAATATCCTGATTATAAAGCTGTGATTCCAACCGAAAATCCAAATAGGTTAACAGTGGATAGGGGAGATTTCTTAATGGCAGTTAGACGTGTGTCCATTACCTCAAATAAGTCTACCCATCAAATTCGTTTAAAAATGACAAGCAGCGAATTAACCATTAGTGCAGAGGATATTGATTTCGAAAACGAATCAGTTGAAAAGATGGCTTGCTCATATCTTGGAGATGATATGGAAATTGGGTTCAATTCTAAATACTTATTAGAAATGCTTAATAACATGGATGCGGCCATGATAACCATAGAACTATCTCAGCCAAACAGAGCGGGCGTAATCCTTCCGGCAGAGCAGGAGGCAGATGAAGATATCCTAATGCTGATCATGCCAATGATGTTAAACAACTATTAATTGTTTAGTTAATTGGAATTTTGCCTAATTGTAGTCTGTCATTAAAACGCTTGATGATTTTTCTAAACTCATCAGGCGTATAATTATTTGCTTTTACTCTTCTAAA
>CAMDHZ010000025.1 GCA_945898275.1 Chitinophaga pinensis | reverse complement strand
AAAGTCAGTTTATCTCTCCATACACGAAGCGTCAAAATCATGGACTTTACCAATAAAAAATTGGGGCCAAATAGTCAGTCAATTTATTATTATGTTTGAAGACAGAATTAATCCTTAAATTAATTTACACACTTTTTGGGATGGTGTCTAAGGCCCTTCGAGCGGAGTCGAGAAGTATCTTTTAAAATGTTGTGCCCGGTCCCCGAGCGAAGTCGAGGGGCGAGGGCCGAAGACCTCCTTTCTATGATTCCTGTTCCTCCGAAGCCGAGGGTCTTGGGATGGATGGCGATGATTTACTTACTGCTAAACTTTTCAGTTTGGCGATGTCTCCGTTTATTAAAGCTTCCTTTTTAGCCTTACTCCAGTTTTGAACTTGCTTTTCTCTTAGAAATGCTTGTTCAGTGCTATCAAATTCTTCATAATAAACTAGTTTAACGGGCAAATGTTTACGCGTATAATTGCTTCCTTGGCCTTCTCGGTGTTGAGCAATTCTTTCCTCTAAGTATTTTGTACTTCCAACATAAAAAGTATTGTTTGCGCATTTTAATATATACATGTATGATTTCATGTAAACAAAGAAAATAGTTGTTTATTTTCTTTAGTGGTCTGCTGGAATTATTAAGGAAAATAATTCCAATAATTGGGATAACCCCTCGGCTTCGCTCGGGGACCGGCGGTAGCATAAGAGTGCTCGGCCCCTCGACTTCGCTCGGGGACCATCCGCTCGGGGACCACCCGCTCGGGGACCGCTGCTTCCCACATTACATTCTCCTCAATACAGCAGAAATCTCAATGGGGAAATCCTTCGAGCGAAGCCGAGAAGTATCTTTAGGAATAGTGCTCCGGGTCCCCGAGTGGAGCCGAGGGGCAGAAATTTCAATGGCGAAATCCTTCGAGCGAAGCCGAGGGTGGTCCCCGAGCGAAGTCGAGGGGGCGGCTTTTTGATTCTTATCATAGGTCCGCTTTGCTTACTTTTGCCCCATTGGAATCTAAAAAGAAATACCACAGCAATCAAGATGCTTTGATAAAAGCGGCTTCTTTCTGCGCCTACCAGGAGCGTTGCCATAAGGAGCTTAAAGAGAAGTTGGCAGAGTGGGGTATTTATGGACTAGAAGCAGATGAGCTACTGGTGAAGCTTATCGAATTAAACTATTTGAACGAGGAACGTTTCGCCCAAGCCTTTGCTGGCGGAAAGTTTAGGGTAAAACAGTGGGGTAAAATGCGCATCAAACAAGAACTCAAAATGCGCGATGTATCTGAGTATTGCATCAACAAGGGCTTAAAAGAAATTGAAGAGGCAGATTACCGCAATACCTTGAAGGAGGTACTTGAAAAGAAACTTACAGGTATGGGCAAGTTAAAGGCTCCCGAAGCAAAAAATAAAGCCTATAAATATGCGCTCTCTAGGGGTTTTGAACCCAATTTGATTTGGGAACTTTTAGCAGAAATAAAGCTTTGAACAATTATTGGCTAGGCTTGTTTATCTTTGTAACTCAAAATAACATTATGACCGATACCAGCACTTTTTTAGACATATATGCCGAGGCAACCCCAAATCCAGAAACCATGAAGTTTGTTTGCAACCGCATGATTTTAATGGACGATGCCGTTGATTATCCTACAAAAGAAAAGACATCCGACTCGCCACTTGCCAAAAACCTATTCGAATTTAGTTTTGTAAATGGCGTGTTTATCATGAATAATTTTGTTACCATCACCCGTGTCCCGGGTGCGGAGTGGCACGAATTGATTCCAATTCTCAAAGAATTTTTGAAAGCATATTTAGAAGCTGGCGAACCCATTGTTTTAAACCGAATTACCCCACACCAATATGAAGGTGCCGATAGTTTAATTGTAGCCCAAATTATGGATGTCTTAGATACCTACATCAAACCCGCAGTAGAAACAGATGGCGGGATGATTTCCTTTAAATCTTTTGATGCCGGTATAGTTACAGTAGAACTCAAAGGCTCATGCAGTGGTTGCCCCTCTAGCACTGTTACCTTAAAGCGTGGCATAGAGGGAATGTTAACCAAAATGGTTCCTGAGGTGAAAGAAGTGGTTGCGGAAAGTTTATAACTTAGGTAAAAGTTCCCCGCGCTTATTTACATACAGGTTAAGGTCTCTATAAATTACCTCAGCAATGCCATTTTCAAATATGCCTACATTGTCAAACTCAAACGGAACTAGAATTTTGCCTTGTAAGTCGATGGCGCCCCATTTGCCTTTTACTTTTACTGGGCACAAACCTTCGTTAAAATAACCTACTGCCTCAAAGTAAGGTTGGTAAATATAGTTGCCCTTTGCATCAATAAAGGCCCATTTTCCCATATATAAAACACCCGCTCTGCCCGCAGAGAATGGGCGTACATCGTCATATAAAGGTTGAATCACCAACTCTCCGCTGGTATTGATAAAACCTAACTTACCTTGAATTTCTACTGCTGCTAAGCCTTCATTAAATGGCATGGCATAATCATAAGTTGCTGCAATTAGTTCTTTGCCATCCTTATTGATATATCCAAATTTTCCCATGGCGTTTACCACTGCAATGTCTTCGTTAAAGGCACTGATCATTTGATAACTTGGTTCAAGCCTTACCTTGCTGCTGCTGTCTATTAAGCCAAATTTTGTGCCTTGCATAAAACGCGAAACACCCTCTTCAAAGTCATCACAATCGTCAAAATCAAAGCCTGTAGCCATGCTGCCATCCTTGCGCATATAGCCAAACTTGTACCCTAAATTACTAATATCATAGCCAAACTTGTTTTGAACAATGTCTATTTTCTTGCCAACCCTAGCCAATCCTTTGTAGAACGGTCGTGCATCATAAATTTCTTTGGGTAAAGTTAATGCTACTGCACCTTTATTGTTTAAGTAGAACCTTCTGAATTTATAGTCCATTACCGACACCAAGCCTTCCGAATACATCCCAATAAACTGATAAATTCCGGTATCTATGATTCTTTTTTCATTCACATCTATCAGGCAAGGCATATTTCCCAAAGCCACCGATGCATAGCCTTCATTGAACTTCTGAGCCAAGTCATACTTAAAGTCTATCACCATATTACCGCTTTCGTCCATGTAACCCCACTTGCCTTTTTTCTCCACCGGAAAGAGCTTTTGTGCGTTTAGATTAACTGTCCACATTAAACACACCAATAACCATAGTTTTTGCATGGCTGCAAAATACAGATTTATTGGTAAAATTGTACGGTGAGTTCATACCTGCAAACATCCATAGAATATTTAAAAGGCGTTGGTCCTGCTAGAGCAGAACTGTTGAAAAAAGAATTGCAAATTTTTACCTTCAACGATTTACTCTTTCATTTGCCCTATCGGCATGTGGATAGAAGCAAGATTTACAAGGTAAACGAACTTAGGGCAGAAATGCCGTATGTACAGGTTAAGGGAATTGTGAGCAATCTTCGCCTAATTGGCAAAAACAGGGCTCAACGTCTGGTAGCCGATTTACGCGACGAAACAGGTGTGATGGAATTGGTTTGGTTTCAAGGCATTAAATGGGTGAGAGAAAGCGTTCTTCCGGGTAAGATTTATTTGGCTTTTGGAAAACCTGCTGCCTTTTCTGGTACCATTAATATCGCCCATCCTACCTTGGATGATGCGGATGAAGCTGCTGTAAAAAAGTATTTGCACATTATGCCCATGTATAATGTCACCGAAAAAATGAAGGCAAGAGGACTTGATTCGCGTGCTATCATGAAAATGATGAATTTACTTTTGGCCGACCCAAAGCTCGAGATTCCCGAAAACTTACCAGAGCCAATTTTGGTTCAAAACAAATTGGTACAAAGACATTGGGCACTGTTACAAATTCATTTTCCTAAAGATGATAAATCGCTTGCAGCAGCAACCTTTAGGCTAAAATTTGAGGAATTCTTTTTTATACAACTTAAGTTACTTCGATTTAAAGTCAGGCGGGAGCAATTGCACAATGGTATAGAATTAAAAACCATTGGGGAATATTTCAATACCTTCTTTAAATATAACTTACCTTTTGAGTTAACCAACGCACAAAAGCGGGTACTTAAAGAAATTAGACACGATGTAAAAACAGGTATACAGATGAATCGTTTGGTTCAAGGCGATGTAGGCAGCGGCAAAACCGTGGTAGCACTCATGACCATGCTCATGGCCATTGACAATGGCTACCAAAGCTGCATGATGGCACCAACAGAAATTTTGGCTGGGCAACACTACGAAACCATTGTGGGCATGTTGCGCGATATGCCCGTAAAGGTGCGCTTATTAAGAGGTTCAACCCTTACCAAAGAAAGGAAGGTGATTCTTAAAGAATTATTAGAAGGCGAAATCCATATTCTGATTGGCACACATGCTTTAATAGAAGAAGTGGTTCAATTTAAAAACTTAGGTTTAGCCATCATCGATGAGCAACATCGTTTTGGCGTGGAGCAGCGTGCGCGCCTTTGGAAGAAAAATGTGAAGCCTCCGCATGTGTTAGTAATGACAGCTACACCCATTCCAAGAACGCTGGCCATGACTTTATACGGCGATTTGGATACTTCGTTGATAGATGAATTGCCTGCGGGTAGAAAGCCAATTCAAACTATTCTGAGGTACGATACCCATCGCCTATCTGTGAATGGCTTAATGAAACAAGAGATAAAAAAGGGACGTCAGATTTATATTGTGTATCCTTTAATTGCAGAATCTGAGAAACTCGATTATAAAAACTTGGTGGATGGTTATGAGCAGATGTGCCGAGATTTTCCTGAGCCCGAATACCAAGTTTGCATTTTACATGGCAAAATGAAGGCAGATGAAAAAACCAGAGAAATGACACGCTTTATGAAAGGACAAGCGCAAATCATGGTGGCCACCACCGTAATTGAGGTTGGCGTAAATGTGCCCAATGCCACAGTAATGATTATCGAAAGTGCGCAAAAGTTTGGCCTTTCGCAATTGCACCAGTTGCGCGGTAGGGTAGGGCGTGGTGGTGATCAATCTTTTTGTGTGCTCATGGCAGATGTTAAGTTAAGCAATGATGCCAAGCAACGCCTCAACACCATGGTTGAAACCAATGACGGGTTTAAAATTGCCGAAGCCGATTTAAAATTACGTGGCCCTGGTGATTTAGAAGGTACCGTGCAAAGTGGTATTTTAGATTTAAGAATAGGCGACTTAAGCAAAGACGCACCCATTGTAGCCTTAGCTAGGTTAAATGCCCAAGATATTTTGCGTCAAGATCCTAATTTGCAGCACCCAAATCACCTTGCACTTTCCCAGTATTTTGAGGCCTACCAAAGAACTGCCAAATGGGGCAGGATTTCTTAACTCATTCTTTCCATAAGGTCTTTCGCGGTTTTTTCTAAGGTCATTTTTCTTTCGGGTTGAACCGAAACCGCATGAAGGTGCTCAAAGGCTAAAGTTAAATATTGTTGCTTTTCTGCCTCTGCAAATTCCTTGATTTGATATTTTTTGTATAGGTTCAAAACACCTGGAATTCTAACTTCATTGCTTGCTTGCATCAAGTTCTCTAATGCTTTCTTGTCGTCTTTATGCGCAGCTGCTAAAAGTTCTATAAGTAATAAAGTCTTTTTATTGGCAGCAATGTCACCACCAATCATTTTGCCTACTTGAGCGGTTTCACCAAAACTATCCAAGATATCATCTTGTATTTGAAAGGCAATACCAATGTTCTTTCCAAACTCGTATAAATGATGTGCATCTGCTTCGCTAGCATTTCCAATGATGGCGCCAATTTGCAAGGAAGCACCTAACAATACCGCCGTTTTTAGGGTAATCATTTCAATATAGGCATCATGAGAAACGACTTTGGTGGTTTCAAAGTTCATGTCTATTTGTTGGCCTTCACAAACCTCTGCGGCAGCTTTATTAAAAGGTTTAAGTAAGGCGCTGAAACTACTATTTGGCGTTTCTGCTAAAAAATCAATGGCTTTAATAAGCATCATATCACCACTTAAAATGGCAATGGGCATGTTCCATTTTTTGTAAACCGTTTCTTGTCCACGGCGAAGGGGAGCATTGTCCATGATATCGTCGTGCACCAATGTGAAATTATGAAATACTTCAATGGCCAAGGCGGCTGGTAAAGCCTCAGTAATATCTTCCTTAAACAAATTGCACCCCATTAAGGTGAGCACTGGCCTAAGGCGTTTGCCTCCTAGGCTCATCATATATTCTATGGGGTCATATAACTCAGCAGGCTTTTGGCCATAGGTGGTTGCTGCAATTTTTTGGTTTATTTTCTCTAGTAATTCAAGATAGCTATGCATTTGGCAAACATAAGGTTTAGCTTTGGTTTGAACCAAATGTTACCGCCGTCTTTTTTTACCACTGCTTCTGGTTGTCTTTGCCTTTGATTTTGGTTTTTCAATTACTTTGTTTTTCCTTAAGCCAACTCTCAATACTACTTCGTCCGAAATGCTTAAGTCGATGGTGCGTTTAAAAATATCTGCTGCTGCAACAATTACTTTGATAGGGTCACCCAATTGATATTTCTTTCTGGTTCTGCGGCCAATGATCCATTGATTGTCTGAGTCATAATCGTAGTAATCATCTTGCATATTGGTAAGTCTAATCATGCCTTCTGCTTTATACTGACTAATTTCTACATAAATGCCCCAATCGGTAACACCCGACACAATTCCTTCAAATTCTTTTCCAATAAACCCACTGATGTATTCTACTTGCTTATATCTCACAGAAGCACGTTCAGCTTCTGCAGCCTTTACTTCCATAGCAGAACTTTGCTTACACATATCTTCATAATGCGCCTCGTTGGCAGATTTGCCTTGGTTCAAATAGGAAAACAAAAGCCGATGTACCATTAAATCGGGATACCTGCGAATAGGCGATGTAAAATGCGTGTAATGCTCAAAGGCCAATCCATAATGCATAGATTTCTTTGTGCCATAATAGGCCTTGCTCATGGTTCTGATAGCCTGACTTTGAACCAAATTCTGCTCGGGTTTGCCTTCCAAGTCTTCAAGTAATGCATTAAAGGAGTTGGCTATAGACTTTTGACTTTGCATTTCAAGTTTATAACCAAACCTTGCTGCAAAAATGTTAAACATTCTAAGTTTGTCCTCGTTAGGCTCTTCGTGAACCCTGTAAACAAAGGTTTTTCTTTTTTCTGCCTTGCCTAAACTATTGCCATACTCCGCCACTTTTCGGTTTGCCAACAACATAAATTCTTCAATCAGTTTGTGCGCGTCTTTTCTAATCTTCACATACAATTCTTTAGGTTTAAAATTTTCATCTAACCTAAACTTCACTTCTTGGGTTTCGAAACTAATTGCCCCTTTTTTAAACCTTTTTTCTTTTAGTATTTTGGCTAACTCATTAAGAATATTGAGTTCTTCTGACAAGTCTCCTTGCTTGGATTCTAAACGTTCTTGGGCTTCTTCGTAGCTAAAACGTCTGATAGAATGAATGATGGTTTTGCCAAACCAAGTAGAAAGAACTTCTGCATCCGGGCTCATTTCAACCACCACCGAAAAGGTAAGTTTATCTTCATTGGGTCTTAATGAACACACGCCATTAGAAAGTTTTTCGGGCAACATTGGAATGGTTCTATCAACCAAATACACAGAGGTGGCGCGCTTTAAAGCTTCTTCATCCAACTTGCCGCCTTCAGCAATATAATGACTAACATCGGCAATGTGAATTCCAATTTCGTAGTTGCCATTTGGCAGTTTTACAAATGAAATTGCATCATCAAAGTCTTTCGCATCTTCAGGGTCTATGGTAAAAGTGAGTGTTTTTCTAAAGTCTTTTCTTAGCTTAATTTCTGCGGCAGGAATTTTCTCAGGAATCTTACTTGCTTCTTTTTCTACTTCGTCTGGGAACTTAGGTTCAAACCCATACTCCAAAACGATGGCATTCATTTCAGTCTCATGATTGCCCGGTTTGCCTAGTACTTCAACCACTTCGCCAATTGGGTTTTCGTTTTCTGGGGTCCATTCTAAGATTCTGGCAACTGCTTTTTCACCATTTTTCCCTAGCTTTAGTTTGTCGGCAGGGATGAAGATGTTGTTATGCATTTTTTTATCATCTGGAATTAAAAATGCGTAATTATAATGTACTTGCAAAACTCCCACAAAGTTGGTTTTTGCGCGTTTAATTACCTCAACAATTTCACCTGTTTGTCTACCATTTACTTGGTGTGCAAACAATGAAACCTTCACCGAATCGCCGTGCAAGGCAGTGTTTTTAAAATCAGCACCAATATAAACATCCTCTTCTGCGTCTTCTCTTTTCACGTAGGCATGTCCTGCGGCAGTCATATCCACTTTGCCAAAAACAAATTGATGCTTAAAAACCGATATGTATCTACCTGGGTCAATTTCTTCTATAATTCCATCAGCCTCAAGTTGCTTTAAGGCCAATAAAATGTCATTTCGCATCTCAGAACTATCCAAGTCTAATCGTGTGGAAATCTGTTTGTAATTCAACATTTTTCTACCTGTTTCGGTAAATAAATTCTGAATTTTACGTTTTAATGCGGCTGTATTTTTCAACTTTTTCATTGCTTGCAATATAATCATTAGGTGCTTAGCTATTCAAAGGATTCAAAAACTTGGAAAAGTCATAAAAAAAATAGGTCGGTTTGAACTAAAAAAAATAGGTATTAAATTAAATTAGAATTAACTTGCGGCCATGAAACGGATTGCTTTCTTTCTATTTGTATTGTCTTTATTTCAGTTTAAAGACGGCTTTAGTCAGTTTAAGTTGCAGGTCATTGATTCTTCTAAATTCATTTTAGTTTCAAAAAATTCTAGTATAAATTTTCGAAACCTTTCTTTTCGAGGAATGCATGTAGTTAATGACAAAGTGGTTTGGGTAAGCGGTAGTCAGAGTGTAGTTGCAAAAAGCATCGATGGTGGTAAAACCTTCATCATTATGCAAATTCCTGGCTTTCCCAATTTGCAATTGCGTTCTATTTATGGTTTTAGTAAAGATGTAGCAATAGTTGTTGCAAGTGGTTCACCTGCTTATATTTTTAAAACGGTTGATGGTGGTGGAACTTGGAGAAAAGTATTTCAAAACACAGATCCAGCTATATTCTTGGATGCTATAGATTTTTGGGACATAAGTAAAGGTGCAGTAATTGGTGACCCAATCGATGAAAGGTTTGTATTATATAAAACAAATGATGCAGGAAATACTTGGTATCCTTTTGATACAGCCATGCGTCCATGGGCCATTCCAGGAGAATCATTGTTTGCTGCTTCTGGAACTAGCTTTAAATGTTTACCAAAAGGAAGTGTTGGTTTTGTAACTGGTGGCAGTGTAAGTGTTTTCCATTGGCTACAAATGGGTAAGTTTTACCAACGTTATGAGCTAAAAAGCATGAAGAGTGGAAGCCCGTCAAAAGGTGCATTTTCATTTGACATCAATAAAAATTATATTGCAATTGTTGGAGGAGATTTTGAATCTGATACTGCCAAAACAAAGCAAAGTGTTTATTATTATGAGTATAGAGAAGAGGGCTTAGAATTACTCAATGCAAAACCTTTCTTTACCGGATATCGCTCTTGTGTCACCTTCGTAGGTGAAGGGCCAGAGTTTATTACTTGTGGGCCTACTGGGGTTGAATCAAATCATACTGAATCTGTAGAAGTTAATCCTTCTAAAGGAAAAGGAAAAATCTCAGATAATAGCTTTAATGTTGTTCGGTCTGACAAGTCCGGCAAGCTGATAATACTTGCCGGAAGTCAAGGAAAAATAGCAGTTTTAACTAAGTAAAACTGCTTTAGTTACCTCTAATATTTTAGTTGCGTTTTCGTCTGTGTCACTTTCTGAGTAAACCCTTAAAACTGGCTCAGTTCCAGAAGCTCTCACCATTACCCATTCGCCATTTCCAAGGTGAAATTTATACCCATCTAAGTCTTCAGTTTTTTCTATTTTATAATTACCAAAAGCAGTATATAACCCAGCTTTGCAATTGGCTAATACCTTTTGTTTGATTTCTTCTGTAATATGTAAATCAATTCTGCCCATAGCAAAAGAACCAACCACATCGTATACTTCTTGAATCAATTCATTTAAGCTCTTGCCAGTTTTGGCCATAAATTCCCAAAGTGTTAAGCCAATCCAGATGCCGTCTCTTTCAGGAATAAATCCTTTGATGGCAATACCACCACTTTCTTCGCCACCTACCAAAACATTTTCTGTAACCATTTTTTCACAAATGTATTTGAAACCAATTTTGGTGATTTCAATTTCTAAGCCATAAGCCTTGGCCATTTCAGTGATTTTATTGGTAGCGCTAAAGGTTGTGATCACTTTACCATCCATGCCTTTGTACTTATGTAAATAATGCACTAGCAATAAGATAATATGATGTGAATCTACAAACTTTCCTTCTTTGTTATAAAGTCCAATTCTATCGGCATCTCCATCTGTCACCAATCCGCAGTCAATATCTCCACTTACGCGAATCAACTCTCTAAATTCACTTAAGTTTTTGTCAATAGGCTCAGGTGCTTGTCCGTCAAAACCTGGGTTGTGTTCGCAATGCAACAAGGTAATGTCTGGAAACACTCTTCTCATTACATTTTGTCCAGCACCATACATCGCATCATAAGCAAATTCCATTTTACTATCGGCAATTGCCTTTAAATCAAATTTGCTTTCAACTTCATTAACATACATGGTTTCTAAATCTACGTATTCAACCATGCCTGCTTTAATATTTTCTTCGTGACTTGCAAGTGTAACAGATAAAGTTTCTGGAATTGCCTTTTCAACCGCATCAATTACTGCTGGTGAACTTGGTCCGCCATAATGTGCCTTTAGTTTAAAACCATTGTACGTATGTGGGTTATGACTTGCTGTAATAATTACGCCTAAAGCGGCACCATATTTAACTGCACCTAAACTTATCATTGGCGTAGATACAAAACCTTTGGCCATAATCACTTTGATACCATTTGCATTCATTACTCTTGCTGTGTTTTCAGCAAAAAGTTCACCTGCAAAACGACAATCATGCCCAATAACAACTGTCAAGTTATTTGGGAAACTAGCCTTGATATAGTCGGCAGTTCCTTGTGCAACACGTCTTACATTTTCTACTGTAAACTCATCGGCAATAATGCCTCTCCAACCGTCGGTTCCAAATTTTATTACGTACATAAGTGGATGTTTTAAAGTGTGCAATTTAACTAACTCCCTTTAAATCTCCATTTTTCTTTGAAGTATTTAAATAGAATTAATATTGCACATAAAACAATCACCCAATAATAGCGGCTATTATACCTTGCACCTCCAGAGGCAACACTCACAGCCACTGCATTTCCCATGTAGCCCAGCAGTAGCATTAGCATCATCAGTTTTTGTCGGTTTGAACCAAAACCGAGTATTAAACTAGTAAGCAGAATTAACAATGATAAGAGCAAACTATAATGCATCCAGTTGCTAAGCGGATGGCTAATCTTTAGCGCTTGATTTTGTTGTTGTTTGCTGTTTAAATAGCTTTTAAATTCTGGTTTAAAGTAATAGCCAATAATATAACCTGGAGGAGATAAGGAATCGTAAGGCAAATACTCTTCTGCCACCGCGGTTTGAAACGTTTGTTTCCAAGAAACCTTCGCCAAATAATTTAAGTTTTTAACTAATAAATTAGGGTCAGACAAAACTGCTTTATTTATTTCTTTGAGTTCTGTTAGTTCTTTTTCCCAGCCTTTTAATTTTATCAATGGACTATTCTCTGTCCATAAAAAATCTGAGGCACAGGTGGGTAAACTATCTTTATATTGACACATTTGCCAATTTGCATTTGGGCAATTTTTATCTAATATTTCTTTCATACTGCCATTTTCAATAAATCGAGCACTTATAAAATAATAAGACCTTTTGGGGTAGGTAAAATCATTTCCTGCGAGGTAATGAAAGCTAGGTAAAAATAAATAGTTGCATAGAATAATAGCACCCACCCAAAGTGTTCGTTTTATTGAGATAATATTTCTTACCCACTTAAAAGAACTTGAAACTAGTAAAACTGCCCATACCAAAAGGTGTCCAGTAGCCTGACTTAAATGAGCAGCAGTAACAAACCAATAAAATATAATTAAAAATCCCCAGTGCCAAGGCTTTTGGTTCAAAAAGAAAAAAAGAAAAAGTAAAAGCAGAAAGGAGAAACCAGTAAACGCATCTGCCATTAAAAATGAGCTGTACCAAGGCAAAGTGCTAAAAAGGCACATTAATAAGCCAACCAAAAAAAAGCTGCGGGGCTTAAGTGTTTCTGCTAGAAATAGTTTTGCAAAAACATACGTAAGCGCCGCAGCAATTATTGCTTGAGCAAAAATGCTAAGCCAAAGACTTTCTAATAAACTCGAATGCCTTATGAAAAATCCATAAACTAAAGGCCTATCTTGAGGGATATTGGATTGCATTCCACTTGCTATGTATATTCCGGTATCGGAATAAACAAGCGGAAAACCATTCCAAAAAGCTGGAAACAACAAGAGAAAAGCGAATCCTAAAAATGCGGCAGCGCGTTTCAAGTGTTTCCTTTTCAGGTCTTAGGTAAATGCATTTTCACCTGTTACATCCATACCTGTGATAAGCAAATGGATGTCGTGCGTACCTTCATAAGTAATTACACTTTCAAGGTTCATCATGTGGCGCATAATGCTGTATTCACCTGTGATTCCCATACCGCCTAACATTTGTCTTGCATCGCGTGCAATTTGGCAAGCCATGGCCACATTGTTTCTTTTTGCCATTGAAATCTGTGCAGGAGTTGCTCTGCCTTCATTCATCAAAACACCTAAACGCCAAGTTAACATTTGAGCTTTGGCAATTTCTGTAATCATTTCGGCCAATTTCTTTTGCTGCAATTGAAAGCCTGCAATTGGACGTCCAAATTGTTTTCTTTCTTTGGCATATCTTAAAGCGGTATCATAGCAATCTAAAGCCGCGCCAATTGCGCCCCAGCTAATACCATAGCGAGCAGAATTTAAACAAGTTAAAGGTCCTTTTAGGCCTTCAACGCCTGGTAGAATATTTTCTTTTGGAACCAAAACGTCTGTAAAAACCAATTCGCCTGTGGCACTTGCTCTTAAACTCCATTTTCCATGGGTTTCTGGTGTGGTAAAGCCAGCCATGCCGCGTTCTACAATGATACCTTTAATTACACCAGCTTCATTTTTAGCCCAAACTACGGCAACATCTGCAAATGGAGAGTTGCTAATCCACATTTTGGCACCATTTAAAATAACATTTTTGCCATCGCCAGCATCTTTGAAATTGGTGGTCATGCCTCCAGGATTAGAGCCATGGTCTGGTTCTGTTAAGCCAAAGCAGCCCATCATTTCGCCGCTGGCTAATTTTGGAAGGAATTTTCTTTTTTGTTCTTCTGAACCAAATTTATAAATAGGATACATTACCAAGCTGCCTTGAACAGAAGCGGTTGAGCGAATGCCAGAATCACAACGTTCTAGCTCTTGCATAATTAGTCCATAGCTAATATAATCTAATCCACCACAGCCATACTCTGCTGGCAATTGCGGGCCAAAACAGCCAACCTCTGCCATACCATTGATTAGGTAATGCGGAAACATCGACCTCTGAGCCGCATCTTCTATGATGGGAGAAATTTCTTTCTTTACAAAGTCTCTAACCGTATTGCGAATAAGTTTGTGTTCATCCGTTAACAACTCATCCATCAAATAGTAATCGTGGTGCTGGTATAAGTCGGATTTACTTGAACGTTGGAAATCTTGCGCTTGGTTCATTATCTTTTATTATTTGTTTCGCTGCGAAAATAGTTATTTTGAGGTATGAAGTTAACTACCACTTTAGAGAATTTATCTTTTTTTGCTTACCACGGCCTTTACGATTTTGAAAAGGAAAGAGGCGCCAACTTTTTTGTGGATATTGAAATACTTGAAGAAGTGCCCGAAGACCGTCGATTTAAGCAGTTGGAAGAGGTAATTAACTATGAGGAAATCTTCAACATCATCAAGGAAGAAATGGAAATTCGCAGGGATTTTATTGAAGATTTATGCCGCACAATTTTACAAAGAATTCACCTGCATTTGGCTGAAAAGGATATTTCTGTATCAGTAAAAATTACCAAACCAAATCCGGGTGGTGCTTTTGGGGGTGGCGCTGCTGCGGTTAAACTTGTTAGCTAAACTTGTAGCTTATAATAGCCCTTTTCTTCAATTTCTTTTCTTACAGGCTCTGGAAGCATATACCTAATGCTTTTCCCTTCTTGCAGTGTCTCTCTAATATAGGTAGAAGATATGTTTAGCAAAGGAACTTCAAACATTTTTATCTTTGGGTGATTGGCCAACAAAGGGCGTTCAACAATGCCAATTCTTGCATACACATATACATCATGATGCAACAAAATATCAGAATAGTTTTTCCACTTATGAAAGCTCTTCAAGTTATCTCCACCAATAATTAGGGTAAAGGTATGTTGCGGATTTTCATTTCTAAGTGCTTGTAAAGTATCTGCAGTGTAAGAGGGGCGAGGCAGGTCAAATTCTATATCACTGGCCTTGAACCTAATATCGTCTGCAATGGCAAGTTTTAAAAGTTCAATTCTTGTTTGTTCGTGCAATAGTTCATCATTTTGTTTAAACGGATTTTGCGGAGAAACTACATACCAAATTTCGTCTAATTCTGTATAATCAGCCATATAGCTTCCAATGATAAGATGACCTGTATGCACAGGATTGAAGGAGCCAAAAAATAATCCAATTTTCATATTAGGTATGGCTTAAAAATCTTTCAACCACTTCTTCTGCTTGCTCTAAGGCTGCTTCTAAATGATCATTTAGTATTACTTGTTCAAATTTTGATTCAAATGCAAGTTCTTCAACTGCCTTGCCTACGCGCATTTTGATTGTTTCTTCGGTTTCTGTTGACCTAAATCTTAAACGTTTTTCTAGGGCTTCAACACTTGGTGGTTTCACAAAAACACCAAGGGCTTTTTGTCCAAAATAATTTTTAAGGTTTAAGCCTCCAACCACATCCACATCAAAAATAACCACTTTGCCCGCTTGCCAAATACGCTCAATTTCAGATTTTAAAGTGCCATAAAAATTGCCCCCATAAACCTCTTCATATTCCAAGAAATCATTTTGTGTCACATGGGTTTTAAATTCTTCCTGACTCATAAAATAATAGTCTTTGCCATGTTCTTCTCCTTTGCGCATTGCCCTAGTGCAGGCACTCACAGAGAAAGCTAATCTATCATCGGTTTTCAACAAATGTTTTACAATGGTAGTTTTACCAGAACCAGAAGGTGCACAAAAGATGATTACTTTTTCCATGGCAACTATAAAACATTGTTAATTTGTTCCTTAATTTTCTCCAACTCATCTTTCATTTCCACCACTTTTCTTTGCATCAATGGGTGGTTGGCTTTTGAACCAATGGTATTTATTTCGCGCCCCATTTCTTGTGCAATAAATCCAAGTTTTTTGCCAGTGGAAGTGCTGTTGGCTGTTTCTTCAAAGTATTGACAGTGCTGTTTAAGTCTAGATTTTTCTTCGCTTATATCTAACTTTTCTAGGTAGTAAATAATTTCTTGCTCAAAGCGATTCTTATCTACCATGTCGTTTTGCAAATTGTTTAACTCCTTTTGCAAACGCTCTCTTACATTGGTAATTCGCTCCTCTTCATAAGCGCTTAAAGCATCCATGCTAGCAAGAATAGTTTTGTTCATGTGGTTCAATTCCTCTTCCAGCATTTTGCCTTCTGTTTGTCTGAACCCATCAAATTGCGTGTAGGCTTTTTCTACAGTAGCAGCAATCTGTTTCCAGTCTTCTTCGCTAGGTGTATCTTCTGAATTTTGTATGACGTTTGGTATCAAAAATACATTATTCAATAAGGATTGGGCAGGCCATTTGCTCACTTCACTCAGTTTGGCCAACTCGTTCAAGTAATATTGCGCTACCTCTTGGTTAAGCGGACTTACCTTATCTTCAATTTGCTTGTATTGAATATTGATAAAGACTTGTGCGGTGCCTCTTTCAATCCACTTTCCCAAGTCTCTCCTAAGTTCAAGTTCTTTGTGCTGCCATTGGCGCGGCATCCTTAGGTTGAGGTCCATAAACTTGCTGTTTAGCGAGCGGATTTCAACTTTTACATTAAACTTTTCTGTATCGGTTTCGGCCATTCCAAAACCGGTCATTGATCTTAGCATATATATAAATAAGCTACGAAGGTAAGTATTATGCTTGTTTTTTAAAGGACGCCAAATAAACTCCTACAAATACAACTACCATGCTGATGAATTTTTCTAAAGTGAGATGGTCTTTCCCAAATGTTACTGCAATCAAAGCTGCAAGAACTGGTTGCAAATAAATGTAAGTTCCAACCAAAGAGGAACTTGCATGTTTAAGTGCATAGGCATTTAGTACATAAGTTAAGAAGGTTGAACCAATGGTTACAAAAGCAATGCTCCACCAAATAATGGAAGGGAGTTCAGAAAAGTTTATTTCAGTAAATTGGTTCAAACCAAAAGGTAAAACCAAAAAGAAGCCAATAAAAAAAGCATATAAAGTAACCGTTAGTGGATGATATTTTACCATTAGCCTTTTGGCATACACCAAGTAAAAGGCATAAATAATGGCATTCATCGTTACATAAATATCTCCCCAAACGGTTTGTTGGTTAAAAGAAAGTTTTGTGCCGCCTACCAAGAACAGCGCGCCAAGGGCAGCAATTAAAATTCCTGCTATTTTTTTGAGCCCCATTTTTTCGCCTAACATAAAAAAGGCAAAAACAATTACAAAAATTGGGGTAAACAGCATTAACACAGAAGCATTAATTGGACTGGTTATGGCTAGGCCTTTAAAGAACAACAACATGTTAGCTGCCACACCAAAAACAGCAGACACGGCTAAAGGAAGGAAGTCCTTTTTATCTGTTATGGCGCCTTTTACATACATTCTATGGAAAATAAAAATGCAAATTGCAGCCACACCAACACGCATTAAAATAAATGCATTTGGTTTTATATAAGCTGGCATGGCAATTTTTGCAATGGAGAAGGTAGCCGCGTAGAGCAGGGATACCATAAACAAAGCTAAGTGTACTTTTAATCTTTGGTTCAAACCAATACTTAATTTAAAGGTGAATGATACTGCAAATCAAGGTTTCTACTTTTAATAATAAACCTTCTGCTTAATGCTATGGCTGAAAATGTGAGTCCGATAAGTAATGCTCCCCAAATGCCATACAAACTCCAACTGGTATGAAAGCCAAGGTACCAACCAATAGGAATGCCAATAACCCAATATGCTACAATGGTTATTGCTGTTGGCATTTTGGTGTCTTGAATGCCACGCAACACACCAAGTCCAACACACTGAATGCCATCACTCAATTGAAAAATAGCAGCAATCCATAACAATCTAATGGCCATGGGAGAAACAATTTCATCCTGAATATATAGTCCAACTATAAAGGGAGCAAGCAAGGCAAATAGAATTGCACAACATCCCATAAATAGTGTTCCTAAAATTAGTGCAGCCCTGCCAGCCATTATGATATCATGTTTGTTTTTTCTGCCATAAGCTTCTCCAACCGCAATAGATCCGCCTGCCGAAATACCAGTTGCAATCATATAGGTTACAGAGGCAATGTTAATGGCAATTTGATGCGCAGCCATAGCAAATTCGCTAATCCACCCAATCATGATTGCGGCAAAAGCAAATGCTGCAACCTCAAAGAAATATTGAAATCCTGAAGGAAGACCAACTTTAAAAATTTGAATGAAATAGTGTTTGTCATCTTCATGCTGTTTCAAATGCAAATAGGGTTTATACCTTGCATGAAACCTAACATAAACAAATAGCGCTGTTGCCATAAAATACCTTGCCAAACTTGTAGCCAATCCTGCTCCAAACAAGCCCATTGGGTCAAACCCAAACTTGCCAAAAATAAACACCCAATTAAGGAATACATTTAACGCTAAGGCAATTATGGTAATAATGGCTGATGGTTTAGTATAAGCTAATCCGTCGCTGTATTGCTTTATGGCGGTAAATAATAGAAGGGGAAGTGTACCAATATTTAACAAATGAAGGTACTTTTTGGTTAGTAAAGTAACTCTTTCTGTTTGTCTGAACCAATGCAAATTCTCGGTAAGCACATACAAAATTAGGCCAATAAAAAGGGTTAAAATCAACGAGGCCCAAATTCCTTGCCTAAACAAAATTGCGCATTGATTGGGATGGCCGGCGCCTCTTGCTTTTGCAACTAGCGGAGATATTGCAGAGAGTGTTCCAATGCCTAAAATGCAGATGAGGAAATAAACAGAATTGGCCAAGGAAGCAGCTGCAAGGTTTACAGCGTCCAATTTGCCAATCATCATAATGTCTGCAACACCCATCAAAACTATGCCTAATTGGCCAATAATGATGGGATAACTGAGGATTGTAATTTCTTTGAAATACCTTTTGTACGTATTGAAAATTCTTTGCAAGGCTTTTAAAATGGCCAGCGAAGATAGGTTATCACTTCATCAATTCTATGATGCGAATGCTGTTGGGCTCTAGTTCAATGCTTTGCAAACTGTTTATCTTAGTTTCGCTAACATGGTCAAATCCATTGGTAAATTTAATCATACGCTCTTGCATGCGTTTTGTATCTAGTTTAACTTTTTCATTGCCTCTGTTTACAGCCACCATAAAACACTCGTCATTGGTGTATCTAAAAAATACATAAGTGCTGCCTTCTGGCGTAAATTGCATTAGTTTTCCTTGGTTAAAAGCATCATTGTCTTTTCTTAAACGGGCCAACTTCTTAATATAATTGAAAGCTAGGTTTTCTTGTTCGGTTCTACCTGCAGCAGTAAACTTATTGACAGTATCGCTTGGCCAACCACCTGGGAAATCTTGTCTTATCTGCCCGTCATTGGTTCTTGGGATTGGGTTGGTTAGCAAAATCTCAGTGCCATAATAGATACTAGGCACACCGCGTAAAGTCATAATTAACCCAATACCCATTTTCCATTTGGCAAAGTCTCCTTTTACCTCTGTATAAAAGCGGTTGATGTCATGGTTATCTACAAAGGTTAAATTTAGGTTAGCATTTTCATATAAACCATCATGGCATAGGGTATAATATATTTTAGCTAATCCTTTGTCCCATTCTGGTTTTTGGTTCAAACCGTCCATAATAGACCAAAATAAATGAAAGTCTTTTGCACTTGTTAAATGGCTGGAAGCAGGTGATTTTTTGTACCCATTGTTTCTGGTAAAATAGGCCATATTCATTACGCCGGCTTGTTCCCATATTTCGCCTGTAGCATAAAATTCTGGGTATTCTCTGTGTATGTAAGCCATGCATTTATCCATAAACTCATAGTCATTGTAGCTATAGGTATCTATTCTAAATGCGTCGATGCTGGCATAATTAATCCACCATAAATAACTTTGGATAAGGTAAGTTGCCACCCAAGGTGTGCGCTCATTCACATCAGGCATTTGCGTGTCGAACCAACCATCTACCATGCGTTTTTTATCATATTCGCTGGCATATGGGTCCATGTGGATGGTGGCTCTGTAGTTGGTTCTGGTAAATTCTGGCCATTGGTTCACAAAAGATTTATCAGGCATATCCAACATCATCCAATGCTTTGAACCAATGTGGTTGGGCACAAGGTCCATCATCAATTTCATGCTTCTTTTATGTAATTCATAGCCAAGTTTTTGATATGTTTCATTGCTACCCAAGCGCGGGTCGGTAAGGTAATGGTCGGTAAGCGCATAGCCATGGTAACTGTATGCAGGTTGGTCGTTTACCAAGGTTGGGTTGACCCAAACGCATGATACCCCAAGGTCTTGCATGTAGTCTAATTTGTTGATAATCCCTTGTAAGTCTCCACCATGACGGCCGCCTAAAGAATCTCTGTAGCAATTAGGTTCGCGCATGGTTTTGATAGCGTCGTTTTTAGGGTCGCCATTGCTAAACCTATCTGGAAACACCAAATAAACCAAATCTGATGGTTCTATTTGATGGGTTTCTTTTTTAAGGGTTTCTAGTTTATAGGTGATGGTTTTGGTTTTGCCATCCGCTGTAAAGTCGAGTAGCAATTGATTACCATGGTATTCTTCTAAGTTTAAATAAACCAATAAATAATTAGGGTTTTCAAGTTTTTGCACCTCCGTTAGGCTAACACCTGGGGTTTTCACTTTCACCTCAAATTTGGCGGTGTTAAGTCCGTAAACCATGAGTTGAAGTTCTCTTGTTTCTAGGTTGTGCCACCAAAATTGAGGGTCAATTCTTTTGATTTCGGATTTTTGTGAAAAGGCGCAGAAACTTGTTACAAGTACAAGTGCTATTGAAATAATACTTTTATTTAACATTTGTGTAAATTTGGGTCAAGGTGAAAATATAGATTTATTTTTTTTCTGGTCTTGGAATAATTACTATGAATTGTTCTCCTTCAGAATCGTTAATTAATTGAATATTTGGTTGAAGTTGAAAGGCTCTTTTAAGGCCTGAACCAAGGCCTCGATAAGGTAAAGAGTGCATTGCAAAACTAACCATTAAGTTGTTGCGCACCACTGGGTTTCCATAAGGAAGTTCTTGCACAGTAAGGCTGTTGGGTAAACTACCAGGACTTATGATTTCTACCCTATCGTCGAATATAAGCAAACGAATGGGAGCATTTTTAATATAATCTCTATGGATAAGTGCGTTTTCTAAAATTTCTTGAAGCGCTATTTCAGAAATTTCTAAAATGCCTTGAGAGTTGAAGTTTTGACCTTGTTGTGTGTGAAGTAAATTTCTTTTAAAAAACGCCATTCCTTCTTCAAATAAATCTGGAATTCTACCCGTAATATCTTTACTATCTCTGTATTCAGAGCCTCCAATGTTATTACCATAAAAAGCAACACACTTAATGCACAAAGCTGGTTTTAAGAATTGTGGATTTTTGCCAAAAAAAAGATAACCACCTAGTGTAATGTGATTGTCTTTTAAAACTCTTTTTGCACTTAATGCTTCTTCATAGCTTAAGCCAAGCTTTTCATATTCCAACTTAAATTCTCGAAGGAAAAATGACTCAAATTTATCCTTGTTGATATCCTCAAGTGAGGCCTGATTAACAGGTAATTCATCTGCAAAAAGATTTTTACCTTTAGTAAGTAACCTTAAGATTTCTTCATTATTAACTACCTTTCTTTTGTTGGCTCCATTTTTCATGAAGATAGTTCCATCTTTATCTTTGTAAGGTTTATCAAATCCTTCTGAAACTGTAACCACTATTATTTTCTTGCTATGGATAATAATGGTTTGAGTTTCTATAAACAAAGGTGGCTTAGTGTGTTCATTTGCTGCGTTTACCAATAAGTTTGAAAGTCTTCTGATGTCTTCATCTGTTAATCCAATAATGTCCCAAGTTTTATCATCTACCCCAATTAGAATTGTTCCTCCTTTGGTATTGGCAAAAGCTATCATTTCTTGAGAAATACTTTGTTCGTTGCTCACATTTAGTTTAAATTGAACACTACTCGTTTCTCCCTGACTAATGAGTTGTAATATTTCCTCTTGATTCATTTTTTACTATTTCAATGATTTTTGGATTTTGGGCTTATTGTAATAGTACATACAACTTGTCTATTCCACTTCGAAAGTACAATTATTTTTTCTTCTTGGTAACTTCTTATGCCACCAGTCTCATTATTTATTGGGATAAAAAGCCAAATAGGTTTTTGCTAATTCTACATACACATCAGCATTCTTTTTGATTTTTTCAACATGGTTTTCTGTGAGTTGTTTGGTAATTCTGGCTGGCGAGCCAACCACAAGTGAATTATCCGGAATTTCCATTCTTTCCGTAACCAAGGCACCTGCGCCAATGATGCAATTGTTGCCAATTTTTGCACCATTTAAAACAGTTGCATGCATACCTACCAGCACATGATTGCCTAAGGTTGCACCATGTACAATTGCGCCATGGCCAATGATGCAATCGTGCCCAATGTTTACTGGAAAGCCGGGGTCTACATGAATCACCGAATTTTCTTGGATATTGGTTCTGTAGCCAATATTAATTTCATCTGCATCGCCACGCAGCACAGCCCCAAACCAAATGGAGCAATTGTCGCCCAAGGTAACTTTGCCAAATGCCCTAGCTGTATCGGCAATCCAAACTTCATTTCCTTTCTTTATAGGCGTGTTCAACACTTCTTTAAGTGCTTTCATATAAGGGTAATCAGAATTCATTGGGTCAATATTAAAACTAAAACTTCTTTTTTAAGGTTAGAAAATTAAATTGCATACAAATTAAAAAAACATGAAAAAACAACTAGCAATCGCTTTTGCTTCGGCATTATTATGCTTCAGCCAAGTAGATGCCCAAAGCATCCCATTTCCTCAACCTAGTCCAACTACTACCGTTTCACAAAATTTTGCCACTTCAAAAATCGAGCTTAACTATTCTCGTCCAAGCGCACGTGGGCGTAAGGTTTTTGGAGATGTAGTGCCTTTTGGTAAGTTTTGGAGAACAGGTGCAAACAGTGCCACAGTAATCACCCTTGGAGAAGATGTAACAATCAACGGAACAGAGGTTAAAGCTGGTAAATATGGTTTGTTAAGTTATCCTGGCGAAAACGAATGGATCGTAATTTTATCTAAAGACGTAAATGTTAATAGTGAAGATGCTTACAAGAAAGAGAATGATGCCGCTCGTTTTACAGTAAAAACTGAAAAGTTAAACGATTATGTAGAAACCTTTACCATTGATTTTGCGAACATGCGCAACGAAAAGGTAGACATTATGTTGAAGTGGGAAAATACTGCCGTACGTTTAAATGTGGTTAGTTTTTATGACCAACGCTTAAGCAAGCAAATTACTGAAGTAATGGCCAAAGACACTCGTCCGTATTTTGGTGCAGCAAATTATTATTATGAGAACAACAAAGACCTAACACAAGCATTAGCTTGGGTAAACAAAAGCATCGAAGCTAATCCAAGTGCTTATTGGGTATGGTTGTTAAAGGCCAAAATTCAAAAAGGTTTAAAAGATTATAATGCTGCTATGGAAAGTTCTAACAAGAGCATGGAGTTAGCCAAAGAAGGCGGCGATGATGCTTATGTAAGAAACAACGAGAAATTGCAAGCAGAGATTAAAGCTTTGCCAGATTATAAACCAGCTCCAGTTAAGAAGAAGAAATAATTGGAGATTTGAGTTTGATACAACAAGAAGGGGGCGGCCGAAGGCCGCCCCCTTCTTTGGTTATAAGCCAAAATTATTGGGTTAAAAGCTTTAAAATTTGTTCTCCGTGCTTACTTTGAACCTTAACCAAATACATGCCTTTGGTCCAATGTTCAGTAGAAATGCTTAGTGTTCCTTCTGCTGCTTGCTCAAATATAATTTTACCATCTAAACTCATGATTTCAACCTTGCTTGGTTCAGCCAAAACTATATTTACCAAGTCTTTACTTGGGTTAGGATACAACAGTACTCTGTCTTTTGATAAACCCTTTTCATTTAAGGAGGCCACCAATGTGCCATTCACATAGCCATTGGCAATTGCCACCTCTATCGTACTCAATGACCCATTGTCTATCTTACCTGTAGGGTCAATTAAAATACCTGCAATTTTAAGTTGATCCAAATCCCAAGTGTCCTCTAAAGTAATAGCGAAATTATGCACAAAAGTGTCGTTGGCATTAATGCCCGACTTATACGCATTGGATAGTCCATTAAAGTTAGGATAAATTATTCTACCTACATGGTCGTAAACCATTTGTGCCGCTGGTACTGGATTTGGCAGGTTCTCATAACCGCCCATAGGTCCGCGCGAACCACCTGCATAAGAGTTATTTTGACTCCAGCCTGTTCCTGTGCCCGTTACGCTGTCTTCAATTAATACAAAAGCCAGTTTCCAATTACCGGTAACTGCAGCGTTAAACTTGGTAACCAAACTAACCTTTAACTCTTTGGAACTTGAATTATAAGTGGCACCATTTTTAATTACCCCTTTTGGTTCAACCAAAATTCTAGTTAAAAAATCTCCTTCCATGGCACTTGGATCTATGTCTACTCCTCTGTCTACAATTGCACTAGGATAGCCACTAATTCTAGTGCCAATGCCAACATCATAATTGGCATTTTCCATTGGGTCGTTATTGTGTACAGCAACCCCCAAGAAATAACCATTATATCGTTCTTCCATATTGTGCATCCAAACAGCTCCTCTTGGGCACCAAGAACACCAAGTTCCTGTAGCTTCTTCAACCACTACCATTTTATCTTTGGCAGGTACCACTGGGTTAATGCTAATGGTTTTGGTATTGTCTGTAGTAACTGGGTCGGCACTACCATTTACTTGTTTAAGGGTAGCGGTAACATCTTTTTTGCCCGCCAACAAACTTAATTCGCCTATTAATGGAATACTAAAAAAGCCTAAGCTGGCAATGTTTAAACCACTGGTAGTAGTTTTAATGCTTTGGTTGCCATTGTAGGTAACTTCTATTTCGGCTTGGGTAATGGCAGTGGTGCCAAGGTTTCTGATTTCTATCACGGGGCTGGTTTTTTGACCGGCTAATTTGCCCGCCACCTTGTCTATTAAGGTTACTGCTCCATTTACACTTGGTAAGGTAAAAGGTGTATAGGTATAGTTTACATCATCAATAAAAAAGCCATTATTGGCAGCAGGATAAAAATTAAGAGAAGCAATTTGTCTGTAACTATTTTGAAAACTGCCCACTAAATTATCATCAATTTTAAACTCCCAGCTATTGGTGTTTAAGTTTACTTGTAAGCCAACTTTAATCCATTTGTTGGCTTCGTATTTGCCTAAAAATAAACTTCCACTTTGGGTATTTACCAAGCTCACATTTCCAATAGAATCAAAGTTTAGGTCTAAGGTCCATGCCTTACCTACCAACGTTTGTTCTTGCAAATTGATGTAAGCTTTCTTGCCAGTTTCTACAAACAGGTAAAAAGACAAGTCAAAATTACCTGTATTGTATTGCCCACCAAACGGAAGTACAATATCAGAAGGACCGCCCGAAACAGAACCGAAATAAAGACTATTGCTGCCGCTGTATGCTTTGGTGTTAGAGATTTTTACATCGTCTGCACCACCGGGAGTATTGCCCCATGTTTTCCAAGCATTGTTGCTTGTGCAAAGCCAATTACCAGCAGTATAGTTGTCAAAATTGTCTGTAAAGGTTTGGGCATTTATTCCGGTTTGAACCAAAAGAAACCCCAATAAAGTAAGTAGTTGTTTTCTCATAATTGAATTACATTTTCATTATCGAAGATAACAAAAAGCTTCAGAATGAGAATAGTTGAAAAAAAGGAGGGGAGCGTTTAGGAGAATAAACCGTATTTCAAAATACAATAAATGGCTCTAAAGCCATCCTTCCAGCCAATTTTCTTACCTTCCTCATAAGTTCTGCCATAATAACTGATGCCAACTTCGTAAATGCGAATGCCTTTTATTTTGGCAATTTTCGCGGTAACTTCTGGTTCGAACCCAAACCTTTTTTCTTGTAGTTTTACCCCTTTGATGATGTCTGCCCTAAACATTTTATAACAGGTTTCCATGTCAGTGAGGTTTAGGTTTGTCAAAGCATTGCTCAAAAAGGTTAAAGTTTTATTCCCTAACGAATGCCAGAAAAACAAAATCCTATGTGGATTTCCACCCATAAACCTGCTTCCATAAACCACATCTGCGAAGCCGTCTGTCATTGGTTTAAGTAAAATATTAAACTCATTTGGGTCATATTCCAAATCAGCATCTTGAATCACAATCACATCTCCAGTGGCCATTTGAATACCCGTATGTATGGCGGCTCCTTTTCCTTTGTTTTTCTCATGCGAGAAAACTTTAATAACTCCTTCTAATTGGTTTTCCTGAATATACGCATTAACCTTTTGTATGGTGTTGTCACTTGAACAATCATTTACAATTACCACTTCCTTGGCAATGTTATTAATTAATTGAACCTCCTTTACCTTGTTTAGAATAAGGTGAATGGTACGTTCTTCATTGTATGCCGGAATGATAATAGAAAGGGTTTGAATCATTTTAATATTTCAAGTAATAAGAAAACAAAGGTAATAGAAATTTTGAAAGGCAAAACGTCCATGTTTTCCCGATAGACATCGAAAGCTAGTAAGGGTGATTCTACATGTTGTACCAAGCGGGTTGTCAAATGGTGCGGAGCTACTTCATAAAAGGTGCGAAGCTACTCGATAAAAGGTGCGGTGCTACTCCATAAAAGGAGCGAAGCTACTTTATAAAAGGTGCAGTGCTACTCCATAAAAGGTGCGAAGCTACTCCATAAAAGGTGCAGTGCTACTCCATAAAAGGTATGGAGCTACTCCATAAAAGGTGCGGAGCTACTTCATAAAAGGTGGGGAGCTACTCCATAAGAGGTGCGGTGCTACTCTATATGAAAAGCATGAAAAGCAAAGACAATTATTAGAAGACTAACAACTTAGATTCTTCATAGAGGGTATCTGGTGCAAAATCTAATTCATTTGACCATTGCACCGTGCCCATAAAAACATGTGCCGTTGCAAAAATACTTGGGTCTTTTAGTTCTTTGAAATCGCCGAATTCAAGATATGGATTTGCATCAAATAATCTATGAGTTCCGTCGTCAAATACAAGTTCTAATGAGTAGTTCTCAATAGCAGATACGCTAATCACTTTTCGTTTCATAAAAAGTATTATTTTAAAGGTTCTATTTTAAAAATTCTATTACCTGATGAAGCAAGATTCCAATTAGCTGTCAACTCATCTTTGTGTATTTCAATCCATGCTTGCAATAGTTTCATTTTATTATTTGGGAGTTCGCCTTCCAAGATTTCTCCCTCTGGAATTCCAACAACTGCTTCATATTCTCTATAACTCGCATGAAGATGAGGTAATTTATATTGCTTATTGTCGAAATAAAAAATTGAAACAATAATCCCGTAAAACATTGATACAATTGCCATCACTCGAAAATAGGAAATTATTTGAATTTTTATTTTGTGAAATTTATTAAAATAAATAAAAGGTTGCTGATCCCTGGTAAACGCGGTGTATCTGACCATAAAATATCGGAGCAAATTGACCACCTAAATTGCTGGAGAAAAATGAACTTATTTTCTAGCGAAGAGGAGCAGTTTATTACTAATTATCATTAAAAGTATTTAATATTTGATTATTTTATAAAGTCCGAAATTATATGGTCAATTTCAACCGCGCTGGGTGGTCAATTTATTCTGCGAAAAGGTGGACTATTTCGCCGTTTTCTCCAAACTTGTGACGTTTTTTTGTTTTTGAAAAAAACGTCACAAGTTGCAAAAAGTTTGTGACGTTTTATGTCGTTTTATGTCGTGTGGAACGAACATTTTTAACCACAAAAAAAGCCTGGCTATCAATGATAATCAGGCTTTTAAGTGATATTACTCGAGTTTATATGTAGTCCCTGAAGGACTCGAACCTTCGACCTACGGTTTAGAAAACCGTTGCTCTATCCAGCTGAGCTAAGAGACCATTATGTAACCATTTTAAAGTTGGTTAAAACTTTTATTTTCTCGAACCTTCGTCCGCTAGCTAGCGGATTAGAAAACCGTTGCTCGGTCTCCGCTTACTAGCGGAAGCTAAGAGACCAATTTTGTTTGCACCCTTGCAAACCTTGTAGCGGGAAGCAGAATCGAACTGCCGACCTTAGGGTTATGAATCCTACGCTCTAACCATCTGAGCTATCCCGCCATAATTTTGAGTTCTTTCCATAGGTTCAAACCGATTGCTTAAACAAAGCTACAAATTCTACTTCCCCGAACTCATTTTCTAAAGAACTTTTCCTTTTGAAGGATTCTAAATTTCCTCCAACGGGCTGCAAATGTAAAATAGTTTAGCTAGAATGTAAAATTGTTTTTCAAAAAATTGCATCATTCAATTTTTTTTTATTTTGCATTGCTTATTTAAATCAAATGAAAACCCTGATTAGTAAACTATTTGTTGCCTCAAATCTTGTTTTGCTGCTGCTATTAGCTTCTTGTCAAAACCAGCATTCTGGCCAACCTCACCAACCCTCAGAAGCCTATAGGGATGAAACAAGAGATACCTTGCTGTTTCAAAAAAAGATTGATTTGGCAACCCAAATGCAAGGCAAATGGGTAAGCGACGATTATCTTTCAAAAATAGCACGCTCCAAATCTATTTATGCGCATAGAAAGTATTCAACCCAATTGCTTGGCTTTGATTTATATAAAGAAAATTTGCTTTCTAATGAACCCTATATGGCCGGTTTTACAGAAGTGGAAGGCGGTTACAGAAATTATCTGGAGTTTGATAGAAACAAAACCTGCTTCCTAAACGATTTAAATAAACACAATGTCTTTCCCTCTATTCCCAAAACTTTCGACCTGGTTTTCAACAACCAAACCATTGAAATGCACTTCCCAATCGAAAGAATAACCGAGTATTATAGAAAAATTGATGCCTCCCTTGAAACCGAGTTAAGGAAATTAGTTACGGCTGGCAGTTATTTGGCAGAAGGAGATTCCATGCCAATTGTGTTTACCAAGGAAGGTCAGGTAAACTTTTTAGACTTTTCTTCCTTTAAATTGGTAAGTAACTTTGGCGAAGGCGTAGAATTTGATGCCATAGTCTTTTTTAACAGCCCTAACCCCGGTCATTGGTACAAGGGAACGCTTTATAAATATGAGTTTCAGGGACGAAAGTTAATTTTACATAAAATTATAGCAGATTGGGCTACTTACCTGCATGATATCGTGCCTGAAGAAATTGTTTTGGTGAAACAATAACAGACTTCTCAAATAGTTCCCTTGTATTAACAATTTTTTAAGTTTTTTTTCGTAGTTATATCAAAGGAACTTAAGCCAAAGTCTGATTTCCTGAACTTTTTTAAAAAATCTTAATAAGTTAATTGCTATTGGGTTATTTTTATTTGGCTTTAATCCTAAATTTGTGGTTTATGATTTTTTCAAAATGAAGCTTAAAGGATTAAATAGGAAAAAGAAAGTATTACTCGGGGTAGCAATTTTGCTAACCACCACTTTGCTTATTGTTTTCCCGCCTTCTCTTGCAAAAGCTGTTTTCAATAAACTTTCAAAATCAGCCAAACTTCCTGGATTTGGCATTTGGTTACCACCCGATTATGAGGTGCATGGCATTGACGTTTCTCGTTACCAAGGCACCATCAATTGGGAACAAGTAAGCGATCATACTTCAAATAATATCGGCATAAGTTTCGCCTTCATCAAAGCTTCTGAAGGCCGCACCATCAGAGATGTTACCTTTCAACGCAATTGGCGTGAAGCCAAAGAAAACAGAATGATGCGCGGTGCCTACCATTTCTTTAGACCTCACTTAACAGCCGACGAACAATTTAATCTTTTCAAAGGCATAGTTAAATTAGAAAAAGAAGACCTTCCGCCAGTGCTTGATGTTGAAATGCGTGGTTCAACACCACCGGCTAAAATGAAAAAAAGTGTGAAAAGATGGTTGGTATTAGCAGAAAAGCATTACGGGGTAACACCAATTTTATACACTTCCTACTCTTTCTATAAAAATTACTTCAATAATAAAGATTTCGAAAAATACCCACTCTGGATTGCACATTATGCCACAGACGACCTTAATCGCTTAACCAAAGAATGGCATTTCTGGCAACACAATGAAGGTGGAAAGGTAAAAGGAATTAGAGGTGAAGTGGATTTCAATGTGTTCAAAGGCGAATACCAAGATCTCTTAAAACTTTGCAAAAAATAAGTTCCTAGCATTTTATTTTCATTAGGTTTAGTATCTTCGATATATATGAAGAAACTAATACCCTTGCTCATAATAGCATTACTCTTTTCAAATGTAAACGCACAAATTGCTAAAACGCAAGTAGTACAACTTTCTGCAAGTGCAGGCAGCACCGATGGCGTAACGCTTAAATGGCCTCAAGAAAATTTTACAGGTACTTTTAAAATATTCAAAAGAGCCAGTCAGAGTAACGAAGATTGGGGCGCAGAAATAGCCTCTGTTCCTGGAAATCTAAATACTTTTACTGATGCATCTGTTAAACAAGGACAAGCTTTTGAGTATTTGGTTGCCAAGAACAATGGTTCAGCAAACATTGCCTTAGGGTATATTTATGTTGGTAATCGGTTTGAACCAAAAGTGCAAAAGAAAGGTATCATTTTACTCATTGACCAAAATATCCTCCAACCTTTAACTACAGAATTAGAAACCTTAAAAACAGACCTTGCAGCAGAAAATTATAGTATCACAGAAATTATAGTTGAACGGACAGAAAAAGTTACTGAGATAAAACAAAAAATTACCCAAGCTTACGATGCAGCAACCCTTAAGCCTGCTTGCCTTTTTATCATCGGAAAAGTAGCTGTTCCATATAGTGGCAATTACAGTGTTAACGGCGATGCCCCGCCACCAGACGGACACATAGAAGGCAGTGGAAACCACACTGGCGCATGGCCTGCAGATGTGTATTATGGTATTTTTGATGATGAATCTTTTGCAGACAAATGGGTAAATTGTACCACCGGCAACCTAACTCGAAACCATAATATACCTGGCGACGGAAAGTGGGATCAAACCAAACTACCTGCCACGCCTTCTTTGGAGATTGGTAGAGTAGATTTATCTAACATGACCACCTTTAATAAATCTGATACCGTTTTGTTAAAGGCCTATTTCAAACGCAATCACCAATGGCGAACAGGTGCATGGAAAGTGCGAGAAAGGGCTTTAATCGATAATAACTTTGCAAGCCTAAACTTAGCCTCAACAGGTTATGCGAATTTCCCAACCTTAGTGGGCCAAGACAGTGTGTTTGATAACCTCGATTATTTTCCTGCACAAAAAAATGGCTCCTTCCTCTGGAGTTATGGCTGTGGTGCTGGCTCTTTCACTTCTTGCAGTGGAGTAGGGAATACCGCTAATTTTGTGAATGACAGCTTCGAAAATGTATTCACCATCTTGGCTGGCAGCTACTTTGGCGATTGGGATATTGCCAACAATTTCCTTCGTGCACCTCTCGCCTCTAAAAGCCTTGCTTCTTTTTGGGGTGGCATACCAAAATGGTATGTGCACCACATGGCGCTAGGCGATAGACTTGGCAAAGGCACATTAATCTCTCAAACCAATGAGGGCTTCTATTTCACAGGAAACTTCAATGCATCACAAAGGTCTATGCACATTGCACTTATGGGTGATCCAACCTTACGCCAAAGAAATCTGCCTCCAGTTAAAACGCTAAGTGCGGTTTCTGCAAATAAGCAAGTAAGCCTCAATTGGAACTCAGCCGGCGCTGGACAAAAATACCATGTATACATCTACGATTCCCTCAATAGCATGTTCCAACGCGTTTCAAAAAGTTTAATTAACGACACTTTTTTTACAGACAAAGGAAACCATTATACAGGCAATTATACCTATGCCGTATTTGCAGCTGCAGATGAAACTTGCGCATCAGGTTCTTATCTTAATTTAGGCGGTGGTGCTTTTGCAACTGTCAACCATATCAACGGTTTGCAAGGGTTTCGGTTTGAACCAATTGCCAAGGTTTACCCAAATCCTGTAAAAGCAGGTGAAGCACTAACCATAGCGTTTGCTAATCTTCCATTCAATGATTATATACTTGATTGGTACGATTTGAGCGGCAAATACCTTGGTTCAAACCAACCCAAACAAAACAACCCGATTGCGCCAATGCTACAACCGGGTTGCTACTTATTGAAAATTACTGCGAACGATTTACAATTCGTTCAAAGGATGGTTATCTACTAAAGAAAATCTTTAAAGTACTGGGTAATTTTATTCATTAAATGCACCCTGTCAGGCCCTATTACATTGTGCTCGTGGCCCGGGTATACGAAGTAATCTACCAACACGCCATCCTCAACACATTTCTTAAGATAGCTTAAAGTATGCTGCCATAACACTACATTGTCATTGGTGCCATGTATCAATAATAATCTTCCTTTTAGGTTCTTGGCATAATTCTTTAAATCCGCCTCCGCATAACCCTCAGGGTTTTCTTGCGGCGTATCCATGTAACGCTCGGTGTACATAATTTCATAAAAACGCCAATCAATAACTGGTCCACCAGCTACGCCCACCTTAAATACATCCGGGGTTTTAGTCATTAATGAAGTACTCATAAAGCCGCCAAAGCTCCAGCCAAATACTCCCATTCGCTTGCTGTCCACATATTTTAATGTGTTTAAATATTCAACACCTTGTAATTGGTCTTCCATTTCTATTTTACCCAAATTTCTATGGATTCCCTTTTCAAAGTCGAAGCCCCGGTTACCACTGCCACGGTTGTCTAAAGTAAATGTAATAAAGCCTTGTTGTGCCATATAATATAACCACATATCGGCACCGCCTAACCAAGTGTTGCTAATCATTTGTGCATGCGGCCCGCCATACACATATACAATAACAGGATACTTTTTGGTTGAGTCAAAGTTATGTGGTAGTATCATCCTTGCATTCAATTGGGTTTTACCATCTTTGGTTTTTAATTTCAATAACTTGATGTTGCAAGCTTGGTAATCTCTAATAGGATTGATTGAGTTAAACACAATGCTTAAATCAGTTCCAGTGGCACTCATTAAGGTAACTCTTCTCGGAATGGTAGTACTGCTTAAATTGTCTAAAATGTATTTGTAGTCAGATGAAATCAATCCTGTATGTTGCCCTTCTAGCATGTTTATCTTGGTGTTTTTACCCGTTTTCATGTCTAGCTTATACACATATTTATTTAATCCATCGAGACTATAAGCATGGTAAAATAAGAAACTTCCATCAGAGTTATGGCCAATGATATCCGAAACAATTTGGCTGTTATCGGTGAGTTGTTTTATCAATACACCGCGACTGCTATACAAAAACAATTGGTTCAAACCGAACCTTTCACTTGTCCAAATAAACTTACTAGGGTCGTTTTTAACAAAGTAAACGGGCTTTTCAGGTTCTACGTAAGCACTGTTGGTTTCGGTAAATAAAGTCTTAATAAAAGCACCTGTTTGTCCATCATACAAATTCAACATCATTTCATTTTGCGCGCGATTTACCACTGCAATATATAAGTATTCTTCATCGGGGCTCCACGCAATATTGGTAAGGTATTGCTCTGGGTCTCCCTCAGTTTTAACTTCCAAAACTTGCTTACGTTTAAAGTCGTAAATCATCACCTTAGCGTGGTGACTTGCATTGCCAGCCATTGGATATTTAATGGTTTCAAATTCTGTTGGTTTGGTAAGGTTTGAACCAAGCGTATCAGGCACTGTAACATTCATGAGTTGGTAACTGCTTACCATGCTTTCATTGATTTTATAGAAAGCAATTTTATTACCTTGAGGGCTAAAGAAGGTTCCTTTGTTAATACCAAACTCATTTCGATGCGCCACTTTTCCATAATGATTATAGATACTGCCATCAGTGGTAACAAGGTCTTTTTTGTTTACCTCATCGCCATTGGCAGTATTGCCTTTTTCATAGGCGCCAGGTTCTGTGTTCACAAATAAATTGTGGTTAAGTGTGTAGGCAAGTTTGTTGCTCACAGGGTCAAAGTCTAAGTCTTCTGCACCTTTTGGGGCATTGGCAATAACCCTAATTTTTTGGTCGTTGAAACTAAAAACATAATACGCATTGCTGTAAAAAAAACGAAACGAACTTTTACTAGTCCAAGTAATAAACGGAAATCGGTTCATCTTTTTTTCCGTAGGGTAAAGGTTGAGCCAAGCTGCGTTAAAGGTTTCCATATTGAGCACAGTGTCTCTGTTTAAACTTTGCGCATCTTGGTTAATAAGCACATCGCTATTGTTCTTTTTACTGATATAAGAAAACAGGCTGCTATTAGGAATCCATTGTAACAAACTAAGGCGTTCTGGCGCCAAAGTTGTTCTTTGTTTCATTACCGCATCGCTCACTGTGAGCATTTTGGTTTGTGCATTGGCCCACAAAAAGCAAATGACTAAGAGAGAAGTTGATAGTAACTTTTTCATGTAAAATAAATGATTAAGATTTGAACCGAAACAATTCTTGCGAGCGTAGTTAAAGGATAAACTGTGGCGTAAGATTGAAGCGGTAGTTCAGTTTTATAATAATTGGTAGCAAACTCTAGGGCTGCCGGGTCTGTATGTGCGCCAGCAATAAGTCCCAACAAAGGTATAAGGCTAATTTTAAAAATGTATTTCCCCAATAAAATCATCAGTAAACCCGGAATAAGCGTGATGAGTAATCCTTGTATCAACCAGAAAAACCCGTTGTTCTGAACAAAAATTTCATAGAAAGTTTCTCCAGCATGAATGCCAATACTGGCAAAAAATAGGCATATCCCAAAGTCTTTCATAAAAGAAAGGGCGCTTTGTTGCAAATAGGAGTGTAGCGACTTAATCCCTCCAAACCTACTGATGAGAATGGCTGCCAATAATGGTCCTGCCGCCACGCCAAGCTTCATGGGAACTGAGAGTCCGGGTAAATAAAACGGAATACTTCCTAAGATAACTCCTAATACTATCCCCACAAAAATGGATAGCAATTGCGGCTCTTGCAGGCGCTTTTCAGAGTTGCCAAAAAGTTTAGCAATGGCTTCTAAGGCAGAGATAGACCCCACCACACGAACCCTATCGCCATAGTGTAGAATAAGTTCTGGGTAAGCAAGCAATTCCATACCCGAGCGATACACCCTAGTAACCTTGGCTTCATAGGCTTTCTCAAGGTGCAATTGTGCTAAGGTTTTTTGAATAACCAAGTTATTTGTAACCACCAATGTTTGCGTTCGCATGTCTTGCTGCGATTCTATAAATTGATCGCTAGAAGCATAGCCAAAAATTGCTACAGCTTTGTCGAGTTCTTGCGGCAATCCCACCAACATCAATACATCTCTTTCTATTAGAATTTCTTTGCCAGTAGGTGAAACTACCTTCTCTGAGCCAGAATGTTTTAAACGAGATACAATAACATTCAGTTGATGAGATTTGAGAATGTCATCAATTGATTTGCCAATAGCATCAGCATTAATAACCCTGCATTTTAACGTTTGTGGCTCTGGATGTTTGCGCTTTATTTCTGCTTTAAACAATTCGATTTCTGCTGCTATGTCTTTGCGGTAAAAAACTTTAACCAATAATAATAAAAAGATAATTCCTAAGATTCCAATTGGGTAAGCGATGGCATAAGTATGCGTTGGGTCGGCAAAAACCTTATTGGGAAACTGATGCGATAAATCTTGCAAAGCCGCTTTGGCAGCACCTAAACTGGGTGTGTTTGTAACGGCGCCCGTCATAAGTCCAGCCGCACTTTCCATTGGAATTTTATACAAAGCATGAATGGCCCAAGTGATAAACATGGCGCTTGCCACCGTGATAAGCGCTAGGCCATTATATTTTATTCCATCTTGCTTGAGCCGAGAGAAAAAGGAAGGTCCTAACTGCATGCCAATAGCATACACAAATAGGATCAATCCTAAATCTCTTAAAAACTCTTGAATTTCTGGATGCAGTTTATAGCCAAGGTGGCCAAAAAATATGCCTACAAAAATAACCCCTGAAACTCCCAAGGATACTTTCATGAGTTTAATTTTTCCTAATAAAATGCCAAAAAACAAAACTAGGAAAACAGTAACGATGGAAGACGCAATGCTAGGTGTTTCTTGCGGTAGCAGCAGTTGATTAAACCAAATGGGTAGCCATTCCATTGTTAGTTGCAATTTGAAGATGCTTTGCCCATTAAAATTGGGCTATAAGAAAGGGGCGCTTTGAGCCTAGCGTTGTTCAAAACAATTGCGCATTTTAACTTCTTCATAATTTTTGTGTTCGAATATATGTAGTTTAGTTATTTTCGTGACCCAATTTAGAGGAAAATGTTTGAAAATTTAAGTGGTAAAATAGACAAAGCCTTCAAAATGCTTAAAGGTCAAGGTAAAATTACCGAGATCAACGTGGCAGAAACCATGAAGGAAATAAGAAAAGCATTAATTGATGCCGACGTTAACTTCAAAATTGCCAAGCAATTTACGGATACAGTTAAAGAAAAGGCATTGGGTCAAAACGTGCTTACCAGTGTTTCTCCAGGGCAGTTAATGGTTAAAATAGTAAGTGATGAGTTAACCGAGTTATTGGGCGGAAAAACAGAAGACATTAACCTCTCTGGTAATCCAACTGTTATTTTAATGGCAGGTTTGCAAGGTTCGGGTAAAACCACCCATTCGGCTAAATTGGCAAACTTTCTTAAGAAAAAAGGGCGCTCAGTAATGTTGGCTGCTTGCGACGTTTATAGACCAGCGGCTATTGAGCAATTAAAGGTATTGGGCGCACAATTGGATGTTCCGGTATTCTTTGAAATGGAGAATAAAAATCCAGTGAGCATTGCACAAAACGCCCTCAAAGCTGCAAGAGAAGCAAATGCCAAGGTGCTAATTGTGGATACCGCAGGTCGTTTAAGTATAGACGAAGAGATGATGGCGGAAATTGGCAATATTAAGAAGGCCTTGAACCCACAAGAAATCTTGTTTGTAGTGGATGCCATGACAGGACAAGATGCCGTGAATACGGCCAAAGCCTTTAACGATGTCTTAGATTTTACAGGAGTTATCCTTACCAAATTAGACGGTGATACCCGCGGGGGTGCGGCCTTGTCTATTAAAAGTATCGTCAACAAACCCATCAAGTTTATGGGGATGGGCGAGAAAATGGAAGCCTTGGATACCTTCCATCCAGATAGGATGGCGCAGAGGATTTTGGGCATGGGAGACATTGTGAGTTTGGTTGAAAAGGCTCAAGAAGTATTTGATGAGCAAGAAGCAGAGAAAATTCAGAAGAAGCTATTAAAAGACCAATTTACCTTCGAAGATTTCTATACCCAGATTCAGCAAATTAAGAAAATGGGTAACCTCAAAGACTTGATGGGCATGATACCTGGTGTGGGTAAGGCAGTTAAAGATTTAGACATAAGCGATGATGCATTTAAAGGAATTGAGGCCATCATCAATTCAATGACACCAGGAGAGCGCAAAACACCAGATATTATCAATGGTTCAAGAAGAAAGAGAATAGCTTCTGGTAGCGGCACAGATATCCAACAGGTGAATCAATTGCTTAAGCAATTCGAAGACATGCGAAAAATGATGAAGAGCATTGGCAAAATGCAAGGCGCCGGCCGAAGCATGCGGGGCATGCCTTTTGGGAGGTAAGCTATAGAACAAAAAAGGCCGGTATTAACCAGCCTTTTTTGTTTATAGCAATTTCTTTACTCAACATCAACCGTAAACGGCATCCTTACTTGTATGCCTTGGTATTGTAGCGCTTTCTTTGCTTCTAAATAATGTTGGTAGTTAGAACCTAGTTCTTGTTTCATAAAATAAGCACTTGCTTCGCCACTCATGGTTTTAAAGACTTCTTCTAAAGGATCTTTAAGTTCAGGCAAACTCACCACGCGGTGTTCGCTCAGTTTGGCCTTCTTAACTGCAATTTCAATGGCACGGTCTAAACCACCAAACTCATCCACCAAACCAATTTGCTTGGCTTCAATGCCGCTCCAAACCCTGCCTTGTGCAATAGAATCTACTTGGGCTTCAGTTAATTTTCTTCCTTGAGCCACTCGCTTCACAAAATCTGCATACACCCTGTCAATAGCATTTTGTACCACCTGTCTTTCAGCCGCAGTTAAAGGTCTGTCTGGTGAGCCTAAATCGCTAAACTCCCCAAACTTTACCGTTTCAATTTTTACACCCAATTTGTTATTGAGCAATTCTTTTGCATTTATTAGCATGCCAAACACACCAATAGAACCAGTAATGGTATTGGGTTCTGCCACAATCAAATCAGCCGGAGCCGCAATATAATAGCCACCACTAGCAGCAACAGCACCCATAGAAACAATTACTGGCTTCACTTTTTTACACAAGGTAATTTCGCGCCAAATTACATCACTGGCCAAAGCACTTCCTCCTGGTGAGTTAATGCGTAAAACCAAGGCTTTATAAGTATCATCTTCGCGCACCTTTTTTATGGTTTCTGCAATTCGGTCTGAACCAATTGTTTCATCGTCGCCCGATCCACTCATGATATCTCCTACACAATAAACTACTGCAATTTTATTATCAGAAATAGAGGTATTGCCTTTAACTTTATTCATCTTGCCTAGGTTCACAAAAGATATTTTTGTTTTTTCTTCCAAGTCCAGTTTGGTTTTAATAAGCGCTTCTACTTCATCTCTATATTTAAGCCCATCAATCACCTTTAAGTTAACTGCATCGGTGGCATTGCGCACCTTAAGTTCATTTACTAGGTTTCTAAAATCAGTCTCATTAATTTTTCTTGATTTGGCAATTTGAACCACAAAGTGCGAATATAAATTCCCCATATAAGCCTCAATCTGCTGACGGTTCTCATTGCTCATCTTGTCTGCAATAAAAGGCTCTCCAGCAGATTTATATTTGCCATGTCTAATTAACTGTGGCTCCACACCAATCTTTTCAAACATACCTTTGAGATAAACCACTTGTTGCGAAAACCCATTTAACAAAAGTTCTCCCGCTGGGTTCAAAAATATTTTATCAGAAATAGAGGCAACATAATAGGCATGCTCATCCATGTACTCGCCATAGGCATAAATAAACTTCCCAGATTTTTTAAATTTAATCAAGGCATTGCGAATCTCTTCTAAGGTGGCATAGCTATTCTGGGAAACCTCTGCCTTTAACAAGATACCTTTTACGTTTTCATTCTCACTCGCTTTGTCAATGCTACTTAATATATCTTGTAAACCTATGGATTTAGGATTGCTAAATCCGCCCAAGTTTAATCCCTCAAATGGGTTGTTCAGTGTGCGCTCTGGAATGCTGTAGTTAATATCTAGCTCAAATACCGACTTTTCATTTAAGGTAAATTCTTGCTTAGAAGCACCAGAAGTTAAGGCACTCACTATGCCAATTAATATGAAAAGCAAAAGAAAACTACCTATGATAACGCCAAGAATACTGGCAAACATGAATTTGAAAAATTGTTTCATCTCTCTTAATTTTTGGTAAATATAGGTTCAAACTGAAATATTTTACTTGTAATACTTGATAGCAGGAAAGATTTATCACTGAAAGGTCGTATTTGATTTTGATTAATTACATTTGCCATGATGAGTGAATTGAGCAGAAATCCTAATTTAAATGCAGAACCATCGGGTTTAGGCAATGCCGAAAAAGAATTAGAACGCGTGTTAAGGCCTCGGGTGTTTAGCGACTTTACCGGTCAGCAGAAAACAATTGATAACCTTAAGGTATTTGTAACCGCAGCAAGACAAAGGGGTGAGGCCTTAGATCATGTGCTATTACACGGCCCTCCAGGCTTGGGCAAAACTACCTTGGCCAATATCATTGCCAACGAACTTAATGCAGGGTTTAAAACCACCTCTGGTCCGGTATTAGAAAAACCAGGAGACTTGGCGGGTTTATTAACCAATTTAGAAGAAGGAGATGTATTATTTATAGATGAGATACACCGCTTGAGCGCCGTAGTAGAAGAGTTTTTATACTCGGCCATGGAAGATTTTAGAATAGACATCATGATAGACAGCGGTCCCAATGCCCGCAGTATACAAATAGAAGTAGCGCCATTTACTTTAATAGGAGCAACCACAAGAAGCGGATTATTAACAGCGCCACTTCGTGCTAGGTTCGGGATCAATAGTAGGTTAGAGTATTACGACAAACAACTGATGAAAACCATTATTGGTCGTTCTGCCGATATTTTAAAAACGATAATAGACGAGGAAGCTGCCTTTGAAATTGCGCGTAGGAGCAGAGGTACACCACGAATTGGTAATGCTTTATTAAGGAGAACCAGAGACTTTGCGCAAGTAAAAGGCGATGGCGCCATTACGATGGACATTGCAAAGTATGCGCTAGACGCACTTAATGTAGATGCAGAAGGATTAGATGAAATGGATGCGCGCATATTAAAAACAATCATCAACAAGTTTAAAGGCGGCCCGGTTGGTTTAACCACCATTGCCACAGCTATTGGCGAAGACGCTGGTACCATAGAAGAAGTATATGAGCCTTATTTAATACAAGAAGGCTTTATGGTGCGCACCCCAAGAGGCAGAGAAGTAACAGAAAAAGCCTATAGGCATTTGGGTATGGGCCCAAGTTATAAGAATACTTTGTTTTAGGACACTCTTTCTCTTTCTCCTTCTCCTTCTCTTTCTCCTTCTCTTTCTCCTTCTCTTTCTTCGGTTTGAACCAAAAACTAGTTCTGATTTAATTTTATATTTCTGATATACAGTTATTTAATTTATTTATTTATTTATTTATTTATTTATTTATTTATTTATAAATTCGATTAACAAAATTTATTAATTATGAAAATAAAATTAGCCTTATTACAAATTGTAATGTTATTTTTTCTAGGATTTTCTGCAAAATCCCAAACTCAGTACAAAATCGGATGCTTTAGTGGTACTTCAGGTACTATGGCGTATTCAACTTCTCAAATGAATTCACTTCTTTCTTTATTATTAGGAGGTGGAACTATTACAAATGCAACCATTAAATATGATACCGATATAAATGGTGCTGGTTTTTTTTATTTGGAGGGTAAGTTAAATGGTACTAGCACTATAGGTGTTGATTTGGATCAATCAGGTAATGATTTGATGGTTTCTTCATCCAAATGCAGTCATTCTTGTTCAAGCTCAGGAAGTTGTCAGTGCGATTTAAAAATAGTGGAGAGATGCACCACAATTCAATGTAATTGCTCGGTTGGAGAAGGAGGTTGCTCTTCGTCGATTACAACAGGATTAACAATTTCAAATGATTTTATAGATTTCATCTCAAATAATCCACCTAATTGCAATTAGGGTTGATGGTGACTAGAATTGAGATACTAACACTTTAATAAAAAAGGCGCCGAGGCGCCTTTTTTATTAAAGTGTTAGTATAGATAGTTGATTTTTTTATTAAATAATTAATACAAATTATTTTTAGGCAAGCTTTTACGGTTTGAACCAAAACAGGTGTCATTAAAATAAGGCAATCCAGTATAGATGGAATTATTATTTAGAAAATATTAAGTAACTATTAAATTTTAGTAACAGATACTAAGGTATTTAGTAGGGTTGGAAGAAAATAGATTTGCGGGGGAGGGTTAGATTCATACATTTGCACCCCCATTGAGAGAGCGGGTAGCGGAGAAGAGAGGGGGAGTGAAAGAGTGAAGATTTACGAAGAATTTTAAAATAAAATTTGGAAGTAAAGAAAAGAAGGTTACCTTTGCCACCCCTTAGAGATGGGGGGAT
>CAMDHZ010000024.1 GCA_945898275.1 Chitinophaga pinensis | reverse complement strand
AGCGAAGTGAACCGTTTGCCCGGAATAATAGAACGAGGCATAGCCAATGGCCTCGGGCAATTACGGCTGATAGACCCAAAAGAAATACGCGAAATTGAGCCATTTGTTGGCGGCATTCAAGCCATTAGGGTAGAGCAAACAGGTATAGTGGATTATCCCGCCGTGACCAGCCGCCTGCAAGAGCGCATGAGTGCCATACAATCAGGAAGTCGGGTTCATTATCTCGAAGAAGTTCAAGCCATCGGTCATCAAGGCCAAACCATTTCGATAAAAACCAACAAAGGACAGTATCAAACCAAAAGCCTCGTGGCTTGCGCAGGCTTACAATCAGACCGCATAGCCCGTTTGGATGGCCTTAATCCGGAAATTAGAATAGTTCCGTTTAGAGGCGATTACTACGAATTGGCCCCTGAGGCCCACCACAAGGTAAAACACTTGATTTATCCGGTTCCAGATCCAAATTTTCCTTTCTTAGGGGTACACTTTACCCGCATGGTGCATGGAGGGGCCGAATGTGGACCCAATGCCGTATTTAGTTTTGCACGCGAAGGCTATAACAAAACCGATTTCCATGCAGGCGATACTGCAGCCTCTTTGGGCTTTGCCGGTACCTGGAAACTGTTCGGAAAGCATTGGAAATATGGACTGGGCGAATACCACCGGGCTTTTTCCAAAACGGCCTTTTTGAAAGCCCTCCGCAAACTGATGCCCGAATTGCAAATGCACGACCTTATGCCTGGCCGGGCAGGAATAAGAGCCCAGGCACTAAACAAACAAGGCGGATTGGTAGACGATTTTGTTATTCAAAAGTCGCAGGGTGGGGTACACGTTCTCAACGCCCCAAGCCCCGCAGCCACCGCTTCTTTGGCCATTGCCGATAAAATTATCGAGCATTTAACTTAAATTGCCGGGCTTAAGCCACAAGGCTTTTTGCTATGCACAACCAAAGCGCCTCTTTTTTCGCACACCCTACAGCCGTTATTGACGAACCTTGTACCATTGGCGAAGGCAGTAAAATATGGCATTTCTCACACATTATGAGCCATTGTGTTATTGGTGCCCATTGTAATATTGGACAAAACGTGGTGGTGTCTCCCCATGTGGTTTTGGGCAAAAATGTAAAAATTCAAAACAATGTGAGTTTATATACCGGGGTAGAGTGTGAAGACGATGTGTTTCTTGGACCGTCTTGCGTTTTTACCAATGTTTTAAACCCCAGAAGCGCTGTAAACCGTCGAAATCAATATGCATCTACCTTGGTGAAGCAAGGGGCTACTATTGGAGCCAATGCCACCATAGTGTGCGGGCATAAGATTGGAAAATACGCTTTTGTTGGCGCTGGAGCCGTGGTAACCAAAAATGTACCCGATTATGCCTTGCTGGTAGGCAATCCGGCCAGGCAAATAGGCTGGATGAGCGAATACGGGCAGCGTTTGGAATTCGATGCACAGGGTGTAGCCAGATGTCCGGAATCGGGGCAAATGTATAAGCTGCATTTGGGTGTGGTAGAAAAGATGGTTTGAATGCAAACAAAGGTGAAATTCGCGGTATTGGGTTTCGGTCGCATTGGGCGCCGACATGCTGAAATCATTCACAACCATCCGGAGGCTGAACTTTCGGCTTTGGTAGATTGTGTGAAGCCTGACTTTGACTTGGGCAGTTTAAGGGAAATTCCCTTTTTCTATTCATTGGAAGAATTTTTAGAGTCTCAAATAGCCGTTGATGTGGTGGTAGTGGCTAGCCCGAACGGACTGCATGCCCAACATGCCCTTCAATGCCTTAATGCATTCAGGCATGTGGTTATAGAAAAGCCTATGACGCTAAACCGGGTAGATGCGGAGCAGATTATTTACAAAGCCCTACAAGTAAATAAGCATGTATTTGTGGTGATGCAAAACCGTTATTCACCACCCGTGCAATGGCTCAAACAAACCCTTGAAAGCCGTATTTTGGGCCATGTGTATATGGTGCAAATGAATTGTTACTGGAACCGCGACCACCGCTATTACCAAGCTGGAAGTTGGCACGGAACCGCTCATCTGGATGGTGGAACCCTCTTTACCCAATTCAGCCATTTTATAGACATTATGTACTGGTTGTTTGGCGATATTGAAGACATTCAAGCCCGCTTTGCCGATTTCAATCATGGTCATTCTACCGACTTTGAAGACAGCGGTTTTGTGAATTTTAAATTTGTAAATGGAGGAATGGGCAGTTTGAATTTTTCCACCTCCATTTGGGACCAAAATTTGGAGAGCAGTATGACCCTAATAGCCGAAAAAGGCAGCATAAAAATAGGGGGGCAGTATATGAACGAATTGGAAATCTGCCACCTAAAAGAAGGCAAAAAGCCCCTTTTGGCTCCAACCAATCCCGGTAATGATTACGGCCAGTTCAAAGGCTCGGCGGCCAACCACCAATTCGTCATTAACAACGTAATAGAGGTTTTAAATCAAAAAGCCAGCATCACCACCAATGCCCTCGAAGGATTGAAAGTGGTTGACATTATAGAGCGCATGTACCAAGCATTTCCCAGACCATCAAAACGCCAAATATAGAATGGACGTAAGTCAAGGCCTTACCCCCCATCCTCACACTTTTCACATAACTTTTCGGTAACAAAAACCCGATTCGAACGAAATTTAGGCCAATGCTTTTAATTGAGACAGGTCTTTACTTTTATAACCATTATAATATCAGTAGGTTAGAAAGTCTAAAAAATCTTTGGTTTTTTAATATTAAAACATTTTAACATTTGAAAAGTATTGCTTCATTTGCATTGTAAAATGAGTAATAAAAATGCTCATTTAAGCTTAGTCCCAAAATGTGACTGAGGACGGCGAAGCCGTGAAAAATTCGACCTTTCTTTCTGCTTGTTGGTTACATGAACAAGCCCTACAATCAAGTCCTTGCTCGAAACGCTTATCACATCGAAGACCCGAATCAAGTTGTTGCTGAAATTCTTCAGCAACAGCAACAACGCGGCCTATTTGAGAAGCTTGGCGGATGAGTTTGGCGAAAGCACCAACAGCGTGCGGGTAGAATTGAACCGATTAACCGAAGCCGGCTTGCTTGAAAGCGAAAACGCAGGCAATACCGTATTGTACAAGGCCAATGTTAAAAACCCTTTGTTTGTTGACATTCGCAATATGGTGGGCAAGTATTTGGGTTTCGACCGCATTGTAGAGCAAGTAATAGAACGCTTGGGCACTGTAGAACTGGCCCTTATTACCGGCGATTATGCCAAAGGCAAAGATTCGGGCATTATAGACTTAGCTATAGTGGGCCAAATAGACCAAGACAACCTAATGCAATTGGTGAACAAAGCCGAAGCCTTGATAAATAGGAAATTAAGGCCTTTGGTACTTAGCCAGAGCGAATACGAAACGCTTAAAGACAAACTTGAACAAGATGGGGTGCTCATTATTTGGGGCTCCGAAACCGAGTAAACATTGATGCTATACGTATTAGGTGTTTTTATGAAAGATTTTGCAATAGATTTCTAAAAAAACTAAATAATTTAAGTTAAGCCACTGCTTTCCAAAAAGAAGCCTAGAACACAAAATTTAGCAGCTTGGATTAATAACGAGAATCAGTCATTCTTTAATCAAATAAGTATTTCCAAGCTGATTTTAAAAACCAGAAAAATGACCCAAACGCCTAAAATTTGCATCATTGGCCTAGGCTATGTTGGCCTGCCTTTGGCGGTTGAATTCGCCAAAAAGTACCATACCGTTGGTTTCGACATCAATGCCGAACGCATTGAAGAGCTTCGCAAAGGCAAAGACCATACCCTGGAAGTAGAAGACGCCCTGTTGAAAAGCGTTTTGGTTAGCCCGGAGGCTTTTAAGAACACACACGATACAGGCCTTTGGGTGACCACCGCCGTGGGTAATATTCAGGAATGCAATGTGTACATCATCACCGTACCTACGCCAATTGACAAGCACAACCGTCCGGTTTTAACGCCCATGATAAAGGCCAGCGAAACCGTGGGCAGCGTATTGAAGAAAGGCGATTACGTTATTTATGAATCCACCGTATACCCGGGGGTTACGGAAGATGAATGCGCCCCGGTTTTGGAAAGGGTTTCAGGCTTAGCATTTAACGAAGACTTTTATGTGGGCTATTCGCCTGAGCGCATTAATCCGGGAGATAAAGAGCATACAGTCACCAAAATCCTTAAAGTTACCTCTGGCAGCACCCCGGAGGCTGCCGAGTTTGTGGATCAGCTCTATAAAAGCGTCATCGAAGCAGGCACCCATAAAGCCTCTTCCATTAAAGTTGCCGAGGCCGCCAAGGTGATAGAAAATAGCCAGCGCGACATTAACATTGCGTTTGTAAACGAACTCAGCAAAATATTCAATCTTATGGGCATTGATACCCATGAGGTATTGGAGGCAGCCGGCACCAAATGGAATTTCTTGAAGTTTAAGCCCGGATTGGTGGGTGGACATTGCATAGGTGTAGATCCATATTATTTAGCCCAAAAGGCCCAGGAAGTGGGGTATCACCCCGAGATTATTTTGGCTGGCCGCCGCCTCAACGATTCCATGGGTCGACATGTAGCCCAGGAAACCATCAAATTGATGATGCGCAAAGACATTAAGGTCATTGATTCTAAGGTGCTCATTTTGGGATTCACGTTTAAGGAGGATTGTCCGGATGTGAGGAATACCCGTGTTATCGATATCTACGAAGAATTGCGCAGCTTTGATGTAAACGTGGAAGTATACGACCCTTGGGCAGATGCCTTGGAAGTAAAGCAAGATTATGGACTCGATATTTTAAGCGGCAGCACACCTCCCATCTTAGAAGACTATTCGGCCATAATATTGGCTGTGGCGCATAAAGCTTTCAAAACAATGTCCATTGCCAAATCGGATAAGGTAGTGGTGTATGATGTGAAGGGGATTTTAGAAAAGGATTTGGTTGACTCAAGGTTATAATTCACTTTAGAAAGCATAAATAATTTAATTTAGATGAATATACTTCAGCTAATTGGCCGAAATGCCCTTTTGTTTAGTAACGATATAGCTAGATATGAAAACCAGCTAGGTAATATAGTTCAACAGTCAAGATTTTTGGTTTTGGGTGGAGCAGGCACTATTGGGCAGGCTGTTACAAAAGAGATTTTTAAGAGAAATCCATTGAAACTTCATGTTGTGGATATTAGTGAGAACAACATGGTTGAATTGGTGAGAGATATTAGAAGTTCTTTTGGTTATATAGACGGTGATTTTCAAACTTTTGCACTTGACATAGGTTCGGTGGAGTATGATGCATTTATTGAAGCAGATGGTGCTTATGATTATGTATTGAATCTTTCTGCGCTGAAACATGTTCGCTCGGAAAAAGATTCTTTTACTTTGATGCGCATGATTCAAGTGAATGTGTTTAATACGGATAAAACCATTCAGCAGTCTATCAAAAAAGGGGTTAAAAAATACTTTTGTGTTTCTACTGATAAGGCGGCTAACCCGGTTAATATGATGGGGGCTTCCAAGCGCATTATGGAAATGTTTCTGATGCGCAGAAGCACGGACATCGAAATTTCAACAGCTCGCTTTGCCAATGTGGCTTTTTCGGATGGTTCTTTGCTACATGGCTTTAATCAACGAATTCAGAAGCGTCAACCTATTGTTGCGCCCAGCGATATCAAGCGATACTTTGTAGTGCCCCAGGAGTCCGGTGAATTATGTTTGATGTCTTGCATTTTTGGTGAAAACCGAGATATTTTTTTTCCTAAATTGAGCGAAAGTTTACATCTCATCACTTTTGCAGAAATTGCTGTTAATTATCTGAAGCAGTTGGGGTATGAGCCATACATCTGCTCTTCCGAAGAAGAAGCACGACAGTTTTTTGAAAATAAGGAAAAGAGTGGCCTGTCACTGAGCGAAGGGGAAGTATGGCCTTGTTTGTTTACAGAGAGTGATACTACAGGCGAGAAGGATTTTGAGGAATTCTTCACTGAAAAAGAGATTCTTGATATGCAACGGTTTCAAAATATTGGTATTATCAAAAACGAATTGAATATTGAAAAAGAAAGAATAGTTAACTTTGAAAAGCACATTATGGCTATGAGATTAAGAAGTTTTTGGACAAAGAAAGAAATCGTAGACTTATTTATTCAAATGATTCCTGACTTTGGACACAAGGAATTAGGAAAGTATTTGGACTCAAAAATGTAAATTACGTTGAAATGCTGAAAGGTAAATCTGTATTAATTACTGGAGGGACAGGTTCATTAGGTAAGGCACTTACAAGCCATATTCTGTCTCATCATTCTGAAATAAGAAAACTCATTATTTTTTCAAGAGATGAGCAAAAGCAATTTCAAATGTCTCAAGATTATCCTCAAGAAAAATACCCTCAGATAAGATTTTTTATTGGCGATGTTCGAGATAAAGAGCGATTAATAAGAGCTTTCAAAGATGTCGATTACGTAATTCATGCTGCTGCAATGAAACATGTTCCTATTGCAGAGTACAATCCTGAGGAATGTGTTAAAACAAACATTGATGGCGCACGAAATGTGATTGATGCCTGTTTACAAACTAACGTTGAAAGAGTAGTTGCCCTGTCAACTGACAAAGCTTGTGCGCCTATTAATTTATATGGTGCTACTAAGTTGGCCTCTGATAAATTGTTTGTTGCTGCGAATAACATCAAAGGTTGGAATCCTATTCGCTTTAGTGTGGTTAGATATGGAAATGTGATGGGCTCTAATGGTTCAGTAATTCCATTTTTCATCAATAAAAAGAAAGAAGGTGTTTTACCTATCACAGACCCTGAGATGACTAGATTTAATATTTCATTACAAGGAGGAGTTGATATGGTAATGCATGCTTTATTTCATGCATGGGGAGGGGAAATTTTTATTCCTAAAATACCTTCTTATCGGATTCTAGACGTTGCAGAAGCTATTGCACCTGAGTGTGAGCATAAAGTAGTAGGCATTAGACCTGGTGAAAAGGTACACGAAGAAATGATTACGCCATCGGATTCTTATTATACTTATGATTTAGGTAAGTACTATACCATTTTACCATCCTCGCATAATTGGTCACTAGAAGATTTTATAGGACAACACAATGCTGTTAAAGTTCCTGTAGGTTTCGCATATAATTCAGGTGAAAATAGCGAATGGGAAACCGTTGAGGGACTAAGAGCGTTGATTAAAGAACATGTTGACTCAACTTTTGAAATATAGCTTTATGAAAGCAATACCCTACGGAAGACAGCATATTACAGAAGAAGATATCCAAGCTGTAGTAGAAACTTTAAAATCAGATTATCTCACGCAGGGTCCTAAGATTCTTGAGTTTGAAAAAGCTTTTGCGGAATATATTGGTTGTAAATATGCTGTTGCGGTGGCCAATGGTACTGCTGCATTGCATTTGAATGCACTAGCCTTAGGTGTAAAACCTGGAGATAAAGTCATTACTACTCCTATCACTTTTGCTGCATCAGCTAATTGTGTTCGCTATTGTGGTGGTGAGGTTGTTTTTGCTGATATTGATCCTGATACCTATTTATTGGATATTCATGCCGTTAGAAAGTTGCTTGAATCTTCGCCAAAAGGAACCTATCAAGGTATTATACCTGTAGATTTTGCAGGACGTGCTGTTGATTTAGAAGCATTTAGAGCTTTAGCTGATGAATTTGGCTGTTGGATTATTCAAGATTCTTGTCATTCACCGGGTGGATACTTTATTGATAGTAATGGTAATAAACAGCACTGTGGAAATGGCAATTTTGCTGATTTAGCCATTTTTTCATTTCACCCTGTAAAGCACATTGCATCAGGTGAAGGCGGTATGATAACTACTAACAATGAGGAATTATATCATAATTTGATGATGCTAAGAACGCATGGAATAACAAAAAATGATGCGCTGTATCAGAATTCTGTGGAATTTGCTTGCGGTGAGCAGTTAGCGGTTAGCGGTGAGCAGGAGATAGATTACCCAGCATGGTACATGGAAATGCAGATTTTAGGTTATAATTACCGTATCACTGATTTTCAGGCTGCTTTAGGGCTTAGTCAATTGAAAAGAGCGGATGAAGGTCTTCAAAAAAGACGAAAAATTGCAGCTATTTATCAAAAAGCTTTTCAAGGGAAGTCCTTTGTGAAGGGACAATCTGGAGTGGTTGAAGGTCATGCCTATCATCTATATGTTTTAGAAGTTGAAAACAGGTTGGGATTGTATAACTATTTGAGGGAGCATCAAATTTTTGCTCAGATTCATTATATCCCAACGCATTTAATGCCTTATTACAGACAATTTGGATGGAAGGAAGGCGATATGCCCAAAGCAGAATCCTATTATGCTAAATGTATTAGTTTGCCTATGTATCCTACAATTAGTAATGATGAGTTACATTATGTAATTGAAAGAATTATTTCATTTTATGGAAGTTAAGGCGCCTACATTAGTTTCCGAAAGATTGAATCTAATCCCCTTAGGGTTAGTTCATTGTTCCGATAATTATATAAGTTGGATGAATAATCCTCAAGTAAATAAATATTTGGAGTCAGGAGGTGATTATACATTAGAAAAGCTACATGATTTTTTAAAGGAAGTAGAGGCCTCTAATATTCTTTTTTGGGCAATTCATTTGAAAAGTTCAAATAAACACATCGGAAATATAAAAATTGATCCAATAAATAAGAAGCATAGATATGCAGAATATGGAATAATGATGGGTGATCCTACTGAATGGGGAAAGGGATATGCTAAAGAAGCTAGTATTGCAGTAATTAATTATTGTTTTTCGGAAATACTTGATTTGAGGAAAGTAAATCTTGGAGTTCATGCTAAAAATATTTCTGCGGTTGAACTTTACAGAAAGATTGGATTTATTGAAGAGGGTCGTTTTAGAAATCATGTTGAAACGATTGATGGGTATGATGATATTTTAAGAATGGCCATTTTTAACCCTTTATATGAAAAGTAAAATTATTTTAGGTACAGTACAGTTTGGTTTGAATTATGGAATTAATAATTCAGATGGACAGATTCATGAAGCTGAGGTAATTGAGATTTTAGATTTATGTAAAGAATCCAACATCTCAACTTTAGATACTGCTGCTGCTTATGGAACCTCGGAAGAACGAATAGGGAATTATTTTGAATTATGTGGTCATGCAAAAGACTTTAGAGTTATCACAAAATTCAGTCTAAAGAATGGATTAAGTATGATGGATTCTCTTAATCATTCACTAGGTAAATTAAAGGTAGATTGTGTAGATACAATCATGTTTCACAATTTTGATGATTTTAAGAATACAAATACTAAAGAATTGGATGCCTTATTGGAGCACAAGGGTAAGAAGTTTTTAAAACTTGGCATTTCTTTGTATACCAATGAACAAATGAATGAAGTATGTGATTTGGGTATTTTTAATGTGATTCAAGCACCATTCAATGCATTAGACAATTATAATTTGAGGGGTGATGTAATGGTTAAACTTAAAGAAAAAGGAATAGAAACACATACTAGATCTGTATTTCTTCAAGGCTTGTTTTTTATGAATTTAAACAACATTCCATCAAAATTAAAACCTTTGGAGAAATATCTCAAAAAACTAGATGAACTAACAAATGATTTTAAAATTTCTAAAGAAGCTTTAGCACTTCAATATGTAATGAGCAGAGATTATATTGATGGGGTTTTAATTGGTGTGGACTCATCAAAACAATTAAAAACCAATTTAGAAACCATGCATTTGAACGTTTCAAAGGATGTGTTTAATGCTATTGATAGTATAGTAGTAAATGAATCAGAATTATTAAACCCTGCTATATGGCACCAATGAAAATTTTATTGATTACACAGGCGAGAGTAGGAAGTACACGATTTCCTAACAAAGTAACTCAGGGTTTGGCTCATACAACCTTATTGGGATTGCATTTGGAGCGCGTAAAAAAAGCTCAATTGGTTACTGATTTTTGTGTTGCCACTACACATGAAAATGGTGCTGAAGTAATCATAGATATTGCAAAAAAAGTTGATGTAAATACTTTTCAAGGAAGTTTGAATGACGTTTTGGATCGTTTTTATCAAGCAGCCTTGCCATTTCGTCCTGATTACGTGGTACGTGTAACATCAGATTGTCCTTTGTTAGATCCTATTTTAATTGACCAAGTAGTTAAATTTCTGATTGAATCTAATGCTGATTATGTCGCTAATATACTTATAGAGGAATTCCCAGATGGCCAAGATGTTGAAGTATTTACTTTCAAATCATTAGAAAAAGCCTGGAAGGAGGCTAAATTGCCTTCTGAAAGAGAACATGTAACACCCTATATAAGAAATAATTCGGATATCAAAGGGGGTAATTTATTTAAAGCCGTACATTTTCAAGCACCTGAAAATTACAATCATATTAGAATGACCGTTGATGAACCAAAGGATTTAGACACCATTAAGTTGCTTGTAGCCAAATTAGGGGTAGAAGCCTCTTGGATGGATTACACTATGTATATTATCAACAATATCCATGAATTTACCAATCAAGATATTGTACGTAACGAAGGTTATTTAAAATCATTAAACAACGATAAATCAATACAATAATGGGAACTGGACAAGATTTATATAAAAAAGCGAAGCAACTGATTCCAGGTGGAACCATGTTGTTGTCAAAAAGACCTGAAATGTTTTTACCGGACCAATGGCCTTCTTATTTCTCAGAGGCCAAAGGATGTCTTGTAACAGATTTGGATGGAAAGACCTATACAGATATGTCTATTATGGGCATTGGAACAAATACGCTAGGTTATGGAAATGAGGAAGTGGATGCTGCTGTTATGGAAACAGTACGTAAAGGAAACATGAGCACTTTCTCTTGTCCTGAAGAAGTTTATTTAGCAGAAAAACTAGTAGAAATCAATCCATGGGCGGATATGGTGCGCTTTGCAAGAAGCGGAGGTGAAGCGAATGCCATCGCTATTCGAATAGCTCGGGCGGCATCAGGAAAAGATCAAGTTGCAATCTGCGGTTATCATGGATGGCATGATTGGTATCTTTCTACCAATCATAATGATGGGGATGGATTATCAGGACATTTGCTTCCCGGACTTGACCCAGCAGGGGTACCCAAAAATCTAAAGAATACCGTATTTCCATTTCACTACAATAACTTTCTTGAATTGGAAAAAATAGTTAGTGAAAACAATATTGGCGTTATCAAAATGGAGGTAGTAAGAAATTTTGGACCTGAAGATAATTTTTTGCAAAAAGTAAGGGACTTGGCTACCCAAAAAAATATTGTGTTGGTATTTGATGAATGTACCTCCGGATTTAGAGAAACCTTCGGAGGAATTTATAAAAAATATGGAGTGGAACCTGATTTGGCTATGTTTGGAAAGACCATTGGAAATGGATATGCACTTACAGCTGTAGTTGGAAAACGCTCAGTAATGGAAGCTGCGCAAAAGACATTTATTAGTAGTACTTTTTGGACAGAACGAATAGGCCCTACAGCAGCTCTAAGAACATTGGAGGTAATGGAGCGAGTAAAATCTTGGGAAATTATTACTCTGAAAGGAAGAAAAATGCAAGAAGGCTGGCAAAGAATTGCTGATGAGAATGGCTTAGAAATTTCCATTTCAGGAATACCATCACTTTCCACTTACAGCTTTAATTATCCTGATGCTTTAAAATACAAAACGCTCTTAACACAAGAAATGTTAAAGAGAGGGTTTTTGGCAAGCACCAATTTTTATGCATCTACCGCTCATGAAGATGTTTATTTTGATCGTTACTTTGATAACCTAAATGAGGTTTATAAAACAATAGCTCAATGTGTACAAGGAGCAGAGGATGTCAATAAGTTATTAGAAGGTCCTGTTTGTCATTCAGGATTTAAACGACTCAATTAATTCTGTTTTGGAATATAAGTGTTTAAATAAGCAACTTTTTTCAAATGGACGGTTCGCATTAGTTCCTATCCGATTGGAAGACCGCTACGACATTATGAAATGGCGTAACGAGCAAATTTACCACCTTAGACAGGCAAAGCCCTTGACTCAAGAAGACCAAGATGCCTATTTTGAAAATGTAGTGGCAAAACTCTTTGACCAAGAACAGCCCAATCAAATATTATTTTCATTTTTAGAAGATGGCGTTTGTATTGGTTATGGCGGTTTGGTGCATATCAATTGGATAGACAAGAATGCCGAGGTGTCTTTCATCATGAATACAGAGTTAGAGAAACAGCACTTCAGTAAACTTTGGATTAGCTACGCAAGCCTTCTTAGACAGATTGCATTCATAGAATTAGGTTTACATAAACTGTATGTGTATGCTTTTGATCTGAGACCTCACTTATATGCAGCGCTTGAACAAGCGGATTATTTTTTAGATGCAAGGCTCAATGAACATTGTGTTTACAATGGAGCGTATAAAGACGTGGTTATTTATTCGTTGCTTAATAAATGAGAGTTGCTTTTCTTGTTTCTGGAGGACTTGGCGAAGTGGTTCTTACTTATTTTTTGTCTAAAGTAAACATTGCTTTTGTGCTAACCGATAAAGCCTCTAAAAGCATAATTTCATTGTGTGAGACTGTTAACATACCGGTTTATGCAGGAAATCCAAGAAAAGAGGAAATCAATCAATTTTTAGTAGGTCTGGAGTGTGATGTTATTGCCTCCGTAAACTATTTGTTCATTATAGAAAAGAAGGTCATTAATTTGGCACGGGACTTATGCTTTAATGTTCATGGCTCATTATTACCAAAGTATAGAGGGAGAACGCCTCACGTTTGGTCCATTATCAACAATGAGAAGCAAACAGGTATTACCGCACATGTAATAGATGAAGGCTGCGACACAGGGGCAATTTTGCATCAGATTCATGTTGATATTGAGGAGAATGATACGGGTGCCACTGTTCTAGAAAAATACAAACATCTTTATATCCCTTTGATAGAACAAGTTTTTAGCGACTACAAAGCAGGTATCCTATCACAAACCATTCAAGATGAAACAAAGGCCACATATTTTGGTAAAAGAACCCCAGAAGATGGCAGGATTAACTGGGAATGGAATGTTGAACGCATCATTAATTGGGTGAGAGCGCAAGCTTTTCCGTATCCCGGAGCCTTCAGTTTTTATCAAAACACAAAAGTAACCATAGACAAGGTATCAAAGTCTGATTATGGGTTTCACTATGAAACAGAAAATGGCACAATACTATCTACCTCGCCTTTGTTGGTAAAATGCAGCAATGCTGTATTATGTATTGACAAAATTAGAGAATCACACTTGGTTGTTGAGCTTAATGAAAAATTTGAATAGAATGAAAATAGGAACTTTTGATCTAAGCAGCGATGGTGTTTTTATTATAGCAGAACTTTCTGCCAATCATAATGGGAGTTTAGAAACTGCTCTTGAAACCATAAGGGCAGCGAAGAGAACAGGCGCTAACGCTATAAAATTACAAACGTACACGGCAGATACCTTAACAATTGATTGTGATAAAGATGATTTTATTATTAAATCGGGATCTATATGGGACGGTCAAACCTATTATAAATTGTATGAGTCTGCCTTTACTCCTTGGGAATGGCATCAGGCTTTATTTGATGAGGCTGAAAAACAAGGATTGATTTGTTTTTCATCGCCTTTTGATAAAACCGCTGTTGATTTCTTAGAAAACTTAAATGCTCCGGCATATAAAATTGCTTCCTTTGAAATCACGGATATTCCTCTTATTGAATATATTGCCTCTAAAGGAAAGCCCATGATTCTCTCTACGGGCATTTCCACTATGGAGGACATTGAGCTTGCATTAGATGCTTGCAGAAGAATGGGAAATAATGATATCGCCCTGTTAAAGTGTACTTCCAGTTATCCTGCTCCTATTGAAGAGGCTAAAATGGTGATGGTGAAAGATTTTGCAGAGCGTTTTGGAGTTATTGCAGGGCTTTCAGATCATACGATGGGAGCTACTGTGCCTGTTGTAGCCACTTGCTTTGGTGCAAAAATCATTGAAAAACATTTTATTTTAGACCGCTCCATTGGAGGACCAGATGCTTCATTCTCGATGAATGAACAGGAGTTTACTGATATGGTAAGATCTGTTCGGGAAGCAGAAAAAGCCATTGGGGTTGTGGATTATAATTTGACAGAAAAACAAGCAAAAGGTAAAGATTTTTCACGATCGCTGTATGTAGTGAAAGATATTAAAGCTGGAGAAATTATTACAGAGGAGCATGTGAAAAGTATCAGGCCAGGATTTGGTTTGCATCCGAAATACTATCATGATTTTATTGGGCAATTTGCAAAACGATCAGCAGAAAAGGGAGATAGATTGGATTTTACCCTCATTTAATTTTCTTTGCCCCGTTGAAAAAAAAAGGTTTTCTTTTCAATTCATTTGCTATTTCTTTCCAAAAACTCTTTGCAGCAGTTATTGGAATTGGAATTACCCCCGTAATTTTGCAAGAATTAGGCGTAGAAGATTATGGACTTTATACCTTAATGGTTGGTTTTGTGGGCGCCCTTACCTTTGTTAATTGGAGTTTATCCATGACTACACAACGTTACGTGGCTTTTGCCTTAGGAGAAAAAATATTTGAGAATCAGTTAAAAGCTTTCTCAAATGCCATGCTGATTCATCTTTTATACGCATTTGCTATATTTTTTGTAATTATATTTTTTGGTTGGTGGGCCGTGGAGGGATTTTTAGATATACCACCTGCTAGAGTTCCAGCGGCTAGAATTTTGTTGTTTTTAGTGGGCGGCATAACGGTTATTTCTATTATTGCTACCCCTTACCTAGGAGTTGTAAAAGCCCATGAGAACTTTTTACTCTACGCTATCCTTGGTATTTTAGGCACCCTATTTAAAATTATTATTGTTCTCATCTTAAAATATTTTTCCTATCAACTTGATAAGCTTGTTTTCTATACAATACTTTTGTTAATCTCAGCTTTATTGGTTTTGGGAATAAACTGGTGGTACACTTCGAGAAGATTTAAAGAAGCGGTTTTTTCTATGCAATACATCGATAAAGCAATTTTGAAAAACATGTTGGGCTTTATGGGGTGGAATATATTTGGATCATTGGCAGTGATGGGCCGTAATCAAGGGGTGTCTGTTTTGCTGAACATATTTTTTGGGGTAATTAAAAATGCAGCTTACGGTATAGCATCTCAAGTAAATTTTGCTTTAGGAATTTTATCTCAGGGAATTACCGGTGCATTAACCCCTAGAATATTAAAAAATGCAGGCAGTAAGGAGGAAAGTCAGATGGTAAATAATGTAATCGTTATGACCAAATTATCAGTTATTTCTACTGCCTATTTTATCCTCTTCTTTTTATTGGAGGCTGAGTTCATTTTGAATCTGTGGTTAAAGACAATTCCAAATAGTACCGTAATATTTACAAAATATATCCTCCTATTTAGCTTTACAACAAGTTTATCAGGCGGGCTTCAAGTGGTTTTTAATGCCATAGGAAAAGTTAAAGAGTACAGCGTTTGGATTAGCACCATAATTTTATTGAATTTACCCCTTGGATACTTGTTTTTTAAAATGGATTATCCCCCGCAATCAATTTTCCTTGTTGCCATAGTGCTTGAGCTTTTGGCATTGTTTGTAAGGGTATTTCTATTGAAAAAATTTGTTTCCTTTGATGTTTCTAACTTCCTCTTGCAAATTTTTGTGAAAACATTAATGCCCATTGGTGCAGTAATTCTTTCCGCTTCGCTTATTCCCTTTGAATATTTTGATAATCAATACATAAAAGCATCAATTACCCTAATTTATGTGGTTTTAATGTATTCACTTTTGGTTTTTTTTATTAGTTTTGATAAAAAAGAGCAATTATCTATAGCCAAGGTATTTATTAAAAAATGAAAAATATACTGTTCAATGTTTATACCGAGTATCAATTAAGCTTAACCTTAAATGAGATATTCATAAATAAAGTTTACGATTTAAGTACGCATAAGATTACTTTAGTCATCAAACATGAAAAGTTGCATAAACGAATGGATAGACCATTTGATTTTGACGGACTTGGTTTAGACATCATTCATTTTAATGACGATATCCATTTCAAGCAGGCCTTAAGTGCCCCCACCAAAGAACTTGTTAATAGTCTTTTATCCAAAAATTGGGATTGCTTCATTATTTTTCAGGAAAACGATCCCTTAAACTGTCTTTTGAGTTATCAATTAAACAAAAAGGGAACCGAGGTAAGATTATACCAAGATGGCTTGAAGGCATACAATCCAATGAAGTCTAGATCTTATGGCCAGTTGAAGATGGAACTGGAAATGCGAATTTGGTGGAAGAAAAATGGGTATAAGGCGGATCCACTTGTTAATGCGATTAATGCCTATCGTTATGCCTTTTTAAAAGGGGTTTCTAAGGTTTACGTTACTTTTCCAGAAAAGTATAAGAATTGGAATAAGAAGGTGCTTCGAAAAATTGAAATTGAAAAATCAACACAGTTGTTCGAGTTGATGAATAAGGTATTTAAGTTGGATAGGTTTATCCTGAAAGAGGTTGAGGGGACTGTGTTTTTCATAAGCCAATCGATGCGAGACGACAATACGTTCGAAAAGTTGATGATAGATTATCTTTTAAAATCTTTTCCTGATAAAAAGATTTATTTAAAATCACATCCGATAAATTATAAACCTTATCGAGATTTTATTGATGAAGTTAAGGTAAAGTTTGTGGATAAGGTGGAGGTAATTGATGGGCAAGTGCCTGCTGAATTTTTAATTATGCAGTTAAAAAATTCCGTTGTTGTTTCTACTATTTCTACTTCTATGTTTATCAATAATCCCGACTGTAATTTTTATTATACTTTTGAAATTGCGAAGCCTTATATGCCCCGGTTTGATAGATATGACACTGTAAATCCCACCCCACACGTGAAATCTATAGTTTCGTTTGAAGAAATTTTGTTTTAATGGCGGTATATGCTAACAATAGAATTAACTACATAGTTAATTCTGTTGTTTTTTTAATTTGGCCTTTAGGGGTATTGTTTCTCTCTTTAAAAGACTTTACTTCTAAAACTGCTCGTTTTGGTTTTTCGGTAGTTGGTTTTTTTATAGGTTATACCATGGTTACCAAATCTGGCATGGATGGTAGCAGAATTGGCAATAGGTTTCTAGAAAGCTCTAATGCTAGCTGGAGTGATTTTAAAGTTAGCATCCTTGGTACTTATGTGACTGAGGGGGTAAATCCAGATATCTATTTATCTTCGATGACTTATTTTATATCGAGGTTTTCGGCAAATACCCATTTGTTTTTTGGTATATTAAGTTTTATCTACTTTTATGTAGTTGTAGGTTTTATTCGGGAGATATATTTTTTGTTAAATGTGCGCGACTTAATTGCACCAAAGAGAAATTTTTTTTTCTATGTGTTGTTAGCGAGCTTTTTGTTTATCTATCCCCTGTCAGGAGGAGCCAATGCGGTTAGATTTCCATTAGCCACATTTTTTTTCTTTTACACGATAATCTTTTATTTAAAACAGCGTAGAGTTAAATATATTGTTTTAAATAGCCTAACTTTTCTTATTCATTGGTCCTTTATTCCTGTAGTACTATTATTTCCTGTATCTTTAGTGTTGAGCAAGCTAAAAAGCAATAAATATGTGATTGTTGTTTTTGTAATGTTATTCGCTGCTTCAAATATAATTTCAGAAAATATATTGAAATTGTCTATTCTAGAAGGCAGTACGATTGAAAATCGGGTAGATACATTCACCAAAGAAACTTACGTGAGCAATATGGCTGTTAGTTTGGAAAGTAAAAACATTAATGTTAAATTGTCAAAACTGTTACCATTATATTTTGCAGTATTGGTATTGGTATTTTTTAGTATCATGGGCAAACGGTTCGTTTACTCCAAAATCACAAATTATTTTTTTGTTTTATCCTTGGTTTTGGGAGTATTAACGTTTGTAGTAGGTAATGAAGCGGGTTTGGTAAATAATCGATTTGTGAAGCTTTTATTAATTTCAACCTTGGTATTTCTCGGTTTAGCATGGAGAGATAATGCAAGAAAAAGGGGAATCCAATGGTTACTCTGGATTTATTTACCCATTTTTTTATTGCAGTGTTATATGATTTTCAGAACGGATTTTGAAGTATTGACTTTAACTACCTATTTGGGGAATATTTTTATCGCGAACCTAACCGAGAATTCAACACCTATTATTGACCTTATTAAATAATCTTACCTGTAATTATGATGAGTAAAAGAGCTGTTATATTGGCCGGTGGCAAGGGCACAAGACTTAAACCCTATACCATGACATTACCAAAACCTTTGGTTCCGCTTGGGGATAAACCTATTCTAGAATTAATATTGCTTCAATTAAAAAGTCATGGTTTCAACCACGTAACCATAACCGTAAATCACATGGCTGAAATAATCAAGGCGTTTTTTGGGGATGGTACCAAATGGGGAATTAAAATAGATTATACGATGGAAGACAAGGCCCTAAGCACAATGGGACCCCTGACGCTAGTGGAGGATTTGCCGAAAAATTTCCTGGTAATGAATGGAGATGTACTCACGGATTTAAATTTTTCTGAATTTTATGATAACCACGTCAACACCGAATCCGTTTTCACGATTGCGTCTCATCGAAGAAGTGAACGAATAGACTACGGTCTTCTGCATCATAATGATAGCGGTAAGCTGGTTAAGTTCGAAGAGAAGCCGAGTTATGAATTTTTGGTGAGTATGGGGGTGTATATGGTGAACAAAGAAGTAATGGAATATATTCCTAAAGATACCTTTTTCGGTTTCGATCACCTGATGTATAAACTATTGGAGGTAAACAACCCGGCAACGGTTTATGAATATGGGGGCTTTTGGCTGGATATTGGCCGTCCGTCTGATTATGAATTAGCTACCCAAAAAGTTAACGATCCAAATTTCAAATGGGTATGAGAATAGCAATAACCGGTTCTCATGGTTTTATTGGTAAAAGCCTGGTGCCATTTCTTATGAAGGAAGGGAATGAGGTGGTGGAAATTTCTAGATCGCAAGGTTGGGATATTGGAACTTGGGATAATGTTAAAAACATCCAAAAATGCGATAGTATAGTTCACCTTGCAGCAAAAACTTTTGTACCAAATTCTTTTGATGACCCTCGGTCATTTTATGAGTTTAATCTCGTATCAACCATAAACGTTTTAGAATTGGCAAGACTTTGGAATGCCAAGGTTATATACATGAGTTCTTATTTTTATGGAGCGCCTCAGTATGTTCCCGTTGATGAATTGCATAGTGTTCATCCGCATAACCCTTATGCCAGAACAAAATATTTTAGTGAAGAATTGTGTAGGTCTTATGCAATAGATTTTTCTATTCCGGTAATTGCATTCAGATTGTTCAATGTATACGGTCCCGGGCAAAAAGGTCAATTTTTAATTCCTGAGATATTGGAGAAAATAGGCTGGGAGAGCAATATTGTGCTCAAAGACCCAAGACCTAAGCGCGATTATGTCTACATTGATGATGTAGTAAAGGCCATTGCCATGGGTTTATATTATAAATGGCGCGGGTTTGAAGTTTTTAACTTAGGTACCGGTAAATCTTATAGCGTTGAAGAGTTGGTATCAATTATCCACAGGAATAGTTCAAATGAGTTTACAATAGAGTTTACCCATGAATATCGCAAAGGTGAAGTTTTAGACTCGGTTGCCGATATATCAAAAGTGAAAAATGAATTGGGTTGGGAGCCCAAGTTTGATTTAGAATCGGGTATTAAAGCCATTATGAAATGAGTTTTGTAAATAAAATAAAAAAAAGCATATTGAATGCACCAGGTTGGGTTACTGACAAGAAAATAGTTGTAATAGAATCGGATGATTGGGGAAGCATTTCTATGCCATCATTAGAGGTATATAATAAACTTATAGAAAAAGGAGTACCTTTTGGTGATAGCTCATTTGCAAAATACGATTCTTTAGAAAGTGAGGATGATTTGAGTGAATTGTTCCATGCACTAACGCAGCACAAAGATCATAAAGGGAATCATCCCTGTATTACGGCATGTGCGGTAGTTGCCAATCCTGATTTTGAGAAAATAGAAAACGCAGGATTACAAGAGTATTTTTATGAGCCGATAACGGAAACGTATAAAAATTATCCCAATCATGCTAAGTCTTTTGAAATTTGGCAGAAAGGGATGGAAAGCAGGTTATTGTGGCCTCAATTTCATGGAAGGGAGCACCTAAATCCCCTTGAATGGTTAAAAGCAGTCAGATCGGGCAATGAGTTTGAAAAATTGGCCTTTGATTATAGAACACTTCTTGCTGTAACCAATCAGATTTCGTCCAAACGATTTATGGGATACTTGGCTGCCTTTGATTACGAAGAATCAAATGAATTAATTGGATTTGAAAAAGTAATAGCCGAAGGATTGGATTTGTTTGAGAATTTATTTGGTTTTAGATCCACATCTTTTGTAGCTCCCACATCCATACGAAGTGATAAAATGGATGAGTTTCTTTTAAAAAACGGAATAAAGTTTCATCAGATGGGGGCACAATTTTTAACTTATGCAGAGGCTAGATTTGCCATAAGAAATAGATTGATAGGTTCAAGAAATAAATTGGGTCAAATTTATTGGAGAAGAAATGGAACCTTTGAACCAAGTAGAGATTGGGGTTTTGATTGGGTGAACCGGGTTATGGGTGAAATGAAAATTGCCTTTGCTTCTAAAAAGCCTTTTGTGATAAGCTCTCATCGGGTCAATTATATTGGATCTATTGTCAAAGAAAACAGAGAAAATACCTTACAGATTCTTAATAAACTCATAAGTGAAATGCTTAGGGTATATCCAGAAATTGAATTTATGTCAAGCGACCAATTGGGTGATGAAATTGCCTCAAAACCCAAATATTTTTTGGGCATAAATCCAAAATCGTTCTATTATGATGTAAAATATAAACGATAGTTAAATGAAGACAATTAGGCTTTTCTTTTTTTATGCAGTGCTTAGCCATCTTCCGGGACCAACATTTCCAATTTTGGGTTCTTTTTTTGAATGGATTAGGTACGTTACCTGCCGAAGAATTTTTAAGAAATGTGGCGAAAAAGTGAACATTGGTCCAGGAGCGCATTTTGGTAAGGGCAATGGAATTGAAATTGGTGACTATTCTAGTATTGCGAGGAATTGTAAAGTTCCAAAGGACATTTATATAGGGAATTTTGTGATGATGGGTCCTCATGTTACGATTTATAATGCTAAGCATAATTTTGATCGAACCGACATACCCATGCTAAAACAAGGGGTATCGCTGGCACAAAGAACAATAATTGAGGATGATGTGTGGATTGGAAGTCATTCTATCATTTTACCGGGAAGAAAAATTAGTGAGGGCACTATAATAGGGGCGGGTTCTGTGGTCACTAAGGACTTTCCTCCTTATAGTATAATTGGCGGAAACCCTGCCAAGTTAATTGGAAGCAGGCTTAAAGAAAATCAATGAGTTTTTCGTCAGCATTATTGCGAAATGTTTTGAATGCATTGGCATTTAAAACCAACAGAAAGATAATAGTTATAGAATCGGATGATTGGGGATCTATAAGAATGCCGTCACAAAAGGTTTATAAACAACTTCTAGATAAAAATTTGATTGATGGAAACGACTCCTTTTTAAAGTATGACTCGCTAGAAAGCGAAAATGACTTAATCGGATTGTTTGAAGTTTTAAGCAGTGTAAAAGATAAAAATGGGAATCCTGCCAAACTAACTGCCAACTGTATTATGGCAAATCCTGATTTTGACAAAATCGAATCAAGTGGATTTATGAGCTACCATTATGAGAAAGCAGAAGTAAGCTTTAAGAGATATCCAAGGCATTCCCAATCCTTAAAATTATGGTTTGAAGGAAAAGAGAAGCATGTATTTATGCCGCAACTTCATGGTCGTGAGCATGTCAATGCCGGTTTATGGATGAATGCCCTGCAGAAATCCGATAGTTCATATAGAGCGGCATTTGAGTTTAAAACTTTTGCAATAAACTCAAAGATTGTTGAAGCATTGGCACGCAATGATTTTTCACAAGGCGCCTTAGATCCTTCTAGCACGGTGAAAGAGGCAGCCCATATGTTTGCAGAGTTATTTGAAAAAGATTCAGTTTCATTTATTGCACCCAACTACACTTGGGATGCAAACATTGAGGATGCATTAAAAGAAGTTGGAATAAACTTTTTACAAGGATCTAAAAAACAAAATATAAAAACCAGTGATAATGAGAAAAAAACACAATACCATTATACTGGTCAAAAAAACAAAAATAAGCAAGTCTATTTGGTTAGAAATTGCCTGTTTGAGCCAAGTGTTTCTAATAAAATCAACTACTTGGATATTTGCTTGAAACAAATTGAGAGCGCGTTTAAATGGAATACCCCGGCAATCATCACCTCTCATAGGTTAAATTTTTTAGGCGAGCTTGACGAAACTAACCGATCTAAAAATTTAAATCTTCTAAAAGAATTATTACAATCCGCAACAAAGAAGTGGCCGGATATTGAATTTATGTCAACGGATGAATTGTCGCTTCACATTGCAGCAAAAGACCAAGCTTGATGAATAACAATAGGGTTAAGAAAGTTTTGGTGGTTTCTCCCTCCTTTCACTTGGGTGGTATAGAACGAACAGTATCAAATTTATCAAATTATTTTGTTTCGCAAAATATTGAGGTAGTCTTTATTTCTCTTTTAAAGGGAACGGTATTCTTTGAATTAAACGAAAAAATTAAAATTGATTACCCGAGGTTTAAACGCCAAGGCAATCTTTTTAATCTGATATTTTATAGATTGAGGCTGGTGTTCTTTTTAAGAAAACGAATCAAACAAAACAAGCCAGACGCAATTCTATCCATGTCTGACACGTTTAATGGCATTGCACTATTAGCTAATTTGGCATTAGGCACAAAAATTTTCATTGGTGATGTTACAAAGCCCGATAAAAAATTCAAATTCAGCACCAGGGTAATGAAAAAGTATTTATATCCTTTTTCAACGGGTTTTATTGCACAAACGGAATCTTCGGCAGATTTTTATAGGTTAAACTTTAAGAATAAGTTAAACATCAAAGTAATCAATGGCGCGGTTAAAGAAATAATGCCATATGATATTCCAAAAGAAAAATTAATCATAGTAGTAGGAAGACTGTCCATTGAAAAGGGTCAAGACAGGATGATTGATATATTTGAGCGGGTTCGAAATAGAGACGGATGGAAGCTGGGTTTCACAGCCGATGGTCCGCTTAAAAACACCCTGATACAATTGATTCAAAACAGAAATTTGACTGAACACGTCCAGTTGTTAGGCAGGGTTGAAGATTTAGACCAATTATACGCTCGGGCTTCAATTTTTGCCATGCCAAGTAGGATGGAAGGTTTTCCAAATGCATTGTGCGAGGCTATGGCCGCAGGCTTGCCCTGTGTTTGCTTTGATAGCTTTCCGGCACACGAAATTATGGAAGATGGAAAAGATGGGTTTATTGTTGCGGATGGAGAATATGATGAATTTGCAATGAAAATAGAAATGTTGATTGAATCGAATACCCTGCGTAATCAAATTGGAAATAAGGCCCGCGAAATTAAAGAGAGGCTTAGTGTTGAAAAGATAGGGATTGAATTTCTAAATTTTTTTAATAGCATTTAAAATATGTTGTTTAATTCATTAAAGGGATAAAAAAATGTTTTTTTCATTTGTAGCCTCAATTCTTTTTATCTATACGGTTCAAAAAAATAAAATAAATTTAATTTTGGTTGTTTCGCCTACGCAAAAGAATATCGATTTGCAGTTTTACGAAGTGTTGAATAAAATATCCTTGAAATATAAAGTAGATGTTTTGGATTATTCGAAAGATTCGATGTTCCAAAATACATAAAGTTATTTATATGATGCAGAGCATTTAAATGTTTCTGGAGCATTAAAATTTTCTGAAGTACTTTGTATAAAAAGTTACATGTTTAAATAACGACAACAAATGGATAGAATTTTTTCATTTTACTTTGCTTTGCCTAATGATAATGCCTTTGGTATTATTACAAAGGCCTTCAACAGATTAGTTGCAAAAGCGATAAAAATTTATTTCGATCTTAATTTTATAAGTTACTTAGATTCAAATCGAGACAAGTATACACTTAGTTTAAATACGGAAAAGCGAGATTGCAAAGTTATTGTTTCGCTTACCACCTATCCCGCAAGAATAAATGAGGTATGGATTGTTATTGAATGTATGTTCCGACAGCTGTATAGACCAGACAAGGTTATCCTATGGTTATCAAAACCACAGTTTGAGGGAATAGATCTCCCTGATAGGTTAAAAACTCTTGAAAAGCGGGGTTTAGAAATATGTTTTGTTGAAGATGATTTAAGATCTCATAAGAAATATTTTTATGCCGTTCAACAATATCCAAATGATATAATTATAACTGTTGATGATGATGTCTATTATCCTAAAAATATTGTTTCTACATTGGTTAGTTATCATGAGAAGAATAGTGATTGTATCATTTCAAATCGAGGGCATAAAATCACCACAGATGCATTGAATGGTAAAATATTGCCTTATAAGCTTTGGAAAAAAAACATTAAAAAAAATAAATCTTCATTTTTTCTTGTTCCTACCGGGGTTGGAGGTGTTTTATATCCTCCAAATTCATTATCTCAAAGAATTTTTGATGCCGATTTATTGAAAAAGCTTTGTTTCTTAGCTGATGATTTATGGCTAAAGGTCGGTTCTTTGTTAATGAATAAAAAGGTTATTGTTACAGGGGTATTCAGTCAGACATTTATTGCAATTGGCAAAACCCAAAAGACTAATCTTCATACATTAAATTCGAAACAAGGGAATAATAACAATCAGTTTCGGAATATTTTGGATTATTTTGAGCTCGGTAATATGGAGAAATTCAGAAAGGGATAAATAAAAAATGAAGAAGTTAGTTTTAGGTGTTACCGCCCCTGGAAGTGTGATTTTATTGGAAGGTCAGGTTAAATATTTTGTATCAAAAGGTTACAAGGTGTATTTAATCACGCAAAAAGACGATGCAGCCCAAAAATTTTGTGAGACGGAAGGTTGTGAGTTTTTAGCACTTACCATAAAAAGGGAGATAAGTGTGCTGAATGACGTCAATACATTGTTTCAAATTATTAAGTTTTTTAAAACAATAAAACCAGATATTGTTAATGTAGGAACGTCAAAGATGGGTTTTTTAGGAACTATTGCAGCTTTTATTACAAGGGTTCCTTTAAGAATATACACCGCAAGGGGTCTTAGATTTGAGACAGAAAAAGGTATAAAACGCCTAATTTTGATGCTTGTTCTTAAACTAATTGGTGTTTTAGCCCACCGTATTGTTTGCATTAGCGAGGCGATTAGAACAAAAGCCGTTCAATTAAAATTATTTCCAAAACCTAAGACTCGGGTTATTGGTTATGGGAGTAGTAATGGTATAAATTTAAGTAAGTTTCAAATTACTGAAGATATTCAATTAAAAGCCAAGGAGTTAAGGGCGGAATTACAATTAGGTGATGATTTTGTTTTTGGTTTCGTTGGCAGATTAAATAACCGAAAAGGCATTAATGAGTTGTACAATGCCTTCGTCAAATTTTCAGAAATATATCCTTCTAAGCTCGTTTTACTTGGTAAAATCGAGCACCACAATTTATCAGACAAGACAATATTGTCCAAGATAGAGGCCAATCCCAATATTTTCTATTTGGGTTTTCAAAAGGATATTCCTTTATACATGTCTATGATGGATGTTTTTATATTGCCCACTTGGTCAGAAGGTTTTGGTGCGGTTTTTATTCAAGCAGCAGCGATGGGAATACCTGTAGTAGGCACGAGGGTTTCTGGTGTACAAAACGCTGTTTCAGAAAATTTTAATGGATTATTGTCCGAGTTAAAAGATGTAGAAAGTTTATTTGAAAAGATGAAGATTCTTTACTTAGATGCTGAACTAAGATTAAAGTTCTCAAAGAATGGTGTGCTATGGGCTCAAAATTTTAAACAGGATTTGATTTGGGAAGGATTGTATCAAATTTATAATGAATAAGATAAGGCAATGAATCAAATTGAAGTTCGTTTGGCTGAAAGTAAAGACAAAGAAGAAATATTATCTCTACTAAATAGCGTTTTTAGTGACGTACAAAGAGCTGAGTTCAAGAGAGGCGACAAATTTTGGAAATGGAAGTACGAAGACAATGTTTTTGGTAGCCCAATTTTAACAGTCGCCACAATCAATGGAAAGATAGTTGGATTTAATAACCTATGGCCATGGCAATTCAATTATAGAGGTCAGGTTTTCAGCGCTTTGCAACCTTGTGACAGCGTTGTGAGCAAAGAACATCAAAAGTATGGCATTTTTTCGCGGATGAGATTAGATGGATTGAAAAGAGCTCTTGATGCAGGTAAGGATGTGGTTTTTAATTTTCCTAATCAGAATAGTTTGCCAATCTATATCAATTTAGGTTGGAACTTTTTAGGCAAGCCATTATGGAATGTTTGTATCATAAACCCGATTAATATTGGTATATCAAGGTTTTCTAAATCTAAATCAAAACCAGTTAAAATCATGGATGTTTACCAACTAGACATAGATATATTAGAAAAACTTGGAAAAAACAAAACTTTTGACAAATATATTTCGTCTCACTATGTTGAAAATTATTTCAAATGGAGATACTTAGAACATCCTACTCTAGAATATGGAATGATTAAATATGAGAAAGGGCATAAAAGTTTAGTGGCGATATTTAACTTAAAAAAATCAGGAAGGTTAACGGAAATGGTAATCGTTGATTTTGTAGGAAACCTTGATTCATTAATTCACTTGCTCCCAAGAATAAAACAAGCTGCAAAATCCTTAAAAGCAGATTTTTACGCTTACATGAATGTGGGTAGAGTGAATAAATTTAAGTTACTGAGCAACGGGATTATTCAACTGCCTAATAAAAACTTTACCGTTTTACCATTGAACGTGTCACTAGAAAATCATTTTTCAGAGAGTAAAAACTGGAACATGATGGCAGCCATGCATGATTCAATATAATTTATTCGCGTCAACATGAATATTCTCACAATTGATTTAGAAGAATGGTACACCTATATCTTATTTAAAAAGGGCGTGGCCTCAAAATACGAACCCATACTTGAGAATTATCTGGATGATATTCTAAATCTGTTAGATTCGAGAAAGATAAAAGCGACCTTTTTTTGTTTAGGTATTATCGCTAGAAGCCACCCTCACATAATTAGAAAAATCTATGAGCAGGGTCATGATATCGGATGCCATTCTGATAAACATCATTTTTTAACTAAATTAACTCCTACTCAGTTAAAGGAAGATACTTATACTGCATTGGATAGCCTTGAGCAGTGCATTGGAAAAAAGATTGTTATGTATAGAGCTCCGGCATTCACAATAACTCAATCAAACAAATGGGCTTTGGAAATTCTTATAGATGCGGGTATTGAGGTAGATTGTTCTATATTTTCAGCGAACAGAAGCTACGGAGGATTTAGTAGTTTGGATATTAAAATTCCAACTAAATTAAACACTCAGTCTGGTGTTATATTAGAATTTCCTATGAATTTCACACTGTTTTTAGGACAAAAAATCATATATACTGGTGGCGGTTATTTCCGTATTTTTCCGTATTATTTATTAAAATATTTATTTAATGATTCAGAGTATAATATGACATATTTTCATTTGCGAGATTTTGATGTTTATCAAAAACCTGTTTACAATGAGCGTTTCATTTTAAATTATTTAGGAATTAAAGGAGCATTTAATAAATTCCATAAACTTATAGATGAGTTTAATTTCGTTTCACTTTCTCAAGCAATTCTAGAAACTGAGGATACTAAATATGCCTATTCAAGTATATGTAAATGAATTTTTTAAAAGTAGTTTTGTTTTTAATTTAATGTTAGTTTGTTTTCAAGCGATTAAATTTTGTCAAGTACCTTAAACAGAGTGTCCCAATAAAGCGTTTACAAAGAGGGAATGCTTTGACTTGTATGTAGTTCGAAGCATCTATTGTTTTTCTTGAAAGAATACACATATTAGATGGTTAAAGTAAAATCTATTAATGATTCAGACAAGTGTGCCAGGTAATTGTCTTTTTGCAACTTAATTTGATGTGTAAACCTACAGCAGCATGCCACATGCCTTTGTTGAAAGTAGTCTTACTAGTAAATGCCTGTTTACAATTTTTTTTATTTCCTACAGTCGGCCGTATTTAATGCAACACTGCAGAACCGCAGCATATCGGTTATGACCAAATTGCCGTTGTATTTTCTCTTGATGAGGTGTTCTTTTTGATTCTGGTTATCATAATGTTTAGTGAATTTCCAATTGCTGAAAGGAAATTAAAACTTTTCCAAAGATGTAATCATTTTTGGGTAATTTACGAATTGCAATCCTTAAATTGGTATGTGATAAATGTTTTGATGTAAGAGTTCCACTAATCTTCACAGCGCTTAAAGATTACAATATCTTTACAATTCTTAAATTGTATCTTGTTGTTATCCTCTTTATTGCATACTGCCAAATGCTTAATTATTAGTAAATTATAATTTATTACTAATGACAAATAAAAAACTACGACTAATCGGACTTTTGGGGTATGATTTAGCACATATTTAAAAGTAAGCGATTATACGGTTATTGTTTTAGCAAGTGCAACTTATTGTATTTTGGTTTTTAATAATGAAAGTGTCAAGTGCTAGCATAATGTTAGAGTTGTATTATTGTCTAAACTAGAACGTAACAGTGAGTACTGAGAGATTGAGTTTAATAATCCTTTTGCGTTTTTTTTGTGTAGTCCCGTTTTTCTTAAATGCGCAAGAAAAAAGGTTTGAATTACACCCTGTTAGTTGGGAGTTTAGATTATTGGTGTCATGTTTTTTAGATTCGTCAAAACAGGATCATTCTTCTGTTTGGCCTCAAAAGCAGAGTGACTTTGGTTACTCAAATTTTGAAAGATTAGTTTATAATGGTGAAAAAGAAAAAGAGTCGCTAGATATAAAGTACAAGGATTTTGGTTTGAAAAAGATTTGGCGTAATCTTGAAAAAAAAGTATACTATGAAGATTTTTATAGTGTTGAGCATGAAGATTTTTCTATCTACTTTAATTATATTTTAAATTTATCATTAGGTTTTGATAGAAATAGGATTGAAGGTCATAAAACATTTTTGAATACTAGAGGATTTATTGTTGAAGGAAGGTTAGGAAAAAAGTTTTCTTTTCAAACAATTTTCATGGAACAACAAGCATATTTTCCCAAGTATCAATCGGTTTATTTCAATAATAAAGGTAGCTCTTTAGGTTTGGTTATGCACAGAGGATATAAAAATTTCGGTTTTGATTTCCCCTTTGCAGTTGGTGAAATTAGTTATAATTTGAATAAATTTTTTAACATTAGTGCTGGTCATGGTAGTCACTTTTTTGGTGAAGGTTATAGATCGATGCTGTTAAGTGATCATACGGTTCCTTATGGTTATTTAAGATTAGAAACAAATTTCTGGAAATTACGCTACATAAATTTGTATGCTTTGCTCAATGATATAAATCCAGCTACTTCATTAAATGGCATATACGCCAAGAAGTTTGCAAGTATACATTATTTAGATATAAGTTTAAGTAAGCGTTGGAACTTTAGCATCTTCGAAAGTTATATAACCGGACAAAGTCTGACAACATCATCAGCCATTGACATTAATTTCTTGAATCCAATTATATTTTATCGTGCTTTAGAAGCAAATAGAGGATTTGAGCTTGGAAATGCCATGGTAGGTTTAAGCATGTCCTATCAAATTAACGATAATCTTAAAATTTATTCTCAATTGGCCATAGATGATTTTATGTTTACTGGTTTAAAAGAGATTTCTCAAGGTCACAGAGATAACTATCATTCTTGGCAAATTGGATCTAAATATTTTAGCGCCATTGGAGTTAATAAATTTACTGCTTTAATTGAAGTTAATAGCGCTAGACCGTTCATGTATAGTCATAGAGGTACTCTAACAAATTATGAGAGTCAAGGTCTACCACTTGCGCATCCTTGGGAAACCAATTTTAGGGAGTTAGTGATTTTATTTTTTTATAAAAGAGGTAGGTGGGAATTCCTTAACAAAGTTAATATCGGTAAACGAGGGATGGATACTTCTTTAGTGAATATGGGTAATGACATAAGACGTAGTTATGAAGATAGAGAAGATTTCGAATTAGGCTATTTTACTGGTGGTCCAGTAAGCAGGGATATTTTTTATCTAACAAATAGTATATCTTATGTAATTAATCCTATAACTAATATGCGATTAGAATTGAAATACATCTATCGGAAGGAAAACTTTAATTTTTTATATGAAGAGTTCAACAGGAATGTGGTTTTAGGGAATTCTAATTGGATTAGTTTCGGAATTAGGACGGCTTTATTCTGGGGATATGAGGATTTCTAGTACTCACTGAATTACTCATGAGAATGGATGTTCTGACTTTTGCAAGCTCGGTTAGTTTTTTATGGTATTTATAAAAAAATTGTATACCTTAGCGAAAAAAAATGAGAGACAATTTGACCTTGTTTGATGTAAGTGCTCTGCTAAGTGAAGCTCTAGATGTTGACATTCAAGTTTTTGATGGGAGTTTTGAATTTAGAAATCACGAGAAGTGGGATTCAATGGCAGCTTTATCTATGATTGCGTTGATTGACGAGAAGTATGACTTGGTAATTTCAACTAATGATTTTAAAAATGCAATTACCTTACAAGATTTGTATAATTTGATAATGACTAAATAGAAATATTATCATTTGGTTTAGTCCTCGTTTATAATTAACAAAGAGATTGGAAGTGAATGATAAAAGATGCTTAATAACAGGAATTTCTTCAGATATTGGTTTTGCAACAGCAGAGGAGCTGATTGTGCAAGGATGGAAAGTGTTTGGTACTGGAAGGAAGAATCATGAGATTGCCTCGAGACTTAATGAACCTTATTACAAATTCATTCGGGCTGACTTGAGTAATTACGACCATGTAGTGGGGTTGTTTTCGGAATTAGAACCCTTAGATGGATTGGTATTGAATGCAGGATTCTTAAAAAGAACGCCAATTAGGTTTTTGAATATAAGCGATTTTGAACAAATGCTTGAAGTTAATTATAAATCTAATGTTTACTTGATTAATAGCCTTATAAAAAACAGAATGCTTAAAGACGGTAGCTCTGTGGTATTTATCGGCTCCATGTCGGCCATTAAGCCAACCCTCGGCAATTCTATATACGCGAGCATGAAGGCGGCTATATCAAGTTTTAGCAAATCGCTGGCATTGGAATTGGCGCCAAAAGCCATTAGGGTTAATACGGTTTTACCAGGCTTGATTGAAACTAAAATGACAAAAGATTTTATAGAAGATTCAAAACATAATGGTCATTTAAGCAAGTATCCATTAAATCGATTTGGAAGCCCTAAGGATGTTTCTGGATTGGTGACTTTTTTATTAAGTGAAAAAAGTGAATGGTTAACAGGTACTGAAATTCCGATAGATGGAGGCTACAGCATTGCATAAGCGCGATTTAGTAATTTTAGGTGCAGGAGGATTAGCACGAGAAGCTTTCGATTTAGCGACAGTTTGTATTGACCATGGCGCCCCTTATAACATTAAAGGTTTTATTAGTGACAACCCTTCAAACATCGAGAGTTTGGGCTATCCACCGGTTTTAGGAAGAGTGGATGCTTATTCGATGGAAAAGAATGATGTTTTCTTTTGTGCAATTGGAAAAGTTCATGATAGAATGAAAGTGGTCGAGAAAATAAATGGAAAAGGTGGTGTTTTTATAAACCTAATTCATCCTAAAGCCCTAATTTCTCCTTCAGCCAAAATAGGAGTAGGTGTGGCCATAAAGGCAAATACGTCAATTTCCAGCGATTGTATAATAGGCAATCACACCTATTTTCAAGGCGCTGTTATTTTAGGTCATGATGTGGAAATAGGCCCCTTTTGCCAGCTAAATTCCTTCTCTTTTATTGCAGGAAATTGTAAAATTGAAGAGCTATGTTACATAAGCGCCGGGGCCAAAATTTTACAGGGGGTCAGAGTTGGAGCATCTGCCACGGTTGGGATGGGCAGTGTGGTTTTGCGAAATGTTAAAAAAGGGGCTACGGTATTTGGAATACCAGCTAAGGAAATAATCTAATGTTTGAAGTACCGCCTTGTCGTATTATGGGTGTCCGAGTAGCACTGCCTACTAGGAAAATTCAAATTCCGCCAGAAACCAAATTGTCTTCAGAAATTAAAAATTGGTATCGGTATTTAATGGCCAATCAAACTGTTGGCGACTTGGCAACCCAAGCAGGAATAAGTCTGATGGAGAGTTTCGGAAAAGTCAAATCTGAAATTGGAGCTGTGGTTTTTATTTCAAGAACCCCTGACTTTAGATCTCCCATTACAGCAGGTATTCTACAATCAAGGTGGGATTTACCAAATGACATCATTTGCTATGACATTAATGAAGGCCACATTTCTGTTATAAAAGGGCTACATATTGCTGCAGCTTTGTTTAGGAATCCTTTCTTAAAATACGCAATTTTAGTTTTTGGGGATTCACCCTCTAAGTTTAATTTAAAGGAAGATGTAAGTCAAAACATTGTTTTAGGCGATTCTGCAACAGTTATGCTTTTAGGCCGTTCAAGTTCTAATGAGAATTCTTGGCATTTTGATTATATAATTGAACCCAAGCTAAAAGAAACATATTTTTTAGGGAAGGGTGGCTTCCGTTATAATGGTTCTGCTAAAGAATTTGACTCCAGACTATCTGATAATTGGTTGTATAGTTTGGATATAGTAAAGATTGTGAATTTTGTCAAAGAACAAAACGAAAAATTTGGCTTTAATAAATTAGTCAGCAATTCAATCGTTATTTCTGACGCATTTGTCGATCTTGCCCTAAATGATGATTTAAGGAATTCGTCGGAGGAATTAACATTTTGTTCAATTGGCACTTTGGATTTAATTTATAAGTTATTTTTTAATGAAGTTAAATCAAAAGACTTAAGCAAAGTCATTCTTTTAGCCGTTTCAGACGGATTGTGTTTAGCGAAAGCAGATTTAGAGATTGAGGCCGAGCAAATAGATTCAGAAGTAATATTTACTGATGTGATATTGGATATAGACTCTTTAAATTTTTCTATGAACCAATGAGTTTAATGTTTGATTCGATTAGCAACCTGATAATTTCTGGAGTATGCACTTGTGTTCCGGAAAATAAAATAGAAATCGAAACCTATATCGATGCTTTTGGTGAAGAAAATGTAAAAAAATTTCAAGAGTTAACCGGGGTAAAGCGTATAAGGCATTGTTTATCAAATGAAACAGCATCAGATTTAGGCTTTAATGCGGCCAAAGCGTTGATTAATAAATTAAACATCGATACTGAGTCTATAGGCATTTTGGTATTTCTCAGTCAAAAGCCCGATAACCGTTTCCCTGCTACAGCATATGATTTATGTGGAAGACTTGGATTGCCCGATGATGTTTTTTGCTTGGATATTAGTTTGGCTTGCTCTGGATTTGTTTATGCTCTCAATCTAACTTCAAGGCTACTGCAAACATCTAGTAAAAATAGGGCCTTATTGATTACAGCAGATACGTCACACCGAACTCTAAATGAAGAGGATAAGACAGTTATTATGCTATTTGGTGACAGTGGAAGTGCTGTTTCGTTAGAAAAGGCTTCGGATGCCCATTCAGAAACAATGAACTTCGCTTTCAAGACAGATGGGGCTAGGGCATCTTCTATTATTACTCCTGCCGGGGCTTTTAAAAATCTTGATGTCGTGAATCAAAAGTTTGTGTGGGGCGATGGGATTTTGAGATCATATTATAATACCCATATGAAGGGCATGGCGGTATTTAATTTTAGCATTACAGACGTTCCATTGCTTTTTAATGATTTTTTCCATTATACAAATACGACAACTTCTGATTATTCGTCTTTTGCCATTCACCAAGCAAATCTCTACATGTTGAAGCAGATTAGCAGAAAAGCCAAGATACCATTTGACAAAATGCTCATTTCGATTCATGAATTTGGAAATAATAGCAGCAACTCGATTCCTTTATTATGGTGCGACCATTGGGGTAAAGAGCCCGCTCAGAGTGAAGAGGTGAGAAAAAAGGTGTTTATAAGTGGTTTTGGAGCAGGTTTATCATGGGCTTGTGGCAGTGTAAATTTATTGAATGCCGCGATTTTGCCAATTATCGAGTTAAAATCAACAAATTATGAACAGGAAAGAGAAACTAGTTAAGGTGTTTGTGGAGGTCTTTAACATTTCTGAAAATGAAGTGAATGAAGACCTTAGTAAAGAAAATTTAGAGAGTTGGGATTCTGTTGCGCAATTATCTCTTGCGACAGCATTAGAGGATACATTTAACATCATGTTAGATGCAGAAGATATTCTAGATTGTACGAGCTACTTGAAGGTTAATGATGTTTTAGATAAATGTAAAGTTGATTTGTGACATGTTTGAAGACAATACTTTTGTTGTAAGCGGTGCTGGTTCGGGAATTGGATTTTCGATAACGAAGAAACTTTTACTTGAAAAATCTAGGGTAGTCGCTTTAATTCGAAACACAAACAATGCTTTAGAAGAGCTAAAGAAAGTATATTCAAACCAACTAACAATATTTGAAATTGATTTAAGAAATGAATCAGATATAGTGTTGTTCGGAAAGAAATTAAAGGATTTTTGTGTAGAAATAAATGGATTAGTGAATTGCGCCGGTGTTGTTCAATATGAAATGTTTAGGTTGTTTGATACACAGAAATTAAATGAAATGATTGATGTTAACTTAAAAGCAGTCCTGCTATTAATGAGGGCAATGATTCCTTATTTAAAAAGAACTACTAACCCATCCATTGTCAACATTTCGTCCTCGGTATCATTATCGGGCGTCTCAGGTCAATTAAACTATTCTGCCACTAAAGGCGCTGTAAATGCTTTAACCTATTCAGCTGCAAAGGAACTTGGCAGTATGGGGATTCGAGTAAATGCCATTGCACCAGGTATGGTGGCTACAGATAGGCTTTTAAAAAACATAGAGGAAAAGTTTGCTTCAAATCAATACAATATCGCCCTTGGGAGGCTTGCACAACCGGAAGAAATTGCCGATGTATGCGCATTTCTTCTATCTGATAAGTCCTCATATATAACAGGTCAAGTTTTGAGGGTAGATGGTGGCTTAGTGCTTTAAGACAATGTTTTTATTAAATTCCACAAACAATAGGCAATTTGGAATAGTTAGCGATAGCTATTTGAGCAATTATAATTTAGGCGATTTTGTTCGTGTTTATGAAACACTTGTTGGAAATATACCTAGTGGTTCGCTTGTATTTTTTTTAGCCGATAACTCTGCTGAATCCGTAGCGGTTTTAGTTGGGTTATTAAACCACAATGCAGTGACATTAATGTTAAGCCATGAACTGGACGGCACTCTACTTAACAAATTGAACAAACAGTACCCACCCAACTTTATTATAAAACTAAAGCAACACTCAGAAGAAATCAATCTAAATTTAGTTTACACTTTTGAAAGATTTAGCATTTATAAAAATTCAAAAAGTAAAAATATTAATTATAATCTTCATCCGAAGTTGAAATTTTTATTGCCAACAAGCGGCAGTACCGGTAGTCCTAAATTGGTTCGACATAGCTTGGAGAATATCACTGCTAGTTCTAGAATGGTATCGAAATCATTAGGAATAAAAGAGGAAGATGTGGCACTAGGCATTTTACCGTTGTATTATACAATGGGGATGTCGGTCGTTCTTAGCCATTTATTTGCTGGGGCAAAATTGCATATGTCTCATTTGTCATTAACAGATCGAAATCTTTGGCAGCAAGTAAAATCAGCGGACGTAAGCAATTTTACGGGCGTTCCTTATAGTTTTGAAATTCTTGATAAGCTTAGGTTTGAAAGAATTATTCCTGATCAGCTAAAAGTATTAAGCCAAGGCGGAGGCAAACTAAGGACAGCTTTATTTGAGAAAATAGCACAGTATTGTGTTAAAAATAACAAGCTTTTTATTGCAACATATGGTCAAACCGAGTCATCTGCAAGAATGACCTATTTACCTCCTGGCCGTGCACTCGATAAGGTTGGAAGTATTGGGATTCCAATAAGTGAATGCAGAATTGAATTACATAGTGAAAATGGAAGTCTAGTTAACTTAGGAGAAACTGGCGAGATTGTTTTTTTTGGGCCTAATGTTACAATGGGTTATGCCCAACAAATAGAAGATTTGGCATTAGGCGACGTTAACATGAATGTTTTAAAAACTGGTGATTTGGCTTATGTAGATGAAGAAGGCTTTTATTACATAAAAGGAAGAAAATCAAGATTTTTAAAAGTATATGGTTCACGTATTTCATTGGATGAAGTCGAACAAATAATATTGAATAGATTTCAAATGGCCTGTGCCGTAGGGGGTGTAGACGATAATCTGATCATTCAGCTTGAAAATAGCATAGATGATTCGAGCAAAGTTGTTAAACATATTTCTGAAATTATTGGAATACATCATAGTGCCATAAAACTTGAAAGGGTTGACGAACTTAAAAGAACATCATCGGGAAAAATTGTTTTCAACCGATAGGTTTAATATTTACCGCATCAAAGAAACCTATCGTCAAGCAAACAGTTTAATTATAATAAGTAAGTTCTCAGAAACTGCGATAATAGTCGATATGGGATTTGGGGTGGCCCAAAGATGTTTAGATTTAATAAGAGATTGTGAGGCAGAACCAAAAGGAATTTTAATTACTCACGGCCATTTAGATCATTTTAAGGGCTTATTGGATATAAGTCCGGAAGTACCTTTTTTTTGTTCTGATGAATGCTTTAATTTTATGAAAGATTCAAAACTCAACTTATCAAAGTATATGGACGGTATTAAGCCAATAGAATTTAAAGATAGTACAAGCCAGCATTTTGTAAGGGAGTCCTCTGTTTTGTTATTTGGTGATCTGAAATTTGTCTGTTACGAAACTTTTGGTCATACAACTACCTGTTTATCATATGGCTTGGAAAGAGTGTTGTTTACTGGTGATGCTTTAATGCTAGATTATCATACCCCATTAAACTTTCCCCACAGCGATAAACTGAAATATGAAAAAACAATTGATAAGTATCTGGAAGTGACTGATGATTATGATTATTTTTTTGGAGGCCACGGCGATTTTGGACTGTTCAACAAAGAAATCCTAGAGACAAAGAAACAAATGCTTTTAAATAGTGGAAGGACCTAAAAACAATACAGTATTTGTTATTATTTAATTCACTTGAAAATTTTGAAATAATACGTAAAATGAAATACAATATGCTAAAAAGAACAATTGACATATTGGCTTCTTCTTTAATCTTACTAGTATCAAGTCCGGTATTGTTTTTTCTTTTCATTTCGCTTTATTTTTCCAATAATGGAAAAGTATTCTTTATTCAACAACGGCCGGGCCTTAGAAATAAACCATTCTATATTTATAAATTTAAGACGATGAATGATGCCAGAGATGAGCATGGTAATTTTCTGCCAGACCATAAAAGAATTACCTGGATTGGTAGCTGGATTCGTAAAACCAGTTTAGATGAGTTGCCTCAGTTTTGGAATGTGCTAAAAGGTGAAATGAGTTTGGTTGGTCCAAGACCATTATTAATGAAATATTTGGAATTGTATAATGAGCATCAACTTCGACGTCATGAGGTAAAACCAGGCATTACCGGTTGGGCTCAAGTTAACGGGCGAAACGCTATTTCTTGGCAGCAAAAGTTTGAATTTGATATTTGGTATGTAGACAATCGGACACTTTCTTTGGATATAAAAATTCTAATTCTGACATTAAAAAAAGTCTTTAAAAAAGAGGGGGTTTCCAAAAGTGAAACAGTCACTATGCCTCCGTTTACTGGCAATTGATTTTTTATTTGATAAATTTATTCTCTTTTAAAGGCTGGTGAGGTTGGTTAAATACCAATTATAGGCAAGCTTAAGTCCTTTTTCAAATCGAATAGTGGGCTTATAACCCAAAAGTTGTTCAACTTTTTTTATAGACGCCCTGCTGTGTCGAACATCTCCTGCACGCTCGGGCCCGTACTGGGCCTGTAATTCCTTCCCACTTATGCGCTTTAGCATATCCACCATTTCGTTTAGGCTTATCTGATCGCCACAGGCTACATTAAAAACCTCATGCTTATTTATATTAGGTAAAAGGGTTTCGCTTTCAAAGCCCAACAACATCGCCTTAATGTTGGCTTGTACGGCATTTTCCACGAAGGTAAAATCCCGGCTGGTGATGCCATCTCCATTTATGGTCGGGGCCTCTCCTTTTAAAAACTGTTTGCAGAAAATGGGGATAACGGCGGCATAGGGGTTGTTGGCATTCTGACGTGGTCCAAAAATATTGAAATACCTTAGCCCTATGGTGTTAAAGCCGTATACGCGACTAAAAACATCGGCATAGTATTCATTTACGGCTTTGGTAACGGCATAGGGGCTCAAAGGTTTGCCCTCATTCCCTTCTACTTTTGGCAAGAGAGGGCTGTCTCCATAGGTGCTGCTGGAGGCGGCATACACCATACGCTTCAGTTGGGTACTTTCTTTAGCCGCTACCAAAATATTTAAAAACCCATCGATATTAACCGCGTTGGTGGTAATAGGGTCTTTAATGCTTCGGGGCACACTGCCTAAGGCAGCTTGGTGGCTTAAAAAATCCATGCCCTCAAGGGCCCTATGGCAGGTTGCCAAATTGCGTATATCCCCATCTATAAATTCGTAATGGGGATTATGCAAAAAGAGTTCAACATTTTCGCGGTAGCCATTGCTTAAATTGTCTAAAACCCTCACTTTTTTGGCTCCGTATTTCAACAGATACTCCACCAAATTGGAACCAATAAAGCCAGCCCCTCCGGTCACTAAAAAGCTATAGGCGCTTAAATCACCTTGGTGAAAGGGGCTTTCGTACATCTCAAAGTTTGACACTTGATTGAATATTAAATTTATGCTTTACCCAAGCGCTTCTTCTTGCCACGCTTTCGGCCTTCTGCTTCATCCTCATAATACCCATACCCATACCCATACCCATACCCATAGCCATAGCCATAGCCATAGCCATAGCCATAGCCATAGCCATAGCCATAGCCATAGCCGCCGGCACGAGGATTGAAGTCATTCATCACCAAAAACACATTTTTAATGAGGCCTCTTTGTACTTTTTCATTGATTAGGCCCAATAATTCCTTGCGGGTATATCCGCTGCGAACGACATAAAAGTACAAATCCACCAAGTGGGCAATTTCGAGGGCGTCGGCCACCAAACCCACCGGTGGGGTATCCAACACAATAAAATCGTAATGGCTTTTCAAAGTGTCCAGCAAAACGCCAAAGCGTCCGCTTTGCAAGAGCTCTGAGGGATTGGGAGGTATGGGGCCAGACGATACAACGTCCAAATTGGCATATTCTGTTTTTTGCACCACTTCCTCCATACGGTTCACGGACCCCGCCAAGTAAGTGCTCAATCCCTGTTCATTTTTTAATCCGAAATCCTCAAAAATTCTGGGCTTGCGCATGTCTACCCCAATCAGCACTACTTTTTTATCCATTAAGGCCAATACCGATGCCAAATTCATGGAGGTAAAGGTCTTGCCTTCGCCCCCTATACTGGAAGTAACGGCCAAAACCACATGGGAATTTCCCCCCAATAAAAAGGGCAAATTAGAACGCAACGACCTAAAGCTTTCGGCCAAGGAGCTCTTAGGGTATTTGTTCACCACCAGATTGGTGCTCTTATCGCTATGGCCTATAACCGATACCAAGGGAATGCTGCTAAGGGTAGACAAATCTTGAGGACTACGAATTTGGTTGTCCAGCAACTGCAAAACCAAAACAAAACCAATTGGCAAGGCCAATGCCAATGTCAAAGCCAAAGCATAGGTGCGTTTGGTATTGGGGCCAACCGGTATGGGATTCACCCTGGCGGGGTCAACCACGGTGGCATTGGGCACTGTACCCGCTCGCGCAATGGCGGCTTCTGCTCTTTTCTGGGCTAGAAAAAGAAACAGTTGCTGATTAAGTTCAAATTTGCGCTGGATATTGAGCAAGTCGCGTTCGGTTTTGGGGTAGTTTCTTAATATGGCTTCCTTGGATTTCATCAATCCATTTAATTCCAATTGCACCCTTCGGCTGTTCTCCAAATTGCTGTTCAGCTGCAACAAGAGAGCGGCCGAAAGATTCTTGAGTTGGGCATCCAATTGAGAAATGATGGGGTTATTGCCGGTGCTGCTGCCCATCAATTTTTGACGTTCACGTAACAAGACATCCAATTCTTCAATTCGCCTCAATAAATTGGCATCTTGAATGCTCACCAAGGTGGGGGCCACCAATTGGTCATCAAAGTCCCGTTTTTCCAAATAGCCTTTTAAATATTGTAAATAACGACCATAGGCTTTTTCAGTTTCATATTGTTTATCCAACTCTACCATGTCCTTAAACAAGGCTGTGGCTTCCTCGCTTAAGTTAACAACTTTTTTATTGGTTCGGTAAAGCTCCAATACATTTTCTACCGCACTAAGCGAATCCTCAATTTTTTTAAGCTCACCGTCAATAAAGGCAATGGAAGCATCTGCCGTTTTGTTTTTTTCTTCCAGCCCGCGCTCTATATAGGCTTTGGAGAAGGCGTTTAAAAAGCGTTCAATGCGGTCCGATGAAGCATCTTGAATGCTGATGAGAATGGCTGAACTCCCTTCAGCCGCAGCATCCACCTTTAATTTGTTTCTGTAAGAATCAATCATTGTTTTATGGCTAACAAAACGAATTACCAGCTTTTCCGGAAGACTTTGATAAGCCTTGGTATTTATTTTAAACTTATAACTACTGCCCTCCAGCCATTCATTTAGGCGCCCCTTAATTTCAAAAGGTGAAGACTTTAAATCCATACCTTCAACGGCTTTTTGGGTTTTGAAGTCAAAGGGTTTAGCCGTTCCATTCACTTGCAGCACAAATTCGGTATCGCTTTGACGCACCAAAGTAAATACCAAGCCCACATCCTGAATATGGGCACTGTCTATTTCAATATAAATCGGGCTGGTACTTCCATAGGCTTCGGTTGCTTTAACCCGACCCTCGCTTACTATTTTAATGCCAAAATCGAGCTGGGACAAACTGCGTTCCATTTGGTTCACACTTTTAAGCGAAATCACTTCATTCTCGAAGGTGAGGCGGGGGTTGTAATACCCAATTTGGGTCATCAATGCCTCGATTCCGCCAGTCGATTTGCTGTCGGTGTTCACATTTAACACGATTTGGCCTTCATAAATTCGGGTGGCATAACGGTTTATCAAATAGGCCGAAAACAAAGCGATAAAAACAGCCGCCAAAATAAAGGGCCAAATGGACAATACCCCGAACAGTAGTTTTTTTATGTCCAGTCCCTCAGTTTCTGATTCTCCCATGGCCCGGTTTTGGGGTTCCAATGGGTTTTGCGTAGAATTCATAAATAAAACTTTATAATCGTTGAAGGGTAAGCACAATGGTAAGCGCCGAGGCCAAAGTGGCTAAGCTCAAGCTAATGGTTTGCCAACCGGTGGTGCCTATACCCCAAGTTTTAACCCGCATGGGCTTCACATTAATGATGTCATTCGGCTGAATAAAAAATCTTGGATCACTCAAAGCATTAACATCGGTAAGATCTACTTCATATAACTTAAGGCCTTCGGGGTATTGGCGTATAATCTGTACTTGCCGCCTATCGCCTACTATGTTAATATCCCCACAAAGCGCTAGGGCATCAAAAATATTGGCCTGGATCTGATACACCACGTATTTCCCGGGTCTGTTGATATCGCCTATTACCGAAAAGCGTATGCCTGCTAATTGCACCCTTGTACTCACGCTGTTTTCTTGAAAATATTCGGTCAATTTTTGGTCTAAAGTTTCTTTAAGCTCTTTGATGGTTTTACCTACAACATATACCCTGCCCACAACAGGAATTTCGATGTAGCCTTCATTGTCCACAGAATAACCCTGTAAGTAAAAAATAATATCCCCGGCGATTAAGTTTTGCCGCAAATCACCGCCTGGATTAAATAGCGCACTGGATTCAGGATTAATGGAACGAATGTCAATGTTCACAATATCGTTAATCTGCAATTTATAGTCGCTTCGCTTAAGCTGAAATACCATAGAGTCGCTAACTTCGGTAGGGGTTTGCAAATAGGTGAGCTTTTTGCGGCTTATGCAAGAAGTGGTGGTACCCATTAAAAAAAGAACAAAAAAAGCGCCTATTAAAGAAGTGCGCCATGAAAAGGCTTTATACATGCGGTTTTGCATTTGGCGGCAAATATAGAGGCATTACAAGCAACAAAGCCCGAAAAGTGAACCATCGCGGGCTTTTTGTGTTACGCAGGCATTAAATTTTTGCAAAGGGCTGCCTCGTACAGCCCTTTTTGGGTTTTTGACTTTCTTTTTTTGTGATTTTTGCTAATGTTCTTGGTAAAATAATGAGGTCAAGTTTCCATCCTAAATGCTCAATATAAAACATGTCATATTTAAAATAACTAACCCAATCCATATCGGGGGTATAATGTAGTTGAGCCCATCCGGTTAAACCGGGTTTTACCAAATGCCGTTTTTGCTGCTCTGAGGAATAATGGGGCAAATACGATTTAAGCAAAGGGCGCGGCCCCACAAAACTCATTTCACCCTTAAGTATATTAATCAATTGTGGGCGTTCATCTAAGTGTGAGGCCCTTAAAAAATGGCCTAATGGACTGATGCGGCGAAGGTCAGGTTGCGTTTCGTCT
>CAMDHZ010000023.1 GCA_945898275.1 Chitinophaga pinensis | reverse complement strand
CCAAATTGCAAATCCATGTATTTATTAATACTTCCAGTAACATAAGCATTGCTCAAGAAATAGCTAAATGTTTTTGAATCTGGATTTGATTTATAGAAGTTTACATAAGGAATCGTATAATCAGGAAATTGAATTGCATTTTCTACCCAACTGTAATTTCTGATAACCTCATCGCTAATTTGGGTATAAAACCCAATATTACTTCCTATATTTCCTCTTATTTCTACTCCCCTATTGTTAATCATAGCAGGTTTACCACCTGGATTCATTTCTGTAGACCGCTGCAACAAAAGAACTGGATTTACCACCAAATTAAAGTCAGGAATTTGCACACTATACATTGCTGCCTGCTTTTTATAAAATGTGTTTAAAATACTGCGCTTTGAAGAAGATGTTTCTTGCTTACTCCATTCGAAATTATCATTGATTAGATAAGCCAAGTTTGCATAATCTTGGGTGCTTAAGGAAATTTTACTTACAGGAAAACTATCCACATAATTTGCAATGGCTTTTCTTCTGTAACTTTTCAAAGTGGTATGAAAGTAATCATTTGCCAAGGCTCCACTTTTTATTTCAAACCTATCAAGAAGATGGTCTGTTAGTCCACCAGGCCTTGTATAAGTATGTTGAGAAAAACTAGTATTTACTTGTAGACTTGAAATAAAAAGTAACAATAAAATAGCTTTTGGAAGAATTCTGATTTTCATCTTTCAAAAATGAAGATTGTTGTCCACATTATTGATATAAAAATAGTAAGAATTATTTAGTTTAATTTATTTTAGCCACATGAATTCACAAGCAACTCAAGCGCGCATCAACGAGTTATCAGCCTCCCTAAAAGAACATAATTATCGCTATTATACCCTATCAAACCCAATCATAAGTGATTATGAATTTGACCAGTTGCTAAAGGAATTGGAACAATTGGAGGCAAATTTTCCAGAATTTGCTTGGGCTGACTCACCCACTCGGGTAGTTGGAGGAGACATAACCAAGCAATTTGAGCAGGTAACCCACAAGTATCCCATGTTAAGCCTAGGGAATACCTATTCTGAGCAAGAGTTAAGGGATTTTGATGAGCGCGTTAAAAAAGTGGCAGTTGAAAAATTAGAATATGTTTGTGAACTTAAATTTGATGGTTTAGCCATTAGCATAACCTATGAAAATGGCAAATTACTCAGAGCTGTAACTCGCGGCGATGGAAGCAAAGGAGATGATGTTACAGCAAATGTAAAAACCATTCGTAGCATTCCTCATGTTTTAAAAGGAAACTACCCTTCACTTTTCGAAATACGTGGAGAAATATTCATGCACAGAAAAACATTTGAACGTTTGAACCAAAACCTTCGAATGACACTAATTGAACTAGGAGTAGATGAAGATAAAATTATAGAGCGTCTTTACAAAAATCCAAGAAATTTTGCTTCGGGAAGCCTAAAAATGCAAGATTCTAGCGAAGTGGCCAAACGTGCTTTGGATGCCTTTTTATATTTTGTTTATGCCGACCAAAGTGTTGCAAAATCGCATGCTGAAAGTTTAGCACTTGCTAGTTCTTGGGGTTTTCATGTGAATCAAAACTTTGCTGTTTGCAGCAATATTGATGAGGTTTGGGCATTTATTCAAAAAATGGATAAAGAAAGACATCAGTTAAGCTTTGACATTGACGGTATTGTAATAAAGGTAAATGACTATGCCTTGCAACAAGAATTAGGTTTTACAGCAAAAATTCCAAGATGGGCCATCGCCTATAAATATAAAACTGAATCTGTTTTAACCTATTTAGAAACTGTAAGCTACCAGGTTGGCCGCACTGGCGCTATTACACCTGTAGCCAACTTAAAACCCGTAAGTTTGGGTGGCACAACGGTTAAACGTGCTAGCTTATACAATGCAGATGAAATGGAACGTCTCGACTTGCACACGCATGATTGGGTTTATGTTGAAAAAGGCGGAGAAATCATACCTAAAGTTACTGGAGTTGAATTAAGCAAACGCGACCTATTTGCCAGTAAAATAATTTATCCAACCCATTGCCCAGAATGCAATACCCAATTACAACGAAAAGAAGGAGAAGCTGTTCATTATTGCACGAATGACAGCCATTGCCCTCCGCAGCTTATTGGCAGATTGGAGCACTTTGTAAGCAGAAGAGCCATGAATATAGAAGGTTTAGGAAGCGAAACCGTTTCAGGTTTGTTTAAAGCTGGATTGGTAAAAAGCTATGCAGATTTTTATCAACTGAAATTTGAACAATTGGATGGGTTAGAATTTGAAACAACTGAGGATGTTGACGGAAAAAGTAAAAAGAGATCCATCAAAGAAAAGACTGCAAATAATATAATTGCAGGTATTGAAGCTTCTAAGAATATGCCTTTTGAACGTTTGCTATTTGCCTTAGGAATAAGAATGGTTGGAGAAACTGTAGCTAAAAAAATAGCCAGGCAATTTGGAAACATAGACAACTTGATGAAAGCTTCAAAGGAAGAAATTGCAGAGATGTATGAAATTGGAGAAAAAATTGCTGAACAAGTTATCTTGTTTTTTGCCGATGAGGAAAACAGAAACAATGTTGCTCAACTTAAAACATTCGGACTGCAATTAGAAGTTGTTGAACAAGTAGGACTTGAAAGAAGCAATATTTTAGATGGGAAAAAATTTCTAGTTTCTGGCGCTTTTAGCATAAGTCGTGATGAGTTAAAAGCAATCATCGAAAGAAATGGAGGAAAGATAGTTGGCAGCATTTCCAAAAGTTTAGACTACCTCATTGCTGGTGAAAAAATGGGTCCAGAAAAACTCAAAAAGGCTACTGATTTGCAAATTAAAATTATCAGCGAACAAGATTTAATGGCACTGCTGAATTAAGAAAAATAAGACTTCTTCAAAGGTTCGCACCAATTTTAGAAAACTGATTATTAACCTGAATTGTATACAAAAAAAGAAAACGTGCTTTGACCATAGGTTTTACTTTTCTCAAAACCTGTTACAAAACTTAAATCTTGCAAGGTAGCATGTTCAACAATGGCCAAGCCACCTTCTTTTAAATGGCTACCGCTGCAAATGGTTTGAGCCAACATGGCTATTTGGGATAAGGCATAAGGAGGGTCTGCAAAAATAATATCATATTGCTTTTTATTTTGGTTCAAAAAGGCAAATGCATCCTGCTTCCTAGCCATTATTTGGTTCAAACCGAAACCTTTAGATGCTTGTTTGATAAAATTAATACAGCCAAAGTCTTGGTCGATACTCATTACTTCTGCTGCGCCTCTTGAAGCAAATTCGAAACTGAGATTGCCAGTTCCTGCAAATAAATCTAAAACATGAATTCCAGATAAAGTTAATCTAGAATCGAGCATGTTAAACAAACTCTCTTTTGCTCTATCTGTAGTTGGTCTAACGGGTAATCCTTTGGGAGGCTGAATTAATAAGCCGCTTTTTTCGCCTCCAATTATTCGCACAATATTGCAGCAGATTCTGTGAAAAATTGATATTCTGCAAACTCTTTAAAACTGATAGGATAAGTGAAGTTCTTAGGTTTTATAGCAAACTGTACGCTCCTAACATATTTAGTTAATAAATTTTGCAGTGAAGGCAAAGTTGGTGAATTGCCATAAATCACAACATCGCAAGCATGAGAAATTTGAAGTTGTTCTGCTGAAGCCAACAAGAAATAAACTATTTCTGTTTCACTTTCAAAATCAAATGTATTATAAAAACGAATTTGCTTATCAATGTTTAACAATTCAAAATATCCAGGATGAATATGCAAGTGCAACTTATTTGCGGCCTCAGAGAATTGCTGATGTTCTACTGCTTTAATAAACAACAAAGAGCCATGGTAAACATCAACCATTGGCATGTTGAAACGAATTAACTTAACCAACTCATTTCTTACATTAAACAAAACCGCAGTTTGCTGAACATGCATTTTGCAATAAAGCACCTGAGAGTTTGGCAACAAATGGTGGTTCAATTGGTAATAACTTTCTGTTTCAACCACGTTAAGCAAGGCATCGGGTACCAAAGTGCAATTTTTATCAGAAATAACAACCTTTCTTTCTTTATACTTAACCTTAAGTTCCTCCATCAAAGGAAGAATAGATTTAAGTTCATCATAGCTGAGCTGCAAAACATTATGATGAATGCCCGAAAAAACCTTCATTTCAAGGATTTGCTTGGCAATTGGATCAAACGTAACAGTGCTAATATGGTTAGGTGAGAAAAAGAGAATATTCGTCAACCTTTGGTTATCAGCAGAATGATATTGATTATCAGAATATGTTTTGATGTTTATGGATTGCACAATATTTCCTTCTTACTTTCGCAAAGTAGTAAAACCAATACAAATAAAGAAAAGTGCAAGCATTTATCCCACAAAATCCCAATTTTGAGCAAATGATTAAAGATAAAATGGCTCAAAATCATTTCATGAATCATCTTGGGTTCAAACCAACCCTTATTGAGGCTGCCAAAGTAGAAGGAATTTTAGAAGTAAAGCCAGAACACAAACAACAAATAGGTTTTTTGCATGGAGGTGTTACCGCTACCTTGGCAGATTTAGCCGCAGGATTTGCGGCTTTTACCTTGGTGAAAGAAGGTCAGACGCTTGTAACCATTGAAATGAAAGTTTCTTATCTCAATCCTGGTGTTGGAAGCCATGCTAAGGCCATTGGAAGTGTAATTAAAATTGGCCAGAAAATGGCTTTTGCAGAGGCAGAAATCTATTCTGTTAACAATGACATTGAAACTTTAATTGCCAAAAGTTCTGCAACTTATGCTATTCTAGACCTTTAATTATTTCTTCCATTTTATACCACAGCCAATGGCTTTAGTAACCGGATTTAAAATCGGCTTTCCACTCAAGAAGGCATCAAGTGCATTCTCAAGGTATTTTTCTTTTACTAATTTAGCATCTTCAAAGTTATCGTCTATTGCACCAATGTAAATAACATTTCTATTGGCATCCAATACATAAACATGTGGCGTGCGCATGGCGCCATACGCCTTTGCAATGGCTTGGTTTTCATCTACTAGATAAACAAATGGATATTTATACTTCTTGGCGCGCTTCTTCATGTTGTCATAGCTGTCTTCTGGCTCACGCGCGGAATCATTAGGATTAATAGCCACCACAGGCATACCTTTGGGAGCATACTTTTTATGTAGTGCAATTATTCGTTGCTCATATGCTTGTGAAAATGGGCAATGGTTGCAAGTGAAAATAACTATAAAACCCTTCCCTTTACTCAAGGAAGCTAAGGATTGAAAATTACCATCTGTACCTTTTAAATTAAAGTCAATGGCTTTGTCTCCAGGTTTATACCCGCTCGTTTGCGCTTGGGCAAAGTATGAAAGAGAAAGTAAAATTGTGATAATAACACTTAGTTTTTTCATGGTGCAATTTTGTTTATAATGGCGTTTAAAGTATTTTCTGTTAAGCTTCCTTCATGGAAAAATCTCTTGTTCTCACTGCCTTTAAAAATAAGCGTTGCAGGCAGTGAACCTTCCCAGTTTGGTTCAACCAAGTTAATCCAAATATTTGGATCAGTTTCACTCATCCACCAAACTTCGGATTGAATATTTTTATCCAATAAAAAAGGTTTAAGCTTTGGTTTAATTTGCTTTTTAAAATCATTACTTATCAAAATAATTTTAACTTTTTGACCAGTATAATCTTTATTTATTTTCTCAAATACTGGCAACTCCTCAACACAAGGTTTGCACCAAGTTGCCCAAAAGTTAATTACATAAACAGTGTCACTTTTGCTATTTATTAAGGCCACAAGGTCTGATTTATTAATAACTTTAAGCTCTTGGGCTTTTGTAATAAATTGGCCTCCAAGATAGAATAATGTAAATAAAAGAATTCTCATATGCTTAAAAGATATCAAGTTAATAGGGCACAATATAATTAAATCAAACAAAATTAAAGAAAGCAACTTTATTTGTAGGTTGATAAATAATATCGAATCGAAATAAGAATGAAGTTAAGTTTTTTAGGAGCCGCTAAACAAGTTACAGGAAGCATGTATTTAATAACCCTCGAATCTGGTTATAAAATACTCATCGATTGTGGGATGGATTATGAAATGAAGAAAAATCCGGTAAGTCGTGGAAATTTATTTCCGTTCGAACCTGTTACACTTGATTTAGTAATCTTAACACATGCACATATCGATCACAGTGGTAATCTTCCTGCACTTACTGCTGGAGGCTACAAAGGACCAATTATCTGCACACCAGCAACTGCAGAACTCACTGAATTTTTACTTTTTGATTCGGCAAATATCCAATGGAACGATTATCGCAAAAACTTGGGTCGAACCAAAAAAACCAGAAGAGATTTTATTCCAAAACCGCTATTCACCGAAAAACAAGTTCAAGAATGTGTAGACCAGTTTTTAACCCTACACCTTCATAAACCTTTTAAAATTAATGACCAAGTAAGTATAAAACTCATAGAAGCTGGTCACCTTTTGGGCGCAGCCAGTGTAGAATTAACCCTTACAGAAAAAGGGGTTACACAAAAAATTGGCTTCACTGGAGACCTAGGTAGAAGCAATAGCAAACTCGTTAAAAATGGCGAAGTATTTAGCGATATCAATTACTTAGTTACAGAATCTACTTATGGTGGAAGAAAACATTTAGTTGAAAAAAATCCTGAAGATGAACTGCTAGACTATATTCAAAAAACTTGCATCGAATTTAGAGGTAGATTAGTGATTCCAGCTTTTAGTGTTGGCAGAACCCAAGCCATTGTATTTACCATTCATCAATTAAAACAAAAAGGTTTTATTCCTTCTTGGCTCAAGGTTTTTGTGGATAGCCCACTGGCCATAAAAAGCACTCCTGTTTATGAAAGACACCCCTATTTGTTAAATGAAGAAGCAGCAGATTTTCTTAAAACCCATGGAAATCTGTTTCATTTTGAAGGCATCGAATACCTTGAAGGAATGGACGAACATGATGAGTTGATGAACTATTTTGAACCTTGCATCATCATTAGTGCTGCTGGTATGGTTGAAGGAGGAAGAATACAAGAGCATGTTTCTAATAACATTGAAAACCCCTACAGTACAATATTAATTGCGGGCTATTGTGCTGATGGAACCCTTGGACATCGTTTGTTGCAAGGCCAATCTTCTATCAGAATAAAAAATACTGAAAGAAATATATACGCTAAAATTGCTAGAACAGATGTTTTTAGTTCGCATCCCGACCACGATGAGGTTAAAAATTATGTATTAACAGCAATTAAAAATAGCGACCAAAAATTAAGAAAAGTATTTTTAGTGCATGGTGATATTCCGCATTTACAAGCCATGCAAGATGACTTAGCTGCTTCTGGCTTATCAGATAAAGTTGTGGTGCCCGACATGCTTGAAGAATTTTACTTATAAACCATGGGATACTTAGCTGCTTTTGCAACTTTAATCTGCTGGACAATTGCAACCTATGTATTTGCATTTGCCGCTAGAAAAGCATCCCCAGCATCAGTTAATAGGGTAAGACTTTTATATGCGGCCCTAGCCTTAAGCATTATTTGCTGTTTTTTATTCGGTTTGAACCCAATCGAACTTTTCACAAATATTAGTGCAGAGCAGTATTTATGGTTTGGAATTTCAGGTTTTATTGGACTAACTTTAGGAGATTATTTTGCATTTTCTGCTTTTAAAATTTTAGGCAACAGAAGAACGAGTTTATTCTCTTGTTTTGCGCCTGGTGCAGCATTTATTGGGGCTAGTTTGCTGCTCAATGAACCTATTACTTTACAAGGAATTCTGGGCATGTTAATTTCTGTGGCAGGAATTCTAATCCTTGTCTTATCTAGAAAGGAAAAGGCAAATGTTAACCAAGAAGGGCATGGCAATTTTATGGTCGGAGTTTTATTTGGTATTCTTGGTGCAGTTGGGCAAGGTGTTGGACTAGTATTTGCAAAGAAGGGATTTGAAGTTTCTGCGCCAAACTTCCATCCTATTTATGCCACTTGGGTGAGAATGTTAATTGCCTCTATAACAGTATATCTTATAGGCGCGTTTAAAGTAAATTTATGGCAGGAGTTTAAAGATATTAGTTTCAATAAATCCATCAATAAGCAAGTCTTATTAGGTACTTTATTTGGACCGATGATTGGTATCAGCTTTTCATTGTATGCGGCCACCCATCTAGAAGCAGGCATTGCTCAAACCATTTTTTCCATGCTACCCATAACCGTTTTAATTGCAGCTGTGATTTGGTTCAAGGAAAAGATAAATCCCATTTCTTACCTTGCTGTGGGCATTAGTTTGGCAGGGGTTTTAATTCTTGTTTGGCGATAAAGATTTGGTTCAATACCTTGCAAGGGTATGAACAACTCAGACCTTTCAGATATTCTAAAAGCATATGCCGACCTTAGCGAATTGCATGGTGGAAATGCCTTTAAAATAAAATCCTTTAGCAATGCTTCTTTTAGAATAGATAAATTGCCTACGCCCTTAGAAACAAAAACTTTGGTAGAACTAGAAGCCATCGAAGGAATTGGCAAAAGCATAGCCAAAGTAATTTTTGAAATTAACCAAACCCAGCGTTTTCCAGAATTAGAAGAGTTACTTGCCCAAACCCCAAAAGGAGTATTGGAAATTATGCGCATCAAAGGAATTGGGCCCAAAAAAGTTGCTACCATTTGGAAAGAATTAAACATTGAATCCATTGGAGAACTTTTATATGCTTGCAAAGAAAATAGGTTGGTTCAAGCCAAAGGATTTGGACTGAAAACACAGGATGCCATCATCAAGCAAATAGAATTTATGTTTGCCAATGCAAACAAATTTCACTACGCCAAAGCCTACCCTTTTGCCCTAAATTTAATTGAATTATTGAACCAAATACCATCCGTAACCTCAACAAGTTTATGTGGCCAAATTGGTAGAGGTTTTGAGGTATTGGACAGTGTAGACATTCTAATTGAAACGGAAGAACAATCCTTGGCAGCACAAGCAATTCTGGAATTGCCAGGCATAACTAGTTCAAAAGAAAAAATTAGTTTCCAAGGTTATACAATTGCCTTTCACTATTGCGATGAAACTTCATTTGCATGGGAATTATTTAGATTATGTTCAGATGCGCAACATGCAGAATCTATTTTACAACGCATTGGATTTCCATTACCAGAAGTTAGGGACGATGAAGAAATTTATGAAGCAGCAGATTTACCATTTATTCCTGTTGTGTTAAGAGACAACCGTGGCGAAATTGAATTGGCAGAAAAAAATGCGCTCCCTAAGTTAATTGAATATTCAGATTTAAAAGGGCCTTTGCATAACCACTCAACTTGGAGTGATGGTTTAAATACTGTCCTAGAAATGGCTAATTTTTGCCGGTCACAAGGCTTTGAATACTTAGGCATGGCCGACCATAGCAAGAGTGCGTTTTACGCCAATGGATTATCAGAAGAACGTGTATATGCACAACAAAAAGAAATTTTCGGTTTGAACCAACAATGGACAGACTTCAAAATTTTCACTGGAATTGAGTGCGATATTTTATATGATGGTAGCTTAGATTATGCTAATGAGGTGCTCAAATCTTTTGATTATGTTGTTGCCAGCATTCACAGTGTACTCAAGATGACCGAAGAAAAGGCAATGGAACGATTGCTTAAGGCCATTGAAAACCCATACACTACTATTTTAGGTCACCCTACTGGCAGGTTGTTGTTGATGCGGGAAGGTTATCCAATTGACCATAAAAAGGTGATTGATGCTTGTGCAGCGAATCATGTGGTGATTGAACTTAACGCAAACCCATATAGGTTAGACATGGATTGGAGACATATTAATTACGCGCTTGAGAAAGGAGTAATGATAAGTATTAATCCGGATGCACATGAGACAGCAGGATTTTTAGACATGCATTGGGGAATTGTTGCTGCACAAAAAGGCGGACTTACCAAAGAAATGTGTTTCAATGCTAAATCCGCCTTAGAATTAGACGCTTGGTTCAAAACCAAACGTGGTTAATTAACTTCTTTCTATTACCCATTGCGCCACTTTAGGCCCAAGTTCTTTTTGAGACCTTGCACCTACAAAAACGCCTATGTGGCCACCAGGGAAAGCATATTCTTCTTTGTCTTTGGAACCAACAATATTCATCACTGGCCTAGTTGAACTATTAGGAATGATATTGTCTTCAGTAGCAAAAATGTTTAAGAAGGGCATGGTTACATTTTTCAAATCTACTTTATACTTACCTAATTCAAATTCACCTTTGATAAGTTTATTATCTCTCCATAAATCTTTGATGTATTTTCTAAACATTTCACCTGCTAAATCAGGGCAATCATTCTTCCATTTTTCCATGCGCAAGAAGTTAGAAAGCTTAGCTTCATCTTGCATCATATCTACCATGCCAAAGTATTTACTAATATCGGCGCTAGGCTTAAGTGAACCAAAACCAGCATTTAACATATCCGCAGGGATGATACCTAAACTATCTACCATTACATCCACATCAATGTCTTTGGTCCATTTGTATAACATGCACTCATTCTCACCAAAATCATAAGGTGTAACATAAACGGTGAGTGATTTTAATTTTTCCGGGAAAATAGCAGCATAAATAGTGCTGAATGTACCACCTTGGCAAATACCCATTTTATGAATTTTTGGGCTTTTAGTTGACTTGCGAATAAAATCAACAGCACCATCCATAAAATCGAGGATATAATCTTCCATGGTTAAATACTTATGTTGTTGTTTTGGGTATCCCCAATCCATGATATAAATATCTAAACCTTCATCTAAAAGTTTTTTCATAAGACTTCTGTCTGGTTGTAAATCCAAAACATCATGTCTATTCATAATCGCAAAAGAAACCAATACAGGTATTTTTGATTTAGCAGGTGTATCACGTTTATAGTGATATAATTTTACTAAATCATTTTCCCAAACCAATTCTTTTGGTGTTGTGGCAACTTGTACCTCCTCTACTTTTGACAATACTTCATAACCTTTAACCATTTTTTGGCTGGTTGAATGAAGTTCTTCCATCATTCCTGCAAAATTGAAATTTTGTATCATACGCGCATTTAATTGTAGGCTCAATATAATTTGTTTAAATAAAAAAGCCACAGAAATTTGGTTCACCCAAAAATCTGCAGCCCTTTATCACTAAACAAACCCTAAACTTATTGACTGTTCTTAGCTGCTTTTTTAGGAGCTGCTTTTGGCTCTTCTGAAACTACTTCTTCAACATCTACTTGTTTCTCAAGTGTATTGATGCGTTTTCTTAGTTCATAAATGGTTTTGTATAATTCGTCCATTTCGGTGCGATTAATAATTGGCAAGTGAGCCATTGCCTTTTCCATTTGTGCTTCAACTTTCTTTTTAAGTGTCAATTGCATAGCACTTACTTCACTCATTAACTTAGAATACTCTTCAGTTTCGAATAAGCTAATAAAGTTTTTATCATTATGATTTAACCATTCTTGGTAAATTGTCATGAAGCTTTTGAACTCCTCTCCATTTTGCATTCTTGTATACAAACCTTCAGAAAATTGATCCATGGCTTTTAAACCAGTTGTGTACATCATGTATTGCAATTGAGAATTCTTCATATTGTAAACAGCCATCATGTTTGCCATTTCTTTCATTACTTCCATGTTTTGAGTGCTTGCATTTGAAGGCATTATTTTAGTTAATGGCGCAAAAGTAGCATTCATTTGGTTATACCATTGTTCGTAGTTATTGAACATTGTTCCAAACATATCGGCAGGCATCATTTGGTTGAATTGTTGTTGCATGTTGCCTTTCATTGTATCGAACATAGATTTATTCATACCCATCATTTTATCCATGTTAGCTTTCATGTCACCACTCATGCTGCCCATGAAGGTCTTCATGAAATCAGGTTGCATGTTAAACATCTTATCCATCATGTCTTTGTAAGCAGAGGTGTTAAACATTTGCTTAAACATTTCAGGTGTATATGTTTTATCTTGTAAAGAATTGATCATAGGCATCATAAACTGATACATCTTCATGAACATTTCTGCATTGTTAAATAATCCAGAAAAAGAAGTCTTTGGAGTACCATCATTCATTTGAGTCATCATTTGATTATATGCTCCAGTCATGGTTTCTTTCCAAGAGTTAAACATTCCCATCATTCCATTCATATCTGCGCTCATTGTATTTGCAGCTGGCATAGATTTGAACATATTTTGGCTCATATCTACCCAATTTTTTCCCATATCCATTTGGTTTTTCATCCAATTGTTAAAGAAATCAAAAGCAGGCATATTTGGGTTTTGAGAATTTGATTGGTTGAACCAAGACATTTGATTATCATACCATTTCTTAAAGAAATCAGAATTAAAATCAACTGAAGAAGAATTAAACATCGCTTTTTGCATTGTTTCTGCTGCATTTGTAATAGTTTCGGCAGCTTGCTTTTGCATATCTGCAAAAGTTTCAAACATGTTTTTATTTTCCATTTTTTTGGTTATTATTGTATTTGGTAGCTAGACTGTTTGTTCGTCTGAAATCGGGCGCAAAATTAATATAAATTATTTATTTTCAATATAGTTGCTGTTATTTAATTGTCAATTCACCTCAATCCTTTGTGGCTCTAAGCAAGAAATTATTTTAAACTCTAATTGAGCCTTGTTTTTATAAAAAAAATATTGAATGCTTATATTAAATTTCTGCATAAAAAGTTTATAATTCAGGAAAATTTTAAAACATGAACGCACCAAAAGTTGGGGATGTATTTACCCATGACATTAGCTACACGCAAGAAAACGTTAACCTTTATGCCCAAATTAGCGGCGATGTAAACCCTTTACATATTGATGAAGAAATAGGAAAAAACAGCATGTTTGGACGCTGTATTATTCATGGCCATTATAGTGCAAGTGTTTTCACTAAAATATTTGGAACGCTTTTATATGCTGATGGCCATATTTACATGAAACAAAATAATACCTTTTTAAGACCAATGTTTGTAAACACACCTTACAGAGCTGATATAACCGTAAAAGAAGTTTTCCCTGAAAAAAACAGGGTATTATATGAAACAAAAGTTATTGAAGTTGAATCTGGACAAGAAACCATTACCGGTGATGCGCTTTTGATGAATAAGAAGCAGTACGTTTGGTAGTTTAAAATAGCTCAAAAAAAATCGGAAGATCATTTTCAAAGAATTTGGTCTTCCGATTTTTTGTTTTTAGCCATGATGTATTTGCTTAAATATTTTGTACTTACCATGGTATGATGCTGCAAAATCTGACCCACGAAATTTCCTTGTCTATGAACTTTTAAATTTAAGTTTAACACCTTCAAACCTTCAAAAAAGTTTGGTTCAAACCGTACCCTGTTGAAATTATTTTCTAGTATTTTTTTTCCGGTTTGAACCGATTCTGTCCAAAGCGTAATATCTGAATAGAGCAAACATGCTTTATAAGCAAATTCATTAAAATCATCGGAAACAAAGCCAGGCCAATCCGAGTTACTTGCAATTCCTTCAGCACCAATAGAAGTGGTAACGGAAGGTGTTCCGGCTTGCATTGCTTCTAATAACTTCCCCTTTAAACCAGCGCCAAATAACATTGGTGCTAAACAAACTTTTGCGCTTTTCATAACTAGTTCTACCTGCTCTGCCCTACCCTTTACCATAAATCCATCTTTCTCACTATGCAAACTATTTAGTTTTTCATCGCAATAGGCTCCATAAATATTTAAGTTGACCTCAGGTAGTTTCTTATGAATAAGTGGCCAAATTTTTTCTTTTAAAACTATTACTGCATGTCTATTTGGTTCATGGTAAAAGTTACCAATAAATACAAAATCCTTTCTTTCCTCAAAAGTTGGGAATGGCTCAGTCTTTGGTTCAAACCAAATTGGAAAATACCAAAGTAATTTTGAACTTATGTTAAATGTTTCTGTGAGCAATGTAAACTCATAAGTAGAAATAATTAGGCTTAAATCGCACCTTAAAATACTTGCAATTTCTCTCTTGGCAATGTCAGTTTGCATTTCAGCTAAGCTCATTTCTACTCCCTTTTTCACTGCATTATGCCTAGCCTTTCTTAAAAAATGCAGGTCTTCTGTATCTAGAATTTTAATGGCATTGGGTAAAATTTCAGAAACCCTCCAACCAAATTGTTCTTCAATCATAAATCGATCAAACAAAACTATAGTTGGGTTTAAACCTTTAAGAAATTCATCAAAAGAATCATCATTCAGCTTTATTGAGCAAGTTTCAATCTCTAACTTAGCTAATGGGAATTCAAACTCACTGTGTTGAGCCGCAGAAGCAAAAACCACTTTATATCCATTATTAGAAAATCCTTCTATCAATTGCATCATTCTTACGCCAGCTGCACTTGAATTTGGTTCAGGCCAAACAAAACCAATAATTAATAGGATGGGTCTTTCCATTTCACAAATAAACCTATTTTTGCAGGTAAATAAACAAACATGTTAGGATTAAAACTCGCAACAGACCCGAGATGGGTTGATATTGTAGAAGAAAATATTGAAGCCATACTTTCAGACCATGCTTGGTGCGAGCAAAAGGCTGCAAGCAATGCAATTACAATTATTACTAATAACTCGGAGCATCCAGACTTAGTTACAGCCATGTTGGGTATTGCCAAAGAAGAAGTTGATCATTTTGAAAGGGTTCATGAGTTAATTGTAAAACGCGGACTTACCTTACAAAGAGAGAAAAAGGATGAATATGTAAATGACTTAATGAAGTTTCTTAAAAAAGATGGTAGTAGAAAAGCCTCGTTTGTAGATAGAATGTTGTTTTCTGCACTCATTGAAGCAAGAAGCTGCGAGCGGTTTAAGGTGCTTTCTAAAAATATTAGCGACCCAGAATTATCTGCATTTTACAGAGAACTCATGGAAAGTGAAGCAAATCATTATACAACCTTCTTAGGTTATGCAAGAAAATATGGAGATGGCATTGATGTAGAAAAAAGATGGAAAGAATGGCTTGAGTATGAAAACTCAATTATTGTAAATTACGGCAAACGCGAAACCATGCATGGATAATCAAATAATATAAAAAAAGAAAGCCCGATGATTTCTCATCGGGCTTTTCTTTTTAAAAAATTGTCTTATAACATAGTTGTAGGACAAACATAATCTGTTTTAGGAATTTCAGTTTCGCTCAATTGTTTAAATCCTCCTAAAATATTTACAAGGTTATCAAAACCTCTTGCTTTAAGGATTGAAGCTGCAATAACAGATCTATATCCTCCTGCACAATGCAAATAATAGGTTTGTTCTGGTTGAACGCTACTCATATTTGAATTAATAAAATCTAATGGAAAACTTGTAGCACCCATTAAATGTTGGCTTTTAAATTCACTGTCTCTGCGAACATCTAAAAGTTTGACATGTTCATTAGAAAGATAAAAATCTGCAAAGGCACTTGCTTCCATATCTTTAATTGAATCTACTGGCTTTCCTTCCTTGATCCAAGCTTCCATTCCTCCTTTTAGAAATCCTTTTGCATTGTCATACCCAACACGGGATAATCTTAAAACCACTTCTTCTTCTCTACCCTCTTCAGCAATAACTAAAATAGGTTGTTTTAAATCGGTTACCAAAGTACCTACCCATGGCGCAAAACTATCATCAATTCCAATAAAGATTGCACCCGGAATAAATGCTTTAGTAAATTCATCTTTCTTGCGTGTGTCAATGATCAATGCGTTTTCTACTTCTTGAACCAATTGAAATGCATCAGGAGAAAGTGCAGTAGTTCCCTGTTTCAAGACATCATCAATGGTTGGAAGTCCACCTAAAATATTCATCAAAACATTATGTGGAAAATACTGAGGGGGTTCTACTAAGCCATCCGTAACTTCCTTGATAAATTGTTCTTTTGTTAAACCTGGTCTTAAAGCATAATTTACTTCCTTTTGATGGCCTAAAGTATCTGTAGTTTCTTTGCTCATGTTCTTGCCACAAGCACTGCCTGCGCCATGTCCAGGATATACAATTACATCGTTTGCCAAAGGCATAATTTTGTTTTGAAGCGAATCAAACAACAAACTTGCTAAGTAATCTGGCGTAATATCAGCTTTTACTTTTTGAACCAAATCTGGCCTACCAACATCTCCAATAAACAAAGTATCGCCTGTAAAAATTGCATTGTCTTTTCCTTGTTCATCTCTCAATAAAAAGGTAGAAGATTCCATGGTGTGTCCTGGTGTATGCAATACCACAATTTCGGCATTTCCAAATTTTAACACTTCCCCATCTTCAGCCACATGTGCCTCGTAGGCTGGTTTAGCGGTTGGTCCAAATACTATGGTTGCGCCAGATTTCTTGGCAAGGTCTCTATGGCCACTTACAAAATCAGCATGGAAGTGGGTTTCTAATATGTACTTAATTTTTGCTCCACTCTTTTCAGCACGGTCTAAATAAGGAGCATATTCTCTCAAGGGGTCAATGATAATTGCCTCTCCATTGCTTTCTAAGTAATAGGCAGCCTCTGCAAGACAACCTGTGTAAATTTGTTCAACTTTCATATGTGTGAGTGTTTAATTTAAGCATTAATAACAATACAAAGGTTGAACATTCACTTCATATAAAATGTGATTAAAGTAACATAATCACCCCAAAAAAGTTGATAGAAATCAGGTTTTCTTAAAATTATAAGGATTTCTATAATTACTTACCATCAAGTATCACAGGTGTATTTCCTTTACCCATGATAATAACTTTTGCATTTGGCGACTTTGCAAGTTCTAGATTGGCTTTAATGGTTTCGTATTGCAATTGTTTATCGGTAAGACCGGTGCTGATGATGCGCTGGTAATCTGCAATACCCTGCGCCTCTACCCTTTTGCGTTCAGCTTCTTGCTTTTCTTTTTGTAATACAAATTGCATTTTTTGCGCATCTTGCTCTGCATTAATTTTAGATTCTATACTTGCTTTCACAGATGCTGGTAAGGTTATGTTTCGAACCAATAATTGTTCTAAAATAATACCTCTATCTCTAAAACTTTTTTCAATTGTTTTATAGATTCTGTTTTGAAATTCATCTCTTCTGCTAGAATACAAAGCAACTGCATCATAATAAACTGCATTATCTCTAATGGCTGTTCTGGTAATAGGACGAATTATTTTTGTATTGTAATCTAAACCTGTTTCGTTAAGAATTTTTGGAGCATCTGAAGGAACAACCTTGAATAAAACCGTTAAGTCAATGGTTACTTCTAGGCCATCAGCAGTTAAAATTCTAATGGCATCATCCCCTGCCTTATCACCTTCATCATGTATGCCACTCATGGTGTAATTTTGCGTTCTAACATCTAAAGACTTTATGTCTAACAAAGGATTAATCACATGTAAACCACTTTCTAAAATATCGCTTTGCACTTTACCAAATAAAACCTTTACACCTATAAAACCGGCATCAATTTGTTTAAAGCATGAGGTAACAAATCCCAACAATGCCAAGGCTATTCCAACTACCCTTAAGGTTGGAAGAAATTTTCTAATGGCATCTACATTTGAGATAAACAAAGTGGCTATAAAAATGATAGCGCCTAATACAATAAATAACATGGTAGTAATTATTAAGACTCAAATATACAATGTATTAGTAGGTATTGATACCAAAGTTCATCAAATTATGAAGCCATTTAACATCATTTTTTGAAGAAATACAGGAAAATATAGATTTTACAGTATTGGGTTCAAACCGAATTAATAAATGCCTCTTTGATTGAGTGCTTTTTGATACCTCCGCGCATTGTTAATATGCTGCTCCAAGCTAGATGCAAAAGCATGGTAGCCACTAAAATCTTCTTTGGCACAGAAGTAAAAATAATCGTGTTGCTCGGCATTGAGCACTGCATCTATGGCTTGAATAGAAGCTGTGCAAATAGGACCAGGCGGAAGCCCCGCATTCTGATAAGTATTATAAGGAGAATTTAGAGCAGTATGAATACTTGTAACCCTTTTGATGTTTTTATCATTCCAAGCATAGATAACAGTTGGGTCTGCTTGCAATGGAATTCCTTTTGCTAAACGGTTCAAATAAACGCCTGCCACGGTATGCATCTCGCTTTTTTGATTGGTTTCTTTTTGCACAATTGACGCAAGCACACTTACTTGAGTTAAACTTAGTCTCTTTTCAATAGCTTTGGCTATGCGCTCTTGGGTCCAAAATTTTAAATATTCCTTATGCATTCTAGCTAAAAAAGCATCTGCACTAATGTTCCAATATAAATTATAAGTATTCGGAATAAACATCGAGATAATGTTTAAGGTATCAAATCCATACTTCTTAACCATTGCAGTATCTATGAGTTTTGCTAAGAATACATTGCTATCAATTTCTAAATTCTGAGCAACAAAAGAGGCTAAATCAACTGGTCTTTCCTCATACTTTAAGACTAAATCAATTGGTTCCTGTCTGCCTTTAATAATCATTCTAACCAATTCAAAATTATTCATTCCTTCTTTTAGCTTATAACGCCCGGGTTTCATCTTTTCTTCCAATTTAAGCAATGCGGCCAAGCGAATGAAGGATTCTGGATTAATAAAATTGTAGTTATTTCTAATTTGCGAAAGAAATTTATAATAATTCTTCTGCGAGTTAACTGTAATAAATGCCTCCTTACTTTGTTGTTGTTGTTTGATAATATTTGATGAAAACACATCAGTGTAAATCTTATATGCGGCAACTACCAACAATAATAAACTCACCCACAAAATGGGTTTAAAATTTTTAGACGCGTTTTGAAATTGGTTATTATGAGCAGGCATTACACTTTTTTTATGGCTATTCAAATAAATAACTTTTGCAATAGGTTTCTTAGTATATCAACTTAAAGTCTTCAACAAATTTTTCACCTCTTTATTGTTTGGATCTCTTTTTAGTATCTTTTTTAATTGAAAAGCAGCCAATTTTTTATTTCCTTGTAAATTATATAAAGCTGCTAGATTTAATAAAGCCTGAGGATGGTCTGAGTCTAATGCCAATGCCTTTTCATAACTTTTAAATGCCTTTTCTATTGCCCCCATTTGAAGGTAACTAAATCCTAAATTTACCCAAGGTTCTACTTGTTTTGGATTCAAATTTAAACTCTCCTCCAGCAGTATATTGGCGGTTTGTAAATCACCTTTTTGTATGAATAAAATTGCCCTTTTGTTTTTAAACTCCAAATTAGCCTTAGCCAATTCTGAAGCCTTAGAAACATAGCTTAAAGCCTTTTCAAACTCTCCTAAATTCTGAAATGCCTGACCAATTCTATAGTTTGTCCATGCATCTGTAATTAAGTTAATGTCTTTTATTTCGGTTTGAACCAAACGGATAATACTGTTCCAATCTTCTTGGAGATATAATTTATGAATATTAAGTTGGATAGCAGGTGCTCCATTTAAAGCCCGTAAAAAAAACTTTGCAGAGTCTAAGGCCGACCTTTCTCCATTAAACTTCTCATAATAATTTAAATAAGCTGCTGCTTTAAATATGGCACTAGTATTTGATTTATTAACACAATACAAGCCTTCGAAAACCTTAATTTTTGAAAGTTCTTTTTTAGCTATCGGAATTGCAATTTTATGATCGTGCACACTTACATGGGGTATATCAATTGAACCACTTCTTGGCATATGGCAGCTCACACAATCGTTTTGGGCTAACTTTAACTGTTGTGGTTGTTCTGTACAAGCCTTATCTGAATGACATTTAAGGCAAGCATTATTAAAAATTTGCTTCCCAGTTTCCTTTACACTCACATGCGGGTTATGACACGTAATACAAGTTAAGGCCAAAGTTTCAAATCCTTTTTTAGTACTAGCATTTGTTTTTTGGTTTGAACCTATAAAACATTTGCTCAACTGTAACCGCTGAGCATGCGAAGCCATGATAAACTCGTCATCTCTGTCTTTGTATTTTGGGAGATAAACCTCCATATAATCTGATAGCACCATACCAGGTCTAAAATCAGTAAATTTCTTTCCTTCCTTCAATACCGCATTGCCTTGCAAATGGCAACGCTGACAAACATCTATTTGCAATTCCCAAGGCAACTTTCTAGGATTAACAATTGTGTAATCAATTTGGGTGGCAGTATCTACGATGATACCTTTTAGCTTTTCTTGAACATGCAATGAACCAGGGCCATGGCAGCGCTCGCAATCAATGCCATCCGGAATAGAAACAAATTTGTTTACTGCACCTTCCTCAGCTTTGGGCATTGCATTGTGACAACTCATGCATTCCATTTCAATACCCCTGCTAAACCTTACATTTCTGCCATTTTCAAATCCTGGAGGTAAATCCCATTTCCCTTTCTGTGCATACCAAGTGAGTGGCATTTGAAATATATAACCATTGATATTGGTCAAGTGACTATTGGTATGTTGGCCTGAACCGATGATATAATCCACACGCTCCGTTCTTTTAAAAATAGTATCTCTTCCATCCAAGCGGAATTCAGAAATATACATCGAATCGCCCTTCCAAAATGGTAGATAATAAAAATCTAGTGCAGCATCATACAAAGGTTTATGCGAAAAATTTGCTGCAGATTTTTGTTTAGTAGCCGCACCAAACGATTGGCCCATGCCAGTTTTTATGAAAGAATTATAAATATCTTCATGGCATGAACGACATTGCTGCTTTCCAACATATTGAACAGCTGTATCATGATTGAGGTAAGCAAGCTTAGCAGATTTTACAGTATCCCCACAAAACAAATTGAGCAAACTTATGCAAGCGAGTAAACCAAATAGTGCCACATAAAAAAGGCTCCTTTTCATTCCGAAGAATTACGAATTAACTTCTGATTGATAGGCAATCATTCCGCCTAGTAAGTTGCGCACATTTGTAAATCCTTCACTCATCATATACATTTTGGCATTTGCACTTCTTGCACCGCTTCTGCAATGTACAATGATTTCTTCATCTTTAATTGACTCAAGTTCGGCTAATTTTTCTGGTAAGGTACCAAGTGGAATGAGTTGTGCTCCAATATTGAACTCTTCATACTCATAGACTTCTCTAACATCTATAATATTTAACTTCTCACCTTTTTGCATGCGCTCATGCAATTCTGTAACGGAAATATCTGCCATATTTAATTGGGTTGAATGATTAACTTCTTTGCAAAGGTTTGTCCAGTTTCTCTATTTTCTATGTAAAAAATATAAAAACCTTCAAGTCCACTTGGAACGCTAAAACTTTCGTCTTCTGGAAACAATTCACAAACCATGCTTCCTTTAATATCATAAAGCTCAAAATTATACTCCTTTAAATTTGTTAAGTTAGTTTTAAAGCTCCCATTTGTAGGGTTTGGATAAACGCTTGGTTCAACCCGAGAAATTGCATTTGTAACTTCTGGCAATTGCGTTGGGCTTCCTATAAAAGTTCCCATGATAGGCCTAATCATAAGTGCTCCTTTTGTTTCTGATGGGTACCACCTACCATCCATTTTAAATGCCATATTAGGATTAACGCCTTTAGGATAATTCCTATCTAAGCCAATATTCAATACAAAAGAATTTACTTGATCCCAGCCAATATAAAAGGAATCTGCAACCGCAACAGGCTTAGGAAGTTTGTACGCTGTAAACCCATCTCTTTGACTTGTATATAAAGGTCTTATTTGTTCTAAACTCCAAATAACTTCATCAGAAGTTGCATTCGTGAAAAAGGGTGAAATTTTCTTCCAAATTTTCAAATTAAACCTTTGCAAACTAACATCTTGTTCGCTACGATTATAAAAAACATAAATTCCAACTATAGAATCTGGCTTTTGAATATTGTACTTAAGGCAAGCGCCAACATTAGGTTTAATCTCGATACCATAACCCGCTTCGGCGCTTCCATCATCATATGCAAAGTAGTTGCTAAACACATTTTGAACCGTAAAAGTATCATTGCTAGGCACATTATCTAAGGCTGTACCACTAATCTTAACGCGATACTTGGTTTCAAATGCTAGACTATCAGCTTGAACCGAAGTAGCGAAGTCGAAGGGTTTATTGATTTCAACCTTCGTGGTAGATTGCCCGGCAAAAGAACCAATAATTTGAATAAATTTATCCAATGTATCTCCTTCTGGCCTAATTACACTTCTAAAATAATCTATCGCATAGGCTTGGTTGTCATGATTGACTAATCTTAAAGAATCCTTGGCGCCTCTGAAGGCAGCCTTATTTGTTAGATAATGGTCCCATGGCATGCTGCTATACTGACCTAAATAAATCCTAGGCGCATTTCCCAAACTAATATCTTTATTAACATCGTTTTGGGTTCTACCCTTATTGAACCTAACATAATCTACATGCCAATGAGATAGATTTCCTGTAAAACTTCCTCTGTTTTTTAGCCTAAATTGAAAATCATCATGAAAAAACTTAGGGTCAAGCAAGACGACACTGAAATAGTTGAATTTATAAAATAGGGAATCATCAGCTCCAATCAATTTTATTACCTCAAATGAGTCTGCGCCAAATCGAGAATTTCTAAACTCAAGAATAAGTGAATCATCAGGAAAAAATTGGTCATTTTTTCCTTGCGGTTCATATTGATAGTAGAAACTCAACATAATTGAATCTGATGCTTTTAAGCTGCTTAAGTTAAAATTTAAAGAAGTAAGTTGATCGCAAATTCCTTTGTTAGCAAAGGTTGAGTAAGGAACACCATTTTCCTTTAAACCGTCAAATGTGGCTACATTTACACTTGGAGGCGCAAATGGAAAGGTATTATTAATATGCACATTTCCATTTATCCAGCGGTCTTTATCTGGCAGTCCTGTTGAAAAAGAAAAATCATCAAATAAAGGCAATTCAATTCTGCGATTTAGCCTAATTGCTCCAAGCAACCAATGCGCTTTGTTGGCCAGACTTCTCTCCGACTTAAATATAAAACGAGCTTGAAAAAATCCGTGTCTGTTTCTTCCGAAATTAATATTGTAATTGTAAGTTAATAGGGCCTGACCTTGGTTTCCACCTAAGGCTAGCATGCGAACCCAAACGCCAAGATTGTTTTTAAACTCCACAATAAATGAATCGCCAGGTGCTGCACCCGCAGCAGCTTTGCAAGAAAATCCATAAAAAATCGAGTCAGAAACAGCTTGGTTCAAAACGTTTATGGCATGTGTGTATAAAGTATCATTGCCACCATAGGAATTATCTGCATTTGCATAAACATTATCGTTGGCATCCTGATTATCCAACTTCGCTAAAAAACCCCAATTGATGCCATTCGTAGGACCTGATATTATTTTCACATCTTCAGCAGCATATCTTAATCGCGGAGGAACCGAATCTGGAATTTCGAAAACACTAAAATTATCATAATTTCCGAGCTTAGTTTTTGCTGCCACTACCAACTTGCTAATAGCAAAAGTTGCTGTATTTGAATTGGAGTAATTGGCAGAATAAAGCACAAACTTTATGGCAAATGCGCCAGACTCAAAGTTTGATTTTGGAAGATTAAATATAACCTCTCTCCAAGTTGTTTGTCCTGAAGTGGATTTCCAAATTTCTACCCATTGTCCAAAAACATCTTTACCAAACAACACCAATGAATCACCTGCTGCGGCTGTTGGACCTTGCACATAGCTAAATGAAACAAATACGTCCGTACCTTGACCAGAAATGTCTATTGACCTAGATTCTACTTCATCTGCATTCAATGCCGTTGCTGGATATACTTGATTTGTGCTGTCTAATGTATTAAAGACCAAACTGCGGTTTTCAATGCTTGCATTCGATTTGAACCAAAACAATGAATCTACCTGCAGATTTTGTTTGGTAAAAAAATCTACCAAAGGAAAAAAGCCAGCATTTTTATTTAAAAATCTCTTTGTGCCTATTTCATTGGTAGTTTCACTTTGGATTGAACCCGAATAACCCTTTGGCCATGATACTTCTTGCCCAAAAGAATGACGACCAAAAAGACTTAGTACAGAAACTAGGAAAAATATCTTTAGTTTATTCATTAAGGAATTGATAAATAAATGTCTACAATATCACCGCCTTTAATTGTGCCACCTTCTACATAAGGTGGACTTTGTCGAATAACCACAGCCTTGGAACTGTCTTTTCCATTGCCTTCATAAAGTACTGAACCCAAATTAAGCAATGAAGATTTTAAAACATTTTGGGCATCCAACAAATTAAGACCCTTTAAATTTGGGATAGAAACCAAAGCCCCTCCACTCCCATCACCAACAATTAAATCAATGGTGGCTCCCTTAGGTATTCGTGTATTTGGTTGTATGCTATTTCCCCTCCACATTTGGTCTAAAACCGCATTCTGAGCAATATCCGGTTTGTAGGATATTTCTCCAGCGTTTAATCCAAGTGTACTCAAAACTGTTTGGGCATATGGCAAGGAAGCATTTATTAAATTAGGCATTAGCACAGTTGCCCGTGCATCAGAATTAATGCTTAGATAAATTATTCTACCCTCCTTCACTTTACTATTAGGTGCAGGATTTTGTTCTACTACGGCTAATTTGGGCATATTGTCTACGAAAAAGGTATCAGTGATGAGGTAACGTAATTTTTTCTCATTTAATACTTCCTCGGCTTCAGAAATTGGTAAACCTTTAAGATTAGGCAATGTCAAAGATTGTCCATGTCTGGTATAGGAACTTAAAAAACTAGCTGCTATCCAAGTAATGATTATAATTACCAAGATAATCAAGGCTATATTGATGGTTAAGGATTTTAGGAATCTCACGGCTGCAAAATATTGATATTTTAAGAGAGTACAAAGCTATCTTTGCCACATGTTTTCATTAAAGGATATCACAACCATCACCCTTACCCTATTTGCTATCATTGATATTATTGGCGCTATTCCAATTATTATCAACATAAAAAACCGTCAAAAACACCTCGATAGTGGCAAAGCTACCTTGGCTGCAGGGGCATTAATGGTTATTTTTTTATTGGTTGGAGAGAAGTTTCTAAAACTTTTTGGCGTTGATTTACAATCCTTCGCAATTGCTGGTTCAATCGTAATTTTTATCATAGGCTTAGAAATGATTCTTGGAATTGAATTATTAAAAGATGACCCAAATGCAAAAACAGGTAGCATTATCCCAATTGCTTTCCCAATCATTGCAGGTTCAGGAACTTTAACTACCATTATTTCAATGAGTGCTGTTTATAGCACTTATAACATTTTAGTTGGGATTGTAGTTAATCTTACTTTTGTGTTTTTAGTTTTACGCTCTAGCAGCTGGATTGAAGGCAAGCTAGGAGAATCCGGACTTACCCTTGTAAGAAAGTTCTTTGGAATAGTACTCCTTAGTATTGCAGTCCGGATTTTTAAAGACAATTTCTAGTTAAGCTTGACCAGTTGGTCCGCCAAATCCCATTGGAAATGGAACTTGCTCATTAATGGCTATGTTACCATTTTGATCTTCAAATTTGTTGATGTTATCGTTAAGTGCCATTAATAAACGTTTGGCATGGTCTGGTGTCAAAACTATTCTCGACTTTACCTTTGCCTTTGGAACGCCTGGCATTACTCTAATAAAATCAAAAACAAACTCGCTGGTTGAATGTGTGATAATTGCCAAATTTGAGTAAATGCCTTCAGCCATTTCCTCGCTCAACTCAATTTGTATTTGATTTGGATTGTTTTCTTCTTGCATGATGTGATTATTTTTTAATGATTAAATATGTTTTCTTAACTTTTTGTTCTCTAAACTTTTTAAGTAAAAACTCTGGGTTTAATTGGGTTACAGGGTAGGCGTTGTAAGTTGCTAAGGTATCAAATTCGGTTTGAACCAAAGTGTCAATTTCTTGCAAGGATTCGGCAGTAGCAGCCAAAATTGCTCCAGAAGCTAAATTTTTGATCTCTGGTTTGGTTAGTAATGGAACTTTATTTAGAGTATAAAACCCAAAACTTCTATCATAAATCCCAAATCTATAAATTGCCTTTCCTTCATATTTTGCTGAAGCAAGGTCTTTTCCCATCTGTGAACTAAATTGGTATTTAAGCAGGTTAGGATAAAAATAAACAGACATCATCAAACCAAAAACACCAAATGCAAATAGTTGGGGATGGTACCATTTTAAGTTTAATGATTTTGATTTTGCATAAAGAAAAACAAAACCTAAAAAACCTGCAACTAAGATCAATATTGAAATAGTATTTGGGGTAAAAAAGAAGGAAAAAGCAACAGCCACCGCTGCAAGCAAAAGCATATTCAAGGCAAACTGAAATGCTTTCATACCTTTAAAAGTGGCTTTAAATTGAGGTAGTTTGTTACATATAAAATCTGCTGTAATAATCGCAGCAAACGGGAAAATAGGAAAAACATAATGTGGCAGTTTGAACCGAGACGCTGACAAAGCAATTAGAGGCAATAAAAAACCAAATAAAGAAACATATTCTGAGTTTGGTTCAAACCGAAACCTATTTTTAACTATTGAAACAAGACGAATGATTAAAGCTAATAAAAACAAGTGAAACCAAGGTTGCATGTCCCAAGCCATGGTATCAAAAAAGTAATGCCAAGGCGCATGATTGTCCCAATAAATATCACCTGTAATTCTTCCAAAGCTTTGCGTATAAAAGAAAAACAAAATACCAGAAGGGCCTTTTAAATCATACACTTCCTTTTCTGGATGCAAGTCAAATTGATGGTAAAGTCCGTATAACATGGGACCTAGCAAAACACCTACTATTAGCAGCATTAATAACCATTGCCATTTGAAGATGGCTTTCCAATCTTGCAAAACAAGCCAATGAAAACCTACAGCCATTCCAATAATAACCAATCCAATTGGACCTTTTGACATCATAGCTGCTGCAATTCCAATAGCTGCACCTAACAAATAAATCCACCTTTTCGAATTCGCAAATTCAACGACTTGCCAGACTGAAAACACAATAAAACCGCTCAAAATGCCATCTGTTCTCACATCATTTGTCATGAGAAACCAAGCATTAGTAAAGCACAATAGTAAGGCTGCTAATTGAGAAGTTTCTTCATTGTACCAATTCCTAGCAAGTTTATATAATGAAAAAACACCAAGCAATAAAACTAACAAGGCAGGTAGCTTGTAGGCCCAATTAGAAACCCCAAAAACCTTCATTGAAAATGCACTCAACCAAAACAACAATGGCGGTTTATCTAGGTAGTCATGCCCTTGGTCATAAACCTCCAAAAAACTATTGGTTTGCAACATTTCAAGAGAAATACTTGCATACTGCGCAGCATCAATTTCCATTACATCCAAGCGGAGGTTTAATACGAATACCAGCAGAATGAAAAGGAATAAAAATTTATTATACTTCAAAGCTTATAGTTTTATACAAACATTTTTGGGTTCCGTGAAAAATCGAAGCGCTTCCCAACCACCTTCTCTGCCAACGCCACTTTGCTTCATTCCACCAAAAGGTGTTCTAAGATCGCGTAGCAGCCAGCAATTTACCCAAACAATTCCACTTTTTACTGCAGCCGCCACGCGGTGAGCGCGTGTTAGGTTTTCTGTGAAAAGAATACAGGCTAATCCATAGTTATTACTATTTGCAAACTCAATTACCTCTTCTTCGGTTTCAAATTTTTGCAAGGTTACTACTGGACCAAAAATTTCTTCTTGGTTGGTTCGGCACAAATGATTTAAACCTTCAATGACTGTAGGTTCAATAAAAAAACCATCTTTACAACGCTCTTCAACAGCTGCGGTTTTTCCTCCACACAAAATTGTCCCTCCTTCTTCTTTGGCAAGATCGATATAGCCTAATATCTTATCATAATGCAATTGAGAGGCAATAGCTCCAACCTTGGTTTGAGGCAATAAAGGGTCTCCTACTTTTAACTTTTTCACCTCTTCAACAAATGCCGATTTGAACTTTTCATAAATAGAGGCTTCGATATAAATTCTGGAACCACACAAACATATTTCACCTTGATTGGTAAAAGAGGCGCGAACACTTTCTTTCACTGTTTTTTCAAAATCACAATCGGCAAAAATGATATTGGGATTTTTTCCACCTAATTCTAGTGAAAGTTTCTTAAACATAGGCGCAGCAACACGCGCAATTTCTGCTCCTGTTTTTGTGCCTCCTGTAAAAGAAATTACAGGAATATTCGGGTGAGAAGTAAGTGCTGCCCCCACTTTGGGTCCAAGTCCGTGCACAATATTCAAAACCCCTTTTGGCAAACCCGCTTCTATGCAAATCTTACTAAACAAAAAGGCCGTCATCGGTGTAACTTCAGAAGGCTTTGCAACCACACAGTTGCCAGCTGCCAAGGCTGGAGCAATTTTCCAAGTAAATAAATACAAGGGCAAATTCCATGGGCTTATACAAGCTACTACACCAATAGGTGTTCTGAGTGTATAATTGAGTGCATGATTTCCCATAGGGTGGGCTTCTGAAGCAAAATGTTCGATAGCAGTCCCAAAAAAATGAATATTGGCTTGCGCCCTTGGGATTTCTCCATTCTTAGCTAGCCATAACGGTTTGCCTTGGTCTATACTTTCAGCCAAAGCAAGTGCCTCTAAATTCTCCTCGATTAAAGCAGCTATTTTAAGCATAACCTTGCTTCTATCAGAACTTGAAGTATTGCTCCAGGCTGGAAAAGCAGCAAGAGCCGCATCGGTAGCTAAGGCTACATCGTGATCATCGCTATCTGCACACAAACTATAAATCTTGCCAGTTGAAGGGTCAATATTCTCTATATAAGAATCAGAAATAGGGGCTACAAGTTCACCATTGATATAGTTCAGAATTTTTTGCATGGTTCAAACCTACTTAAACAAGTGCAAAACACAAAACTGCCTAGACAGGAACTTAAAATGTTTTTTTATGAGAAAATTAAACCTTTAATCCTTACCTTTATCTTAAAGAAAACAAAAGGTATGAAACAATTATCCAGAAAAGCCTTTTTAAAAAGCGCAGGGTCGGAATTATTGTCGGAATCACTTCCTCCTAAGCCTTACCCATACAAGGATCCTTCGAATAAAGACCTGCCAAGGCATCTTCAAAAAACGAGCACAGGCATTAATCCTTATGTTGGAAGTTGGGGAGAAACCCAAATTTTGCATCTTTTGCGAAGAACACTTTTTGGAGTCAAAAAAACGGATTTAGATTTCTTCAAAGGAAAATCTATGAATGAATGTGTTGCAAATTTATTAAGCTTACCTGCAAATCCACCTTTTCCTCCTTTGAATAATTATGGCAACAATCCTAATCAAAATGACGCCGAAGTACCTTATGGAAGCACTTGGGTAAATGCTGCTGTAAATCCAAACTTGGAAGGAGCCCGCATTTTTTCTCTTAAGGCATGGTGGACAGGTTTATTATTGAACCAAGACAGAAGTATTAGAGAAAAAATGACTTTGTTTTGGCATAATCATTTTGCTACTGAAACTATTACTGTTCAGGATTCTAGGTATTCATATAAGCACCATGCCATGCTGAGGGCAAATTGCCTTGGAAATTTTAAGGAGTTACTCAAACAAGTAACCCTTGACCCAGCTATGTTAAGCTATCTAAATGGCGAGCAAAACACCAAAACTGCGCCTGATGAAAACTATGGAAGAGAACTACAAGAATTGTTTACCATTGGAAAAGACCTTCCGCAACATTATACAGAAGAGGATGTAAAACAAGCTGCAAAAGTACTAACTGGCTGGAGAAATAATCGACTTGGAATCAGTTCATTTTTCGACAGCAATAAACATGATACTGGAAATAAAACTTTTTCGGCATTTTATAATAACACTGTAATTACAGGCAGAACAGGAGCCAATGCAGGTTTATTAGAGTTGGATGATTTATTAAACATGTTGTTGGCCCACGAGGAAACAGCCAAATACATTGTTAGAAAAATCTACCGTTTTTTTGTTTATTATGTAATTGATGATAGTGTAGAAAAAAATGTAATTGTACCTCTGGCAAATTTATTTAGGAGCAATAATTATAACATCTTACCTGTTATTGAGACCTTATTAAAAAGTGAACACTTTTATGATGCTCTTAATAGGGGCTGCATGATAAAATCTCCACTTGACCACTTGGTTGGTTTATGCAGGCAAACAAATCTAGTTTTTCCAGATAATTCTGACGCCCAAAAGCAATACGGCCATTGGCAGGTGGTTCAATTCTCGGCGCAAACTGCAAACCAAGACCTTGGCGACCCACCTAACGTGGCAGGATGGCCGGCTTACTACGAAAATCCTCAGTATTATGAAATTTGGATCAATTCTGATACCCTTCCTAAAAGAAATTCCATAGCAGACTATTTATTATACCTTGGATATTCAAGATTTGGATTTAAAACTGTAATTGATACAATCGCATTTGCTGAGCAATTTAGTAACCCTTCAAATCCAGACCAATTACTAACTGATATAATTACTTTGTTATACCCAAATGACCTAAGTGCAAATACTAAAAATTTTATAAAAACATCCTTCTTACTTTCGGGTCAAACCGAAAACTACATTTGGACTGATGCATGGAATTTGTACAAAACCAATCCTTCTAATAATGCAAACAAGGATGCAATTAAAATTCGCTTGCAAGCATTACTTAAATATTTATTTGGACAGGCAGAATATCAACTTTGTTAATTAAGGCAATTATGAATAGAAAAGAATTTTTAGGCAAATCCATCACTGCTGGATTCCTACCTGTTGTACTCAATGGCTTTTCACTGCAAGCCTTTGCAGATTCTCCTTTGGTTGCTTTTTTAAATAAAGCAGGCAATGAAGATCGTGTTTTAGTTTTGATCCAATTAAATGGAGGAAATGATGGCTTGAACACCGTTATCCCCCTCGATCAATACAGCAAGTATTATTCGGCTCGAACCAACATTGCCATTCCAGAATCAAAAGTACTAGGACTAGGAAGTGCACCTAGCATAGGATTGCACCCTGGTATGAGCAAAATGAAAACCATGTATGAGGAAGGTTTAATAAGTTTGGTGCAGAATGTAGGTTATCCCAATCAAGATTTTTCACATTTTCGCTCAACAGATATTTGGCTTACTGGAAGTGATTCAGATGAGGAAATTGAAACCGGTTGGATGGGTAGATATTTAGACACCAAATTTCCTGACTTTCCTACAAATTACCCAAATACAACTAATCCAGATCCACCTGCCATACAAATTGGAGCAATGATTTCTCCAGCTTTGCAAGGACCAAATATGAGTATGGGTATGAGTATAACAGACCCAACAAACTTTTATCAATTTGTTAATGGAACGGTAGACCCTGCTCCAAATACCCCAATGGGACATGAACTAACTTTTGTAAGATTAGTTGCCCAGCAAACGCAAGCATATTCTGGTAGCATTAAAGCGGCAGCTGATAAGGCAACCAATAAATCTACCTTATACCCAAATAGTGGCACAAACACTTTAGCCGACCAATTGAAAATTGTTGCAAGGCTAGTTGCCGGTGGATTAAAAACAAGGGTTTACATGGTTAGTTTAGGAGGCTTTGACACCCATTCTTCACAAGTAGCTACAAGTGGAACAGAAACAGGTGCGCATGCTACTTTGCTTACAAGAGTTTCTGAGGCTGTTAATGCATTTCAGGACGACTTAAAATTATTAGGTATAGATAATCGTGTGCTTGGTATGACATTTTCTGAATTCGGAAGAAGAATTAAATCCAATGATAGTTTAGGAACCGACCATGGTGCAGCAGCGCCTTTGTTTTTATTTGGAGCTAAAGTAAATGGTGGGGTGTATGGAAAAAATGTGGTGATTCCAACAGAACCAAGTCCAGGAGACAATTTACCAATGGAATTTGACTTTAGGACAATTTATGCTAGTATTTTAAAGGATTGGTTTGAGGTAAGCGATGCCGACTTAAGTTCGATTATGATGGCGAATTTTCCAATTATTCCAGTAATAAACACTGAGGCTAGCAGTTTAAGAGAATTGAGAGAAAATGAGGTTGCAAAACTTAGTAATTATCCAAATCCTGCCTCTACAGAAACTACCATTCAGTTTAGCTCAATGGGTGGATTGGTTCAAATAGCTTTATATGATAATGCAGGAAAGGAACTTATAATGATTGTAAATGAACCCTTTTCGCATGGCATTCACGAAGTAAAATTGAATGTTTCACATCTTCCAGAAGGAGTTTATTATTATCAGTTGGTAAATGGAAATAGGAAGCTTAGCAAGAAGTTACTTATTACAAATAAATAGCTTCGAATTGTCTTGCGATTTCTTCCTTTAAAACTAAAGATACTTCTTCAAAATTGGGTTTGTATCCTAATTCCCTTTCCATGGATGTAACATCCTTATCATCAATTCCGCAAGGAATGATATGTTTAAAGTAGTTCAAATCAGGATGAATGTTTAAGGCAAATCCATGCATGGTAATCCACCTACTGCAACGCACGCCCATAGCACATATTTTGCGTGCAGATGGCAAGTCGGGTTCAATCCAAACGCCCGTATACCCTTCATATCTTCCAGCAATAATGCCATATCTATTTAACATTTGAATAACAGCTTCCTCCAAAAATCTCAAGTATTTATGGATATCTGTAAACACCTGTTCTAAATCAAAAATGGGGTAGCCAACCAATTGTCCAGGTCCATGATAAGTAATATCTCCTCCTCGATTTATGGGATAAAACTTTGCGCCTATTTCCTTTAGTTCAATTTCATTTAGCAATAAATTTGCTTTATCACCACTTTTGCCTAAGGTGTAAACATGCGGGTGTTCGCAGAAAAACAAGTGATGCGAAATGGAGGGAGTTTCAACTTCAGGATGTTGTCGATTTTGAAATTTAAGATTCACTTTTTCTTGGAAGACCGCTTCTTGCTTATCCCAAGCTTGTTGGTAGTCGATAGGTCCCCAATTTTCAAACTTAATTTGCAAAGAATTATTTATAAATATCTTTTAGCTCAACAGGATCTGACTTTTTCTTGCGCATTTTCATGTTTAGTAATTCAACCATCACGGCGAATGCCATGGCAAAATAAACATATCCTTTTAGGTTGTAGTGTTCAGCTAAATCATGGCTCCAACCTTCAACTAGCAACATAATTCCAATAACCAAAAGGAAGGCTAATGCCAATAGTTTAATGCTTGGATGAGAATTGATGAAGTGAGCAATATAATTTGCAAAAAACAACATAATAATCATAGAAATAATAACAGCTAAAACCATAATTGGCAAGTGTTGCGCCAAGCCAACCGCTGTTATAATTGAATCGAAAGAGAAAACAATGTCAATCAAAATTACTTGAAAAACAACTCTCCAAAAAGTAGGTGCAACTTTGCTGCTTGTAACTTCAGGATCATGTTCTAACAATTCAAACATCTCTAAAGTACTTTTATAAAGCAAAAACAACCCACCTAAGATTAGAATAATATCTCTCCAACTGATGGGATGATCTAATAAAAAAAAGATGGGGTCTTTTAATTCACGTACAATATAACTGATGAATCCAAGCAGCACGATTCTAATAAAAAGTGCAAAGAAAATACCGAGTTTCCTGGCTTTATTTTGGCTTTCAGCAGGTAATTTAGAGGTAACTAAGGAAATGAAAATTACATTATCAATACCTAAAACAATTTCCATTACAGTTAAGGTAATCAGAGACAACCAAGCAGCAGGGTCGTTAAATAGTTCTATTATTGTCATATTTATTTACAGGGTGCAAATGTACAAATAAATATTGCTTTTTTATTCGATTTGAACCAAGTTTACAATCAGGTTATTCAATTCATTAGGAAGTAGCCAATGCACATTTGGGTCGGCCTTGAACCAAGTAATTTGTCGTTTGGCATAATTACGGGTATGTTGTTTGATAAGCTCAATTGCCCGATCAAGACTTGTTTTTCCATCCAAATAATCAAAAAGTTCAGTATACCCAACTGTCTGCAAAGCATTACATTCCTTGATTTCATATAGTTGGGAGGCCTCTTTTAGCAATCCCATTTCCATCATTTGGTCAACTCTTTCATTAATTCTTTTGTAGAGTTCGTCACGTTCCCAAGCTATTGCGTATTTTCTAACCTCAAAATTTCTAGGAGCCTTAGGTTTTGATAACACAACACCTTGTTTGTTTATCTCAAGGGCTCGCATGAGTCGCTGCGGATTATTGAGATCAATTTTTCCGTACTTTTCAGGATCTAACTTTTGTAATTCTTCTTGTAACCAAGAAATTCCATTGGTTTCAAATTTACCAATAAGCTCATTTCTATAGGTAAAATCTACTGGCGGCATTTCGTCCATACCTTCACAAAGTGCTTTGATATAAAGCCCTGAACCGCCAACAGCGACTACATTTTTTTTTCTTTTAAAGATATCTTTTACAACGCTTAAAGCATCTCTTTCAAAATCTCCCGCAGAGTAGTAATCTGTAGGCAATCTATTATCAATAAAATAATGTTTAACTTTGTTTAATTCGTCTAGACTAGGCTTTGCAGTGCCAATGTCCATACCTTTGTAGAATTGTCGGGCGTCAGCAGAAATGATTTCCGTTTGTAATTTAGTGGCAATTTCAATGGCTAAATGAGTTTTACCACTTGCAGTTGGGCCGACAATTACATGTAAAATTTTTCCCATGGGTTAAGGCATAAAAAAAGGAGATTGCGAAAACAATCTCCTCTTCTTATAATTTAATAAAATCTATTCTGCAATAACTTCAATTGCAATGTTTAATGTTACATCGCGGTGTAAGTTGAGCGTAGCTTCGTACGAGCCAAGCATTTTAACATCATTGATTTCGATTTTGCGTCTATCAATTTCGAAGCCTTTTGATTTAAGTGCTTGTGATATTTGCAATGGAGTAATTGAACCAAAGATTTTTCCATTTGCACCAGCTTTTGTGCCGATAGTGATAGACATTTCTTTTAATTGTTCAGCTAAACCTTGAGCGTCAGCTTTCATCTTTTCGCGCTTCAGAGCACCTTGGCGGTTGTTCTCTTCATGCATTTTCAAGTTTGAAGCTGTTGCCATAATAGCATAACCACGCGGGAATAGGTAATTGTTAGCGTAGCCATTTTTTACCTCAACCACGTCACCTTGGTGACCTAGGTTTTTCATGTTTTCTTTAAGAATAACTTTCATTGTGCTTCCCTCCTGTCTTATTTAAGTGAATCACCAGTAAAAGGTAACACTGCAATGTGACGAGCACGTTTAACAGCTTGAGCTACCTTACGTTGATATTTTAATGAAGTTCCAGTAAGTCTGCGAGGCAGAATTTTACCTTGATCGTTCACAAATTTCAATAAGAAGTTTGCGTCTTTGTAATCGAGATATTTAATCCCGTTTTTCTTGAAACGACAGAATTTTTTCTTCTGAGGCGCTTCAGGCATGGTGTTGAACACCATTGCAGGTGATGAGTTGTTAGATTTCTTTTTCATGATTACTTAACTCCTTCCTGTTTTAGGTCTTTTTTAGGTTGGTTAAATTCACCATTGCGTTTGCGTTGGTTAAAAATTACAGCGTGTCTGTCTAAAGAAACTGTTAAGAATCTGAGAATTCTTTCATCACGTCTAAAAGCTAGTTCAATTTTTGAAATAAAATCTGGTGTTGACCTAAACTCGTACAGTGTGTAAAACCCTGTAGACTTTTTCTGGATTGGATAAGCCAGTTTAGTCAAACCCCAATTTTCTTCATGAACCATCTCTCCGCCGTTTTCAGTTATAAGTTTGCGGTATTTTGCTACTGCATCCTTTAACTGTTCGTCGGATAGTACGGGAGTGAAAATAATCACTGATTCATAGTCCTTAGCGACAACCGATTCTGTTTTGTTAGATTTGGTTTTAGTTGCCATTTATCGATGTTTTAATTTTAAAAGGACCGCGAAAGTAAGGTAAAATTCCTAAATCACAAATATTTATCTCAAATTCTTAGCACTTAACAGCTAAGAATTGTAAAAAACATGATTTTAATTCTCCAATAAAATAGCTATTTAGGCAATTTAAATTTATTTTCGTGCTAATGATTTTTTGCCTATCCAACAAAACTACGGTTTTATTTTTAATATTTATTTGGATTTGGACCTTTTCAACCAAAGGAAACCCTATTGATTCTGCTTTTATAAAAACCCAATATTACCTTGACCATTCTAAACTAGATTCGGCTGCCCTATTCATTGACCAAATTGAACAGAAGATTTCTTTTGATAAAACCAATCTGGATTTGTACAGATTTTTTAGGATTAAAGGAGATTTATTTAGCAAAAGGGACGAACTTAACCAACAATTTACGTATAAAAAAAAGGCACTTGAAGTTGCCGAAAAACTTAACGATAAACTTTTGTTAGCTGATATTTATACAGATTTAGCAACCTATTATGAAACTATCGTAGACATTAAAAACTCTATTCCATATCTTTTAAAAGCACAAGAGATTTATACCAATTTGGACAAAAAAGAAAAACTAGGATTTATTTACAACAAATTGGGTTTGCTGCATTATGAGGAATACAGTTATGAGCTTGCACGTCAATATTTTTTTGGGAGCTTTGTTTTGTACAACCAAATCAAAGATCAAAATCCAGAATATGCTTATTGGGTTCAAAACAACTTATTGAATATTGGCTTATGCCATCAACAAATGTATAATCCTTATAAAGCCTTGGCATATTTTAAAATTGCCTTGGCTTTTTGTCAAAATGCTAAGTTTGAACAAGAACGCCCCATAGGGGTAATTTCCACCAATATTGGCGCTATCTATGGCGAACTAAAACAATATAAAATTGCCTATGAATACCTCTTTAAAGGACTTGCCTTTTGCCTAAAACCAGAAAACGATGAGTTAAACCATGCCGCCCATACCTACATATTTATTGGAGCACTTAAAAGTTTGGAAGGTAATTATAAAGAAGCAGATGCACTCTTTTTGCGTTCAAAACAACTAATTGATAGCCTAGGCTTTAAACATTTGAATGAATATCGACTGGCACAATTAGCCAAACATTTTGCTAGGCAAAACCTTTACGAAGCTGCTTATAAAACTAAGATGAAACACCTTCAGTTTAGAGACTCTGTTAATAAGGTAACAGGTAGAAATAACTTATCTAGGCAAATGCTGATATATAAGTTAGGCCAAGAAAAGGCCGAAAATGAACTTTTGGTTCAACAAAACAAAAATAACAGCCTTATCACAATTGGGATTTCTGGATTAGTGGTATTCTTGATTATAACCCAAATAATTGCAATTTATTTTTATAGAAAAATCAAGAATAACAATGCCCAATTGCAAGAAATGAACAAACAAATCATGCAACAAAAGTTTTCTTTAGAGGCACTAAACCATCAATTACTTCAAGCCAATGATAATAAAACCTACTTAATTAATACAATTGCACATGACCTTCGAACCCCTATTGGGAATTTGATAAGTTTACAAAGTTTACTAGATGAATACATACAAAAAAGTCCAGAAAGCGAGGAATACCAAAAATTAATCTCAAGTAGTTGCTTTATGGCCATGCACATCATTGAGGATATTTTGGATCAATCTGTTATTGAAAAAGGCATACTAACTTTATCTAAGGAAAACATTTTAATCAATCCGATTATTAATGATACAATAAACTTATTAAGATTTAGGTTTGAACCAAAACAAATTCAGGTAGTTACTTTATTGGAAGAGGAAATAAGAATTTCAATTGATGGAGAACGCATCAAACGTGTGATTATAAATATTCTAATGAACGCAATTAAGTTTAGTCCAAGAAAATCAGTAATCCATATAAAACTTATTCAAAAACAGGATAAATGTTTATTAAGTATTTCAGATCAAGGCATTGGGATGACAAAAGATGTAATAAATAAGTTGTTTGATAAACACCAAAAAATAGGAAGAGTTGGTTTAGAAAAAGAAAAATCATTTGGAATTGGGTTAACAATTTCTCAATCTATAATTGAAGCCCATGGTGGAAAAATATTTGTAGAAAGCCAACCTAATTATGGTTCAACCTTTTATATAGAATTACCACTCTACAATTCTGAAGCTTAAGTTTCTAAATTGCGGTTTCAAGAAAAAGCTACTATTTTCACCGCATGGAAAATTTTGTGGTAAGTGCGCGTAAGTATCGTCCATCCCGTTTTGATACTGTAATTGGACAAGAACATGTGGTTCAGACTTTAAAAAATGCCATTAAAAATAGGCATTTGGCACATGCCTTCTTATTTTGTGGTCCAAGAGGTGTTGGCAAAACTACCAGTGCAAGACTTTTAGCAAAAACTATCAATTGTACCAACTTAAGTGATGATTTTGAAGCTTGCAATGAATGCGATAGCTGTAAAGCCTTCAACATGAATGCATCTTTTAATATTTATGAATTAGATGCTGCTTCCAATAACTCAGTAGATGATATTAGAGGCTTAGTTGAACAAGTAAGATATGCCCCTCAAGGTGCTCAATATAAAATCTATATCATAGATGAGGTTCACATGCTAAGCTCAGCCGCATTTAATGCCTTTCTTAAAACCCTTGAAGAACCGCCTTCTTATGCTAAGTTTATTCTAGCAACTACAGAAAAACATAAGATCTTACCTACCATTCTTTCTCGTTGTCAAGTTTTTGATTTTCATAGAATTAAAATAGAAGATGCAGTAAAACAACTCAAAGAAATATGCACCAAAGAGCAAATTGAAGCTGAAGAAGAAGCCTTACATGTTATTGCGAAAAAGGCAGATGGTGCCATGAGAGATGCCCTCTCCATTTTTGATAGAATTGTAAGCTTTAGTGGAAATAAAATTTCATATTCAGATGTAATCAGTAATCTAAACATGTTAGATTATGATTACTATTTTAAAGCCGTAAACCTAATTATGAATGGGAACATTGCAGGAAGTTTATTGCTGTTTGACGAAATCTTAAACAATGGTTTTGAAGCCCAACACTTTTTGCAAGGTTTTGCTGAACATCTTAGAAATTTGATGGTTTGCAAACATCCTGATACCCTTAAACTATTAGAAGTTGCCCCAAATGTAGCTGGAAAATTTGCCCAACAATGTCAAATCACAAGCTCAAGCTTTTTGTTAAATGCGCTCAATCTTATCAACCAAACAGATTTAGGGTACAGGCAAAGTAAAAATCAACGACTTCATGTAGAGTTGGCTCTAATGAAATTATGCAACCTTAATCGTGTAATTCAGCTAAACACTCAGCAACCTTTGGTTGATGAGAAAAAAAAAACTCCTGACTTAATTCCTCAAAATGAGGTTTTGGATCAAACAGAACAAAAAGTTGAAACAAACCCTCAACCTTTAATAAACCCAATTACCACAGCTTCTCCTCAAGGAAATCTTAGTGCTCTAGAGAAACTAAAAGCACAAATTACAAAGAACAAGGAACAATTATCAAAAGAAGATATAATTGAAACTTCAACTTCTTTTGAGGACATAAAAAGTGAAGAAGTAACATTAGAAATGTTTAAGTCTGCCTTCGACGAGTTCCTTAAAATGCTAGAAACCAATAGCAAAGCAAGACTTTCAGCTTTCCTTAAAGAATCCCCAATTGAATGGAAAGAACCCTGTACTGCAGTAATAGAATTGAAAAGTGAAATGGAATTCGAAATGATTCAAGAAGAACGATTAGAATTTATGCCTTGGTTCAGATCTAAACTAAAAAATTCAAATTTTGAAATTGAGTTTACAATTAATAAAGATAGAATTGTTAATCTTGGAAGAATTAGCAAAGGCGACCAATTAAAAATGATGATAGAAAAACAACCTATTCTTGCTGAATTTGTTCAAAGTTTAGGATTGGAAATTGATTATTAACCATGACAAATACAAATAAAATCAAGGAATCCTTGAGTTTGAAAGCAAGAAAATTCATTAATTACTTCTTAAAAGGATTATTAATATCTTTGCCTATTTATGCCACCTATCGCATTATTAGGGGCTCGTTAGAAACTCTTGATGCCGTACTTGCTTTTGAAACTAAAGGCTTAGGATTTCTAATTGTAATTTTTACTATTACGTTGTTAGGCATTATTGGGTCAACCATCTTTACCCGTCCTGTTATAGACCTTATGGACGATATATTTTCTAAAATTCCATTGGTTAAGGTTATTTATACATCAATTAAAGATTTAATTGAAGCATTTGTTGGCGATAAAAAGAAATTTAACAAACCAGTTTTAGTCCAACTTACGCCTGGCATTTATAAACCAGGGTTTATTACACAAGATGATTTAGAATTTATGGGCTTAAAAGATATGGTTGCTGTTTATCTACCTCACTCCTATGCCTTCTCCGGGAATGTCTTTTTGGTTGAAAAAGAAAAAATTATTAAATACTCTGGAGAAAGTGGAGATTTGATGAAATTTATAATTTCGGGTGGTATTATTCAAAATGACGATAAAAATAAATAATTATGCTTTTAATCAGGGATTTTTTAAGGCTTATTAGGTTCAATAATCTTATTATAATTTCCCTTACCCAATTATTTGCATATTACTTTTTATCTCCTTCCATCTCGATTAGAGATGTCATTTCGCCTCAATTTGTAATTTTACTCACAAGTACATTTTTGGTTGCAGCCGCAGGTTACATTATCAATGACTACATGGATGTCATGCTTGATTTGGTTAACAAACCTGAAAAAGTAATTGTTGGAAAAACTATTAGCAGGCGTTGGGCAATGTTCTTACATTTTGGGTTGAACCTAATTGCCTTCTTATTAGCCCTGCAACTCAGTAATACCATTGCTTTAAGCGTTTTCCTATCTGGTTTATTTCTTTGGATTTATTCACAATTACTAAAAAAAACCTACTTAATTGGTAACTTAATGGTTGCCACCCTTAGTAGCTTTACCTTGCTAATTATTTATTTTTTTGACCATCGGGTAATGGTTAATGGCATTTGGGTTTATGCGGCCTTTGCCTTTTTAACAACCCTAGTGCGCGAAATAATCAAAGACACCGAAGACATGCGTGGTGATGCAAAATTCAAATGCAAAACCTTACCAATTGTTCTTGGTGTTAGAAAAACTAAAGATGTAATCACCTGGCTTCAAGTAATTTTGGCAGGCCTAACCTTAGTCTATTGTACTTTTTTTGGTGTTCTTAGTTACAGTAGTAATAAAGTGTTTGGCATTTTTGTTATGTATATGTTGTTGGCAGTAATTATTCCTATGTTTTCAAGTATTTGGCTTATTCGCATGGCAGATGTAAAGCAAGATTTTAGTCGCCTAAGCCTCATTGCCAAAGTTACTATGATTACAGGAATCCTCAGCATGGTCTTTTGGAGATATTAAAATGGAATCAATGCTTGGGTCAAACAGAAAAACACTTGTTGTATTGCTATTATGTCTTAATCTCTTTGGTTATTCGCAAATTAACAAGATTGAAATTTCAACACTTTATGGCCATCATTTTGCCACAAATGTAATTGATAAAACCAAAGCTTCCTTAGAGGGGCCTATCCAAGGAATAGAATTTGGTTTCGGTAAAAATGGAATAGGAAAACCATCCTATAAAAGCATATACGGCGAACAAAAAGTAATGCTCAATTTTAGAGTTGCAGCCTTAAATAAAATAGATACTTTTGGGTATGCTTTTGGTATTTTACCAAGTATTCATATACCACTCAAAATAACGAAAAATCAAGCATTGCGCGCCAAAGTTTCTTATGGGATAAATTTCAATACCCAACAATACAATAAAGAAACTAACTTCGACAACAGAGCTATTAGTTCACCTATTAACTTTGGCCTTGATTTAGGATTAGATTGGGAAATCAATTTAAAAGAAAAATATTACTTTGTATTATCACCAGGCGTTTACCACATTTCAAATGGTAGCATAAAAATGCCAAATGGTGGTATAAATTTATTATACCTAAAAGCAGGTTTCGGTTTGAACCGAGGGAAACCAAATCAAGAAATCTTAAAACATGATTATAATTTGGAAAAGAAAGCTTGGAAGTATTGGTTGTATGGCTTTGCTACCCATAGAGAGTATAATTATTTTTCATACTTAGATAGGTTTTGGGTTTTTGGTTTGAACCAAAACATTCAATACCAACTTAATAAACTATACTCATTAGGATTAGGGATGGATTTCCATTATGATGCGACGCAATCTTTAACAGATAAAACTAAAAAACTTTACCAAGTAAAAGAGAACGAGAAGTATTTAGTAGCAATTGGCATTTCTCAAAGATTTAGTTTAGGAAAGTTTTTCTTACCCTTTGGTGTGTATACTTATATTGCCCCCTTGACATATATCAAAGAACCGCTGTACATAAGGTTTGGATTGGGTTATAACTTAGGGCCAAATTGGTTTATTGGAAGCTTCTTCAAAGGTACCATTAATGCAAAAGGCCAACTAAAAAGTGATTTTATGGAATGGAGCTTAGGGTATCGTTTAAGAAACTAACGATTTTGGTAACCAATAAAATTTGGCGTTTGAATCGAAATCATTTGGTTTTGATTAGGCTTAACTTCAATTGAAATGCTTTTCTCTAATTCTGCTGCATTTTCTCCTACTGCTTTAAATTTGAGTTCTTGATTTCCAACAGGCAATTTTACTCTAGTATAACTAATTTGGTAGGGCAATAATTGCCAATTTCTTGTATCTGCATGTTCAGAAATAGCACCAATAACCGAAGCAGCCAAGGCAAGTCCTTCTTTTTCTTTATCCTGCTTAGCCTTGTAAACAGCAAGTTGTTTTAAAGCAAGCCGTGTTAAGCCGATGGATAATTCTTTCAACATTCTGTCTTGCAAACTTTTATAGGCAATTGCGTTGATATCTTGCGCCAAATAGAATTGGTAACTCCCTTCTTTAGAAATAAGATTTGCAGATTGAAACATTGGAATTCTAGTAACATATTTAGGAAGAGATAATCTAAAAAAACGCATGTCTGCAAGTCCTTTACTGTCTTCCTCTCCAACATATATTGGAAACGCAATTCCTAGTTCGGTGTTAATGAATTGAACATATCC
>CAMDHZ010000022.1 GCA_945898275.1 Chitinophaga pinensis | reverse complement strand
GTTGGGTAGTTTCCGCTAAAATACCAATCACCAGCATGTTCTGGACAAGCCTTATGAAGATTTTCGATGCTTTGATAAATTATCTCAACCTCGGCAAAAATATCTTCAGGAGTAACTATCTCGGCTATTTTCTTACTGATTTGATCGTCAGAAAAAGGAGCATACAACTCTTGCACATAATTTATCATTTCTTCTTTTGGTAAGTTTTCTTGGACCTTACACTTTTGATATACCTCATCCAACAGGCCTGCCATACCGTTTTCTTTTAACAAGGCAACCATTGCTTGAAAGGCAACAAAATCCTTCATGCGACTCATATCAATACCATAACAATCAGGGTAGCGGATTTGAGGGGAGGAAGAAACAATTATAATTTTTTTCGGATGCAATCTGTCCAAAATGCGCAGAATACTTGTCTTTAAAGTAGTACCACGCACAATTGAATCATCAATGATTACAAGGGTATCTCTTTCATTTTGTATTAAACCATAGGTTACGTCATAAACATGGGCAACCATATCTTCACGGTGCGCATCATCTGTAATAAAGGTTCTAAGCTTCGCATCTTTAATGGCTACTCGCTCTCTTCTTGGAAGCACATCTAAGATTTTTTTAATATTCTCAGGAGAAAAGTCACCTTTGAGCTTACTGATTTCATTGGCTTTCCACTTATTTAACTCCTCGTGAATGCCATCCATCATGCCATAAAATGCAACTGCAGCAGTATTAGGAATATAGGAATAAACAGTGTGCTCAAAATCATATTTAACTGCTTCCATTACTTTGGTTGCCAATAGATGTCCAAGCATTTTTCTTTCCTTATAGATTTCTCTATCATTTCCTCTTGAGAAATAAATTCGTTCGAAAGAACAAGATTTTCTTTCACCAGGAGGCATAATATTTACTTCTTCAATTTCGCCACTTTTTTTAATGATTAAGGCATTTCCAATTCCAATTTCCTTTACTGCTTTGTATGGAATATTAAATCCTGTCATGATAGCAGGCTTCTCGCTTGTAACAACAAGTATTTCCTCATCTTGGTAATAAAACACAGGACGAATACCATTTGGATCTCTTACCACAAAAGCATCTCCATGGCCTAAAATTCCTGCCATTACATACCCTCCATCGGCATCTCTTAAACTTCTTTTTAGGATATTTTCTACACTAACATTTTCAGATATTAACCTGGTAATCTCTTGATTAGAATGCCCTTCTAATTTAAATCTGGTGAAATTACGTTGTACTTCCTCATCCAAAAAATGTCCCATCTTTTCAAGCATGGTAACGGTATCGGCTCTTTCTCTAGGGTGCTGACCCAAATCAATAAGTACCTCAAAAAGCTCATCCACATTGGTTAGGTTAAAATTTCCTGCAAGCATTAGATTTCTGCTCATCCAGTTATTTTCTCTAATAAAAGGATGACAAAGGTCTTTGCTATTACCTCCATGGGTGCCGTACCTTAAATGACCTAGGTATAGCTCTCCAATAAAAGGGGCATTGCTTTTTAAATAGGCTGTGCTTTTGGTTTGCTCTTTGGTTCCTGATTTGCTAATTTTTGAGGAGATTTTTTCAAAGATTTCGGCAATTGCATTGCTTCCATTAGCACGTTGCCTAAAAATAAATGTTTCACCTGGCCTTGGGTCAAACTTAATGGCGCCAACCCCTGCGCCATCTTGGCCGCGGTTGTGCTGTTTTTCCATTAATAGATATAATTTTTTTAAGCCATATAACGCTGAGCCGTACTTTTCTTCATAGTAGCTCAATGGTTTCAAAAGGCGTATGAGTGCAATACCGCACTCGTGTTTTATTGGATCACTCATAAAAAGTAAACAAAGATAAGCACTTATTCTAAAGCGCGCAATGTATGAGAGCCTCTAAATTTACAGTTGCTACAATTTGCAAGAATCTCTATAATTGATAGATGATTAGCGATTTAGAAAAAGTAAAAATAGCAGCAGATTTCCTAGTATCTAAAGGGTTATCTGGCGCCACTTTGGGTATTGTACTTGGAACAGGTTTAGGGAATTTGGCAACCAAAATAAATATTGAAAAAAGTGTTTCCTATGCAGATATTCCTCATTTTCCAGTTTCAACCGTCGAATCTCATGCAGGTAAATTGCTTTTTGGTAACCTAATGGGTAAAAAAGTATTGGCCATGCAAGGCCGATTCCACTTCTATGAAGGTTATTCAATGGAACAAATTGTGTTGCCCATCAGAGTTATGCATCAATTAGGGATAAATGTAATTTTCTTATCTAACGCTGCAGGTTTGCTCAACCTTTCTTGGAACAAAGGAGATTTAATGTTGCTAGATGACCATATCAATCTTTTGCCTGTTAATCCTTTAATTGGAAAAAACATTTCAGAATTAGGACCAAGATTTCCAGACATGAGTGCGCCTTATGATTTTGGTTTGAACCAAACGTTTGAGGCTATTGCATCGGCTATTGGAATACAATTAAGAAAAGGTGTTTATGCCGCCATGACCGGGCCTATGCTCGAAACCCGCGCTGAATACAGATATCTGCAAAGAATTGGAGCTGATGCCATTGGAATGAGTACAGTTCCGGAAGTAATTGCAGCAGTACACATGGGTATGAAAGTAGCAGCAATCTCGGTGCTAACAGATGAATGTAACCCTGATAATCTAAAACCTGCTAAACTAGAAGACATTCTTGCAGTGGCAGCGAAATCAGAAATCGTTTTGAGCCAACTCGTTTGTGAGTGGGTAAAACAACTTTAATTTATTTTTGAAGAAAAATGGTTTGTGTTGGATAGGCGAATTCGCAACCGTAATGGTCAACGATATCCATAATTTTTACATTGATTTTCTCCTTCACCTCAATCATTAATTCGTAGTCGTTTGAGTTAACAAAATAGATGACCATTAACACTAGCGAACTACTAGAAAAATCTGCAAACCTAACTGTCATTTCAGGGGCTGTTATTGGATTCTCCGCCTGAATGGCCTGCTTTATCTCTTCAATTATATTCAAAACATCATTTGGCTTACTTTGATAGGTTAATTCTAGGTTAAACTTAATTCTGCGCTGATTGCTTTGAGAGATATTATTAAGGTTAGAATCTATAATTTTCTTATTAGGAATGATTAATAAAGACCTATCCATGGTTCTGATGCGTGTGGTCCTAAAACCAATTTTTTCTACAACCCCTCTTATTTCGTCAATTTCTACAATTTCGCCCACCTTGAAAGGTTTATCTAAATAAATGATAAAAGAACCAATTAGGTTGGCAAGTGTATCTTGAGCAGCTAAAGCGATTGCCAAACCTCCAATCCCTAAACCAGCAATCAGCGCAGCAATGTTTACATGGAATGCCTCACTTAAAATGATAAAAAAACTACTGATGTAAATTCCAACTTGTGAAAATCTCCTGATAAATGTAGCCAAATCTGGTGATATCGAGGCGTCTTCTAAATTTTGGTAAACAAACTCCATAAACTCAGCACCACGAAGAAACAATGCAGTTATTGCAGAAATTACTGCAATAACAAATCCGGTTTTTATCATCCATCTAATGCCAAACTCTCCCACTTTTGCAAACTCCCAATCGGCTGGAAAATCCAACTTGTAAAAAGCTATATAAAGTGCCACTAAATTAACCAACATAATAAATGGTTTATGCAGCAATTCATAAAATTTGCCATAAAAATTCTGCCGAGCAAACTTCCTAAAAAACCGATATGACAATAAAGAAAGTATTTTAGCTAACAATCGGTTCAACACCAAAGTGCCAGCTAAAATACTTAAGCAAAGTGCCCAATTACGAACGCTGTTCCCTAAGAAATCAAATTTGAGTATTTCCAAATCCATTTTCCAAAGATAGCCATATGAAAAATACTTATACCAAACTAATCATCGCCATTTCAAGTCCTTTCTTCAAAAGGCCTTTGTGTTTTGGGTTAAATTGGTGCAAACGCATCAAAGCTTGCCAAATGGTTTTAGAAGCATCTTTAAAAATTGCTTCATCTGATAAATCAACTTTTTCCTCACCCATGCAGTAAGCAAAAACTCTCGCCATACCACAATTTGCAATATAATCTGGGATTATCGCAACTTGGTCGTCTGTATAATTCGCAATTGGACCTAAGAATATTTCAGTATCTGCAAAAGGAACATTGGCGCCACAAGAAATAACTTCTAGCTCATTGTCTTTCATTTTGTCTACTTGCTCTTTGGTAACCAACCTTGAAGCGGCTGCAGGTACAAAAATTTCTGCTCCTACCTCCCAAATCTTTTCATTTACTTCTTCAAAGCTCATCATTTCTGGATGAACCAAAGTGTTTCCTTGTTTGCTTAAGAACAAATCTTTGATTTCGTCTTTACTAAAACCGATAGGCTTTATTAAACCACCATTTCTATCTATGATACCCACAATTAAGACGCCATATAAACTTAAGTAATAAGCAGCCGCAGCCCCTACATTTCCCCAGCCTTGAATAATCGCGCGTTTATAGTTAACATTTCCGCCCCAAATGCTGTAGTAATGCCTTACTGCTTCGGCAACACCAAAGCCGGTAATCATATCTGCAACCAAAAGATTTTTATCTAATACAGGCACAAATCTATCATCTGCAATTACTTTAGAAACTCCTGTTCTTAAGTTTTGAATGCGTGCAGCCTTGCTAGAAGGGTCTGCTTTAAAATGTCCATTTACCACGCCTTCTTGTGGATGCATTAGGCCATTCTTTTCGGTAATTGGTATTACTTCATGAATTTCATCTACGTTTAAATCACCGCCTGTGCCGTAATATGCTTTTAATATAGGATCAACCGCCTTGTACCAGCGTTCTAGAACACCTTTTTTTCTTGAATCAGCTGGGTCGAAATTGATACCCGACTTTGCGCCACCAATAGCAGGACCAGCAACCGTAAACTTAATTTCCATGGTTTTAGCCAAGGAGGTTACCTCGTGTTTATTAAGGCCTTTACGCATGCGCGTTCCACCACCAGCAGCACCACCTCTTAAAGAGTTAATGACAATCCAGCCTTCAGCTTCAGTTTCGGTGTCTTTCCATTCAAAAACAATCTCTGGCTGTTTTTCTTCGTATTTCTTAATCAGCTTTTGTAATTGCATACTTCTTCTATTTAATTTATAAGTGAGTTAAAATTTCCGTAAAGTGCACCAGCCACATGATTATGTTTAGCGCCAGTTACACTACTCAATACATTTTCTTGATTTCTAATTCTAAGTACTCCTAAAAAAGCAAAAATTAAGGCTTCTTTAAAATTCACCAATTCTGCTTTAGGTATGTCAAATATAGCATTACTGTTTGAACCAAGATTTGTTAGTAGTGTCTTATTAAAGGCTCCACCTCCTGTAACCAACACTCGGTTCAACCCTAATCTATTAACAATATTTGCTATTTGTTTTGCAATATGAAAATTTAAAGTGGCCATTTTTTCTGCCTCCGAAATATCAGTGTACATTTTTACAACTGGCCAAAATTCTTCATTAATCCATTCTCTGCCCAATGACTTAGCACCTTGATAAGAATAATAAGGCAAATCATTGAGTTCGCCTAACAAATCTGGGTCAACTTCAGCAGATGCAGCCAATTGCCCATCCGCATCATAAGGCATTCCAAGCCAGCGCGCCACTCGGTTCAAAACAATATTACATGGTGAAATATCATAAGCAATCAACTTTCCATCTTTTTGGTAAGAGATATTAGAAATCCCACCTAAATTAAGACAGGCGTCGTATTCGCCAAACAAAAGTACATCTCCAACTGGCACTAGTGGCGCACCTTGCCCTTTTAGCGCCAAATCCATGCTCCTGAAATCAGATACAACAGGCAAACCACATATGGCACTTATAGCTGCCCCATCACCAATTTGAGCAGTGTAGCCAAGTTCTGGTCTATGAAAAATGGTGTGTCCGTGTGAGGCCACAAAATCTGCAGATAATTGATGTGTGGTTATAAAATCTTTAACCAATAGGCCTAAATAATGCCCGTAAAAAACATGTGTTTTATGAAAGTTCTCTGCAGACTGTTGGTTCAAATAAGCCAATCTTACGCGCCATTGTTCGGAATAAGGAATGGTATTGGCTTCTATAATTTTCCAATGCCATTTTTCGGCCGAAAACTCAAATTCGCAACAAGCAATATCTACCCCATCCATGGAAGAACCGCTCATTAACCCAATTACCCGATACTTGTTTTTCATTCCGGCCACAAAAGTGACGGCGAAATTAGGAGAATTGCAGCGATTATTAGAAAAAGTTTATACCTTGTACTTTAAATCAATGCATTATGTGTGCCTCAAGAAGAAATTTCCTTAAAAATGGAGCTGCTGGACTTGCAGGAGTATTGGCATATCCACAATTTGGTTTAAGCCAAAGCTACCCAAACCTTGCTACACAAACTAGTCCGGTGTCTGCAACAGACGAAAAATTTTGGCAGCAAGTGAGGGCGCAATTTCCCTTAAACAAAAACAGTATTTACTTAAACAATGGAACCATGGGACCTTCCCCTTACCCTGTAATAGACGCAGTGCACAAAGGCATGATGGAAGGAGATGTAAACGGCGCTTATGGCGGTTGGGAAAATACGCAAGCTGCTTTGGCAAAATTTGTTGGGGCCAATGAAAATGAAATTGCTTTAACTAGAAATGTAACTGACGGAATTAACATTGTTTGTTGGGGACTACCATTTAAACGTGGTGATGAAGTAATAATGAGCACCCACGAACATGTGGGAAATGCTTTTCCTTGGCTTACCCGCCAAAGAATAGATGGCATTGTTGTAAAAGCAGTAAACCCGAGCCAAACCGCAGAACAAACTTTAGCCAATGTTAAAGCGGCCTACACCAAAAAAACTAAGGCCATTGCATTGCCACATATTCCGTGTACACAGGGACAAATTTTTCCAGTGAAAGAAATTTGCGAATGGGCCAAATCTATGGGCTTGTATGCATTTATAGATGGGGCACATGGGCCTGGGATGATGCCACTCGACTTGCATGATATGGGATGTGACGCCTATGCATCTTGCTCTCATAAATGGATGCTTGGACCCAAAGGGACTGGATTTTTGTACGTGAAAAAAGAATTTCAAAATACTTTGCAAGCAAAATTTGTTGGTGGAGGCAGTGATAATGCCAAATGGAATATGGCTTCGCAACCTATACAAACTGGAGATTATGCAGACAGTGCTCACCGCTATTATGGAGGGTCTCAATCTTTGGGACTATATAAAGGTGTTGAAGCTGCTATTCAATTTATTGAAACAATTGGCCTGCAATCTATTTATGAACGCATTGCCTACTTAGGTAAATATACACAAGATCAATTACTTTCCTGCGGAAACAAAATTGAGTTGCTTACACCAACCGAAGACCGCTCCAGAATTGCGATAAATGGCTTTAGAATTAAGGGAGTTGACTTTAACGCATTTTATAAAACCTGTGCTGAAAATAAAATTAGGATTAGGGTAGTGCAAGAAAATGGGCTCAACAGTTTGCGAGTAAGCACGCATATTTATAATAATACCCAGGAAGTAGATGCTTTTATAGCCTTGGTGAAGAAAGCTATTGGGTAAACGCAGAGTTCCGCAAAGGTTTCGCGAAGTTCGCAAAGCTTATGAAGAAAAACTCCTTAGCGTTCTTTGCGAAAATCTTAGTGACCTTTGCGTTAAGAAAAAAATTCTCATAGGTAATTCTCATCTATTTACCCAGCAATCTAATTCCCTCCTCCGAAAGTACAATACGTTTTTGTTTGTACAATCCGCCAAGGGTCATTTTAAAAGTTCTTTTGCTCATGCCAAATACACGGATAATTTCTTCAGCAGGACTTTTATCGTGATAAGGCAAAAAGCCCTTGTTGGCTTGTAGAGCATTTAAAATTACTTGCGCCTCATCCTCTACTCTAGTATGCCCAAGTTTTCCTAGCACTACATCAATCTTATTATCAGGCTTAATTTTCTTGATAAAGCCAGAAACCTTATCACCGGCATATAGTTCTTTGAAAACTTCGTTGTTATGGAGAATTCCCAAATGCTTGCCATTGATAATCATTTGGTAGCCAATGTCTGTTTGCTTGTAAACGTGCATTTCTACCGATTCTTTTTCTTTAACGGTCAAGACTTCATTGCTAATTTCACCTTCCAGTTTTTCTTTGGCATAAACTCTTCCATCCCTTGCATCGCGCAACACCTTAACCAAACATAATTCGCCTGCTTCCAAATCATCTTCATGAAAAGAGCGAGGGATTAATAAATCCTTAGGTAAGCCCCAATCTAAAAAGGCACCTGCTGTGCTAATTTCCTTAACTTTTAGGGTAACTAAATCGCCTACTTTGGCTTTGGGTTGAACCAAGGTTGCAACTAAATCGGCTTGCCCATTATGATATAAAAATACCTGCAAAACCTCACCAATTCTAGCTTTAGGCGTTGATTTATCTATGGCCATTGGAATATTTCCAGTTAAAATATATTGGGTAGCTTCAATAGCTTCCACCTTTAAAGAATAACAATCGCCTGCTAATAAATCCATCTTGCAAAGAAAGGCTAAAATATACAACTAAACTTGTGTGGCACCAATTGCTTCTAAAAGTGCGTTTAAATCACTAAAGTCGCGCATGCCTGTTTGTTCTTCTGTAGCAGCTTGAAGGTGTATGGCAAACGGAGAAATTAATGAATCAATTTCATTGATAGCGCTTGCATCATTGCCAACGTTCAATATTATTTTGTAGCTTTCTGTTAGCGGTTTGACCCAAAGTAAGTTAGCCACAGAAATGCCTTGCGCATTGAGTTGAAAGGCATCGCAAAAAGGTGAATAGGCCGCAATTTCTCTTTTGACAGCCGCTTCATCCATTTGGTTCAAACCGATAACTTTTATAATTGGCTTAGAGAAATGGCTTAATTCATCTGGTAAAATATGATTGTCTAATAAAATAACATCTACGCCTAAAAGTTCACTAATTTCTTGGATTTCCTCCGCCGATTGGTCACCAAATTCTCCTACACAATGCGAACCGCTTGTCCATTCTAAAATCTCCTTCGCTTTAATAGGCAACAAAAAATCAACAGCATTTGGGTCAAAACAAAAACCCATATAATGAAAACCAGCGGCTGCTGCAAAACGCGCGTCAGAAAGGTTTGTAATTGGACTTAACTTTAACTTCATTTCTTTTTATAAATTGGCACATTGCTGCATGCCTCGCCATACATAATACTTTTGGCAACTGGTAAAAGTTTAGCAGTAATAGCCACATAAGCATTTACAGGTACCGGAATATCGCTGCATCCCTTAACGATAACTCGAGCATCTTGGTAATTACTTGCCTCTATTTTTTCAATGGCTTCTTGGAACAATAAAACATTTAAGTTTTCTGCTGAACCAAAAAAATAACGCTTGGCAAAAGGCTGTACTGCAACCCCAAGAAGCATATAAGCCCAAGTAGGTACAATGGCATCGGTACTGCACTCAAAAACTACAAATTTGTCTTGGTACTGCTGCCAATTGTGTAATTTAACATGCTCTCTAAATTCCTTTTCTTTTAGGATTAGGCCTCTAAAAAGCCAAGGTTCAATATCTAATATATTTCTTTCTGTAGGGTCAAACAACTCCTCTAAATTAAGGGTAATGAGGCCGCTATTTGCAACCTTATTCTCTATCAATTCTACTTCACTCATGCTTAGCATTCTCCTTTTGGTTCAGAAAAAATTAAAGCTGTTTAATTTCAGAAATCTTAACCGCATTAGTTCTAGACCTATCGGTAATTGGCATGCTTGCGGTGTTAATTACTAAATCACCAGGTTTAATATATCCCAACTTTTGCAAACTATCATTAACTTCTTGAATGGAATGATCTGTGCTTTCAAAGCCTCTATATAAGAATCCTCTTACACCCCAAACCAAACTAAGCGTGTTAAGCAACCGCGGATTAGTTGTGAAAATAAAAATTGGTGCTTTAGGTCTGTATGCAGCCAAGCGGTAAGCAGAGTAACCAGAGAAAGTCATACCCACTACGGCAGCTGCTTTTAAATGGTCTGAGATTCTTACTGCTGTGAACAAAATTTCATCAGACAAAAAAGTAGATGAATTTTCATCAGGTCTTTTCCCTTTAAAATAAGGGGCATTTGTTTTTTGCTCTACTTGAGCAATGGTTTTTTGCATTGCACGTACACATTGGATTGGATAAGCTCCTACAGAGGTTTCTGCACTTAACATAACTGCATCAGCACCATCCATAACTGCGTTGGCTACATCATTAACTTCTGCACGGGTAGGCACAGGACTAAGTATCATACTTTCCATCATTTGTGTGGCAATGATTACTGGCTTGGATGCCTCAACACATTTCTTTACAATGGTTTTTTGAAGCACCGGAACTTGCTCCATAGGCATTTCTACTCCTAAGTCGCCACGAGCAACCATAACACCATCTGCCACTTGAATGATTTGATCTATATTTGTAATTGCTTCTGGCTTTTCAATTTTGGCAACCACACGCGGTTTCCATTCGTTGAGTTCAATAATATTTTTGATAAAAATTACATCATCTGCATTTCTTACAAAACTTAAAGCAACCCATTCTACCTTTTGTTCTAATCCAAATTTTAAATCATCAAGATCCTTTTGAGTCATAGATGGGATAGACATTTTGGTATTAGGTAAGTTAAATCCCTTTTTATTGGTTAAGAAACCACCTACCACAACTTCTGCTTTGATAAGATTTTTGCGATTGGTTTCTAGAACACGCAGTTCCAATTTTCCATCATCCAATAAAATCCTTTCTCCTTTATTTACATCTTTTGGGAGATTTGCAAAATTTACGTAAATTTTTTCGGAGGTACCGATGCATTTTTCTGTAGAAACTTCAATGTGGCTTCCTTCAATTAATTGAATTTTGCCATTTTCCATTTCACCAACACGTAATTTTGGTCCTTGTAAATCCAAGAGCATGCAAACATGCGTGCCTAATTCTTCGTTTAGTGCTTTTATATTGTCAATTACAACTTGATGATCTTCATAGGAGCCATGAGAAAAATTAAGACGACAAACGTCTACGCCTTCAAGCACTATTGCTTTTAAATTTTCATAACTTGATGTTGCCGGACCGATGGTGGCAATGATTTTGGTTCGGTTAAAATTCTGATCTCTCATAATATATTATACTATTCCACTTAATTTTTGTTTTAACTTTTCATTTTCAATGCGAGCTATAAATTGTAACCCTTTTACTAACCTGCATTGTTTAATAAAATCTTCCTCATCAAAAAATTCCAAACCACCTCTTATAATCAGTAAATAGTTGAATTGTTTTAACTCCTTAAAAAGCCAATAACCAAATTCTCTATTTGCAACCAATGAAAAATCGAGGTGATTTTCCTCATCTCTGCAAGCAAATCTAGAAAAGCTAATCTCGGCTTTAGGATTAAAATCTGGGAGCATTAAATCTTGAATACGCTCAAATTCTAAAGAAACCTGACCCAAAAAATGAGAAATTTTACTTGGCTTAAAGTCGGAAACTAGGCCAAATAGCAAAAACTCATCCTCTTCTTCTACTTCTAGCTGAAATTTTTTCAAGCGTACAAAGTAATAAAATTTGGCGTGAATACCGTATTGTTAAAAATAATTTAACAAGAAAACCAAAGGAATAGGCCTGTTATTCGCTAAGATTTTCAAAACTTGCATTTTATTTCTAAAAAGTAGTTTATTTGCAATCTATTAAATCTTACAAAAATGTCAGATATCAAAGGAAGAGTAAAGTCTATTATCATGGACAAGTTGGGAGTTGAAGAAAGTGAAATCAACGACGACGCAAGCTTTACAAACGACTTGGGCGCGGACTCACTAGACACAGTTGAATTGATCATGGAATTTGAAAAAGAATTCAACATCGCAATTCCAGATGATCAAGCCGAGAAAATCGGTACAGTTGGCCAAGCGATTGCCTACATCGAACAAAACGTAAAAGCTTAATAAGCAACATTTAACGATTTGCTCATGCAGACTCGCAGAGTTGTGGTTACAGGCTTAGGTGCCATCACACCAATTGGAAACACCCTCGAGGCCTATTGGGAAGGTTTATCAAATGGGGTTAGTGGGGCAGCTCTCACTACCCAATTTGATACAACCAAATTCAAGACAAAGTTCTCTTGTGAAGTAAAGAACTTTGATCCTACTGAATTTATTGACAAAAAAGAGGCTCGCAGAATGGATCGCTTTACTCAGTTTGCTATAGTAACAACTGATGAAGCAATAAAGGATGCAAACCTCGGAGAATCAATCAATAAAGACAGGGTTGGCGTAATTTGGGGTACAGGAATTGGAGGATTAAACACCTTTCTAAGTGAGGTTTCGGCCTACGCTAAAGGAGATGGTACGCCTCGGTTCAGCCCATTTTTCATACCAATGATGATTGGCGATATTTCCGCTGGTCTCATTTCAATTAGACATGGTTATCGCGGTCCAAATTTTGTGACTGTTTCTGCTTGTGCGTCTTCTACAAACGCAATTGCAGATGCTTTTAATTATATTAGACTAGGAAAGGCTGATATCATTATCACAGGGGGCTCTGAGGCAGGTGTAAATGAGGCAGCTATTGGTGGTTTTAATGCCATGAAAGCACTTAGTGAGCGAAATGACAGCCCTGAAACAGCATCACGCCCATTTGACTTAGACAGAGATGGATTTGTGCTTGGAGAAGGCAGCGGCGCACTTGTGCTTGAAGAATTAAATCATGCTTTGGCAAGAGGGGCAAAAATTTATGCAGAGGTTGCAGGTTGTGGCTTATCAGCTGATGCCTATCACATGACAGCCCCTCATCCTGATGGTTTGGGCGCAACCAATGTGATGAAATATGCTTTGGAAGATGCCGAAATGAGCCCTGATGAGATCGATTATATCAATGTTCACGGAACTTCTACGCCACTTGGAGATCCTCAAGAAGTAAAGGCAATACTAAATGTATTTGGTGACCATGCATTCAATTTGAATATCAGTTCTACCAAATCAATGACGGGACACCTTTTAGGTGGAGCTGGTGCTATTGAAGCAATTGCTTGTATCAAAGCAATTTATCAGGGAATTATTCCTCCTACTATCAATCATTTTACGGATGATCCTGCTTTTGATCCTAAGTTGAACCTCACCTTTAACAAGGCTCAACATAGAGAAGTTAAAGCGGCTTTAAGTAATACTTTTGGTTTTGGAGGTCATAATGCTTCTGTTATCCTGAAAAAATATTCAGCTTAATTGTGCTAGGTCAAATTCTCTCAATGTTAAGGCCAAAAACGGCCGACCAAAGAATTTTATCTTCAAAAATTAAGGCCATCACAGGTTTCTCTCCAAAAAGGATGAATGCCTATGAGCAAGCACTTAGACATCATTCTGTTTCTAAATCTATAAGATCTTCTAGTGGCTCTAAAGATAGCAACGAAAGGCTCGAGTTTCTTGGCGATGCCATGCTTAATTCTATTGTAGCAGAATATCTTTTTAAAAAATATCCTTTCAAAGACGAAGGTTTTCTCACACAATTACGTTCCAAAATTGTAAGCAGAGAAAGCTTAAATAGCTTGGCAATTAAGCTAAATCTTAATCAAATTGTTGAATACGATAAAAAGGCTTTACAAAACATTAGTCTGAGAAATAGCATTTTTGGAAATGCATTAGAAGCTTTTATTGGGGCCATTTTTTTAGATGCTGGCTTCGATGTTTGTAAAAGATTTATCATCGACAACTTACTACGCTTTCATATCGATGTAGATAAATTAGAAATAACCGAAACTAATTTTAAAGGACGGCTTCTAGAACATTGCCAAAAAAATAACATTCCAATTGAACTTGAAGCAAGCGATTTTCCTGATGGGAAAAGCAAAATCTACAAAGTGGTTGTGAAACTAAATGGCGAAACCAAAGGAGCTGCAGAACACCTATCCAAGAAGAAGGCTGAACAAATTGCAGCGCAAAGAACTTTTGAAATGCTAGGGTTAACCTCTGAGTGATGCGTTACGCAATTCATTTAGCTTATAACGGAAAAAATTACCATGGTTGGCAAATACAACCTAATGCAAGAAGTATTCAAGGAGAACTTCAAGAAAAATTAAAAATCTTGACCAAAACGTCAATCGAAATCGTTGGCTGCGGAAGAACTGACACTGGCGTTCACGCAAAAAACTACTTTGCCCATTTTGATGCTGAACATCATTTAGACCCCGAAAAATTGAAATTTCAGTTGAATGCAATTCTTCCATTTGACCTTAGCATTTTTGAAATAATTCGGGTTGAACCAAGCTTCCATGCAAGATTTGACGCCATAGAAAGGGCCTACGAATATGTGATTTGCACAAAGCCAAATCCGTTTTTGGTTGATTTTAGTCTACTTTACACCAAACCGCTTGACTTGGAAAAAATGAATGAGGCCGCAAATTTATTACTCACCCACAACGATTTTGAGTGCTTTAGCAAAGTTCACACCGACGTAAAAACTTTTAACTGCAAAGTAATTGCAGCAAAATGGGTTCAAACCGAAACCCAACAATTGATATTTACCATAAAAGCAGACCGATTCTTGAGAAATATGGTTAGAGCCATTGTAGGAACTTTATTGGAGGTAGGCAGCGAAAAGAAAAACATTTTGGATTTTAAAGCCATTCTAGAAAGTAAAGATAGAAGTGAGGCTGGCCAAAGTGTGGCTGCAAAAGGGCTTTTCCTAACAGAGGTACACTACCCTATTCAGCCTTCTCCAAATATTCTATAGCTTTTTGCTTATAATATGGCTGCATTTCGGCTGGTACGCTTTGAAGAATTTCTGTTTCTTTTTTTCTTTTTTGGTTCAATTGGTCCAAATATTGGGGATTTGGACGTGGCTTTTCTTTTCCTTGCTCTGATTCTCGCTTTTGCTCTTGCTCTTGCTTTTTTTCTGCCTTTTCATGTTCTAATAGGCGTGTTAAAATATCTTGTTGACGCATAATAGTTTCTTGTGTTAAGCGCTTATTAAACAAGTCTTTTTCGGTTTCTTCCATGAGCTTTTGCAAATCACCCAAAGATTTCCCTCCTCCAAGTTTTTCCTTTTCTAGCGCATCCATTTGACTTAACATTTTCTGCATTTGTTGCCTTATTGCCATTTGTTGCGCTGCCATACGTGCAAATTGCTCACTTCCCATTTGCCCTTTTCCAGGTTGGCTGCTTCCATTTTTATTCATGCCTTCTTTCATCTGCTTATTCATCTCCTCTTGCATTTTCTTAAGCTGACTCATACTTGGCTTTCCAAAACCAGGTTTAGGCTTTGGCTTTCCTTTTCCCTTACTTTTTGATTGCTTATTCTGTTGGTTTTTCTGCTGCATTTCTTTGAGTGACTCACTCAACATTACAGCAAGATTATTCATGCTTGTCATTGCATATTGCTGTTGAACCCGAACCTCACCAATATCTCGTTGCGAAAAACTCAAATTACTTTTTTCTAGATGGGAATTCATTTTAGTAAGTTCTTTATTGATAAAAGATTTCACCTCTGGCGCTCTTTTACTAATACTTAACAAACTGTCTTCAATCATTTTTGCATTGCCTTGCAATACCTTTTGCTTTTGAGCAATGGCAACAAACTTTGGATTATATCCTGTTATTTGTTTGAGTTCTTCCATGGTTTGCTCTTGGTCTTTACTCAATTGAATTAGGTTCTCAAGAATTTCCCTTAAGGCTTGGGCATCAACTTCGTCTTTTTCTGCCTCGTCTTTTTCCTTTTGCTCTTCCATTTGCTGCTCCATTTTCTCTAAGTCTTCGGCAGCATCCTCCATTTTTTCTCCAGCCTTTTTGTTATTGCCCTTTTTCATTTCTTGGGCACTTTGCTCCATTTTCTCTTTTACTTGTTGTTCTAATTCTTTTGTGTCGGCTAATTTTTTGGGAGATTCTAACTCGCTATTTTTCTTCTCTAACTCCTTTAAATCCTTTTGAAGGTTGTCAAATCTATCCTTAAGCTCCTCCTGCTTTTGTGACAACTGCTCCTTATTTTCACCTTCCTTTGAATCCTTTTGATTCATTTCTTGCTTAAGGTTTCTTTGGTCTTCGGCTAAATTCTTAAGCTCCTTCATGGCATCTTCCATCTTTTTATCCACCTCAAGTTCTTTATACATTTCAAGCATTCTATCCAACTCCTTTTCTACATCCTTGTTGCTCATTTCCATTTTATCAAGTTCCTTCTTGATTTGTTCTTTGTTCTGCAACTTCATCATATTTTCAAGCTGTTTCATCATCTGCTTCATCTCCTCATTCATTAGCTTTTCATACATTTTTTGTATTTGTTCCTGCTTCTCGATGATTCGCTCCTGCTCTTCTTTGAATGCCTGCTCTTTTATGTTCTTTTGTTTAAAATCTTTTTGCAAGGATTTCAGCTTTTCTTGCAATTCTTTTTGTTGATTTAGCAATTGCTCTAATTTCTTTTTCTCCTCCCAACTTAGTGGTTGTTGCGACTTGAGTTTATCTTGTAGCTTCTTGAGTTCTGATTGTAATTCTTTTGATTCTTTGAGTGCCTCTTCCATTTTATCTTCCAAGGCATTGCTCTCTGCATTCGACTGTGATTTTAAGACTTGCTTATCAGGAGCCTTTATGGTTAACTTCTCACTCTTCACTGATTTTGGACCCATTACACCATCATTGTCCCAAATTTCAAAAAAGTATTCAATTTCATCAGAGGGTTCAAACCCAATTTTATATAAATCAAAAATGTGATTAACCTGAATTCTTTTTTCCTTAGGGATTTCAATCCATTCTATTTGATTTCCCTTAGCTACTTTATCTTTGTTCTCTGACTTCAGGAAACGATAATTAAAACTCATTTTAGTTAGGCCATAATCGTCTGTTCCAGTGCCTGCCAAATAAATATATTTTCCTGTAAGCGAGTCTATGGTTTGTTCAAGAGCCAAGCTTGGGAAGGCATCGGGTTGAACCAAAATAGAAAAATGGAGCGAATCACCACGAGAAACTTGTTCATTTGAAAGTACAATGCTGTAAGCATCTGAAACAAAAAACTTTCGTTGGAATGAAAATTTAAAGTTACCGTTAGACTTTGCTTTACTAGTTAGTTTTTCAAAAAACAGATCAATACTTTGTGTTTGCTTCCCTGTAAAATTCCAAGTAACGGTTGTACCAGCCGGAATAGTTAAATCACCAGGATTATTAATTACTTCATCCTTTTTTCCTAAGTAATTTGGATAGGATAAACTTGCACTAAAGTTAATTAATACAGGTTTTCTATAAACTTCTATAACCTTTTCATCACCCTCAAAACTAAGTGCTTCGAGATGAAATACTATGTCTTTTTGTAAGTTTTTAAATGCATAGCTAAAATGTGTTTCATCAATTTTTTCTAATCGGTTTCTTTGATTGTCAAAAATTACATAAACATCATTGGGCAATTTTTGCCCACTTACCTTAATATTTAAAACAAAATCTTGGTATTGTTCTACTTTTAATGAATCATTCTCAATTTCAAATACAAATGGAGAAGGAACCTTAAAAGCTTGGTTATAATGCAATAAACGATTGGCACTTTCACTAACAATTGCAGGTGAAAAAATAAGCAATACTATTAATACAGATAAAGGAATTACAGCATAACGTAAAAACTTGAGGTTCTTTTTATAATCAATGGCAGCAACAAAAGGAAGCGGAGACAAATCTTGGGTCTTTTGTTCAATCGCGGCAAGCAACAAATCACTTGACTGATCTTTCTGAGCTATTAATTGAAGGGTATTGAGTAATTTATCAGAAACTGAAGAAAAGTGTTTGCCAATAATTTCTGCTGCTAATTCGTAGCTAATTAATTTGCCAATTTTAAAAAGTTTAAGGAGTGGAAAAAAAATGAATTGGGAAAAAGTTAGAATAGATATTGCAATTAAACTAAAAAATAAAACTGCTCTAATGTTAGAAGTATATCTTCCAAAATATTCTAAAAGTGCTACGACTAAGAATGCAGCTAAGCAAGTGCCTAAAAATAGAATTACCCCCTTAATCAGTTGATTTTGGTAGTACTTTCGTATAAAAGCATCAAGCTTCTTTAGCAGTATTTCGTTGTTAAGATTATTCACAAGCTAGTTGAACCAAACATCTTTGATTCTGAAATACTCATCATCAATTACTCCATCAAAATTAGGAATAAAATCGATGCTGTATGCACGTTTAATCTCCAAAATAAAAACAACAAAAACTACAAATAAAACTCCAAAATAAAAGAGTATTTGTATTCTTCTTATCCAATCTTTGAGTGTTTCGTTCATTGGCGCTAATTTACAAAAGAAAATGTATCTCCACTAAATAATCCTTTATCACTTAATTTTAAATGTGGAATTACCAATAATGCCATAAAAGAAAGACTCATAAACGGTGCTTTTAGCTTGGCACCTAATCCGGTTTTTGTATATTCATCTAATTGTGTATATAAATCTGCAACTTCATAAGCATCTTTATCACTCATAAGTCCAGCAATAGGTAAAGCCAAAATTTTACATTCATCTTTATGACAAGCAACCAATCCACCCTTTTCTGCAATTACTAAATTAATGGCATTTGCAATTTCCTCATCACTTGTACCTACAGCAATAATATTGTGACTATCATGCGCAACTGTAGAAGCAATGGCGCCTTTTTCTAAACCAAAATTTTTAATGTAAGCAATAGCGGGCTTTGTTTTCGAATATCGGTTCACTACCACGAGTTTAAGAAAATCGTTGCTGGGCAACAACTTTTCTCTTGGAACAAGTAAACAGCCAGTAACAAGTTGCCCTTCCAAACATTCAATTACTTCTTGAACACTTTTTGGTTCGTATTTAATTTCAGACTTACTGATGGGTTCAACTCGAAAATTATTGATGACTGTTGATACTACATGTGGGATGCAGTTTGATCCCATATTAAACACGCAATCACCACCAATATAAGTTTGTAAAACTTCAAAATTTTCAAGATTTTTTACTATTATAAAATCAGCAGAGTCACCAGTCTTTACTAGACCCACAGGCAATTTATAATGTTTAATAGGATTTATACAAGCAACTTGTAATACATCAAATAAATTATATCCTAGGCTAATTGCTTTAACCACTAAATCATTAATATGACCAAGCGACAAACTATCTGGATGTTTGTCATCTGAGCAAAACATTAAATTATTGGCATGCTTTTCCAAAAGCGGATGTAAAGCCTCAAAATTCCTGGCAGCACTGCCTTCTCTAATGAGAATTTTCATACCTAATTCCAACTTTTCCAAAGCCTCCTCAATTGTAAAACATTCGTGATCAGTACTTATTCCAGCATTGATGTATTTTTCTAAGTCCACTCCTCGCAAACCTGGCGCATGGCCATCAATTGGCTTACCTGCAGCATGTGCAAACTTTATTTTATCATGAACTTCTTTATCCTGATTTATAACACCAGGGTAATTCATCATTTCTGAGAGATAAAAAATGCGTTTATCCTGCATTAAAGTATTTACCTCGTCAGGGTTAAGTTCAGCTCCCGCTGTTTCAAAATGGGTTGCAGGCACACAAGAAGGCGCACCAAAAAAGAATTTAAAAGGAACTTGAGCGGCATTATCTAGCATATATTCTACGCCAGAAAATCCTAATACATTTGCAATTTCATGTGGGTCGCTTACCGTTGCCACAGTTCCATGATTTACTGCTAGTCTAGCAAAACTAGAAGGAGGCAAAAGTGAGCTTTCTATGTGCACATGAGCATCAATAAAACCCGGCAAAATATAGTTATCAAACGCTTCTTGGATTTCTACAATGGATTGGATGATGCCATTAGAAACTTGTATTTGAGATGGAATAATTTTCCTTCTTTCAATATCAACTAAATTTGCTTTTACTGAAAATGACTTGCTCATAATTCTTTATTCAATTTTAGGAAATTTTGGGAAATAGCTTTCAGTAATTAGCTTCGCCCAAAAGAAATAAACCTATGAAAAAGATATTGGTGTTAGGTGCTGGCTTATCCTCGGCAAGTTTGATTCAATATTTATTGAAAAATGCTAAAAAAGAAAACTGGGAAATTATAGTGGCTGATGCCAACATAGAAGCTGCTGCAAACCGCATAGGAAGAAATAAAACGGGCAAGGCAATTGCCTTGGATATTCTTGATGAAAACAAAAGGATTGCCCTTATTAAAAAATCAGATTTGGTTATTTCATTATTGCCTCCCAGCCTTCATCACTTAGCAGCCCTCAATTGTATTGAAGCAAAAATTCCAATGATTACTGCTTCTTATGTGAGTGAGGAAATGAAAAAACTGCATCCTTTGGCTTTAAAAGCAGGTGTCTTAATTTTAAACGAAATTGGATTAGACCCAGGCATCGACCATTTATCAGCAATGGAAATGATTCATCAAATTCAAGAAAAAGGTGGTAAAATAACTTCCTTCGAATCCTATTGTGGCGGTTTGGTGGCACCAGAATTTGACAATAATCCATGGCATTACAAATTTACTTGGAACCCAAGAAATGTGGTGTTAGCTGGACAAAACACGGCTAAATACATTGAAAATGGTTTGCTTAAACTAATCCCTCCAAGTAGAATTTTTGCACAAACAAAAACGGTCAAAGTAAAGGGTCATGGCAGCTTTGATGCTTATGCAAATCGCGACTCATTAGGATACATTGAACCTTATGGTATAAGCACGGCACAAACCGTTCTTAGAGGTACTTTACGTGGCAAGGGGTTCTGTGAAAGCTGGCAACAATTAGTTAGTCTAGGTCTCACAGATGATGCTTATGAACTCATTCATCCAGAAACTTTAACTTATAGAGATTGGCTGTGTAGTTTAATTCCAAATGCAAATCGTAAAAATCTTGAAGAGGAAATCTGTTTATTGTTAAATTTAAAGAAATCTTCAAAAGCCTATAAAAATATGGTATGGTTAGGTTTGTTTGAACCAAAAGCCATAGGGCTTCAAAAAGCAACTCCAGCGCAAGCCTTACAAAAGCTTTTACAAGAAAAATGGATGCTTCAAAAAGGAGAACTCGACCAAATAGTAATGAAGCATGAAATTGGTTATCAAATAAAAGGAAAACCATATAAAATGGAAGCTAGTTTGGTTGTAACTGGCGAAAATCAAGTTCAAACAGCAATGGCAAAAACGGTAGGGTTACCTATGGGAATAGCCGCAAAACTTATACTCCAAGGTAACATTAAATCAAGCGGTGTACAAATTCCAATCAGTAGAGAATTCTACCAACCTATTTTAAAAGAACTGGCTAAACTTGGCATTTCATTTAAACACTCAGAGGTAAAAATCTGAGGTAACCAAGGCATAAGCCTTACTTCTTTTGCCAAGCGCATCATAAACAACAAACTCAGATTGCTCCATCATTTTGGGTGTTAAACTAAATCCTAAAATGTACCGAGAAACAAGCGCATTAGGCTTCATCTTAATTGCAACCTCAAAAGTTTGGTTCAAACCGAAACCTTGCGCCAAATGAATAAATGAAGCAGCATTACTAGAAGGAAGAATTACAAATAGAGTACCTTTTTCATCCATTAAATTCATGCTATTTCTCAGCAGTTCATGATGTGTTAAAGTATGGGTATAGCGAGCGTCTCTTCTGGAAGAATCTTCCATTTGATAAGCGTCTTCCAAGACAAAATATGGTGGATTACTTACGATTAACTGATACTTTTTTGTCGCAGAAAACGCTTGCAAACCTTTATGATAAACTTTTAAGCGATTGCCCCAACTACTTTGCTCAAAATTATAGTGTGCTTGGGTTGCAGCAGCGAAATCTATTTCTATGGCATCTATTGAAGCATTTGAAAAGCGTTGAGCCAACATTAGCGCGAGAATGCCAGAGCCAGCACCAATATCCAAAATAGTTGAAACTTCTTCAATTTGCGGAATAATTGCACCAAGCAAGACGCTGTCTGTGCCCACCTTCATTGCACATTGGTTATGGTAAACCCTAAACTGCTTAAAATCGAAGTAATCACTTGCCATTTATTGAATACAAAAAAATCATTGCACGCCCATATTCCTTTACTTGTGCAAGGAATATGGTTGGCAACAAATACCTATAAAAGTGAAAGATGCATAACACTGACAACAAGAATTAGGGAGATTGCCTATATTCATTGTGGCCTACCGATTAAAGAAATTTCAATACTAAATACCCAACTATCTAATTAACGTAACAGAGCCGTTCAATTCGTAAATCTTTCCTTTTAGGTCTTTAGCAAAGCCAACATAAGTAAAAACACCTGCAGGTTCTGCAAGGCCACTTGTTTTGCCATCCCACCAAAGTCCTAGTGGAACTTTTGTACTAAATATCTGTACACCCCAACGATTGAAAATTTGGTACTCAACATACTCAAATTTAGACGGATTATACGTTGGTTCAAAGCGGTCGTTTAGGCCATCTCCATTTGGAGAAAAGGCATTAGGCATAAAGATGTTTTCCTTCTCCTGAATGTCTATAGGATAAGAAACAGTATCAAAGCAACCTAAACTGTCTTTGGCTAATAATAATACAAAGTATCTACCCTCAGCATTAAAAATGTAAGTCGGATTTTTTGCTGTATCAGTGTCTCCATTATTATCAAAATCCCAAGTATAAAAATATGCATTAAGACTTGTGTTATTAAAAGTAACAGGTAAAGGAGCAAACCCATCTGACGGGATTGCATTAAACGCTGCAACAACTTTAGGATTAACTCTAACAGTCATTGTATCTGAACTGTAGCAATGGCCATTCCAAGCACTTAGCACATAAGTTGTATTCGTTTTAACAGATACTTGAGGATTTAAAGTTAGTTTATCACTTAGATAGGTAGCAGGTAACCATTCTAATCTCGTGTATTCAGAAACACTTGCAGCCATATCCAAAAACTCATCTGGGCAATGGCGTAAATCAACTCCTGCATTTACAACTGGGTAATTTTTTACATCCACAAAAACAGTATCATAGGTTTGACAAATAACACCATCAAATCCTAAAACAATGTAAGCGGTTGGAACATTAGGAGTAACGGTAGGTGAGGCAATTGTTGGATTATCAATGTTACTAATTGGCGACCATTGGTAAGTTAAAGCTCCTGATGCATTTAGTTTAACACTTTCACCAATACAAACACTGGTATCAATTCCTGCACTAAGATTTAGTGATTTTACATCAATTAAAACAGTATCAACCCTTGCACAATAACCATTAGTAGAAAGCACAAGATATGGGGTAGTTACATCTGGTTTCACCCAAGGGTTTGCAATACCTGTGTCACTAATATTATAGAGTGGTATCCAATTATATTTAACCCCACCTGTTGCCCCAAGCTGCACACTGTCTCCTTTACAAATTACCTTGTCCGTTCCTGCACTTATATTAAAATTAAGTACAGTAACATTTACTGTATCATAAGCCATACACCCGCCATTATTTCCCGTTAGGTAATAGGTTGTAGTGGCTGCGGGCTTTGCATATGGAGTTTTTGAACTAGTATCAATTCCAGTAATTGGAAACCAAGTTTTAATTCCATTTACCCCAACCCCAATTACAGCGCTATCACCATTACAAATGGTTTTATCACTTCCAGCATCTGCATAGGGAACCCTAACATCAACGAAAACACTATCATATCTGGCACATAATCCATTGTAAGAGGCTACAAAATAGTAGGTTGGCACAGCAGGAAAAACTGTTGGTGTTGCAGTAGACGAATCGGTCATTCGATAATTTGGTAGCCAAATATAATTTACGCCTCCAGTTGCAGAGAGTTTAACGGAATCGCCTAAACAAATTAACTTATCAGTACCAGCATTTACAGGAAGTGAAACAGTTACTACCGAAACTGTATCATAAGCCAAGCAACCCAAATTATTGGCTTGCAGGATATAAGTTATATTAGAATCTGGAAGTGCATAAACATTAGTTCCAATAGAATCACTAAGATAGGTAAAAGGTGTCCACCTAACTGTTCCATCACTAGTGACGGTGAATTTAGCAGTATCACCTGGACAAATAGCGGCATCAGGACCAGCATTTAATGTGACTTTATTTACTGTGATTCTCACGGTATCTCTCCTTGTGCAGATTCCATTATTTGTGGCTAAAACATAGTTTGTATCTACCAAAGGAAAAACAAGCGCAGTATCATTGTTTACGCCAAACAATCTATAATTTGGCGACCATCCGTAAGTATTTCCTGCATTTGATAATATTAAGGTTGCAGTATCTCCACTGCAAATGGTTTGGTCTGAACCAATAGTGGGTTGGAAATTAGCGACATTTACCCGAACTGTGTCATAGTTTTTACAACCAAAATAGTCTACCTGCGTAATATATGTTGTACTAGTATCGCCTTTATTAAAAGGACTACTAGCAGTATCACTTGAAAGGAACACATTAGGTGTCCAAAGATAGGAACCAGTTGTACCAGTAGTTACGATTTGAATCGAATCTCCTTTACAAACATCCTTATCTAAACCCGCAGTTATAGTTGGCAATCCATTGATATTACTCAAATTATATAATTTAGTTATCTCTGGTTGGGTAAGTGTTCTGTTATAAATTCTTAACTCATCTAATCTACCTGAAAATACCACCGCTGTGTTAATGTCATTTCTTCCAATTCTTAAAGGAGTTGTATTGTTTAAAGTATAAGTAGTTGGACCAACAGCAAAACCTAATAAAGTTCCATTTCGATAATAAAACATCGTATCGTTCCTTGCTGTGATACAAAAGAAATACCAGATATTTAAATTAGTAGCTGAACCTATAACACCATTCCAACTCTTACCGTCAACCATTGCGTAGGCTCCATTGCTTCGAACCATAGCTCTATATTGCGCTGAGGCTGTTGTTGTAGATTTACTTAAAATTGGCGTGTATTGAACACCAGCATTAAAATTCCAATTGGTTACACGAGCCCAAAAAGTAAATGATATTTGATTAGTTGGTGATGCTAAAGAAACAGAATTTGGCACCTCCAAATAACTATTAAAACCATTAAATTGATAGGCTCTATTTGCTACGTTAAACCTATCTGGCGCTAGGGCTGCATTAAAATTCTGAGCATTGTTTCCATTGCCACTTTCATCGTTTGCATTTCCAGAAAAAGGGTAACAAGCCACAACGCCTTGATTTAATTGGTAAGGACTAGAACAAGTTAAACAACAGTTATTGAGCAAGGTTACGGTTACAGTATCTAGGTCAATACAAGTTCCGCTTAATCTAACTAAGTAATATGTGGCGTTTGCATTTACATTAACCAAAGGCGAGGCTAAGGTTGAGTCATTTAAGCCAGTTGAAGGAAACCATGCATAAAGTTGCGCGCCTGTGGCGTTTAATCTTCCAGTGTCCCCAGTACAAACTGTGATATTAGAGATTCTTGGCGCAACATAAAAAAGACTTCTTACAATATTAAAAGAGAAAGATTCTTTATCAACTGCACAATTATTAGAGGAAACAACTTTATAAACGCCACTTTCCCAAGCCCTCCAATTTGGGGCCGTTGTAATGGTTATTAAGGTATCATTTCTGTACCATTTAAAAGTTCCTATCCGTTTATTTGACACATAAAAATCAACTGTATCACCAGTACAAGTTAAGCTTGTTTTGTTTACAGATAAATAAGTTGTGTCAAAATCTTGAAGTCTTGCTATAAAACCATCTGCCCCGCCTGAAGAATTTAAGGTATCATTGCCAAAAAGGATAGAAGTATTAAAACTCCCAGATAGATAAATTTGACTACTTGGCGATCGGGTCAAACAAAAACCACTGCCTGGGTTGCCTTGAGATAGGTTAATTGCAGAAATAAATACATTTGTTTGCGAATACCTTGCAACAAAAATATTTGACCCTCCACTTGTATTTATTGTAGATCCTCCAAAATTAGTATTACTACTTATTTCTCCTCCAATAATTACTTCTCCATTTGCACTTAATTCAAGGGCATATGGATATTCATTAGAACCACCAGAAATAGTTCTAGCCCATTGTGTGCCACCAGTTAGCGTAAAACAAGCTAATACTGCATCAAAATTCCCAACTGCATTTAAGTTCTGTGCTGTTCCACCTGGGCGAGTAGTAAGGGTGGTTGACCCTTGAAATGCGCCTGTTGCAAATACTCTGTTTGTTTGGTCGTCAACTGCAACACTATAAAAAGCTTCATTTAAACTGTTTCCCATTCCAACTCCCCATTGGGTAGCTCCTGCAGCATTGAAGGCAGCAAGAAAAGCGCCTGTACCCGCTGAATTGTTTAAGGCATTTGCGCCAAAAAACCCATTAAAATTCCCTCCTCCTCCAAAAGTACCAACGCCATATACGGTAAAAGCACTATCAACAGCCAAACCGGTAATTATATCAGCACCACCAGAAGCACCTCCAGAAAGATATTGAATAACACCAGAAGGATTATACTTTGCTAAGAAAAAGTCAGCTGAAGCCGCTGCAGAATTTCTAACAAAATTTGGAAGTGTTGTGCTTACAAATGTAGCCAAACCGGTATGGTATCCACCCACATAAACATTTTGTAGGCGATCGATAGTAACTGAGGTACCTTCATCATTACTTCCACCACCAAGCAAATTAATCCATTGAATGATACCGCTTGAAGAAAGCTTCATTAAAAACCCATCCTGTTGCCCTGCGCTCGTTCTATTGGTAGAATTACCATTTGCAGAAATAAAATTAGCAGAACCATTTATAGTTGAAGCAACATAAACAATACCATTTGTATCAACTTCCAAATCAGAAAAACCTGCATTTCCACCATCATCAAATGTGCCCCCTACTTGAACTGCCCACTGAAATACTTTGTTACAATTATATTTAACAATCAAAATGTCTCGTTGGCCAGTTGTATTAAAAACCTTAGGCGTCCCTGCACTATCTATGGTTAGAATTGCACTAAAATAAAGTAGTCCATAAACATTATTTTGGGCATCTATTGCAGTTGACCGAAAATTATCCGTACCAGTAGAACCAGCCTTCAAACTCCAATTAAAAGTTTGAGCATGTAAACACACACTAAAAAAGGATGTTATAAGAGCCAATAAAAATCTTTTTTTCATTATTAGATTAATTGAAAGTAACCTTTAATTATTTAGGTTTAAACCTTTCAAATTTAATCATTGGCTATTCAAAACCAAATTTATTAATTCAATTACAAATTACTAAGTAACTCAAAATCAGAGTCTGTTTTGCTTTTAAAACCTCTTGATTGTAAAAAAATCCAAAGCCATTTTGCTTTAAAAATCTGCAACCTAAATTTTTGGTTAGTGTATTTCCTTTTTGTAAACATGTGCAGATTAACGCCATTAGAATAAAAATTTAACCCTTTCGAGGTGGCTAAAATCTCCAATGATTTTATCGTAAACAATGAAATATGTTGCCCATGATTAAAAGCATAATACCACCAATCCTTGCTTGGTATCCCGTTTCCATGTAATAAGGTAGAAAAAATAATGGTATCTGAATATTTGAGCATTTCGTCCAATTCTGCGTGCACATCTGTTAGGTGTTCAAAAACTTCAAAGGCTGTAATTGCATTGTAACGATGGCCTTCTTCATGAGAAAAACCACGGGCCAATATATTCTGAGCGTATCTGTCTTGCCAAAAATAATCAAAACCAACATCTCGCATCAACCTTGTAAAAACGCCATATCCACCTCCGTAATCCAAAAACTTCCCCTTATTGCCAAATAAATCTTTTAACAAAAGTGTTACCCTACTTCTAAAATACTCATTTCGTTTTAAAATGCCAGTATCCTCTGTATTTAACGGACTCTCGTAAGCCTCTTGTAGCCAATAAGGGTCTTCTGTTTGAATAAATCCACATTGAGAACAATGGTAATATTTAACTTGATATTTGCGCAGGACTTCGGCTTCAAAAACCTGACTCACTATTTGATTGCAAATTTTACATTTCACTTGTGCAAGATAAATATTCAGTCATTAAAACCACAATAGCTCCTCCCAAGACTGCTTCAAATAATCCTGACTTTGCAATTTGACATATATTTTAAAAGGCTCGAAGTCATAATTCAAGTTAAAAGGTAGTTGTAATCTCAATATCTGTAATGCATCATTTTGATTGTATTGGTTTTCACTAACAACCACACCCAATTTAAAAGAAACGACTAATTTTGAGGTATATCCATTCTTAAATGAAATAACTGGCTTTTCATATTTAGCAATCTTCGTAAGCAAAACAGCAGGCAATTCATCAAAATTATTTTCTAAATAAACAACGTCTAAGGATTTAATCAATGAATTTAACTTTTCCTTACTTAACTCAACATCAGTTTTTATAAAGTAATTTAGCTTTTCACTTTGTAAAAGTTCATTTAACTTCTCCTTTTGTTCATCCATAAATAAACCAGAGGAAGTTTCTGCGATTATTACAAAAAAGTATAGGTCTGTGGGTGCCGACTTAATCATGTCAATTAGATTAAAAGGAAACTCATCATCAATCAAAACAGCACCAATAAGCATTCTACCTTTTGCCATTTTTCTAATTTGCTGTCCAAGTTCGAAGTTTCCTATTTGAAGCTCAAAATCCGTAACATCTGGCAACAAAATGACTTTTCGATAAATTCTACTTCGAATTTTTTCTGTATTAAACCTGTCTAAAGTACAAACTCCAATAAAAGTATCTATAGACAAAAGGTAATCAGGCTCATGGTATTTTGGATCAACATTTAACTTTAAACTGCCATTCTCATAAAGTTTGGTTTTAGTAATTAGCCCAGTAAATGTATAAGGAAACACTTTCCTAAAAATCCATTTTCTAAATTTCGGTTTGACCCAATCTTCAAGTGGAGCAAAAAAAACCAAATCAATCTTGGTTTGACTGCTAAACTCCGCTGCCTTCAAATAACGTCGTAACCTAAAATACCTTTTAATTAATTCAAATCTTTTAGGATAAGCATATTTAAAGTCATTTTCAGGAAATGGAATAAAACTCAATTTATCTGAATAGCTCCTAAATTTCACAAGCAAATCTTGTTGCAACTCTAAACAATCAGGAGAAACAATAACAACATGTTTTTGTAAAGATAAAAGAACCTCAGTGTATTGTCTAGCATAGGCGCGGTATCGGTATGATTTCCTGCTAAAAACTAAGGCTACACAATAAGTCTGATTCATGGTGCAAATATCTATTTCAAAAACACTTTAAAACCCATTTTTCAAAGAATTAGTAAAGAAATTCAAAAAAAATATAGAATAGCTTTGCTTTTTTTGAAATTTTTCTACCTTTGCCATCCCTAATTGACCGATGGTGTAACTGGCAACACGTCTGATTTTGGTTCAGAAGAGTCTAGGTTCGAAACCTAGTCGGTCAACAAGTGCTGAAAAGCCGCAAAAAATGCGGCTTTTTGTATAAATTATGGTTGTTAAAAACGAGGTTAAAATCTTCTCTGGAACAAATTCTAGGTACTTGGCTGAACAAGTTGCAAAATCCTATGGATTAAACCTAGGAGATTGTGTAATTTCTAGATTTAGTGATGGGGAATTTCAACCCAGCTTCAATGAATCAGTTCGAGGATGCGATGTATTTTTGGTTCAAAGTACCTTTGCAAATTCGGATAACCTGATGGAGCTGCTTTTAATGATTGATGCAGCCAAAAGAGCTTCGGCACATTATATTACTGCTGTTATACCATATTTTGGGATGGCAAGGCAGGATAGGAAAGATAAACCAAGGGTTTCCATTGGATCAAAAGTAATTGCAGATATCTTAACCTCAGTTGGCGCCAGCAGAGTAATAACCATGGATTTACATGCCCCTCAAATTCAAGGTTTTTTTGAAATTCCAGTAGATCATTTGGATTCATCAGTTATTTTTCTGCCATATATGCAGAAATTGAGCATAAGTAACCATGATTTGATGATAGCCTCTCCAGATATTGGCTCAAGTGCAAGGGCAAGAATTTACGCAAAAGCCTTAGGTTGCGATATGGTAATTGTTGATAAAGAGAGAAGAAGAGCAAATGAAATTGCTTCCATGACCTTAATTGGAGACGTTACCGGGAAAGATATCATTATGGTTGATGATATTATTGATACAGGAAACACCTTAGCCAAAGCAGCTCAATTGATTAAAGACAAAGGAGCAAGAAGCGTAAGAGCAATGTGTACGCATCCTGTTTTGAGTGGTAAGGCTTATGAGACCATTGAAAACAGTATTTTGGATGAATTAGTAGTAACTGATACCATCCCACTTAAAAAAGAAAGTTCTAAAATCAAAGTGTTATCTGTTGCTGGGCTTTTTGCCGAAGCAATTCGTAACATAACCGAACATGGTTCAATCTCTAGTCTTTTTGAAATCAAAAAGGCTTAAGAATCAGGTTCTATAGTTGATGGGAAGTACTTGAATTAGCATTAATTGCTAAACTAGTAAACTTTGAGTAAACCGAAAAAATAAAATATATGAAGTCAATTGCAATGTTTGGAAACCGCCGCGAAAATACCGGTAAGGTTTCTGCTAAGTCTCTAAGAACCGAAGGAAAAGTTCCATGTGTATTGTATGGTGGTGAAAATCACGTACATTTTTCAATGTATGAACCAGATTTTAAACTATTGGTTTATACGCCAAACACCTACAAAGTAAAATTAGATATTGATGGCGCTGTTTACATCGCGATGCTTAAAGATATCCAATTTCACCCAGTTAATGAATCTATTTTACATGTAGATTTTCAAGAAATCAAAGATGACAAAACTGTAGATATTGGTATCCCAGTAAAAGTTGTTGGAAACTCTGTTGGTGTTCGTGCGGGTGGTAAGCTTATTGTAAAGGCTAAAAAATTACGTGTAAGAGCTTTACCAAGTGTATTACCTGATTTTATTGAAATTAACATTGAGCATCTAGAAATTGGTAAATCAATTAAAGTTGGTGAATTAGCTGCAATCGAAGGAATTATTTTCTTGGATTCTCCTAACAATCCAATAGTTACAATCAAAACAACCCGTGCTGTTCAAGAAGCTGCTAAAGCTGAAGAAAAAGACGGAAAGAAGAAAAAATAAACTTTCAAATCTTACAAAAAAAGCAGCCATATGGCTGCTTTTTTTGTTTATAATTAAATTAATATTAAATTAGTAAAAGCATTATTAAAATAAATGAGGCGCTTATACTTTTTAATACTCCTAACAATTGTGCTTCCAAAGTTGGGTCAAACCAAAATATTGCACTCACAGGATAGTCTATTTGTACCAAGTAAAAAAAGTACATCTTTAGGAATCTTAGGAACAACAAACGGATTTGGGCTTCAATTGGCTAAGCAAATAGGGAATAAAAATAAATTTGCAATAAAACTTTCAGGAACCCATTTTCTATATAACATCAATAATCAAATTGTTACGATTGATGGGAAGAATATTTACTTTTATGGAAACACTTTAGTTGGCATCAAACTTAAAGTTAATGGCGAAATAAAACTTGGTTCTGTAAATATGGCTTTTGACTATCATCCATTTGCAAATGCTTTTAAAATTTCATCTGGTTTGGCCTTACTATTTTCACAATTAAATTTCATTGCTACACCTAGGGATTCTTTAAAGCAAGGTGAAATATCTATTGGGCCAGAAGAGCAAGGAAACATATATTATGGCTTGAAAACGCAATTGGTTTGCCCCTATTTGGGAATAGGCATTGGAAGAGCTGTTCCGAAAAAAAGGGTTGGATTTAACTTTGAAATTGGCACCTATTATATTGGTGCTCCTCAATTAAGTTTCAAAACCACAGGCATGCTTGAACCAACCTCAGTAGAAGAACGTAAATTGAAAGATAATCTAAGAAATTATCAATTACTCCCAATAATTTTATTCAATTTAAATGTAAGAATATCAAAATAAATTTTGAATTTACGCTGATATTCAATTATATTCGATAAGAATTTTAAAGTAAAAGAAAAATGAAAAACTTTACAACCGCACTGTTTATACTTTTTGTTTACGTTATTGCTTTGGGCAGTGGCTGCAAACTTAAAAATCCTGTAGAAGGCTTTTCTGTAACAGCTAAAGCTGATTTTGTTACAGCACCAAGCACCTTTAAAATATTTGATATATCCAAAAACGGCTATAATGATGCATTAGAAGGGTTAAACATTGAAGTTACTGGTAAAGATGCTGCAGTGGTTTATAATTCAGGTGCAAGAAAATTATTTACCATCAACAATGGTATGGTAAACATATGCCTAAGACGCGGGACCATAGCTACTTCTGCTGATCCTTTAGAATTTAACATCGAAGTAAAAGCCGATGGGTACTTACCCTTAATCTATCCAGTTAAACTTAAAAGTATTGAACCAATACACGAAACCCTTTATTTAACCAATACGAAAGAACTACCTGCAGGTTCTGATAAAACTAAGGGAAACACCGTAACAGATAGCTCAGGAACTACAACAGTTATAAAAATAATTTCACTTCCAGCGACAGAGCAAAAAGCAGAAAAAGCAACGATAGAAATACCAGCAGGTGTTAAAATGACTGATAAAAATGGAACATTAATTTCAGGTAATATTGATATTGATATTTTACATTTCACTGCAAGCACTGGAGCCTCTATCAAGTCGTTTGGAAAACAATCAGACAACACTATTTTAGATCAAAATGGCTCAATCCTAGACGAAACAATTATCATTCCTGCAGGTTGGCTTAACATTTCGATGTTTGGAGATGGTAAATCTGTAAAGGATTTTTCAAAACCAATTAAAGCTACAATTGAAATCCCAAGCAATCAATTTAATCCGCTTACAGGAACTAACTATAAACCAGGTGATCTTATTGACATTTTGAGTCAAGACAAAGGAACAAAAAATTGGGTTAGCGAGACTCAAGCAACAATTACTAGAGAAGCAATCACCAATAAACTCATAGTTGAGTTTGAAGTTTTACATCTAAGCACTTGGCTTGCAGGCTCAATGAAAAATAGATGTGGCAGCCTTATCATACCTCTGTCTGCTTCCTTTACCCAAGGAATGGCAAATGGTACACCAATCCAAGCATCATTTATTGTAAAATACTACAGAAACATGCTATCAACTGATTTACTTTTTGAGATTCCTATAACTCAGAGTTTTTTCTATGACAATACAAATCAAAACATAGTAGTGAATTATGAAGGGGCATTACCGGTAGAAATAAGCAATGGTCAACTTTCTGCAGTTGTCAATGGCTCAAGCGTTTCGCAAACATTTTCATCAAGCACAAGGGCAACAAATACCTGTGAAATTAAAATTACACTAGGTTCTGTCCTAACAAGTAGCACTTTTACAGGCAATTTTAGAGCAAGATGTATTAGTGGCAGCACAGATTATGCAACTTTACCTAATGGCTCAACCGTTTATTATATTAAAGAGACAGATTATCAAAGCAATAGTAAACCCGCAAATAGCAGTATCTTGTGGAGTAATTTTAGTGCAAACGCAGCCACTGCTTCTGTCAATTGGAATACCGTTTCTTTACCAAAAGTAAATTTTAGTACTAGCACTGAATACAGGTTTTCAATAAACTATGAGAATAAAAGGTATGATTATTTGTATACAATGCCAGCCACTATTCCTGATGATATTATAGTTGAGCTAGAAATACCATGCAATTAGTTTCGGGTTGAACCAAACTGCCCTAACTATTTTATTGAAAACAAATATTTCTGCTTGTATTATCTTGCAATCCGATGAAGTTTTTAATAGTTGGATTAGGAAATATTGGGTCAGAATACGAAAAAACCAGGCATAATATTGGTTTTGAGGTGCTCGATTATTTCGCAGCAAAACATAATGGAATATTTACTACAGAAAAGCACGCAGATTTTTGCGAGTTTGGACTAAAAGGAAAAAAAATCATTGCCATTAAACCTACTACTTACATGAATTTAAGTGGAAAGGCTGTTAGGTATTGGATGAATGAATACAAAATTGAATTAAAGAATGTGCTGGTAATTGTTGATGATTTAGCCATCCCATTTGGTAAACTCAGGATTAGGGCAAATGGTAGTGATGCTGGACATAACGGATTAAGAAATATTCAAGAAATTTTACAAACACAGGAATATGCGCGGCTTAGGTTTGGAATAGGAAATGACTTTCCAAAAGGAAGGCAAATTGATTTTGTCTTAGGGAAATGGTCAAAAGAAGAAACGAGCGAATTGATTACGCTCATTCCAAAAGCCACTGAGGCAATAGAAAGTTATGTTTTACAAGGTCTTGGACCAACAATGACCATCTTTAACAAGTAAAATGGCAGAAGTAGAACAAAAAAACAACTATGTAGGAAATTCCTTCTGGATTCTTCTTGAGAAGGCATCGAGAATAATCAGCGGTATTTTGGTTGGTATTTTAGTAGTGCGGTATTTAGGTGCAGAGCAATATGGTGTAATCAGCCTAGGTTTAAGTGTTATAGCCATTTTAACAATTATTTCAACTTTGGGATTAGATAGTTTGGTTGTAAGAGAGATACTTACACGAAAGGAAGACTTTAACAAAATTCTTGGAACAGCATTTTCATTGCGTTTGCTAGGTTCTTTATGGGTAATATTATTGGCTACAACTTGGGCTTATTTCAATAAATCAGCAGAAACCACGCTAATTTTTTTCCTTCTGAGTATTAGCATTCTATTCCAATCATTTACCGTAATTGACTTCCATTTTCAATCCCAAGTAAAAGGAAAATTAACAGCTATAAATCAAGTTATTACGTTGTCTGTTTCAGCATTTACTAAGTTAGCATTAATTTACTTTGAAGCAGGTTTAATATGGTTTGCAACAATGGCAGCCTTTGAAGCAGGTTTATCTGCAATGATTCAAATTTATTTTTATCGAAATCAAGGCTTTAAAATAAGCAATTGGCAGTTTTCCAGAAAAGAATCGAGGTTTTTACTCAAGTATGCCGTTCCACTTATTATTTCAACTGCAATTCAGATGATTTATTTAAATGCCGACACTTTGCTGATTGATAAACTATTAAATGACATGAGTTTGGTTGGGCAGTATAGTGCTGGATTAAGAATTAGTCAGGCTTCATATTTTATCCCTATTGCCATTTGTGCAGCTGTTTTTCCTGGGATTGTTAATAATAGACAAAATAGGGAACTACAAATTATGAGGCTCACCCAACTCTATAGCTTAATGCTTTGGCTTGCCATTTTTGTAATTGTAGGTGCTTTGTTATTTGGGGATATTGTAATCGGCTTCCTCTATGGTGATAAATTTCCTCAATCTGCTATCATTTTTAAGTTACATGTTTTAAGTAGCATTCCAGTTTTCTGGGGAACAGCTTGGGCAATGTGGATGCTTGCTGAGCAAAAACAAAAGTATGTAGTTGCTATGCAAATTCTGATTGCGATTACTGTGCTTATTCTAGATTTACTTATCATTCCTATTTATGGTATTTCAGGTGCAGCCTTATCCTTGGTTGCAGGTTTATATCTCGCCTTGATTTATATGGTTTTTGGATATAACTACAAGGAAAACTTTAACATTTTTTTTAAGGCCCTCAACCCTAAAAACCTTATTGACATTATGAATTACTCTTTAAAAAAGAACAAATAATGCTAGTATTTGCGGCAGAAGAAAATGATAGGATTAAATACATCCTAGATCAAATATTGGTTCAACAATTAGGGATAAATTATAAGATAACAGATAACTTAGATTATTTTACTAAATCAAAATCTATCCGACTAAACTACTCGCCTAACATTATAGAAGGAGTTGTAAATATTCCTTCGAATAGTTTGCTTTTTGAAACCAAAATAATTCCACAAAAAATTGAGGTTATAGATGACCCTATTTGGCTAAAGGTTTTCTTTAAATTTGCCTATGAAGAAGTTCCAGATTTTCAGATTGAAACTTCATTCTTAACCTTTGATTTGCTTTCAGCTGGATTTTATTTATTGAGTAGATATGAAGAATACACCAGCGAGCAAAGAGATGAACACAATAGATTTAAAGCCTCAAGTTCAATTGCCTATAAAAACAACTTCTTAAAGATTCCGCTAATTGACCATTGGGTAGAAGAATTCAAGAAAAAAATTTTAGCAGTATATCCTGCCTTATCATTTAAATCCCATCATTTCACCAAGATAAACACTATTGATATAGATTTTGCATATAAATATAAAGGTAGAACAAAACTAGAAATTGCAAAAAAATATTTAGGCTCCCTGCTTCGGTTCAAACCGAATTATGATGTATTTAAATCTATAGAAAATGACCCATATGACACGTACAATTACCTTACAAGATTTGCAGGAACATCAAATATCGAGACTAAGTTCTTTTTCTTGCTAGCCAATAATGGGAAGCATGATAAAAATATTAACCCAGAAAGTATAGAGGCAATTGAGCTTTACAATAGATTATCCGAAAGTCATAAATGTGGCATACATCCTTCATATAAGGCATCCTTTGACTTTAATTTATTGAAATCAGAAGTAGATACTTTTAAAAAAGTTACAGGAAATGCACCAAAAATTAGTAGGTATCATTTTTTAAAACTAAAGTTACCAGAAAGCTTCAAAAACTTAGTAAAGCTTGAAATTGAAGCAGATTATACCCTATGCTATGCAGACCAAATAGGTTTTAGAGCTTCAACTTGCAGACCATTTGAAGCATATGATTTAATTAATAATACCAAATTTGACTTATTGCTTTACTCGCCTTGCATCATGGATGTTACGTTAAAAAACTATTTGAATTACGATCAAGTAACCGCTAAACAATGCATTAAAGAAATGATTGAAGTAACGCAAAAATATCAAGGGAAATTTATTTCCATTTGGCACAACTCATCTTTTGACAAAGAAGAAGGTTGGTTAGGTTGGGAAAAGGTATATGAGTCACTATTTGAATAACCTATATTTGCCTCAAGAAGATGGATATGAATACTACCTTAAAAATCTATAATACACTTACAAAAAGAACAGAGTCGTTTGAACCCATTACCAAAGGTTATGTTGGTATGTATGTTTGCGGACCAACTGTCTACAGCAATGCACATTTAGGCAATGCAAGAACTTATGTTTCATTCGATATAATTTATCGCTATTTTTTGCATTTAGGATATAAAGTTAGGTACGTTAGAAATATAACTGATGCTGGTCACTTGGAAGGAGACCAAGATGAAGGAGACGATAAATTTGCAAAAAGAGCAAAATTAGAGCAGGTTGAACCAATGGAAATTGTTCAACGTTATACGGTTGACTTCCATGAAGTCTTAAGTCATTTTAATACGTTACCTCCAAGTATTGAGCCAACAGCCACTGGTCATATCATCGAGCAAATAGAAATGACGAAAAAAATCATTGAGAATGGCTTTGCTTACGAAATAGATGGAACAGTTTATTTTGATGTGGAAAAATTTGCAAAAACCCATAACTATACAATTTTATCTAATAGAAATCTAGACGAACTTCTTAATAATACTCGTAGTTTAGGTGGACAGGATGAAAAAAAAGGCAGACTTGACTTTGCACTTTGGATAAAGGCAAAGCCAGAACATTTAATGAAATGGCCAAGTCCCTGGGGAGTTGGATTTCCGGGTTGGCATATTGAATGTTCTGCCATGAGCACTAAATATTTGGGAGCAGAATTTGATATTCATGGAGGAGGAATGGATCTAATTCCAACGCATCATACCAACGAAATTGCGCAAAATATCGCCTGTAATCATGCGCAGCCTGCTAAATTTTGGATGCATACAAACATGCTAACAGTTAATGGCCAAAAAATGAGCAAAAGTTTGGGAAACTCCTTTCTACCAAATGAGTTGTTCTCTGGAAATCATGAATTGTTAGAGAAAGGTTATAGTCCAATGGCTGTGCGCTTCTTTATGCTTCAGGCTCACTATAGAAGTACGCTAGATTTTAGCAATGAGGCACTTCAAGCCGCTGAAAAGGGATTAACTAGGCTTTTCAATGCCTCAAGTAAATTATCAAATATAAATTTCCATTCAAGTTCTACAGTTCAAATCAATGATTTAAGAGAAAAACTGTATGAGGCAATGAATGAGGATTTCAACACACCTATGGTAATTGCTCACCTATTTGAAGGAGTTAAAATTATTAATTTGCTGGAAGAAGGGAAAGAAAAAATCAATTCTGAAGATTTAGAGTTATTTACTAAAACTTTTAATACTTTTCTTTTTGAAATTTTAGGATTAAAGTCTGAACATACTGGCAGTGCAGAAAAAATTGATGAATTGATGGAAATTATTCTCCAAATTAGAAGTGAAGCTAAAGCAAGGAAAGACTTTACAAGTTCGGATGACATTAGAGAAAGATTAAAATCTATTGGAATAGAAATTAAGGACAGCAAAGAAGGAACTACATTTCAAGTGGCTGCAAATATTTAATAAATGGCGGCAAAAAAAGCCTAAATGGTTGTAATTTGTTTACATACAAGGATTAAATTTGTATTTAAATTGTAACAAACTGAAAATTTTATGTTAGCTAGCCAAATACCAACAACATCTGTTGCAGCGGTTGCAAAAAGTGAATCTAATAATGCTTCATTTTGGGCAAACCTATATAAAATATATGCCAGCGTAGAGGTGAGCACTCAGCAAAAAAAGTTTTGTCTTGAAATAATTGATGGGTTTCTACGTGGTAATGAACAAATTGAATTTTCTGCTCACCAAAATATTTCAGATAATATCTGCTTGGTTACCTTAGAAGTGAAACCTTCCAGCAAATTAAATACTTATCTAAAAACTGCATCTTGGAATTATTTGCACTCAAACCACAAAATTCTGGTACTAGTTAAAAAACAAAATAAGTTTGTGGGTTACCAGTATATAGGAATGGATGGAGAGATAATTCCAGAAAGTGAATTTAAATTTCTTTCTAAAGTATTGTAAATCACTTGGAAATTAATATTTTTTACATATAATTGAATCAACAAAAAAAACTATGAAAATTAATACAAAATTGAGCTTGATGCTATTTGGAATAGTGTTGCTCTTCGGCGCTTGTGATAAGTTAAAAACTGATGTAAACCTTAACTTAAACCAATCTGTTGCTAACATTAAAATGACTTTGCCTATCATCACCGATAGTTTGATTGGCACAGAAATTACTTTTGTAGAGCAATTAGTCTATTTAAACGTTGACAGTATATTGATTGCTAATGGAATTCCTAAAGAAAGTATTGAATCTATTTACCTTACAAATGCAGTCGTTAATTTGGATCCAAATCAGCCTGTAACTGACTTCTCTTTTATTGACTATTTAAATTTATCTTTTAGAGAAGAAAGCACTGCTTTCAAGCAAGTTGGCAGTGTTAACAACTCGGAACTAACAGGCGCAAACACTTTCACTATTAACTTTCCAAACAGCGCTTCTGACCCAGCTAATGCAATTAACTTAGTAGATTACTTTGGCAAAACCAATTTCTACATCAATATGATTGGCAAGGCTAAAACCATTACAACTGAAACTACAAAAACAACAGCAACAATTAATTACGTTGTAACTTACAGACCTTAAAACCTGCTGTAATTTTCAATGAAAATGTTGAGGTAACCCCTCAACATTTTTTTTTATTTTAAACATTGAAAAAGAATCAAAATGAAAAAAAACTACAAAAATCTAATTATCTTATTTTCAATTCTTTCAATTTTAAATGCTTGTAAAAAAGATTTAAGTTTTGACAAGTTTGATGAGGTAACCTTTAATCCAGAATTTGGATTACCCTTATTTCTTACAACTTTGAGTATTGACAACTTGGTTAAAAGCGATACTGTTTATACAAGTGTAGATCCAGACGGGCTCATTAGGTTTAAATACTTTGAAGATTCCATTTTTGGATTTAGAATTGGGAAATATTTAGATATCCCGATTCAAGCACCTAGTCAAGTTATTAATAAATTAGGTCTTTTACCAATACCTATTTCTACTACAAGTGCCAACAGGACCTTAGGTGTAATAAAAGATGAATTTAACACTACCAACAGAAATGCCATTAATGCAATTGCGGGAACAACCGCAATATTTCCAAACATAAATGATGCAAATACATCTATTATTTCCCTGCCAGCGCACCTTGGTTTTAATTCTATAAATATTCAAGCGGGATACGTAAAAATAAATTTCACAAATACATTGCCCGTTAGAATTAATTCAATCACCATAAACGTTTATTCGCAAAACCCAGCTAATGTTTTACTAGGAAACATTAACCTTAGCAATATTAACCCTAATGCCACAGTTATTGATTCATTTCCGTTTGTAAATAAAACCGTTACCTCAAATTGGGCTTATGCAATTCCGAGTATTAACTTAGCATCTAGCAGTCCAAATCAAGTATTTGTAAACTTAAGCTCAACTATAAATTTTCAATTTTCATTGAGTTCAGCTTTTGGGATTACTGGTCAGTCTAAATTCCCAACTGCAGTGCTTAAGAGCACAAGTTCGTATATTTTTATATCAGGGGAAGATAGCACCCAAAGGCTTCGTAAAATTGAATTCAAATCTGGTAAAATTAAATACTTAGCAACAAGTGCAGTAAGAGAACCAATTGAAGTAACTATGAATTTTCCTGGCTCTACAATTAATGGAAATCCAGTACCTGCAAAAACAATAACTATTCCTTACACAGGAATTGGTATTAATCAAGGATCAATTGACATTTCGAATATCAAATTTGATTTAACAACTAAACCAGGACAAAACTATTCTAATATCTATTATACCTATTCTGCCAAATTAACCAGTAGTAATACCGTTCTGCCATTTGACTCAGCAAACACTTTTACGTTGCAATTATATACAGATGAAACTGAATTAAAATATGCAGAAGGTTTTTTTGGAGCTAAGGATTTAATAAGAGATTCTATTGAAATTGGACTGGAATTTTTAAAGGATATTGCCAGTGGGCTTAAACTTGATAATCCCATTATTAAATTCCACACCAAAAATTCACTCGGAATCCCAATTCAGCTTGATTTAGCAGTTAATGGAGAAAACGACTTTGGTCAAAAAGCATCCTTAGGTTTAGCTCCTTTTGAAATAGCCTTTCCTACTCTATCTCAGCAAGGTCAGCAGATTATAGGTACAAAAATAGTTGACAGGACTTCTTCAAATATTGACAACTTCATAGCTTTACCACCACAAATGTTGAGTTTTAAATTAACTGCACGCGGAGAGCAAGGCTATACAAATTCAAGTAATCACTTCATTAGTTCAGATGGTTATGCTGCAATTGGCTTTGAAATGGACTTACCCTTGCAAATTAGGACTGACAACTTTGTATTAAGTGATACAGTTGAAGCAGACTTAACCGATGCTGAATTCCCATTTGAAGAAGGGATTTTAATGATTAAGTCAACTAATGGATTTCCTTTTGATGCAATTTTAAACCTTCAATTCTTAAATGGCAGTAATACCGAAGTACTTAAATTAGAGAATATTAAGGTGCTAGTTTCTGGAGGTTTAGATGCAAATGGAAGAGTAAACAAAAGTGGGGTTTACGTGGCTTCTATCCCATTGAGCATTTCACAACTTGAAAAACTAAAACTTTCTAAGAAGATTATCATTGCTTCTGCTCTAACAACCACTAACGGCGGAAACAAAACCGTGGGTATATATTCAGATTACAAACTGCAACTAGGGTTTAGTGTGAAAGCTAAATTAAGTGATAATTAGAAAGGGGACAGAAATGAAAAATATAATCATCAAATCAAATTTAGCATTTGCCTTTTTAGCCATAAGCTTTCTAACTTTTGGGCAAAACAATCTAACACTTTATAACTCTAAATCCTTGGTTCAAACCACATTGTTGAACCCAGCACATCATTCAAAACAAATGTTCTCTTTAGGACTAGTGGATGCTAAAATTCAAGTAATGGTGCCAGGAATCACAGCATATGACATCTTAAGAGATGATGAGACTTTTAATCAAACCATGAATAAGATTCTAGATGGAAATGAATTCAATTTGAATGATATAAATATTGGTTTAGAAGCTAATCTCCTTCTTTTTGGATTTAGAATGAACAAAATGTACACTTCATTTGGCTTACAAATAAATACTAATCAAGATATTTCTATACCAAAAGAATTTGCAGCTTTGGGGTATTATGGAAACTCAAGTAACTTATTCGGAAAAGAAATCAGTTTTAATAATATGAAAGTAAATACCAGCACGTATGCATCTATACATGCAGGTTTAAGCAGAGAAATTACCCGAAAATTAACTGTAGGTGTTAGAGGGAAATATCTTATTGGACTTTTTGATGCTCAGGTTTATAGGTCAAATGGCTATTTTAAAACAGATTCGGGTGATCTAAATGTTTATAAACTAAATGCCAATTTAGATTATGAATTTCGCGCAGCAGGTATAGATAGAATAGACTATTACCAAAATATGCCTGAAGGCGCTACTGCTAGTAGTTACATAAACCCAATTTTTAATGACCCAGTTGGACGAGGTTTTGCTTTTGACATAGGGGCAGATTATAAAATAAATAAAAAAATGAGTGTTTCTGCCTCAATTTTAGATATTGGAGGAATCAATTGGAAACAAGCAAAAACCTATTCAAAGAATTTTGAGTTTGAATTTGAAGGATTTACCGACCCAGATTTCGACTCTATTTCTAAATTGACAGAAGATTTGGTTGATTCTTTAAATAATTTAGCAACTCCAAACGAATCATCAACCTCCTACCGCCGAGCATTAAATACTAAATACTATCTAGGTTTCAATTACCAATTAACCAATAGCACATCGGCAGGTTTTGTTGGATTTGGAGAAAAAGCAAATGGTAAATTTTACACTGGTTTATCTGTAAACCTCTCTCAAAGAATATTACATTTCCTTGAATTACGCGCTGGAATTACTAAATACAGAGATTTTAGTCCTGCTGTTAGTGCAGGCATTGCCGTCCATTTAGGTCCCTTAACAATTTTTGGTAACACAGATCAATTAATTAACAATTTAAATTATTCTACAGCTAATGTTGTAAGCAATAGAGTTGGTTTGAACCTAAACATTGGCAACTTATATGATAATGATAATGATGGCGTGCCTAACAAAAAGGATAAATGTAAAAATGAAGCTGGTTTCAAAGACTTAAGTGGCTGTTCAGAAATTGATTCAACTTCACTTTCATTATCAAGAGATGAGCAAAAAGTTCTGACGAAGTCTATAGAAAAAGTAAAATTTGACAAAGGAACTAGTAAATTAGATAGTAGTTCTTATTCCTATCTTGAGAAAGTTGTTAAACTGTTAAAAGATAGAAGTGATGGAGTCATTCAAATAAATGCAAATCCAACTGCTGGTGAAACAGGAGGCATTGGGGAAGACATCAGCCAAGAAAGAGCGAATGTCTTAAGAGCATATTTTGTTTCAAAAGGAATAGAAACGAATCGAATTATAGCAGTAGGTTTAGGGTCAAACCTAAAAACTGAAAAGACCTTGGAACTGCCAAAGTCTTACAAAAATCAAGTAGTACTTAAGCTACTCAGAAAATAGAAACTAACTAAAAGGACTTGCCTAGGCAAGTCCTTTTAGTTTAATAACTTAAAATTGCTCTAATCTATTAAAAAAGAAAGCTGCTTCATTAGCAGCATTTTCATTGCTATCGCTGCCATGAATTGCATTTGCTTCGATAGATTCAGCAAATCTATTTCTGATAGTAC
>CAMDHZ010000021.1 GCA_945898275.1 Chitinophaga pinensis | reverse complement strand
TGGAGTCATTTTACGGCAAACACAGTTAAATGGGGCGTCGAGCCCCACTTAACTGAGCAAACAAAGCCAAAAGTTCAGAATGTATTTTTGGCAATTAGAAATAAAAAAGATAGTTAATTAGCGGTCAACGTATTTTAGGCTTTTACAATCCAACTATGGTCTATGGTCCATCGACTATGGACTATCTACTATGGACTAATAACTATAATGCCCAATGATGTTAAATAGTAGCAAACAATCCTCTAGCACCTGCCCAGCACCAATATTGTGCACAATTTGGTAGCGTTTGCCGTCAGCAGATTTTATGTTAGAGACAATGCCAATATGGGTAATGCCATTTCCTAAATGCCAGCAAACAATATCTCCGGGGCTATAATCGGCTGCATTTTTGGTGATGGGTTTCACTTTTCCATGGCGTTTAAAGTAAACCATCAAATTGGGCACCCTGCGGTGGTCTATGTTTTTATCGGGTTGAACCAAGCCCCAATTTTTAGGATATAGTTTAAAATTGGCTTTCATGTCTTCGTGCACCAATTGCTGTAAGTCTATTATTAGCAAGCGGTAAGTCCTAATCACAACATCGGTACAGACGCCTTTGTTAGAAGGAACATCGCCATTGGGGTAGGGGATTACAAAGTAGGAGGGGTCGTAGGTTACTTGTTGTTTGGTGAGGCTAAAGGCAGCTTCTGCCAGTTTAAGACCAATAGTGTTTTGTGCATTTAGCGAAAAAAAGTTAAGTACTAAAAAGAGGCAAATAAGTATTAGGTTACGTTTCATGTGTTTAAAACGCATTTATTCAAGTTTTCTTCTCGCAAAAACTACTTCTGTGCAAATCTGCGCTATCTGTGAGGCAAAATGACTTCTCACATGGCGTTGCAATCCTCCTTTATTTTTATTGCTTAAGTAGCGTTCCTTGATATAAATCTGCAATAGGGAAAATTAAATCGTAGTCGTTCCAATTAAGGTTTCCGTTTCGAATCTCGAATTGTTTGAATTTGGTTTCGTCCAAATAGTTTTTAATGGCGGGGTGAATGGAAGAAGATAAGAAAGGTTTAAAGTTGATTTCTTTAGAAACGCCATTATTAAAATAGATATTAATAACATAATTGCCTAGATAAATGGCATGGTCAATTTCAATTAATTCAGATTCTTTTTCACCCAATTCTTTAATTACTTTCATTTTGTTTACTCAATTAATAGTTTCCAAAAAAAGAGAATTGGAATTTAATTAAAAAAACTTCCATTATCAAAAATTCTATATATGGGATTTTCAATTTGCAAAGCCCCAAAGGAGATTGTTTTAATAGAATCTTTGCGAACCTTTGCGCTTTTCTTTGCTGCACTTTGCGTTGAGAAGAATTTGTGTCAAGAAATTGCTGATTGGGCATTGCAGTGATTCTTGTTCTTTTACCGCAGAGAACGCTAAGTTTTTCGCAGAGAACGCCAAGGCTGAAATTAGCGAGAAATAATGTCAGAAGCTAGTTAGAAGCTTATTTCAACACTTTTTCGAAGGAAAAAATGTGATATACTACACTTTTCCTAAGGAATGTGCTTAAGGTTGGCTTTTCGAACTTACTACTTCTGTGTAAATCTGTGCTATCTGTGAGGCAAAATGACTTCTCACAGATTACACAGATCTCACAAGTAAGGTAAAAATAATAAGCAACTGGCCTCTTGCAACTGGCAAAAACTTACTTAGTCTTCAATGGCTTCTATACCTTGTGCAGCAAGTTTAGCCAAGGCTTCTTTCATTGCACTTACCTGTTCGTGTGCATGTCCTTGCCAGTTGCACAGTTCGCCCACCACTTTAAAAGGTTCGGCAGAGCGATAAGAAAGGGTAGGGTTACCCGGAAAACGCTTATCCGTCACGTTTGGGTCGTCCTCAATTGGGCCAGTAGGTTCAACCAAATAAATACGTTCCTTGCCGCTGCCTAAGGCTAATTCAGCACCCCAAATGGCCGCATCTAAGGTGGCAGTAAGGTAAATGTATTTGGCTTGGTTTTGCTTTCCATAATTAGAAGCATTACCTACCACTATCAAATCTCCAAGCTGCAATTCTGCCCGGTTACCATGAAAATAAGTTTGTTTGAAAGGTGTTTGCATGAGGAAGGTTTTTGGTTGTGCAATTAAAAAATTTGTATTGAAATCTTGGTTTCAATTTCAAAATTAATTTACAAATCCTATCCAACCCTCAGCTTTGCGGCATCATTCCACAAAAAGTGTGGTAAAGGTTCTTTTAACTCCCAAGTGATGTTCATGGGTTTAGCGCCTTCAAAAATTTGTAAGGTAGCTTCACCAATAAAAACATAGCCCATGGTTTTGCCGTACTCGTCATTTGCCCTTTCTCTTACAAACAAAAGCATGCGTTTACCTTCCTTTAAATGGTTAATATATGACTTGCCTTTTGGCGTTTCAGGTCCGGCTGAGTTTTGACTTTGCCAGTGAAATAACAACTCACTAATGGCATAATCATCATACATGGTGGTAGGTGAAAAGTTTTCCTCTGATTTCACCAAGTTAATAAATAATAGCTCAGTTTTTAAGTCCTTATTTTCTGCTACACCTTCTCTGCTGCTAGATTGCTTGGTGAAGGTGCTAAATTCAAATGCTGCTAAAACTTGGTCTCTTGTATATCTGCTATGAACTTTTAGAGGTTGCTCATAAGGTAATACAATATCAATTTCTTTAAATCCAACCTTGTCTATCAATATTTCTAATAGTTCAATGATTTCCTTTACCAATACAGTGTTTTTTCCAATAGCATGAATGCTTTCTTCTAAGTTGTTAAATCCACCCGCCTTTTGCCAGATATCATAATGCAACATCACCAACATCTTTTTTTCGCTTTGGTTCAAACCAGAAATATTAACTTTAAATTGCTGTTTGGCTATTTTTAATATGAAACCAAAATAGCTTGGAGCATTAGTGCTTAGCCATTTGTTAGCAATAGCAGAAACAATTTCTTTTTCGTTGGTGTTGTCAAAATCATCATGCATACTTGCCTTTTGGCATAATCTACTCCAACCTTCTTGACCGCTTTTATAAATATGTTGAATGGGGATTTGATAGATGTGTAAAAAGTTTTTAAGAGTTAGTGGTAAACTAGTTTGATGCTGAAAATTTCTAATCTTCTGTATCAGTTGTGGCCTATTGAAAGAGGTAGCAGCCTTAATGTTTTTTAAGATAATTTCTTTGGCTTTCTTTTCTAATACAATCGAACAGCCAAGGGGTAAATGAGGGAAGTTGTCTTCAACTTCTTTTAACATGTTCTGGTTGGTTTTACCTACCAACGCCCTAAACTTGTTTTCAAAGTTATACTCTGGCCGTGCATTGCCCACAAAGTCTAGTACCGTTAAACACTCTTTGCCTTCAGCCAATCGCAAGCCCCTGCCTAACTGTTGCAAAAAGATGGTTAAACTTTCTGTTGGTCTTAAGAATAATACCGTATCTATTTCTGGGATGTCAATACCTTCATTAAAAATATCAACAACAAATAGGTAGTTGATTTCTTTTTGTTCTAACTTCTTTCTGAGTAATGCTCTTTCATGCTCATTTGCACTGGTAAGCGATGCCGCTTTAAAGTTGGCTATTTCAAACTTTTTAGCCATATAAACAGCATGTTCAATAGATACACAAAATCCAAGTGTACGGGTATCATTTTCATCCTTGGTATATCGTATTAATGCATGGATAACTTCTTTTACCCTTCTATCATTGGTGGTGTAAATTTGGGTGAGCTCGCTTATATTGTATTTTCCTTTATCCCAACTTACTTGAGTTAAATCAATGCTATCAGTGATGCCAAAATATTGAAAAGGACAAAGTAATTTTCTATTAAGTGCTTCGGGCAATCTAATCTCTGCCGCAATTCTGTTGTGAAAGTCTTCTTGTATATCACCACCATCCATTCTTTCTGGTGTTGCCGTTAAACCCAGCAATACCTTAGGTTGAAAGTATTGAATGATTTTTCTATAAGAACTGGCAGTGAGATGGTGACATTCATCTATTACAATAAAATCGTAATAGCTTGGCGAAAGGTCAATAGTGGCTATTCTATTGTTTAGGGTTTGAACCGAAGCAAAAACATGTTCATTATTTAAGGGTACAAGGCCATCTACCCACAGCTCCCCAAAGTTGTTGTCTCTTAAAATGTTTTGAAAGGTTGATAAGGCCTGTGTGAGAATTTCTTTGCGATGTGCTAAGAAAAGCAATTTGGCATGCGGATATGACTTTCTAAAAGCCTTAAAGTCGAAAGCCGAAATAACAGTTTTTCCAGTACCAGTTGCGGCAACAATCAAATTTCTATTTCTTTCATGAACGCTCCTTTCAACTTCTAGCGTTTCTAAAATTTCTAATTGGTAGGGGTGAGGCTTGATATCGAAAAAAGTGGATGTTTGAAGGTTGAATTTGCCCATTTTACCTTCATTGAGTTGCTCTCTAAGTTTAGGAGCATGAAGCGTATCATCATACAATTCAAAGTCACCGCTATGCCAGTAGGAATCAAAAGTTTTTTGAAATTTATCTATAATATGGCTTACTTCTTTTGTTGTAATTTTCATGTTCCATTCAAGTCCATCAGTGAGTGCTGACCTCGAAAAGTTAGAAGAGCCAATATAGCCAGTATGAAAGCCTGTGTCCCTAAAGAATAAATAGGCTTTGGCATGTAGTCTTTCATTGCCATTGTTATAAGAAATCTTGATTTGGGTATTATCTAATTGCGAAAGCAATTGTATGGCTTTATAATCTGTTGCACCCATATAGGTGGTAGAGATAATTCTTAACTGGCCGCCCCTTTTGGTAAATTCTTCTAAGTCTTTTTGTAGAATGATTATGCCTTTGAACTTGATAAACGATACCAATAAATCGATTCTATTAGACGACCTAATTTCTTTCTTCAGTTCGCTTTCCAATGAAAGTCCAACATTGCCACCCGTAAATAGTTCGCTGTGGGTAAGACGAGTATAAGGTGTAATTTCCTTAACATGTAAGGGGAAGTCAGAAAAGTGAGCATCAATTTTAGAAAGAATGGCAGCCAGTATTTGGCCCTCTGCGAGTATAACTTCTTGTTCGAAATTTTCGGTAAGAATTTCGTCTTTAAGCAGAAAGATTACCTTATTGGCAAATTCAATTTGTTTGTGCAAAGCTTGTTCACCTTTAAAAGAATCGAAGGCTTTTTTAAGCAACAAAGAAATATGCTGAGTAATGATCCGCGCTGCTTCAACTTTATCAATAGGATGGCTATGAATATAAAATTGGTCTTGCTGCAAGCCATTCACTTGCTGCTGCACCAATTGCGTTACCACAGCTTCATAGATACCTAGTTTCATGGATGGGGATGAGTTTTAAAGCCTTAAAATTAGGGTTTGGATTTGGTATTGCAATAGAGGTTTTCTTTGAAGTTTAACAATTCATCGGCAAAATATGCTGTTACGTTTAAAATCTCTTGCTTTTCATAGGTCTTTAAGTAGTTATAATTACTGCTAGAAAATGACTTTGTGTAATGAACTGTAATTGCTCCATTGTTTGCAGATAGTTGGCAGTTTTTGTAATTAAATTTAGAGTTTAGTAAATTGAAATTGATTTTTTCTAATTCGGATACCCGACCTGAAATAAATAGTTGGTTGTTACTTTTTTCAAGGTACATGTAAAATTCATTGTTGATGTTAAACTTTAGTTGGTCGAAGTTAGCCTTGACATAAACTCTTTTTTGAAAAATATTAGAAAGGTGATTTGAAAGAATATTAATAAAGGTTTCTTTAGCTAAATATAAGTCATTTTCATTTGGCTTAATACTTTCTATAAATGGTTCTAATTGGGATTTGCAGAACTTTTTTAATTCATCAATTTCGTTGGTTTGGTCTAGTAATAGTCCAAATTCAATGGCATTTTTACTTGAGCTACTAAGCAGGTTCATTGAAGTTACTACACCCGCATTTTCATTAAAATACAATTTTGCATGAAGGTTTTTGATTAACTTGGGTTTGAGTCCTAGCTGTTCCACTTGTTCCCAACTTTTGAAATTATCATGGTCCATTCGAGTATAAAAAATCACTTGAATTTTTCGATTAATAGTTGATAAAATGAGTTGCTTTAGATCTTCCCATTCTTTAAAGTTTACATAGGGCGAAACAATTATGAGATATTCTTCAGCCTCTATAATGGTTTTTTTAATTGCTTCGGTAATTTCATTAGAATTGATTGTTTTCATTGGTTAAAATACTTTTTATTGTCTATTAACTTTTCGAGTTCCCCTAAACAAAATTACCATCTACAAGCCCAGCTTACTATACCCATTTATAGGTATTTTTTATTTCAATATTGGTTCAAACCGAATTTAAACAATTTTAGTTTTAAGCGAGAAGTTGGCTTTTGTTTGAATAATCATTCAAACCCAAACTTCCTCCTATGCCATCCAAAATTTTCTTGCGCGGGATGGAAATTGCTGTTAGCTGGAAGTAAAATGGTTTTGCCTTCAAAACCTTTGAGGGTGTGCGCTGATGTGCTTTCATAGAGATCTTGGGCAATCATTACTCGGTATTCGCTGTTGATGGCAATGAGGCCGCGGTCGAAGGCACGGTGTAGGGTAGGAGATAAGGCGATGCCGTTGCTAACCGTATCGTTATAACTTTCGCTAAAGGGAACAATATGGCAAGCATCAATCATAGAAATATTACGGGTGCTTTCTATATTTAAACTGCTAATGCAACAGGTGTTTTGGTAGAGCTTTGGAATTTCGCGCTTAAAGACACTGCCGCGTAGAAATACTTCCTCCTCTTGGTGGCTATATATCAGTTGCTTTATTTCGGTGGCATATTGCTCGGGAGATTCTTGCAAGAGCTTATTTTCGATTTGGTTAAAGAGGTCGAGATATGCATAGGAATTTTCTATGTAGTGTTGTTTGGTGCTGGGGAAATACTCATCTAATAATAAAACTTGCAGGGTATGATTGGCCTTTTGGTCAAGCATTAATAAAAACAACTCTCCAGGAATTTCTGCATGGTGTACCTGGGTGTTTAAAGTGCCCAAGCTCGACATTGATTCTTGGCTAAAAAGCATTACCTCATAGCCAGGGTTAGGAAGGAGTTTCCAGAAAGCACTTTTCTCCTTATGCAAATGAAAGAAGGGTAAGGTAAACGTGCATACATGTTGGGTGTTTACCAATTTACTCCAAGTGGCTTTAAAAAGGCAAATGAGCTCTGCCGTTACATAAATTTGTGGACTTAGGATTAGTTCATTCTGCACCGCCTGCAATATGCTTAATAACAAAATGGGTTTATGCGGCGCTGGGCCGTATTTGGTTGTGCCACGCTTGAGTTTTTGAAAAGCCTTTAGATATATTTGTAGATTTTGTTGCACTTGATATGGCTAGCCTGCTTGCGCATGCGTTATAGCAATAATACAAAAATCTAAATACGCTATGAGTTGGTCAAAGAAATATTTTTCCCTTCACCGCAATTCCCTTCATCATGCCTTTTAAGTTCAAGCTATGGAAACGAATCTTTTTTGCTAAGATTTATTGGAATTAGTTAACCTATAACTACTCAATCTTAAACGACTTAGTCGCAAGCACGATGGCGTAATCTTCATAAACTACAAGTTGGTATTCACCCGTCGCCAAGCATCAGATTTTAAATAGACATTTCTATAATAATCTTGTCTTTGGCTAAGGGATTCCTTTTCAATTGATTGATTTGGTAATGCTTTGTCTTCAATTAGATTTGGTAACCAAAATCCAATGACTATTAATACTACAAGTAATATCAAAAATTCCAAAATCTATTGATTAGTTATATGATTTTTTATTTTGTAACTTAAATAAACCTTCTATTCCACTTTAAACTATGTTGAGGTTTCCTTACCTACCATTTAGTCTTCTATGATAAGCCCACTTTCAAGGTCAAACTGGTTCCTTTCTTCTTCTGTCATCCTATTTCTTATTATTCTAAGGGTATATCCCCCTCGAAGCTTTTGGTTCTCATAAAACATCCAGTCACTGATATTTTCATTCACAATTTGAATCGTATCCCCAATTTTCACCTCTGTTGTAGACTCAGGCGTATTGTCTACAATGCCTATATAATTATTATCTTTAAGTGTGATATCACTTACCCAAATGTGTTCTCCACCATTTGGTGCATTGAACCTTATTTTCAAAGCGAAATTTTGATAATCTTTATTGCCACTTTTTAATGCGTTTGCAAATTTATCCAGTGTTTGCTTAGCAGTTCTAATGGCATCGTTCATCTCTGCATCATCATCAGTAACATGGTAAGTATCTGGTTCATCCTTACTTTCAGTTTTACTTATTTGATCATTCGTGCAACATAGTTGTAGCAGTAAAATTATGGAGGAGAGTATTAGGTGCTTCATATAAATTTGGTAGGTTACTTATTGGTAATGTTTATCCTTTTTTAGGTTCAATACAATACTACCACCTCCAAAACCACTTTCCTATACCCACTTATAGGTATTTTTTAAATGACCGCAACTAGCTTCTGGCCTCTCACCTTTCAGCATGATACAGAAACCCTACAGCAGCGCATTTCCATGGGAAAGCTCTTCGAGCGAAGTCGAGAAGTATATCATTCAATGGTGCTAAATGGTCCCCGAGCCTGTCGAGGGGAGAGGCTATAGAAGCTTTTCAATTTGCATCTTTAATTTTGGGAGATCTCTGCTTACAATAGTCCATATAACTTCATCAGATATGTTGTCATAGCTGTGTATGATTCGATTGCGTGTACCAATAATGTTTTTGGCATCGCTTAGTGGAAAGGTACTGTCAACTTTTAGTATTCTATTAACAGCTTCACCTATTATTTCTAGATTTCTTTCAACTGCTTTTTTTGTTTTCAAATCCTTTTGATAAGCATAAAAATCTCTGGTCTCTCCAAGAAACTCAAAAATCTCCTCAATGCTTTGTTGCATGTCTATCAACCAGGTTTTGATATTAGTATCCATAAATTTTTACCTTGGTACTTTCAAGTTGTTGTCTGAATAGGGGATTCTTAATTGCTCTTTCCTCAATTAGGTCAACCTGACGTTTAAGTAATTCTTCGAGTTTACATTTAAGGTTAAAATAAAGATCGGTGTAGGTGTACGGGTCTTTTTCTTCAAAATCTACTACCAAATCAATATCTGAGGTTTCGTTAAAATCTTTTCGGGTTACTGAACCAAAAGCATAAAGCGTTTTAACCTTGTTTTCTTTACAAAGCAAAATAATTTGATTGATTTTTGGCACCTCAATGTTCATTTTCAAATTTAACAAATATCCACTTAGGCACCAAATCCATATTTGTTATACCTTTTGACTTAAGGTTACACTTTCATTTCCTGCGCAAACTAAACCCGCCAAGCTCAAATTCCCATGATCACATATAGGTGTCTTTTATTAAAAAATGATTGCTCTTTTAACAGAATCCAGTACTACTCAATCTTAAACGACTTATTAGCAAGCACGGTGGCGTAATCTTCATACACCACAAGATGGTATTCACCCTTCGACCATCCTTTTACATTTAAGTCAAACTGGTATTCAAAACTACCTTCTCCATGGTTATAAAATTCTGAAAGGATTTTCACGGTATGGCCGTTTTTGTTTTTAATGGCAACTACTAAGTCGCCATGGTGTTTTACGTAATAATTAAACTTGCCTGATACCCTTTTTGGGTCGCCAGTAAATACACTGGTATCGCTGGTTTCATAAGTTGTGGTATACCACGGAACGGGTATTTTTTTGATACTACCTAAGGTGTCTTTTAACGCTTTAACCAAAGCTTCAGGCTCGCCATAAACGCTGCTAATAGAGTGGTTGTTAGAGATGCACCAAACTGCAGCTTGCAGGGTGTTGTTTTCGAAGTTAGATGTACTTAAAAATTGTGCTAACCTCACCCAATCTGCTGGAGCCATATAGCCTACATTAAACTTCATTTTTGTTTTAGGAGCGCCATCCGAACTTTGGCAGCAAAAGCCAAAAACCTTTGTTTTTAACTTTGCCCAAGGCCCTAGTTTTATCTTGTTATCTTTTACTATAAAAATATCTTGTTTGGTACTATCGTCTGCAACCAAGCGCCTACCTGCTTCTATCCAAACATATATCCAATTGCCTGTATTGTTTTCAAGACTTGCCTCCACACAATTACCTTGATAACCGCCCAATGAAACAAAGCTTGCCTTGATAAAACCTTCTGATATCAGGCTATCAACTGAACGATGCCTTGGCGTAGTTTCTGCCTTAACTTGTAGTGCATTTACAGAAATAAATAAATAAAAAATACTTGAAAGGGAAGTTCTTATGAAGCTCCCACATAACCCTTGTTTAATCCCTCTCATAAGCAGTTAGTTTGTATGAGTAACGGGTATTATAATGGGTTTTGTATTTTAGGCTAAGAAATATTTTTTCCTTCCCCCGTAATTCCCTTCATCATGCCTTTAAAGATGAAGCCATGGAAGGGGAGTACCAAGGTTTGCCTTTTGGTTGTTATAATTGAGGCAATCGAATCTTGAAATGGGTTAGGAATAGTTCTTAGGTCGATCTTATTTTTTCTTCAGTTTGGTTTCTTTTAATATTTTCCTTTCTGCCTCGTTTAATTTCCGCTGCACTTTTTTTACATCTTCAGCAATTGGTAAATTTTCAGGAATGATACCCCTTTTATTAAGCAAATCTCTAACAGCAGAGTTGTTTTCTATATGTTCTTTTTCAATTTTAGTTTGTCCAATTAAATCCTTGCTTTGAACATTTAAACTTGTTATTTCGGCGGCAAGGTCCTTTGCTTTAATGCTTATGGTTGGCAAGAAATCAGCCATAGGTCTATTTTCAGGAACACCCATTTTCTTTTTTAACATTTTGGTGTTTAAATTAAAAAGCGCTTGATCTCCTTTCGAACGTATAATGTCAAAACCATGGCTATCAACACCCCTTTCATATAAAATACCTGATAGTTGCTTTTCGGTATGGCTTAGTTTTTCTCTTGCCATTATCCTTTCATATTCAAGTAATCTTTGTTCTACAAGTTCTGCCCTACGTGTTTGCACAGCAAAATAGTTTTGTGCAAATGAAATTTCTTCCTTTCTGCTGTCCCCGTTTTGTGCAACTAAATAGCAAGCATAACGTGTAAGTAGCATGTCATTGATCTCCTTTTCAGCACCTTTCGGCATGGCTATCGTTTTCCTGACCTCAGGAAAATGATCGGCTATTGCTTCACCTGCATGCTTACAAGCAGATTTAGCCTTATCAATTACCTTTTCAAAATTCTCCCACTTATTATATCCCAAAAGCGATTGTAGTTCCCTAGCACTCCAACATTCTATCCCTTCCAATTCGGCAGCTGCCGCCTCAAATTTGGCAAACAAATTTTTAATTTCTTCTGATTTCATAAGTGCAAATTTTTTCTTGTTAATGGTTCAAGTTATATTTTGGTTTTAGCGATTTTAAAGAGGTTTTTAAAAGTTAACCACCAAAAATTTCTCCCTCACAACAATACATATTTCCCCGATAGCCCTAAAGCTTCTGCCACTTAATAAATCATAGAAGTAGGATAGGATAAGTTGTGTTTTCTCCTTTGCAATGCTTAGCATTACATTGCCTCTAACTAAGTTTTAACTTTTAAATGTTTTGTTTTTGGAGTTAAAAACTTGCACACCCCATTTACTTAATCACCCAAATTTCTCTTGCTATAATAAGAGATAAGATTGAACTAAGAAGCACAATTAGAGCAAGTGCTTTATGGTAAACTTCGTTTTTAGGTTGTTTGAAAACCATAAAAAACAATAACAACAGTAGCACGAAAATAGGGAGCTGCTCGATCGGTTCAACCCTTAATAAAAAATGATTAAACAAAAGTGATACAAGCGCGCTAATGCCCATAATAGTAAAAATAGCAGGATACTGATGAAAATAGAAAGCCTTCATGTCTTGCTGTTCTTCACCTGCATGGGTTGGTAATAACATTTTGGCTGCACCAAATAACAAAATTGGATAAAGCAGAACGAATAAAACCTCATGAAAATACCAAATGTTTTTATCTTTCAATTGGTAACTGATGATCCAATCTTGAATGAAAAGGAACAAAATAAAATATACCCAAATGGCATGTGGCCAATAAAATTTTAAATGCTTAGGCTGGTAGAGTATCTCTGATAAGGCCGTTAACAGGTGCGTAATTCCTAGTCCCAAGATGATAGAGATTAGGATAGAAACATACTCAAAAGTGCTTATCTGACTCAAGGGTTGATTTCGGTGGTAAATTTTTCTTCCTCCTTAACCATACTTATGATCACATTGCCCGTTTTTTGTTCAGATTCAACATAGCGATAGGCTTCTACAATTTGGTTTAGCTTGTATTCTCTGTCAATAACCGGACTAAAATACCCCCCTTCTGCCAAGTCTTTTAAGAACACTAGCATAACTTTGTTCATAATTGGAATGGGAAAGAGCACTTTTTTACCTTTAAATAGGGGAGTAATCAAAGCTAGAAAAATATTCTCAGAGCGTTTACCAAGTTCAGTGGAAATATAAATACCATGCGGGGTAAGCAAGGGTTTGCAGGCGCCGAAGGAGCTTTTACCTACGGCATCAAAAATAAAGGAGTAGTGTTCCTTTGTATCTGTAAAATCTTGCGTTTGGTAGTCGATCACAATATTGGCGCCTAGGCCTTTTACTAAGGCAACATTTTTGGTATTGCAAACTGCCGTAACCTTTGCCCCAAAATACTTTAGCAGCTGCACGGCGGCAGAGCCAATAGCACCAGTTGCCCCATACACGAGAACCTTATCACCTTTTTGTACTTTTGCAGCCCTGATATTAAACAAGGCATAATGGGCACCTTCGCCAATGGCGGCAGCTTCTTCCATGCTAAAATGAATAGGCATGTGGGTAACAGCATCCGTTTCTGCAATGGTTAGGTATTCTGCATGAGCCCCAAAGGTTTCATCGTTGTAGCCAAACACGCGGTGGCCAACTTTGAAATTTTTAACCGATTTGCCACAAGCTGCAACAACACCTGCAAATTCGCAACCCAATATTTGTTGCTTAGGTTTAAACAAACCACTAAAGAGTCTTGAGATAACATAAACCGCGCTTCTAAATCCGGCATCGGTGCGATTTACAGTAGCAGCATACACCCTAACCAAAATTTCATTGTCTTTGGGTGTGGGTTTAGGTAATTCCATGATTCGAACCACTTCTGGTGGTCCGTATTCGGTATGCACAGCTGCTTTCATAAAATAGGTTATTTTGCTGGTTAAAATTTAAGTCATAAATCCTGCAAGCAAAGTAATCAATTTAGGTAAAAGAAATTTCGCAGATTTACATAGAAGGAAAATCAAGGCTTTGCCATCTGTGAGAAAAAGAGTGGCTATTGTTTCCTATACATCCCATGCATGGCAATGACATGCGGGAAGCTAATACAAGCAATGAAAATAAAGAAAATTCCCCATTGCTGGCTTTGATTAAATTCAGATTGCAAAGGCCAAAAGAAATAGAAAAATCCTAGTATCAGCCATGCCCCTAAATGAAAAGGCAGCGATTGCAGCCAAATAATTTTGTTGCTTATCTTTAAATGCAATTGAAGATGCTTCCAGCTTGTAAGGCTATGCTGCCCTATAAAGTAAAGTCCAAACGACAACATTAGGGGAATTTGACTCGACAAACTCAACCAAATAAGGGTAAGCACAAATCCAGTTTGTTTTCGAAACAATGCCCAAATCATCCAAGGTAATAATGCCCAAACTGGAACATTAAATGGCAAACTTATATTACCCATGCCAACTAATATAGTATTGGCTTCATCCAAATGAGTTCCCAAAATAAACGCTAGTACTGAGGCTCCCCAAAGCAAAGAAGTTAAAGGATTAAAGCGCCACTTTTTGCCATCTGCTTGGCCAAAGTGCCAACTCGAGTATACCAGAAATCCTATTAACGCAAGAGATGGAAGAAAATACCAAATCAAACCCATCAATGCAGCTAAAAATAAGTACTTCAATACAAAAATGGGTGCTTTTTTTAAGTCCCAATTGCCAGTTTCAAGCAAGTGGTCTACTGCTCCATGCGGAATGCCAACCGCAACCATTCCTATGAAAAACAATGCATACCCAACTAGATTTTGTAAAGCAGCGAATTTATTTAACAGTACAAAAAGTAAAGTAATACCTAATAGGATTAGTGGTTGAACCCAAGAAGTAGAAATGATTTTTTTAAACAAGGCTTGCAAAAAAGGTTTCCAAGGCAATTGCAAGAAAATAGAAATCTCCTCAATCAAATTGGTTTGTTCATCAAGAAACTTTAAAGTTGTTTTGGTCTCAACCTTTTTCAATAGTTCAATAAAAATAGGTTTCCCATAGCTTGGATTATTTTTTAGAATATCCAAAAGTAAAGCGTCATAAAAGGCAAAACGCCCTTTAAAAGTATTGTGGTGGTCTTTGTTAAAAGCACTAAGGTTACCGCCACTTTTTAGGGTTTCAGTTATAGCCAATGCTTGGTAATACATATTTTTAAAGGCATACCCGGTGCTCGGTTTAATATTATAATTTCTAGCCCCTAGGTTGATAACTCCTTCAGTGGTTTCACTTTCAATTTTTGTGTTACTCATAGGAATGCTGCCCCTTTCAACATCTAGTATTTTATAGTTGCCATAGTAATTTAGGATATAATCTTTTAGTATTTCTTCTGCTTCTGTTGTATTAATTTGGTTTGACCCAAATCTAGTAACTTCAACAAGTGCCTTATTTGAAGAAAAGGGCAGTACATATACAAATTGCGTAGATCCTTGTTGCGCAATGTTGAAGTCCATAAACTTAAATACATCTGGGTTCAAAACAGCACTTTCGGTTTCAATTATCCATCCAATAAAGCTTTGGTAGATATGCACTTCATTGCTTTGTGCTGGCTGGTGAACAGGTGGTCTCGAATCAAAAATATTCTGACCAGCTATCCTAGTGCTATTTACCACTACAAAAGTTTCTTCGGCTTCTTTGGCAAACTCAGTAACGTATCCAACTATTTTATCCCAATGATGAATTTCTGCTAGTGATTGAATCTTATGGTACAGGTCAATGCTATCTACATGATTGTAGCTAAGTGGTGAAAGACTTAATTGTTCTAAAGGTGTATGCGCTATCGTATCCCAGGATTTTGAAATCAATGGGTTTAAATTTTGGGTAATGGGTTCATCCTCTGTAGACCAAAAGCAAAAGGTTTTATCTTTTCTGTTTTTGTTTTCTGGGTCTATTAGGAGTACCCTTTTATGTAGAAGCAAATTATTTCTTTCTAGCTCCAATAATAATAACGAAGCTGATGCCCCAGTACCGCAAAATATATAATCATATCTGACGCTTGGTTCAACCCGAACAATAAAATTATTTGCTTCCATGCTTGTATTGACCTTGAAAAGTTCAGTTCATAAAAAAGGGAGGAAGCACTGTAATGAGTGCAACCTCCCTTTAACGTAGTATAAATATTTGCTATAGCGAGTAATTAATTATCGTTACCACTTCTAGACAAACCATAGATCACTAAACCAAAACCAATTTTGTTAATGGCATCAGCAATGTTGTAAACGATGTCCATTGAGTGCGCAGCAGCAGCTGGGTCAGAAACTAATTGCATTCCAAACAATCCACCTGGAGTTCCTAAAATGTAACCCAAAGGATAGATAGCCCAACCTACTAATACAAACCATCCCAATACACGGGTAGCTTTTGCAACTTCTGGACCAGCAGTTTGCGACAATTGCGCAACTTCGCCAAACCATACTAAATACACAATGTAGAAATAAGCAGCACCAGAGATCACACCCCACAAAACGCTGTTACCGCGATCGATAGTTTCGCCAAAGTAACCGGTTACCAACATCACTAAAGAAGCAAAAATCAATTTCCAAAGTAGGCCAATTTTAGCACCAGCTTTTTTGGTGATTAAATAAAACTCAACACACATCAAAGGCACAGTAAGAATCCAATCTACATAACGGAAGAAAGTTGGTGACTCTCCAGTTGAAAGATTGTAACCTCTCATGTAGTAGTAATGCACTGCCGCAATAAAGGTAATTAAGCCAGAAACTAATACAGACGTTCTCCATTTTTGAGACGTGTTGTTTAGTTCGAAGAAAAAGAATACAGACGCGGCCATCATGGCCATTGTTCCAATAAAGAACGTGAACGCGACGTAATTGTCGCTCGCAATTTTTAAATGTTCCATTGTTTGTTGTTTAGTTTGTCTTACTCTTAAGGATTTTCAGGATCTCCGTGTTTATTGAATTGGTTTACACCTCCAATTTATTTTGTTTAACGTTTTATATAAATAGTTCAACAGAACAACAATACAAAATGTTTTAATGAAAAATTCATTATAAGATAATTTGGTTGCGAAACAGGCAGATTAAAATTATTGATTTTTAGAATTTTATAAGTTGAAGTTTCCCTAAAAATGTAGGTTTTATCCACCTCAAGGAGGAAACGGGAGGGTGAAAAATGAGTGAAATTTGTCTAATGAAAAGTTTTTCCAATTAAAAAAAATGACAAAGGCTTTGTCAATTGATGGGTGTTTTGCAATAAATAATGGTCAATTAAACCGGTTTTGTATTTAAATTGGTTTGAATTTGTTTAAATGAAGCACCATAATTATAAATTAGATAATTAAGAGCACAAAGGAGGCTTATTTAACAACTTTAAATGTTGCACATTGCCAGGTTTTAATTACATCTATCCCACATTCCCTCATCCAAGTTGTCTGCTATTGGGGAATTATGTGAGTTATAATTATTATATTGTTTCTTTTGCATTATTTTAAATAAGCAGGTGTTTTTCAAACTTTTTAGAAATCATAAGTATCAATAGTCCAAAAACAATGGCTGAAAGAATGAGTAAGGTGTTTAAAAGGCCCGTTACTGAAAAGGAAATCCTAATTAAAATAGTGGAAATGATAAATCCAGAGTTTCTAAATACTACATAAAAGGTGTCTGTATGAAAAAATGAGAATAAAAGTAAGATTACATCCACTACAATTAAAATGGTGAAAAATTGTTCGAAGAAAATGTTGTTGATGTTCTTAAAGGATACTGTTTGATTGTTGGATGCATGAATGGCACCATAGAGCCAACTAACAAAAGCGTATATAGCTACTGCAAAAACTACAATTACCAAAGATGCTGCAAGGCGCTTTTTTAGGTTAATATAATTTAGGGAACCAACCTCGTCTGCCTCAGCAATTGTTTGTCTTTGCTTGCTAAACTTATAAAACTGATAAATTAAAAAAAAGAGAAATACAGAAGCCACTAGGTCGTATGTAAACTGCAAATCATATTTTATATTGAACCAATCTGGGGTAAGAGACAGGTTGGAGAGGTCTTTAAACAACCTCCGAATGATGATTAGTGAAATAATTTCATACTGTTTACCAATATAAGTAGTAAGGGATTTTGGTAGATAATAAATCAGCAAGTAAACCTCATACACTAGGATAAAGGAAAACGGCGTGTAAATAGCAGCAATTGGATTTTTAAGAAGTTCCGAGTTACTGGTTAAATCAATAATTTGATAATCTACCAAAAATATGATTGCTAGGTGCACTAAAAAGCTAGCAATAGCAATCGATAGAATTACCTTCTCCGTTTTTTTTCTGGTTTTATCAGAAAGCAAAGCATCATACACCTGCTCAAAATAATTAATAGCAAACATGCAGAAAATACAATGCTAAGTACTTTAAGTTTTAAAAATCTAAAATAATGACAGCAAAAGAGTTACTTCTTTTTCTTTCCGTTCAAATTCCAACCATCTGTGATGGCATAGCCAAAACCTGCGCCAAACAATAGCGTAATTAGTCCTGCAAAATATGGGATAAAATCAGCCATAGTTAGTTTTTGTTAAGTAGTTTTAGGTAAATGCCAAAACATAAAATGCTAGGAACCCAAATGCCAACAAAGATGGCTTGTTCTGGGTTACCAGTAAAGAATAAAACTTCAGAGTAAATTAAAGAAAGGAATGCTGCTACAAAAAGCAGTTTGTCTGCGAGCGTAAATTTTTTGAACATAAGGAATATTTTAATGTCTGGTAATGCAGCCTTAAAAAAATAGCCATATTACTTTATTTTGATATTGAAATTTAACTTTGAGTTGTAAAGATAACATTTCAATCGAGGTTTAGACACCTTCCATCGTAATTTTACAATTTCTATTAATTAATGCATAAATGCATATTGCAGCATATTAGCACCACATTGCAGTGCTTTTTGTCTAGTGGCTTCAGGGTCATTATAGATTTCTTGGTCTTCCCAGCCATTACCTAAATCACATTCGTAAGTATAAAAACAAACCAAACGGCCTTCGTAAATTAGTCCAAAACCTTGGGGAGCTTTGTTGTCATGTTCGTGCACTTTGGGTAAACCATTGGCAAAATTGTACTTCTGATGATAAATAGGATGCGAAAAAGGTAATTCCACAAAATCCAATTCTGGAAAAACCTTCTTCATTTCTCTTCTAAAAAACTTATCCAATCCATAGTTATCATCTGCATGAAGAAAGCCACCAGCTAGCAGGTAATTTCTTAGGTTTTTAGCTTCTTGATCGCTAAAGATGATATTGCCATGTCCGGTTAAATGCACAAATGGGTAATTAAAAATATCTGCACTACCAGGTTCCACCACTTCTTCCTCGGGGTGTAATTGCATTCCTAATTGTTTATTGCAAAATTCGATTAAGTTTGGCAATGAGGTTTTGTTGGCATACCAATCGCCACCACCATTATATTTTAACCTAGCAATTTTTAAGGCAGGCGGAGCAGGAGCAAAACTGCATAACATACAACCCAAAAGAAAAATCAAAAGCTTTTGCTTCATGTGTCAAATATATCAATAATCATATGGCATTCAAAGCATGGAGCATGGCTTTGGCTTTTAGTAAACATTCTTCATATTCCTCTTCAGGTTTGGCATCATAGGTTATGGCTGAACCAACCATGAAGTTAAGGTAGCCAGTTTTTTGATTGTATTGAATACTTCTTATAACCACATTAAAGTCGAAATCACCATTAGGCGCAAGGTAGCCAATGGCGCCGCTATATAAACCCCGCTTGGTATTTTCAAATTCTTCTATCAACTGCATGGCGCGCACCTTCGGTGCGCCCGTCATGCTTCCCATTGGAAAGGCATTTGCAATCGCATCTATGGGATGAACAGCCAAGGATATGGTTGAGGAAACGGTAGAAATCATCTGATGCACTTGTTTGAAACTATAAATTCTAAATAATTCATCTACGGCTACACTACCTGTTTCGCTGCTTTTTGCCAAATCATTCCTAACTAAATCTACAATCATCAAGTTTTCAGCACGCTCTTTTTCACTGCCTAGCAAAGTTTCTTTTATTTTTTCATCTTCCTCAACATCCATCGACCTGCGAGCAGTGCCTTTTATGGGTTGAGAATATAATTTGTCGGAGGACTTTTTTAAAAAGCGCTCCGGACTTGCACACATCACATACTGTTGGTTCAACTTAAAAAAAGCCGCAAATGGGGTAGGGGAGATTTCGGTTAACCTTCTATAAACCTCCAAAGGATTCAATTGAACATTTTCTGCAAAAAACTCAACGCAGTAGTTCAATTCATAAACATCTCCAGCAACAATGTGTTCTTGTATTTGCTTAACCGTATTAATATAAGTTTCCCTATCAACTTTTTGAGTAATAGCAAGCTTTGCTGGCGCTGGCGTTGGTTCAAACCGAACCTTTTTTATAGCTGATAAAATACCATTGGCATCTTCACTTAGCACCATTAATTGGTCATGGCTATCAAAAAGCAAAACATGTTGCGGCACAAAAAAGTACATAGGAGCAAAGCCAATTCCATCAGGGTGGTTTGAACCAAGCGCCTCTAATTGGTTTTTTAAGTCGTAACTCAAATACCCAAACATGGGCATGCTTTCAAAATACTTGTCGTTAAAATCTTTGAACTTCTGCCAATCATGGGAGCCATTGCCATAAATTTCATCCTGAACGCCAACAGCAATAGCAAAATTAACATCATGTAAGCCAAAGGCATTGAGGGCTTCATTGTTATCTAGTATGCAAACAGTGTCAAACGCATTGGCCCATAAAAGTGCTTGTTGCTTAAAATGCGCGTCTGCTTTAATCATTTGTTTTTTGTTTTTCAAAGTGAGCAAATACAATCTTTCCTTTGGCTGAACCTATCATATCTGTTAGCAAGTCTAAAGAAGCCTCTTTAATTTTCTTTACACTTTTTAGTTCGGTAAGCAATTGTTTAGCCGTTTCTGGTCCAATCCCTTTGATGTCTTCTAATTCTGTAACGATCGTATTTTTACTTCTGCGCTTGCGGTGGTGCGTAATGCCAAATCGGTGGGCTTCATCGCGCAATTGCTGGATAATGCGTAAAGTTTCAGATTTCTTATCAATATACAAAGGCAGTTCATCTTCTGGATAGTAAAGTTCCTCAAGGCGTTTTGCAATGCCAATAATGGGAACCTTTCCATAAATATTTAGCAATTTTAGACTTTCAACAGCCGAGCTCAATTGGCCTTTGCCACCATCTACAATAATAAGATTGGGTAGGGCTTGTTGTTCCTCAATCATGCGATGGTAACGGCGGTAAACAACCTCGCGCATGGTAGCAAAATCATCAGGTCCCACAACGGTTTTTGGAATAAAATGGCGGTAATCTTTTTTACTAGGTTTACCATCTTTAAACACTACACAAGCACTTACAGGATTAGTGCCTTGTAAATTACTATTATCAAAACACTCAATATGCCGCGGTTGTTCGGTTAAACGCAAATCTTGCATCATGGTTTGCATGATTCTGTCAACTTTAAAGTCGGGGTTTAGCTTTTCATATTGTGCGAGGCGCTCCTTCTTATAATAAAAGGCATTCTTAAGCGAAAGGTCGAGCAGCTTTTTCTTCTCCCCAGTTTTGGGTACAGTGATGGTAACCTTTTCATCAGCCCAATCGAGTTCAAACGGAACGATAATTTCTCTCGACATGCTTTTATATTCTTCCCGCACCTCAGCAATGGCAAAATTTAGGAGGTCTTCGTCACGCTCATCTAGTTTTTTCTTGATTTCAAAGGTTTGCGTTTGACAAATAATGCCATTGCTTACCTTAATAAAGTTGGCAAAGGCAAACTTATCATCGCTCACAATTGAGAAAATGTCTACATCGTGCTTGATGTCATTCACAATGGTAGATTTACTTTGGTAGTTCTCAAGACTGTCTAGTTTCTTTTTGAACCTACCTGCTTCTTCAAATTTCATTTCTGCGGCGGCAGTCTGCATCCTAAGTTTTAGCTGCTGTTTGGCTTCATGCAGTTGGCCCCTTATTAGGCTTTTAGCAGCTTTTACATGTTCATTGTAATCTTCTTCAGATTGCAAACCAATGCAGGGAGCGGCGCAATTGCCAATATCATATTCAAGGCAAGCCCTAAATTTCCCAGCATTGATGTTCTTTTCGGTAAGGTGCAAGGAGCAAGTTCTAAAAGCGTATGTGCTTTTAATAAGGTCGAGTAGGGTATGCATCATATTTCCGCTGGCATAGGGCCCAAAATATTCGCTACCATCTTTAATAATGTTGCGAGTATAGAAAATACGAGGAAATTTTTCTTTTTTAATGATGATAGAAGGATAAGTCTTATCATCCTTTAAACTGATGTTAAACCTAGGCTGATACCTTTTGATGAGTGCATTTTCAAGTAACAGCGCATCCATTTCAGATTCAACCAAAGTATATTCAATATTGGCTATTTTGCTAACCATAACAGCCGTCTTGCGGTTTTCGTAGTGGTTTTTATTAAAATAGCTGCTAACTCGCTTCTTGAGACTTTTGGCTTTACCAATATACATCAATACACCAGCAGCATCATAGTATTTATAGATACCTGGGCTCTCTGGGAGAGAAGCAAGGATTGCCTTAAGGTCTGTTGACATGCAGCGAAAATAGGTAAGCAAAAATTAATATTCGTGTAAGAATAATTGTTTTTTTAGTTGTTTTAGGTTTCGGTTTGAACCAAATAGGAGGATTTATATTTTTAAAACAAGTCTATTTTCGATGTTATTAATTTACAAAAGAGAAAAAAATCGATTAGAATGTTTTAAAAGCTTCAAATGTAAATCATTAATTATGAATACTATATGTTAAGAAGATGTGTGTTTAACATTTAAATAATAAATATTTTACATAAATGCTTGTGTAAGTGAATGAAGAGGCCTAAGTTTGCAGTCCCTTAAAACTAAGGATTTCCTGGTAAGACTGATGGTTAAAACAGTTTGTGTAACCCGCTCAGCATTTAATATCTTAAGATATTTTTTGTCAAGCACTTGCACCGCTCATTTTAAATCACTACTTTTGCCGTCCCTTTTTTTTAAGACAGTATAAAAATTAAGTAGAAAAAGCAAGATATGCCTACTATTCAGCAATTGGTTCGTAAGGGCCGCAACGACATAACAACAAAGAGTAAATCTCCAGCTTTGGACTCATGTCCACAACGCAGAGGTGTTTGTACCCGTGTGTACACAACTACTCCAAAGAAACCTAATTCAGCAATGCGCAAAGTTGCTCGTGTTCGTCTAACTAACGGAAACGAAATTAATGCATACATTCCAGGAGAAGGTCACAACTTGCAAGAACACTCTATCGTATTGGTTAGAGGTGGCAGGGTGAAAGATTTACCAGGTGTGCGTTATCATATTGTACGCGGGGCATTAGATACTGCCGGTGTAGCTGGTCGTAACCAACGTCGTTCTAAATACGGAACTAAACGTCCTAAGCCAGGTCAGGTTGCAGTTGATCCAAAAGCAAAAGGTAAAAAGAAGTAATTATTAAGCGTTAGCAAATAATACAATGAGAAAATCAAGAGCAAAGAAGCATATTCTGTTACCAGATCCTAAGTTTACTGATATATTAGTAACTCGCTTTGTAAATAACATGATGTGGAGTGGTAAAAAATCTACTGCTTATCACATTTTCTACGAAGCTTTAGATAAGGTAGAAGCAAAAGCACAAGAACGTGGAATAGACGTTTGGAAGAAAGCACTTAATAATGTAATGCCATCTGTAGAAGTTAAATCACGTCGTGTAGGTGGAGCAACATTTCAAATTCCTATGGAAGTACCAGCTGATCGCAAAATCGCAGTGGGTATGAAGTGGATGATTAAATATAGCCGCTCACGTGGAGAAAAAACAATGGCGGATAAATTGGCTGGAGAAATTTTGGCAGCTTCAAGAAATGAAGGAGCCTCAGTTAAAAAGCGCGAAGACACACATAAAATGGCCGAAGCAAATAAAGCATTCTCGCATTTTAAAATTAGCTAAATAATACGGAGATAATATAAAATGTCACGCGACTTAAAATTCACAAGAAACATTGGTATTGCTGCACACATTGATGCAGGTAAAACTACCACCACAGAGCGTATTCTTTACTATTCTGGTGTTAACCACAAGATAGGTGAAGTGCACGATGGTGCATCAACAATGGACTGGATGGTGCAAGAAGCAGAACGTGGTATAACCATTACCTCTGCCGCCACCACAGTTGAATGGAAATACAGAAATAATAAGTATCATATCAATATCATCGATACCCCTGGACACGTTGACTTTACCGTTGAGGTAAACCGTTCTTTGCGTGTGTTAGATGGTCTTGTTTTCCTTTTCTCAGCAGTTGATGGGGTAGAGCCTCAATCAGAAACTAACTGGAGATTAGCAAATAATTATAACGTTGCTCGTTTGGGCTTCGTAAACAAAATGGACCGCTCAGGTGCAGATTTCTTAAACGTGGTAAAACAAGTTAAAGAAATGTTAGGTAGCCACGCAGTTCCATTACAATTACCAATTGGTGCAGAAGACAATTTCAAAGGAGTAGTTGATTTAATCAACTTTCGCGGAATGGTTTGGAATGAGCATGATAAAGGTATGACCTACGAAGTAGTTGATATTCCTGCAGATATGTTGGAAGAAGCTACTGAGTGGAGAGAGAAATTACTAGAAGCTGTTTCAGAGTACGATGATAAATTGATGGAGAAATTCTTCGATGATCCTACTACAATCACTGAAAGAGAAATATTAGATGCGTTGCGCAAGGCTGTTATTGACATGAAGATTGTACCTATGTTGTGCGGTTCTTCATTCAAAAACAAAGGTGTTCAAACCATGTTGGATTTAGTAATGGAATTACTTCCTAGTCCAATGGACAAAGAAGGTGTTACCGGAATAAATCCTGATACAGGTGCAGAAATTGTTCGTAAGCCTAGCGTAGACGAGCCATTTACAGCCCTAGCATTTAAAATTGCTACCGATCCTTTTGTAGGAAGACTAGCTTTTATGCGTGCATATTCAGGTAAATTAGATGCTGGTTCATACATTCTTAATACCAGAAGTGGTAACAAAGAGCGTATCTCACGTATCTTCCAAATGCATGCTAATAAACAAAATCCTATTGATTCATTAGAGGCTGGGGATATTGGTGCAGCGGTAGGTTTTAAAGATATCAAAACAGGAGATACTTTGTGTGCAGAGAAATTCCCTATCGTATTAGAAGCTATGGACTTCCCAGATCCAGTTATTGGATTAGCGGTTGAGCCAAAAACACAAGCAGATTCAGATAAATTAGGTATGGCTTTAGCTAAATTAGCTGAAGAAGATCCAACCTTTAAGGTTCATACAGATGAAGATTCGGGTCAAACCGTAATCTCAGGAATGGGAGAGTTGCATTTAGAGATTATCGTTGACCGCTTAAAACGTGAGTTTAAAGTTGAGATTAATCAAGGTGCACCACAGGTTTCTTACAAAGAAACAATTACCCAATCGGTATCACACCGTGAAGTTTATAAGAAACAATCAGGTGGTAGAGGTAAGTTTGCTGATATTCAATTTGAATTGATACCAGGAGCCCAAGATAAAGTAGGTTTGGAATTTGTGAATGAGATTGTGGGTGGTTCAATTCCAAAAGAATTTATCCCTTCAGTTGAAAAAGGTTTCAAATCGGCTATGCAAAATGGTGTTCTAGCTGGATATGCAGTAGAAAGTTTAAAAGTTAGATTGTTTGATGGTTCATTCCACGCAGTTGACTCTGATTCACTTTCTTTCGAAATTGCAGCTAGGATAGCTTTCAAAGAAGCAGCTCGTAAAGCAAAGCCTGTATTACTTGAGCCAATCATGAAGTTGGAGGTAATTACTCCAGAAGAAAACATGGGTGATGTAATTGGAGATTTGAATAGACGTCGCGGACAATTAGAAGGAATGGATTCGAGAGCTGGCGCACAAGTTGTAAAAGCAAAAGTTCCGTTGGCAGAAATGTTCGGATATGTAACGCAGTTAAGAACACTTTCTTCGGGAAGAGCAACTTCAACAATGGAATTTAGCCATTATGCAGAAGCACCAAGAAATGTTATGGATGAAGTATTAGCAAAAGTAAACGGCAAAGCCGCCAAAGCATAAAGTTATGGTAAGCCAAAGAATAAGGATTAAATTAAAGTCATTCGATCACAATTTAGTTGACAAGTCAGCTGAAAAGATCGTAAGAACTGTAAAAGCCACTGGTGCTGTGGTTAGCGGACCAATTCCGCTTCCTACACACAAAAGAATTTACACAGTTCTTCGTTCACCACACGTGAACAAAAAAGCCAGAGAACAATTCCAGTTGTGCTCATACAAAAGGTTGTTGGATATTTATAGTTCTACCGCAAAAACTGTTGATGCTTTAATGAAGCTCGAATTGCCTAGCGGAGTTGATGTTGAAATTAAAGTTTGATAGCGATAACTATGTCAGGTTTAATAGGAAAAAAATTAGGAATGACCAGCATCTTTGATGTAAACGGAAAGCAAATTGCTTGTACGGTACTCGAAGTGGGCCCTTGTGTAGTAACACAGGTTAAAACATCTGATAAAGATGGATACTCAGCTGTTCAGATAGCGTATGGTGATGCGAAAGAAAAAAACACACCCGCTGCGTTAAAAGGTATTTATACAAAAGCCAATACGACTCCAAAATCAAAAATGGCAGAGTTTAAAGGATTTGAGCAAACCCTAGCGGTAGGCCAAGTTCTAACTGTAGACTTATTTGAAATTGGAGAATTTGTGGATGTAGTAGGTACTTCAAAAGGTAAAGGTTTTCAAGGTGTTGTTAAGCGCCATGGTTTCAGTGGGGTTGGTATGCAAACTCACGGTCAGCATAATCGCTTACGTGCTCCAGGTTCATTAGGTGCCTCATCAGATCCTTCACGTGTATTCAAGGGAATGCGCATGGCTGGTAGAACAGGTGGTACTCGCGTGAAGAAAACCAATCTTGAAGTGCTAAAAGTTCATAAAGACCAAAATCTTTTGGTTGTTAAAGGTTCAATACCTGGTCACAAAGGTTCAATTGTTTTGATAGAAAAGTAAAATGGAATTAGCAGTATTAAATACCAGTGGAACAGAGACCGGTAAAAAGGTCAAGTTAAATAGCGATATATTTGGTATCGAACCTAACGATCATGCCATTTACTTGGACGTGAAACAGTACTTGGCTAATCAACGCCAAGGTACCCACTCTTCTAAAGAGAAAAGTACAATTAGTGGTTCAACTAAGAAGTTGCACAGACAAAAAGGTACAGGTGGTTCACGTAAAGGTTCAATTAAATCAGGTACTTTTGTAGGTGGTGCTCGTATTCATGGCCCACGTCCAAGAGATTATAGTTTTAAGTTGAACCGTAAGTTAAAGCAGCTTGCACGTAAAAGTGCATTGGCTTATAAAGTGAAAGAAAATGGTATAACCATTCTTGAAAACTTTAACATGGATGCACCAAAAACAAAGAACTATATCAATATTTTAAACAGCTTGAAGGCATCAGATAGCAAAACAATCATGGTTTTGGCTGATTACAACGAGAATATATTAAAGAGTGGTAGAAATTTGCCTAAAGCTAAAGTAATGGCTGCAAAAGACTTAAGCACTTATGATATATTAAATGCTGATAAGTTGATTTTGTTAGAAGGTTCAGTAGAAGTAATAGAGAATATTTTAAAATAAGGCATTATGACTATATTAAAAAAGCCTTTAGTTACAGAGAAGTTCACAGCAATAAGCGATAAGCTTAATAAAGTAAGTTTTATAGTAGCTAAAGCGGCAACTAAAACTGAAATTAAGCAAGCTGTTGAAACAATCTACAGTGTAAACGTTGTAAACGTTAACACTATGATTTACGCCGGTAAAGCTAAAAGTAGATTTACAAAAAAGGGAAATTTTTCCGGTCGTAAAGCTTCTTTCAAAAAAGCAATAATAACCTTGCAAGATGGTCAAAAAATTGACTTCTTCGCTAATATTTAATAGAAGCAATGGGAATTAGGAAATATAAACCAGTAACACCCGGTACCAGATTTAAAGCTGCCAACACTTTCGAAGAGTTGACACCGGGATATAAAGTTGAGAAATCACTTTTGTTAAGCCAGAAAAGTTCTGGTGGTAGAAATAACAGTGGTAAAATGACCATGCGCTATTTAGGTGGCGGTCACAAGAAGCAGTACCGTATCATTGATTTCAAAAGAAACAAGCATGGTATTGAAGCTAATGTTGATTCAATTCAATACGATCCAAATCGTACATGTAGGATTGCTTTATTAGTTTATACAGATGGTGAGAAAAGATATATTCTTGCACCTAAAGGACTTGAGGCAGGAATGACAATTAGCAGTGGTTCTGGTGTTTCACCTGATTTAGGAAATGCATTGCCGTTATCAGAAATACCATTGGGTACAACCATTCACAACATTGAGTTACAACCAGGTCGTGGTGGTCAATTGGTAAGGTCAGCAGGTAGCGCAGCACAATTGCTTAACCGCGATGGAAAATATGCCACTGTAAAATTAGCATCTGGCGAAACTAGAAATATCTTGGTTACTTGTTTTGCAACAGTAGGTCAAGTTTCTAACCAAGACCACATGAATGAGCGTAAAGGTAAGGCTGGTGCTAATCGTTGGTTAGGTAGACGTCCTCGTACTCGTCCAGTAGCGATGAATCCAGTGGATCACCCAATGGGTGGTGGTGAAGGTAGAGCTTCAGGAGGTCATCCTAGGTCACGCAAAGGCCTAAAGGCTAAAGGTTACAAAACCCGCTCGCCTAAAAAATATTCGAATTCAATGATTATAGAAAGTCGTAAGAAGAAATAAGAAATATGGCGCGTTCATTAAAGAAAGGTCCATTTGTAGAAGTAAAACTTGAGAAAAAAGTTTTTGCTATGAATGATAACAAAAAGAAAACTGTAATTAAGACTTGGAGTCGCAGGTCAATGATTACACCTGATTTTGTTGGTCATACATTTGCAGTACATAACGGTAGTAAGTTTATTCCTGTTTATGTTACTGAGAATATGGTTGGTCATAAGTTAGGAGAATTTGCCCCAACTAGAACATTTAAGTCGCATCCTGTTAAGAAAGATTAAGAAGAATGGAAGCTGTAGCTAAATTAAATAATTGCCCTACCTCGCCACGTAAGATGAGGTTGTTGGCCGACCTAATTCGCGGAAAGCGCGTAGAAGAGGCCTTCAATATATTAGTATTTAATGCTAAGAAAGAAAACTCTCTTCGTTTAGAAAAACTTCTTCGTTCAGCCATTTCTAACTGGCAACAAAAGAATGAAGGTTTAAGGGTAGAAGAAAGTCAGTTGTATGTTAAAACTATATTTGTTGATGGAGGCCCAATGATTAAACGCATTTTGCCAGCACCACAAGGTAGAGCGCATAGAATTCGCAAACGTTCCAACCATGTAACGCTTGTAGTAGACAGCAAAGTTGTTGCTACTGTAGAAAATAGTGAAGTAATAGAAAACGATAATTAATAACAGAATGGGACAAAAGGTTAACCCTATAGGAATACGTTTAGGTATTATTAGAGGCTGGGAGTCTAATTGGTATGGAGGAAAAAATTTCTCTGAAAAACTTATCGAAGATGAGAAAATCAGAAAATATTTAAACGCTCGTATCACAAAAGGTGGTATTGCTAAAATTATAATTGAGCGTACTATAAAGCGTGTAATAATCACTATTCATACAAGCAGACCTGGTATTGTCATCGGTAAAGCTGGTTCAGAAGTAGACAAGATAAAGGAAGAGGTTAAGAAATTAACCAAAAAGGATGTTGCAATCAATATTTTTGAAATCAAAAGACCAGAATTAGATGCAACATTAGTTGGGGAATCAATTGCAAACCAAGTTGAAGCTCGTGTTTCTTACAAGAGAGCTGTAAAAATGGCAATTGCTTCAACAATGAGAATGGGTGCTGAAGGTATTAAAGTAATGGTAAGTGGAAGATTAGGTGGCGCGGAGATGGCTAGATCTGAAGTTTTCAAAGAAGGTAGAACACCGCTTCATACGTTAAGAGCTGATATTGATTATACTATTGCAGAGGCATTGACAGTGTACGGAAAAATTGGCATCAAGGTATGGATTTGTAAAGGTGAGGTTTTTGGAAAGAGAGATTTATCACCAAATATTGGAATTAACACTGGAAATGATAAACCTTCAGGTGGAGGTAGACCGGATAGAAGACAAGAAGGTGGAGATAGAAGAGATAGAAGACCAGGTGGTGGTGGTGGTGGAGACAGAAGAAATTCTGGTGGCGGAGATCGCAGAAGAAAGTAATAAATTGTTCGATAGTATAATTAACTGTAAAAATGTTACAGCCTAAAAAGACGAAATATAGGAAACAGCAAAAAGGTAGAATGAAAGGTAATGCCACTCGTGGCTTTAATGTTGCCTTTGGTAGCTTTGGATTAAAAGCACTTGATACCTGTTTCTTGACTTCTAAGCAATTAGAAGCAGCCCGTGTGGCTCTAAATCGCTACATGAAACGTGAGGGGCAAGTTTGGATCAGGGTTTTTCCTGATAAACCAATGACACGTAAACCAGCCGAAGTACGTATGGGTAAAGGTAAAGGAGCACCAGAATTTTGGGTGGCTCGTTGCTGGCCAGGTACCATCATCTTTGAAGCGGATGGTGTTCCAAAAGCGGTTGCTCAAGAAGCTATGAGATTGGCTTCACAAAAACTTCCAGTGGTTACTAAATTTGTGGTTAAACCTGAATATAGCGAATAATTATGAATAATACAGAAATCAGGGAATTGTCTAACAAAGAGTTGGCAGCAAGAATTCGTGAAGAAAGAGCTAGTTTTAACAAGCTTTTGTTAAACCATGCGATTTCTCCTGTTGAAAATCCCAACATCATTAAGGAAAATAAGAAGTTGATTGCACGTTTAGTAACTGAGCAACGTAAACGTCAGATTGTAAGTGCACAATAAATCGGGAATATGGAAAATACAACTGAAGAAAGAAATTCGAGGAAGGTTATCATCGGCAAAGTAGTTAGCAATAAAATGCAAAAAACTATTGTTGTATCCGTTGAGCGTAAAGTGATGCACCCTAAATATGGTAAGTTCATCAAGATGACCTCAAAATTTAAAGCTCATGATGAAAAGAATGAGTGTAATATGAATGATATTGTAAGAGTGATGGAAACTCGTCCGCTTAGTAAAGATAAGCGTTGGAGATTAGTAGAAATCATTGAAAAAGCTAAGTAACGATGATACAACAAGAATCAAGGCTAAAAGTAGCAGATAACAGCGGCGCAAAAGAAGTACTTTGTATTCGTGTGCTAGGTGGTACGGGTAGAAGATACGCCTCTGTAGGTGATAAAATAGTAGTGACTGTAAAATCAGCGATTCCTTCTGGAACAGTTAAAAAAGGTGCTGTTTCTAAAGCAGTAGTCGTTCGCACGAAAAAAGAAGTGCGCAGACAAGACGGATCTTACATTCGCTTTGACGATAATTCTTGCGTTTTATTGAACGCGCAAGATGAGCCACGCGCAACCCGTATTTTCGGACCAGTTGCTCGTGAGCTTAGAGAAAAACAGTTCATGAAAATTGTATCTTTAGCACCGGAGGTTCTATAATAATGGAAAGAAAGTTTAACAGCCAGGCTAAACGTCATGTAAAAAAAGGTGATAACGTTCTTGTTATTACTGGTGACGATAAGGGCAAAAAGGGAAGGGTAATAGAAGTAATTACCGAAACAAACAGAGCAATTGTTGAGGGCGTTAACATTGTTAAGCGTCATACTAAACCTAATGCTCAGAATCAAAATGGTGGCATTATTTCAAAAGAAGCGCCTGTTCATATTTCCAATCTAAAAGTTGTAGATAAAACAGGTAATCCAACTAAAATTGGTCGCAAAACCAATGAAAGTGGAAAATTATTAAGGGTATCAAAAAAATCTGGTGATTTTATTGACTAATATTTATTGTATATGTACACGCCAAGATTAAAAGAACAATATTCAAAAGAAATCGTTCCCGCAATGCAGGAAAGATTCAAGTATAAGAACCCTATGATGGTTCCTAAGTTACTTAAAATTTGTATTAACCAAGGAGTTGGAGCTGCTGTTGCAGATAAGAAATTGGTTGACCAAGCAATTGAAGAGCTTTCAAATATTGCTGGACAAAAGGCCGTTCCTACACGTTCAAAGAAAGATATCTCAAACTTCAAGTTAAGAAAAGGTGTTCCGGTTGGAACACGTGTAACTTTGCGTGGAGACCGTATGTATGAGTTCTTAGACCGTTTAATTTCAGTTTCTTTACCTCGTGTAAGGGATTTTCAAGGCTTAAAACTTAAAGGTTTTGACGGCAGAGGAAATTATAACATGGGTGTAACAGAACAGATCATTTTCCCTGAGATTGTTATCGATAAGGTTAACAGAATCAATGGTATGGACATTACATTTGTAACTACTGCCAGTTCGGATGAGCAATGCTTAGAATTGCTAAAGGAGTTTGGTTTACCATTTAAAAAAGCGTAATATTTATATAATGGCAAAAGAGTCAGTAAAAGCCCGTCAACGCAAAAGAGAGAAAATGGTGGCAAAGTTTGCTGCCAAGCGTGAGGCATTAAAACAAGCAGGTGATTATATTGGGTTGCAAAAACTTCCTAAAAATGCTTCACCTGTTCGTCTTAAGAATCGTTGTAAATTAACAGGAAGACCAAAAGGGTACATGAAGGATTTCGGTATTTGCCGTAATCAATTTCGTGAACTTGCCTTAATGGGTAAAATTCCAGGTGTTACCAAATCTAGCTGGTAATAAAAATAAATTGTAAAGGTTTAGCATTTATTTATATATTTGCAGCCCTTAAAATATAAACAATCACTTAGCAAGTAAGAGTAAAAGCCTTGGCTTACTGCTTGCAAGTAACAAAATATATCATATGACAGATCCAATATCAGATTATTTAACTAGGCTTCGTAATGCGATCAAGGCAAATCATCGCATAGTAGAGATTCCAAGCTCCAAAATTAAAAAGGAGATTACTCGAGTATTATTCGAGAAGGGCTATATCCTTAATTATAAATTTGAGGACATAGAAAACCGTCAAGGTATCATAAAAATTGCCCTTAAGTATCATCCATTAACCAAAACTTCTGCAATTAAGACACTTGAGCGCGTTAGTCGTCCAGGTTTACGTCGTTATACAGGCGTTGACACTTTGCCGCGTGTTATTAATGGTATGGGTATAGCCATTGTAACTACTTCTAAAGGTGTAATGACTGAAAAGGAAGCGAAGATTAATAATGTAGGTGGTGAAGTTTTATGTTTCGTTTATTAATTGAAAGGAGAATAAAATGTCACGTATAGGTAAAGCAATTATTAAAGTTCCTTCAGGTGTTGAAGTGGTAGTTTCTTCTTCTAATCTTGTTTCAGTTAAAGGACCAAAAGGTCAATTAACGCAACAAATGGATCCAGATATTAAGTTAGATGTTACCGATGGTATCATTTCTTTTACAAGAGCTACAGACCATAAGCGCCATAGAGCACTTCATGGCCTTTATAGGTCACTTGTAAACAATATGGTTACTGGTGTTACTCAAGGATATTCGAAAAGACAAGAATTGGTGGGTGTTGGTTACAAAGCTACTAATGATGGAAATATTCTAGATTTAACACTTGGATATTCACATCATATTTATTTTGAAGTACCCAAAGAAGTTCAAGTAAAAACTGAACAAGAAAAAGGTAAAAACCCAATCATAACATTAGAAGGAATTGATAAGCAATTAGTTGGTCAAGTAGCAGCAAAGATTAGGTCATTGCGTGCACCAGAACCATATAAAGGCAAGGGTATTAAGTTTGTAAATGAAGTGTTGAGAAGAAAAGCAGGTAAAACTGCTTCTAAATAATATTGAGCTATGTTTAATAAAGATTCAAGAAGAGGAAAAATTCGTGCCCGTATCCGCAGCCGCGTAACTGGTACAGCTCAGAAGCCACGTCTATCTGTTTTTAGGAGTAATAGATTCATTTATGCTCAATTGATTGATGATATAGCTGGTGTTACCTTAATTGCAAGTTCATCTAGAGCATTGACTGAAAAGGTAGCAAAAGGTGATTCATCGGTACTTGTTGGAAAAAGTTTAGCTGAAAAAGCACTTGCCGCAGGTATTTCAGAAGTTGTTTTTGATAGAGGTGGTTACCTTTATCATGGTAGGGTTAAGGCGCTTGCTGAAGGCGCTCGTGAAGGTGGTCTTAAATTTTAATTGTAAGAAAGAGTATGTCAACAGCGAACATAAAAAAAGTAAGAACAACTGATGTTGAACTAAAGGAAAAAGTTGTTTCTATAAACCGCGTAGCCAAAGTTACAAAGGGTGGTAGAACATTTAGTTTTTCAGCTTTAGTTGTAGTAGGGGATGGTAATGGTATAGTTGGTTATGGCTTAGGAAAATCTTTGGAAGTAACAGATGCTATTTCTAAAGGAGTAGATGATGCTAAGAAAAATTTGGTTAAAGTACCAGTTTTAAAAGGCACTGTACCTCATGAGCAACTTGGTAAATATGGCGGTGGTCGTGTATTTTTAAAGCCTGCTGCGCATGGAACAGGTGTTATTGCAGGTGGTGCAATGCGTGCAGTTTTGGAAAGTGCTGGAGTTACAGACGTTTTGGCAAAATCAAAAGGGTCTTCTAACCCGCACAATGTGGTGAAAGCTACCATTAACGCATTATTAGAAATGCGTGATGCATATACTATTGCACAACAAAGAGGAATTAGTTTAAAGAAAGTTTTTAACGGACAAGAATAATACGATGGAAAAGTTAAGAGTTACACAAATAAAGAGCGCCATCGACCGTAAAGAAGATCAAAAGCGCACCGTTCGTGCCCTTGGGTTTACTAAGCTTCATCAAGTAAAAGAGGTTGAAGCTACGCCACAAATTATGGGTATGATCAACAAAGTTTCTCATTTGTTAAAAGTTGAAAAAATCTAAAAGGACCAGACATGAAATTACATACATTAAAGCCAGCTCCTGGTTCAACCCATAGAGAAGGTAAAAGGTTAGGTCGAGGAGAAGGTAGTGGAAAAGGTGGAACCGCTTCTCGTGGTCATAAAGGTGCTGGTTCTAGAAGTGGAACAAGCACAAAAAGAGGTTTTGAAGGTGGTCAGATGCCTTTGTATCGTCGTATACCTAAATTTGGTTTTAAAAACCTTAATAGGGTTGAGTACGCTCCAATTAATTTAGATAAACTTCAAGAACTTGCTGATAAAGGAATTAGTAAAATTGATTCATCTGTTTTAAGAGACAATGGATTGATTGGAAAAAATGATTTAGTGAAAATTTTAGGACGTGGTGAAATTAAAGCTGCGTTAGAAATTAAAGCTGATAAGTTTTCAGAAGCTGCGCAGAAAGCTATTGAAGCAGCTGGAGGTTCAATTACAAGTAAATAAATATTTAATATTCCCGACCGGTGAAGAAACTAATTGAAACATTTCAAAATATATTCAGAATTGAGGAACTAAGATACAAGTTGCTTATTACATTCTGGATGTTACTTGCCTACCGTTTGGGTACGTATGTTACCCTTCCAGGTGTAGATCCAAACATGTTAGAAGGTTCTGCTCAACAAGCAGAAGGTGGTATTTTTGGTTTGATTAACACTTTTGCAGGTGGTGCTTTCGCAAGGGGCTCAATCTTCGCACTTGGTATCATGCCATATATTTCGGCATCAATTGTAGTGCAATTATTGAGTTTGGCTGTTCCTTCTTTTCAAAGACTTCAAAAAGAAGGCGAAGATGGAAGACGTAAAATTAATCAGATAACCAGATATTTAACTATTGTAATTACAGCAGTTCAGTCAATTGGTTTCCTTATTAATTTAAGAACAGAAAATCCTCAAGCAATTATCTCAGTTACTAATCCAGAGGTGATTTCTAACTTTATGTTTATGCTGAGTTCAGTAGTTGTCTTAACATCAAGCACCATGTTTGTAATGTGGTTAGGTGAAAGAATTACTGAAAAAGGAATTGGCAATGGAATTTCTTTAATCATTATGATTGGTATCATAGCAAGGTTGCCTGAAGCATTAGTTAAAGAATTCAATTTCAAATTAGGCGAAACAGGTGGAGGATTGGTGATATTCTTGGTTGAGTTAGCTGTGTTGTTTGCCGTTATTATGATTACAATTCTATTGGTTCAAGGTACCCGAAAAATACCTGTACAATACGCAAAAAGGATTGTTGGAAATAAACAATATGGTGGTGTAAGACAGTATATACCTTTAAAGGTTAACGCTGCTGGAGTAATGCCTATCATTTTTGCACAAGCATTAATGTTTATTCCTAGTACAGTTGCGCAATTCTTCCCAGATTATGAAACTATGCAAGGGGTAATGGGTGCTTTTATCAATCCTATGGGTTGGGTATATAACCTAACTTTTGCAATACTTATAATTTTGTTTACGTACTTTTATACTGCTATTACTGTAAATGCTAATCAAATCTCAGATGAAATGAAAAGGAACGGTGGATTTATACCTGGTGTAAAACCTGGTAAGGCTACTGCCGATTTCATTGATAATGTGATGTCTAGAATTACACTACCAGGTGCATTTTTCCTAGCATTTGTAGCAATTCTGCCATCTTTAGCAAACATTTTTAACATCAATAGTCAGTTTGCTCAGTTTTACGGAGGTACTTCTTTACTCATCTTAGTTGGTGTGGTTTTAGATACCTTACAGCAAATCGAGAGTCATTTAATGATGCGTCACTATGATGGTTTGATGAAGAGCGGTAGAATAAAAGGACGACAAGCAGCAGGATCTTTGGTATAAAGTAATTATTTCGTTGATATTATAAAAATATTACGTATTTTTGCTCCCCTTTTTCTAACAATATGCCAAAGCAATCGCTGATAAAACAAGACGGAACAATAACAGAATCTCTGAGTAATGCAATGTTCAGAGTACAATTAGAAAATGGGCACGAAGTGATTGCCCATATCTCAGGTAAAATGAGAATGCATTATATTAAAATTTTACCAGGAGATAAAGTGTCGATAGAAATGTCGCCATATGACTTAAGTAAAGGAAGAATTATATACAGGTATAAATAAAAACTGGCAAAAATGAAGATCAGAGCATCTGTAAAGAAGCGCAGTGAAGACTGCATCATTGTTAAACGTAAAGGAAGAGTTTACGTTATCAACAAAAAGAACCCTAAGTTTAAACAACGTCAAGGATAATAAAGTAATATGGCTCGTATATCAGGTATAGATTTACCCAAAAACAAAAGAGGAGAAATAGGTTTAACCTATATCTTCGGTATTGGTCGCTCAACTGCTCAACATATATTGACCAGTTGTAACGTATCATGGGACAAAAAAGTAAGTGAATGGAATGACGAAGAGTTAAATGCTATTCGTAAATTCATTACAGAAGGTGTAACTGTTGAAGGAGAACTTCGCTCTGAACGTCAATTAAACATCAAGCGTCTTATGGACATTGGTTGTTACAGAGGATTACGTCATCGTAAAGGATTGCCAGTTCGCGGACAACGTACTCGCACAAATTCACGCACTCGTAAAGGTAAACGTAAAACAGTTGCTGGTAAAAAGAAGGTAACTAAATAATAAGTAATTAAAAGAACATGGCTGCTAATAACAAAAAGGTAACCAAAAAGAAGACAGTTAGTGTAGAACCTCATGGTCAAGTTCACATTAAAGCTTCTTTTAATAATGTGATTATTTCAATCACAAATCAAACTGGACAAGTAATATCTTGGGCTTCTGCTGGTAAAATGGGTTTCAGAGGTTCAAAGAAAAATACACCTTATGCTGCACAAATGGCTTCTGCAGATTGTGCTAAAGTTGCGGTTGATGCTGGTTTGAAGAAAGTTGATGTTTTTATCAAAGGGCCTGGATCTGGTCGTGATTCAGCTATCAGAACACTGCAATCAAGCGGACTTGAAGTTTTGTCTATCACAGATATTACTCCACTTCCTCACAATGGATGTCGTCCTCCTAAGGCTCGTAGGGTTTAATTAATTAATAAAGAAGAGAAATGGCTAGATATATTGGACCAAAAACCAAAATCGCAAGACGCTTTAAAGATCCAATCTTTGGACCTGATAAGTCTTATGAGAAAAGACAAACACCTCCTGGTCAGCACGGTGGCTCACGCAAGCGTACAAAGCAAACAGAATACGCTATTCAGTTATCTGAAAAACAAAAAGCTAAATATACCTACGGTGTACTAGAGCGTCAGTTTTTCAAAACTTTCGAACTTGCAGCAAGAAAAAAAGGTATCACTGGTGAAAACTTATTAAGATTTTTAGAATCAAGATTAGACAATACTGTTTTTAGATTAGGTATTGCACCAACTAGAGCGCAAGGTCGTCAGATGGTTTCTCATTGCCATATTACCGTGAATGGAAATTTGGTTAATATTCCTTCTTATCAACTTAAACCTGGTGATGTAATAGCTGTTAGAGAGAAATCTAAATCTTTAGAAGTAATCTCAAATTCTGTAGCCGCAAGCAATCCAAAGAAATTTAATTGGATCACTTTCGATGCAAATAGCCTTAGCGGAACTTTTCTCGCTTATCCTGAGCGCGATCAAATTCCTGAAAATATCAAAGAACAACTCATCGTTGAATTGTATTCAAAATAATCATTAATCCGGTATATAAATGGGTATCCTCACTTTTCAAAAACCTGATAAAGTTATCATGCATAAAGAAACTGACTTTTTTGGTCAGTTTGAATTCCGTCCCCTTGAAAAAGGCTACGGTGTTACCATCGGTAATTCTTTAAGAAGAATTCTGTTGTCTTCTTTAGAAGGCTTCGCTATCACCTCGGTTAAAATCACTGGTGTAGACCATGAATTCTCTACCATAAAAGGTGTAATTGAGGATGTTACTGCGATGGTTTTCAATCTTAAGAAAATCCGCTTCAAACGTATCATCGACGGTATTGATAATGAGAAAATCTACATCAATATAAAAGGTCAAAATCAGTTTTTAGCTGGTGAGATTGGAAAGCATACCAATAGCTTTAAGGTGTTAAATCCTGAACTTGTTATCTGTAACATGGAACCTTCTGTTCATTTAGAAGTAGAACTTACAGTTGAAAAGGGAAGAGGTTATGTTCCTGCTGAAGAAAATAAAATTAAGGATGCAGCAATTGGTGTTATCGCTATAGATTCAATCTTTACACCTATTAAGAATGTAAAGTTTAGTGTTGAAGATTATCGCGTTGAACAAAAAACCGATTATGAGAAATTAATCATCGAAATACAAACTGATGGTTCTATCCATCCAGAAGATGCCTTGAAAGAAGCGGCTAAGATTCTTATCCAACATTTCATGTTATTCTCTGATGAGTTAATCACTTTGGATACTCAAGTAAAAGAACCAACTCAAGAAGTTGATGAAAATTACTTGCAAGTGCGCAAAATCCTTAAAACCCCACTTTCTGATTTAGATTTATCTGTTCGTGCTTACAATTGTTTGAAAGCTGCAGACATTAAATCTTTGGCAGATCTAGTTTCTTATGATATTGCTGATTTACTTAAATTCCGCAACTTTGGTAAGAAATCTCTAAGTGAATTAGAAGAGTTAGTAAGAGATAAAGGTTTAACTTTTGGTATTGACGTTTCTAAATATAAATTAGACCAAGAATAATTAATAGGATGATTGTTCATCCCGAAAGACAATAGGTAAAGATCATGAGACACGGAAAAACATTTAATCATTTAGGAAGAACTGCAACACATAGGAAGTCGTTGTTATCTAATATGGCTTCTTCTTTAATTCTTCATAAGCGTATTACTACAACTACTGCTAAAGCAAAGGCATTGCGCAAATACGTTGAACCCCTTATCACTAAAGCTAAGGATGACTCAACGCATTCAAGAAGGGTAGTATTTAGTTACCTTAAAAGCAAAGAGTCTACTTCAGAATTGTTTGGAGCAGTTGCACAAAAGATTGCGGATAGACCAGGTGGCTATACTAGAATTTTGAAATTGATGAATCGTAAAGGCGACAACGCTGAAATGGCTATCATCGAGTTGGTAGATTTCAATGAAAACTTATTGAAAGATACTAGCACTAAAACTAGCACTAAAAGAACTAGAAGAGGTAAGAAAACTGCTGCGCCTGCTGAGGCTGCTGTTGAAGCAACTACTGAAGAAGCTTAGTTTTAAATTATGTTATTTAAAAGGCCAAATTCGAAAGAGTTTGGCCTTTTGTTTTTTATCAGCTTATATGCTTGATTACATAGATTTTTCAACAATTTAAACAATTAACACAGGAAAAATCATAAGTTGACTTAAATTACAAGCCTATCTATAAAGCTTGTAATCACGCTCATGAATACACCAACCCGTTTCCTGTTTTCATTTATTTTATTTTTTTGTTTTGCACTATCAGGTATTGCTCAGCCGATTATACAGCTTGATAGTAATAAGGTTAAAACATTAGCTGGAGCCGGCGTTGCTGGTAATGTAAACAGCTTTGGTGTAAGTGCCAGATTTAATGAACCTACCGGTGTATGTATAGATACTGCAGGTACTATCTATGTTGCAGATTTTGCCAACCATTCAATTAGAAAGGTAAATCCCTTAACTGGAGAAGTAAGTTTATTTGCCGGTTCTGGTGTGGCTGGATATGCTGATGGAATTGGTGCTGCTGCAAGTTTTAACTCACCAACAGGGCTAACCTGCGATATTGAAGGGAATGTTTATGTGGCGGATCAGTTCAATTTGCGCATTCGTAAAATTACACCAGCTGGAGAAGTTTCTACCTTCGCTGGAACTGGAAATGTAGGCACCTTTGACGGCCCTGCACTCAGTGCAACCTTTACTTTCCCTTGTGGAATCGCCCGCGATGTAAATGGTAATTTTTATGTGGCAGATCAATACAGTCATGTAATCCGGAAAATTAGCAATGCAGGCATAGTTTCTGTTTTCGCAGGTACTCCCAATTCTGCAGGATTTATAAATGGTGCTGGCGCTAGTGCTCGGTTCAATACGCCTACTGGAATTACAGTTGATTTGCAAGGTTTTGTTTATGTAGCAGATAACAAAAATAATTGCATCCGAATAATTAGTCCTTCTGGCGTAGTTTCAACATTTGCTGGCTCTGGCGTTGGTGGCTATGCCGATGGGGTGGGAACCAATGCCGTGTTTTTAGGTCCTTCTGGTTTGTATGCAGATGCTCTTGGAAATGTGTTTGTTTCTGATAAAAACAACCAAAGAATAAGAAAAATTGCCCTCAATGGCATGGTTTCAACCCTAATAGGAGATGGAATTTACGAAGGCCTAAATGGAAATGGTATCAAAGGTAGGGTAGGCAATCCTTACGGAATTACACTCGACAAATTGGGTAGACCTTTAGTGGTTGAAACAGGTTTTCACCTGCTTAGGCGCTTGGAGCATACCTTAATAGATACTTTCTTAACTAAAATTGCTGTACCTTCTTCTGTAGCAAGTTTTTCATTTATGGCCTACCATCTTACCGCAAATGTTAAACTTTTTGCCTCTGCTGGTTTTCAACTCTCTTTAAACCGAGATTTTGGTTTTACCGATACGTTGAACATCTCACCGATAACTGGTATCGTAAACCAAACCATTTATGTTAGGTGTTTTTCAAATACGAATGGTGGTATCATCAGTGGTACAGCAACCCTAAAATCATCAGGTGCTGCGGATGTCATTGTGCCATTGGTAGCTTCGGTTTCTTGTGATGGCTTAAGCATTCAACCCAATTACGTGCATGATGCTGTGGCCGGAATTCCTTATAACTTTAATTTAAATGCCCCACAATTAAGTCAGCTTACTTGGAGCATTTCCTCGGGTGCGCTGCCAACAGGTTTGGTTATAAACCCAAGTACGGGTGCAATTTCAGGAACTAGTAATACCACTGGGAATTACTTTTTTACGGTTCAAGGAATGGCCTCTCCAACTTGCTTGGTGCAACAAAATTACTCCATGTTAGTGGTAAACACACCTTTGCCTAGGTATGGATTCAACCTCAATTCTTGTAGCAACCGCACCGTTCAATTTTATGATTCTTCCCTTATTGCAACTACTTATTTGTGGGATTTTGGCGATGGTACCACTTCAACTTTAAAGAATCCTACGAAAACCTATACCAAAGATTCTGTGTACTTGGTGAGTTTAACCATCAATGGAACCATCGCAACTACTAGGACTATTTCTATTTTTGCAACTTCTATTGCACCAACGCTTACGGCTGGCACTGATTGTAATTTTCAATATACCTTTAATGGCGCTCCAATTGGAAGTTATTACACTTATCGTTGGATATTTAATGGCGGATTGCCTGGCTCTGATTCTTCTTCTAGGCTTGCCACGCGAAAATACCTACTTGCAGATACTGCTCAAGTGCAACTTATCCTTACAGCTGGCAATCGTTGTTCTGTTGCTTCAAATGTGCTTAGGTTCAAACCGAACCTTTATGCCCCAATTGTGGTAGCTGGAATTGCAGTGAGTGCTCCCGGAAATAACTTTTGTGCTAATAGTAGAATTATCACCAATACCAGCAGCAGCGGACTATCAGCATATACTTTAAGTGTAAATGGTGGTCCGTTTTTACCCATTACTTCGTCTTTCAATTTAAATGGTTTGAGTAAAGGAACCTACTCTTTACGTTTGGCTGCGCACAATGGAATTTGCTTTGATACGGCGGTAACAAGTTTTGTGATCTCTAATACCACTGCTGCCTTTAACGAGCAAGCGAGCACTTGTAATGCCACAGTACAATTTACAAATACTTCTTTCAGTGAAGAGCCTTTGGCTTTGAATTACTTTTGGACTTTTGGTTCACCCCAAAAAGGTACTTCTACGTTGCCAAATCCTTTGTTTAATTTTGGAAGCGGAGGCATTGATACAGTTACTTTGACTGTAACTGCCGCAAATGGCTGTTCAAATACCATCCGAAAAGCCATCAGCATAAGCAATGGCAGCACGCCTAATCCTTCTTTTGTTTGGCAGGCCAATTTACCATGCAATAACCGCATTCAATTTACCAATACGTCAAGCAATGGTGCTACTTCTTATTTATGGAATTTTGGAGACAGCACCTTTAGCACCGCAACACATCCTGCTAAATCTTATGCCGATACTGGAAATTACTTGGTGATTTTATATGCTTTCAATGGCACTTGCACTACGGCTTCTTTTCAAACCATAAGGGTAGACTCGGGTGCCGTAGGTCCATTTGCTAATTTTAGTATCAACCAAGATACGCAACTTTTTACCAATCAATCTTTTGATTTTGCCAACAGCAGCAAACACTTAGGAGCAGGGTTTAATAGCAATTACCAATGGGAATTTGGCGATGGCAGTTTCTCGAGCAATACGTTTGTCTTTAACAAAACTTATCAGGATACTGGAAATTATTGGGTACGTTTAATTGCTACCAATAACTTAGGTTGCAGAGATACTATTTTTAAAGGGGTTCGGGTTGAACCAAACGTGTATGCAAGATTTGGGTTTCAAACACCAAGTTGCGCCAACCGAACCATTCAGTTTTTAGATTCTTCTTACTTTGCTGGTTCTTGGCTTTGGGAGTTTGGCGATGGTGATACCTCAACCCAAAGAAATCCAATTCACACCTATTTAAAAGATTCCGTTTATTTGGTAAAACTCACCATTAATGGAAACCTAACCACTGGAAAAAACATTGAAATTTTAAATCATGCACCTGTTACTGCTATCATTTATCAAGTAAATTGTGCTTACGAATATAATTTCTTAGGCGCACCTGCTGGAAACAATTATACCTATCATTGGCAATTTACGGGCGGAACAGGAAGTGATACCACCTTTAGAATTCCTACTCGTTCTTACAATACGATTGGCCCAACGGGTGTAGCACTAACAGTTTTCAATAAGGGTAAATGTCCAATTTCTCCTTCGCAACTTATTTTTACACCAACCATTGCTCCAAATGGATTTTCTACCAAAGCCGTGGTGTATGCACCAAATAATAATTTATGTGCTACAACGCGTATTATTAGAAACGATGGGGTAGGTGCAAACCTTTATTTGTGGCGCATAGACAATGGTCCTTTTGATACCTTAACCACTTTTGATACAGCTTATGCATTAACCCCAGGAGCACATTTAATACAAGTAGTTGGCAGCAAAAGCTTTTGTTCTGATACACTTAATTTCCCTTTCACCATTAGCGCGCCAATACCATCTTTTATTGCAATTCCTAGTTCTTGCAATCAACAAGTTAATTTTTTAACCACCTCTTCTAGCACAGACAATGGTGCTTTAAGTTACCAATGGTTTTTTGGAAGTCCGCTCAAAGGAACTGCCAATACCCCAAACGCAAGCTTTAACTTTGGCGTTGCTGGAGCCGATTCTGCCTACCTTACCTTAACAAGTACAAGTGGTTGTTCTGCCACAATTGGAAGAAGATTTGTGGTGGGCACAGGTACTGGTCCAAATGCTAGTTTTAATACAAGTTTAGCAAGCGCAACCTGCAAAAGCATCATTCAATTTACCAATACCACGGGCACTGGGTTCTCTTATGCATGGGATTTTGGCGATACTACTACTAGTAACCTCGCTAACCCTATTCATGGTTTTGCTAAGTTAGGAACCTATACGGTTAACCTAACGGTTAGCAATGGAAGCTGTAGTTCTACGGCTACTAAAATCATTCAAATAGATTCTGGTGCATTTGGTCCAGCCGCTAGGTTTGGGTTGAACCAAGTGAGCATGCCTTTTAATAATCACAATTTTTCTTTTGTGAATACCAGTGCTCATTTAGGCAATAATGCTTGGAACATAAAGTATAAATGGAACTTAGGAGATGGAACTTTAGATTCCATTAACAGCTCTATTTATGACAAAAGATATGCAACACCAGGTAACTACTTAATCTCTTTAAGTGCAACAAACACATTAGGTTGCACAGATACTTATACGGCCAATATCAATGTTTATCCAGTGGTATCCTCAAACTTTGGTTTTGTTCAAAACGCCTGTAGCAATCGCTTGGTTCAATTTAGAGATTCTTCTACCTTGGTTGTTTCCTACAAATGGTATTTTGGAGATGGCGATTCTTCAACCTTGGCCAGTCCTGCCCATCTCTATGCAAAGGATAGTATTTATAAGGTTAGGTTAATTATTAACGGAACCGATTCTAGTGAAAGAATGGTTACGGTTGCTACCACTCCAGTAGTTGGAACACTATCTGCGGTTGCGGCATGTGACAATGTATATTCCTTTTTTGGCGCGCCAATTAGTAATCAATATAATTACCATTGGGGATTTTCAAGTGGCAGTTTTGGAAGTGACACTTTCCTCAGAGTGCCCAGCAGAGGTTATTCGAGTGCTGGATTAAAAACCGTTACTCTTCAAGTCGCCTCTAATGGAAGATGCCCAATCAATGCAATTCCGTTGACCTTTAATGCTGCTGTTTTTGTTCCTTCTGCCACTGCAGCTTTTGAGGTTGTTCCTCCTGTTGGACAAACCTATTGCTCTACTAACAGGGTTATAAATAACTTAAGTAGCCCTGGCTTGTTATCTTATACGTATAGTTTAGACGGAGCTCCTTATGTTTCAATTGGTGGTAGTGCTGCACTTAATAACCTTTCTTTTGGTTACCATTTAATTAGAATGGCGGTGTACAATGGCAATTGCGCAGATACCGTTGCAGATGTTATCAATATTTCTGTGCCAACTCCCAACTTTAATTTTGTAGCAAGTAATTGTAATCAATTGGTGAGTTTTCAAAACCTCTCCACTACCAATGTTTTAGCTAGAATGAGTTATGCTTGGCAGTTTGGCTCGCCCATAAAAGGTGGTTCAAATGCTACCAATCCTGTATTTAATTTTACCAATCCAGGGGTTGATACTGTTACCTTAACCACAACTTCTGAAAGTGGTTGTGCGATTAGTATCAAGAAACCCATCATTGCCGGATTTGGTTCAACCCAATTGCCAATAGATTTTACTTATGGCGTTGCCCCAAATTCTTGCAGTAACAGAATTAAATTTAGCAATTTAAGTGCAGCAGATACAGCCATGCGCTTCACTTGGAATTTCCCTGATGGAACTTCAGACAATCGCTTGAGTCCTGTTAAGACGTTTTCTGATACAGGTGATTTAGCTGTGATTTTAATTGCCAATAAAAATGGTTGTATCAGCACCGTTTCCAGAACTATCAACTTACCATTTGGCAGTTATGGTCCAATTGCTTCTTTCTTGCCTAACGACCCTATTCAAAATTTTGTAGACCATTCTTTTAATTTCTTAAACAACAGTTCTTCTTTAGGCATCGGTTGGGTGGTTTCTAATCGTTGGTTATTTGGCGATGGTACCATTGATTCTATAAACTCTTTTGTCTTTAACAGGAGGTTTGCTAATCCTGGGAAATACCAAGTAATGTTAGCGGTGGTAGGTTCTACAGGTTGCATGGACACTGCCATTGCCAATATTGAAGTATTGCCTATTCCGGTTGCTAATTTTAAAGTAACGGGTTTTAATTGTAACAATAGAACGGTACAATTTTTAGATTCATCCATCTTAGCCACTTCCTACAAATGGCGTTTTGGAGATGGGGATACCTCAAGTTTAGCTTCTCCTTCTCATACCTATGCAGCAGATGGCGTTTATGCGGTTAGCCTAACCATCAACGATACGTTTACCTATCAAGAGAATATAGAGATTGTTAATTCTCCAAATCCATCCTTCTTGGTTCAAGCCAACAACTGCCAAAATGTATTTACACTAACGCCCTTGGTTAATGGAAGTGATTTTACCTACTTATGGTTAGGAGACAGAAAATATTGGTCTGACTCTAGCATAAGGGTTCAACGAGTGGCCTTCAATAAAACAGATACAGGGTATATTCAGTTATTGGTAACCAAAAAGGGCTTGTGTTCTTCTTTGTCTTCTTTAGATACCTTGTATGGTTTTGATGGTCCCAAAGCAGATTTTAGCTTAACCATTACAGATACTTGCTCAAACAGCAGGCAGATTATAAATTTGAGTACAGGCAATACAGACACTTATTTTATTTTAGACAATAATGCCCCGCAAGTGTTAGGAACCTCATTTGTTTTAAATAGCTTAAGTGAAGGTAAACATACCTTAAAAGTAGTGGCTGTAGAGAATCTTTGTTCAGATACCTTCTCTGTAAGTTTTATCATCTCTGATGTCAATGGAGATTTTGTAGCCACCCAATTGCCTTGCGTAAAAACGGTTCAGTTTGAACCCAACTTGAGTTTCGAGTCGACCTTAAACGCTTCCTACCTTTGGACCTTTGGAGACGGCAAGGATTCAATCGCAACAGCAGTTAGTCATACCTATGGCAATGGAGGTTTATTTCCAGTAACTTTAGAGGTTGCCTTGAGCAATGGATGTAGGAGGTTGATAAGCAAAAACATTAATGTGATTGACCAATCTGGTCCTGGCGCAGCCATTAATTTCACCTTGCAAACAGGTGTGCCTTGTAATACTGGATATAGATTTAATGCCTTAAGTTCGAATGC
>CAMDHZ010000020.1 GCA_945898275.1 Chitinophaga pinensis | reverse complement strand
ATTCCATCTCAAAACTTTGAGGCTGGTTTATACTTCTATCATATATATTCTAGTCTTGGGTCAACCCAAGGGAAATTTATAGTTCAAAAGTAAAAACGAACTCGAACCCAGTAGTCCCGTCCGCACCGCAAAAGCCTCTGAGAAATCAGAGGCTTTTTTGTTTCGACAAGCTCCATGACCGCATTTCTGCCCCTCGGCAGGCTCGGGGACCGGCGTATTCTAATAGCTGCCTATAGCTGCGTTGGTGCTGGGCCTCGGGGTTCTGGCGACCGGGGATGGTGTCTTAGCTACTCTTTCTTTTTCACTGTTAGCTGCTCTCACACACTTAATGGGACACTACCCTCTTTCTCCTCACTCTTGCTCCATACTGTTTGGGTACCCCCTTGGATTAACATAGGTACCCCCTTGGATTAACATAGGTACCCCCTTGGATTAATATGGGTACCCGCTTGGATTAACATGGGTACCTGCTTGATGTATCATGGGTACCTGCTTGGTATAACATGGGTACTCCCTTGGTATACAACTTTCCGACACTCAGGAAGCGTAAATTAGACTGTGTAAACTCTTTTTTATAGTCTTTTCCAATATGTGAAAATCTGTGGCATCTGTGAGAAAAAGGGTGGCTTACAGATAGCACAGATAATCACAGAAACGGCTAATGTTAGCGCCTGAAAGCTAGCTGCCAAATACCAACCACAATTTTCCTTAACTTCGCCCCATGAAACAAATAGGCATCACTGGAAATATTGGTTCTGGTAAAAGTACTGTCGCTAAGATTTTTTCAACCTTAGGCATTCCTATTTATGATGCCGATGCCCGCGCTAAAAGTGTGATGACAGAAAATTCTTCCTTAAAAGCAGATTTAATTGCCCTTCTTGGAGCAGAAGCTTACCTAAGGGATGGAAATTTGGATAGGGCTTATATTGCCTCATTAGTTTTTAAAAACCAAGCCTTGTTAAGCGAATTAAACGCTTTGGTGCATCCTGCCGTTTTTAAAGATTACGATAATTGGGTCTTGGTTCAAACCGCCCCTTATATTTTGAAAGAAGCTGCTTTGATGTATGAGAGCGACTCCTATAAAAAGCTTGACAAAATCATTGTGGTGCATTGCCCCGATGAATTGCGCATTGCCCGAACCATGCAAAGGGATAACAGCACGCGGGAGGCTGTTTTGGAGCGCCTACAAAAACAAATGCCGCAAGAAGAAAAAATGGCAAGGGCAGATTATTTGCTCAATAACGATGAAAGCCATTTGCTAATTCCACAAGTGATGCAATTGCACCAACAACTGCTGCATTTGTAACTATTTTATTTGGAGCTTCGCAAACTTAAGCACCAACACTTTTCGGCCATGCTCTATAAAATCTATGGTTGCTTTTTTATTGTCGCCAATTCCTTCCATAAGCACCACTTCGCCATTGCCAAAACGTTGGTGTGCCACTTTATCACTTACTTTTAGCCCACTTGTATCATCTGCTTCAAAATCTGGGTTGATAGGCGTCGCCGGCTTAGGTGTTGGTTTTTGTAAAGCCAGAACTTTTTTGGGCAAACCTGTCATGGTGCCTGTTCTTGGCGCATCATCTTTGCCAAAACTTTGTCCACCACGGTTGCCAAACAAATTATCGAATTGTAAAAACTTAGGGTCGATTTCTTGCAAGAATCTACTTGGTTCACTATTGATGATGTTGCCAAATTTAAACCTGCTGGTAGCAAAACTTAGCGTTAGTTTTTTCATAGCACGGGTGATGGCCACGTAAAACAAACGGCGTTCTTCTTCTAGTTCTTGCCTGCTATTTAGCGACAATTGCGAGGGGAATAAATTTTCTTCCAATCCTACCACATGCACATATTTGTACTCCAAACCTTTGGCTGAGTGAATGGTCATCAAGCTCACATGGTCTTGGTCTTGGCTCTTGTCTTTGTCGTCGTTGGTTAGCAAAGCAACATCTGCCATAAACTCATCCAAGGTGCGGGTTTTTACCACGCCTTCTTCATCAATTAAATCCTCAATGCTAAACTCCTTGATACCATTGAGAAGCTCTTCAGTGTTTTCGTAGCGAGCAATTCCTTCTATGGTTTTGTCTTCATAAAGTGCTTTTAGCAATCCACTTTGCTTGGCAATGTGCATGGCCACATCATAGGCATTTCGGTTGAGTAAGGTTTGAAAGCTTTTAATCATAAGCACAAAATCTTCAACCGGACCTTGCAGTTTAATTCCAAACTCTCGCGCTTTGTCCATAAAAGTCCACAAGCTTACCTTGTTTTCATCTGCGGCCAACATCATTTTTTCTAGGGTAGTTTTACCAATGCCGCGGGTAGGGTAGTTGATGATGCGTTTAAGGGCTTCTTCATCATTTGGGTTTATCACAACTCGGTAATAGGCCAATAAATCTTTCACCTCTTTGCGCTGGTAGAAGGAAAGTCCGCCATAGATTTTATAAGGAATATTGATTTTCCGCAGCGCTTCTTCCATCGACCTACTTTGCGCGTTGGTTCTATACAGAATTGCAAAATCTTTGTGGTGCAATTGCCCATTCATTTTATCCTGAAAAATAGAAGAGGCCACCATCTTTCCTTCTTCATTGTCGGTAAGCGCACGTAACACTCTTATTTTCTCACCTGTTTCGTTGTCGGTCCAAACTTGTTTGGCAATTTGTTCTTTGTTTTTTTCGATAATAGAACTTGCAGCATTCACAATGTTTTGGGTGCTGCGGTAGTTTTGTTCTAGTTTAAAGATTTTTACATCGGTATAGTCTTTTTGAAAGCCAAGGATGTTTCTGATATTAGCTCCTCTAAAGGCATAAATACTTTGAGCATCGTCGCCCACTACGGCAATATTTTCATGTACTGCGGCCAACTTTTTCAAAATCATGTATTGGGCATGGTTGGTATCCTGAAACTCATCTACCATGATATATTTAAACTGATGCTGGTAGCGGTGCAATACTTCTGGATGAAAGTGAAACAGTCGGAAAGTATTTACCAATAAATCGTCAAAATCCATAGCGCCTGCTCTAAAGCAACGTTCCTGATATACTTTAAATATATGCGAGAACTTGGGTTTGCCACTGCTTATGTCTTGCTCGGTGAGTTCGCCATTTTGAATATATTCATCTGCGGTTATTAAGTTGTTTTTAGCCGAAGAAATCCTTGATAAAATGCTCGAAGGTTTGTAAACTTTATCGTCTAACTTATTTTCATTAAGTATAGTTTTGATTAAGCTTTTGCTATCGTCGGTATCATAAATTGTAAAATTTTTAGGGTAGCCAATTTTTTCACTTTCAGAACGTAGGATTCGGGCGAAGATGCTATGAAAGGTTCCCATCCAAACGTTTCTGCCTTCTGAGCCAGCAGCTTCCATGATGCGGTGACGCATTTCTTTGGCTGCTTTATTGGTAAAAGTTAGGGCTAAAATTTGAAACGAATCGGCGCCACTGCGCAACATGTGCACAATTCTATAAGTGAGCACGCGGGTTTTTCCAGAGCCCGCGCCAGCTATAATCATTACAGGTCCTTTTATTTGTTCAACGGCTGCGCGCTGCGCCGGATTTAAAGTTGCTAAATACTCCACCCCACGAAAGTAACTCTTCTCTGTTTGTGCTTGTCCTTAAAATTTCAACACCCATCTAAATTCTGATAAATATAATAGCTTTGACAAAATTTTATAATATGTCAGCCACTTATTTAAACCAACATAAAGACCGTTTTCTAAACGAGTTATTCGAATTATTGCGCATTCCTTCTATTAGTGCAGACTCTGCTTTTAAAGGAGATGTGGAAAAAGCAGCTATATATATCAAAGATAAATTAATTGCTGCAGGTGCAGATGCGGTTGAGATTTGTCCAACTGCTGGTCATCCTATTGTATATGGAGAAAAAATCATAGACCCTGCAATGCCAACGGTTCTGGTTTATGGACATTATGATGTGCAACCTGCTGTGCCATTAGAATTATGGGATACACCACCTTTTGAACCACAAGTTAGAAAAACAGCCATTCACCCAGATGGGGCCATCTTTGCGCGTGGTGCTTGTGATGATAAAGGTCAGGTTTACATGCACCTCAAAGCCTTTGAAATGATGATGGCTGAAAACACCTTGCCTTGCAATGTTAAATTCATGATTGAGGGCGAAGAGGAGGTTGGTTCAAGCCACCTTGGCGATTTTTGCATTGCCAACAAAGAGAAACTTAAAGCAGATGTAGTACTTATTTCTGATACTTCTATCATTGCCAATGACATTCCAAGTATAGATTGTGGTTTGCGTGGTTTGTCATACGTTGAAGTGGAAGTTACTGGTCCAAACCGCGATTTGCACAGTGGTGTTTATGGCGGAGCGGTAGCCAACCCTATCAATATTTTGGCCAAAATGATTGCCAGCATGCACGATGAAAATAACCACATCACTATTCCTGGGTTTTATGATAAAGTATTAGAATTGAGCCAAGAAGAAAGAACCTTGCTTAACCAAGCGCCATTTGATTTGGAAGCCTATAAAAAAGACCTAGACATCAATGATATCTGGGGTGAAAAAAGTTTCAATGTGCTAGAGCGCACAGGTATTAGGCCAACCTTAGATTGCAATGGTATTTGGGGTGGATACATTGGCGAAGGCGCAAAAACAGTTTTGCCTTCGAAAGCTTTTGCAAAAATTAGCATGCGCTTGGTACCAAACCAATCTTCCTATGAAATCACAGATTTATTTAAGCGTCATTTCGAAAGCATTGCACCTGCAGGTGTAAAAGTAGTAGTGAGACCGCACCATGGTGGTGAACCTGTCTTAACGCCGATAGATTCTAAGGCTTACAAGGCAGCCGAATATGCCATGGAAAAAACCTTTGGAAAAAAACCTGTCCCTACTCGCGGCGGTGGCAGCATTCCAATTGTGGCTTTGTTTGAAAGAGAATTAGGGTTAAAATCAGTCTTGATGGGTTTTGGTTTAGATAGCGACGCGCTTCACTCGCCAAATGAGCACTATGGTTTGTTTAACTATTACAAAGGCATAGAAACTATTCCTTATTTCTTCGAAAAATTTGCAGAAGCCTAATCTTCTTCAGACAATTTTTTTCTGATTTGTTGGTTAAGTGTTAAATTTCAATGCACTATGCCAAATTTCTCTAATTTCTCTTAAATTGCCCTCTGCATGAAAAAGACCTGCAATTTAACCTGTATTGCCTTATTTATTTTGGCCACGAGTTTGGCCTCAAGCCTACAAGCACAGAAAAAGTATGGCTTCGAGTGGCTTCGACCTTATATGCCTTACCTTAAAATAAAGTTGATAGATAAGGGCATTTACCGTTTAGATTCAGCTGCAATGCAAGCAGCAGGCTTTAATTTGGTCGGGTTGAACCCAAACCGTTTCCAAGTATTTAGAGATGGGGTAGAGCTGCCAATTTTTTTGCAAGGGGCAACAGATAATGTTTTTAATGCAACAGATTATTTGGCATTTTATGGCGAACCCAATTCAGGCAATTTAGACAAAGAACTATATGTAAATGCCCAAGAACAACCGCATACTTTTAGAAGTCAGTATACCGATACCTCTGTATATTTTCTAACTGTTTTGCCAGATACTTCTTTGGTTCAACCCCTAAGATTTACCAACTATATTGCCAACGATTACAATGCCTACACGCCAGAAAGCCAGTTTTTGCTAAGTGATTTTTGGGCACCAATGGAAGATTACTTTTATGGAAGTTTCATTCCTGCTAGTGCTAAATATTATGTCAGTGATTACGGAGGTGCCGAGGGCATGATGAGTTATTTAATAGGCTTGGGTCAAACCAGAACCCAAACCTTTGCTACACCCAACTGGCTCGGCGGACAAACTGCTACTGCTGAAATTAAGGTAAATGGTTCTTCTGATTTCTTTTTGGCTAATCCCAATGCGCCTAATCACCATTTGCGGATTTATGCCATAGCTGCAAACAACCAAGAATTTTTAATGTGTGATACAACCTTTAGAGGTTATGGACCGCGTGTGATACAAAAGCAAATACCTTCAAATTTGGCAGGAAATACCTTGCGTTTTAGGTTTGAAGTGGTGAATGATTTATCGGTTGGTTCAGACTTTATTGGTATTTCTTATGTGCAACTTAATTATAGCAAAGGAACAGATTGGCCAGGTAGCCATGCCAAACTGGTTTTACAAAATCCTATCAATGCTCCAAAAACTTTGCTGCAATTCAATAATTTCACAGGTAATACACCCATCGCTTGGGATGTAAAAGCAGGTGTTAGAAGTGTGGGACAAAAGCAAAGTAACCTTGCACAAGTGCTATTGCCCTATGTATCTGGGCCACGTACAATTTATTTGCAGGAAGCCTCAGACTTTTTGGTGCCAGCTAGTATTCAAAAAGTTACTATCCCTAATTTTTCTCCTTCCAATATTGAGTTTCTATTGGTTTCTCACCCTAAATTAGAGACATCTGCCAATGCCTATGCAAATTATCGCTCACAGCGTTTTCAAACTTTGTTGGCCTTTACCCCCGACTTATATAATTTTTATGCCTACGGGTATGAGCATCCTTTAGCGCTTAGAAGGTTTGCTGCGCATTTTTATGACAAGCAATCTAAGAAGCCTAACTTCTTATTGTTGTTAGGGAGAGGGTATCAGAATAATTTGATTAGAAGTAATTCAATAAATTATAATTTAAATTTAGTTCCTTCTATTGGTGTTCCCTCCTCTGATAATTTGTTTACTAATGGCCTAATAGGAAATGATGGAGCGCCAGCAATTGCCACTGGAAGAATTCCTGCTGCCTCCAATACCGAAGTTCAAAATTATTTAGATAAACTAATTGCTTACGAAACTCGCCCAGACAGTATTGCTTCATGGCGCAAAAATTACATGCATTTAAGCGGAGGAGAGAATGCTGGGCAACAAGCAGATTTTAGGAACCAACTTCGTTCAATTGGTAATGAAGTATTAGATGCTCCAGTAGGTGCTAATTTACTTTCATATTTTAAATCGAGCACCGAGCCCACAGAAAACAAACTGAAGGAAACACTTATCAATCATCAAAATAATGGTTTGAACCTACTCACCTTTTACGGTCATGGTTCGCTTACAGTTTTGGACATGGATTTTGGCGGCATTCAAGAGTTAAGTCCTAGCAACAAACCCGCATTTTATTATTTCAATGGTTGTAATATTGGTAATGCCAATGAAGTTGACCCATTGGGCACAGGCTTGGTGTATGGCAAAGATTTTATTTGCGCTGCCAATAAAGGCGCAATTGGTTGGTTGGCGCATACCAACTTAACTTTTACAAGTTTCTTAGAACAACAAATGCGCTTGTTTTACCAGCAATTAAGTGGGGCCGGTTACGGCAAGCCTATTGGTGAAAACCTCAAAGCAATTTTACAACAAAGTTCTGCAGGCAATGAACCTTTTGGTCGCTCCCATGCCTTGCAATTGTTGTTGCAAGCAGACCCAGCTTTAGTTTTATACGCGCCAGCTTTAGCAGATTATGCTGTGAGTGCAAACAATTTATTTGTATTTCCTGAAAATGCAACGGTTCAAAATGACTCCTTAGCCATTGGAATGATACTTTCTAACAACGGAAAAGCAAATACCAATGATACCCTTGTCATTGAAGTTGAAAGAACTTTGGCAAACAACAAACTGATAACTTTTGAGCCTTTGAAAGTTATTGCGCCTTTGAACCAAGATACCTTTTATTTTTGGATAAAAGGCCTATCTACAGAAGAAATTGGAAACAATGCCTTTAAGGTAATTTTGAATAAGGCAAAGTCCTTGGCCGAAAGTAATTTTCAAAACAATGAGGCAACCCTAAGTTACTTTTTGCCAGGCAGTGGTGTGCAAGCTTTGTTGCCTGCTAAGTTTGCAATTGTCAATTCTGATACCTTAACGCTGATGGCTCAAAATAACAATTTATTTGCGCCAGAAACAGAGTATGTGATGGAGCTTGATACCGCTGTAAATTTTGCTTCAAGCGGAATGTACCATTTGAGTTCTGGGGTTATAAAAGCCAAGCATTTAGTTCAATGGAAAACGCGCATTCCTGCTAATGATTCCTTAACTTGGTTTTGGCGTGTGAAACAAAACCTGCCAGAGGCAGAAGGTGGCATTTGGAGTGGCCAAAGTTTTACGCATATCAAGGCAAATGTTGAAGGTTGGCACCAGGATAAGTATGCGCAATTAAAACAAGCAAGTGCAACCCGATTCATAGTGTTTGAAGACAGTTTGCAGCGCATTTCCTTTAGCAATAATGAGTTAGTGCTAGGGATGGAGAACCGCCGTTGGGATGCTAGAAATATGGGTGTTACAATTCCTTACTTACTTAACGAAGGTGTTTTTAATTGCATGTCTCAAGGTACGGTGGTCTTAGTGTTTGAGCCCTTTCAAGTAGATTGGCCTTATGAACTTCCTAATTATCCTTTTAACTGTACTTATGTTCAAAACAATAAAAATAGGCAAAGCAATAGATATTATCCTTTTAATACCAATACAATAGAAGGAGAACAAGCATTTAGAACATTTGTAGATTCAGTTCCAAATGGATACTTTGTTGCTGCTTTTAGCCGCTACCAAACAAGTATCCCAAGGTGGGAGCAAGCCACAAAAAATGCATTTTTGAAAATTGGGGGCCAAAAGGTTCGGCAAGTTGGTAGCGATTACACCGCTTGGGCAATTATTGGTAAAAAAGGTGATGCACCCGGTTCTGCAGTGGAGGATACCGTTTATAATGATGGTTTTTTTCCAGCATTTCCTCCAGGGCCAAATGACCCTCAAGACAACTTAAAGTTTTCCATACGTAAGAACTTTGTATTAAGGTGGTTCGAAGGCGATTTCACAACCTCACCTATTGGTCCAGCCTTGGCCTATGATAAAGTTAAAGTAAGCTTATCAGAAACAGAAGCGCAAGGCAATGGCAGATGGTGGTATGACGTTATTGGGGTAAATCAACTTGGGGTAGACACATTTTTTTATGTTTGTTTGAACCAAACTGAGTTTTCAGTAAATACGATTGACGCAAAACGTTTCCCTTATTTGAAATTAAAATTTCATTTTGTAGACAGTATAAACAGAACGCCACATGTTATTAATTATGCGCAGGTGGTTTATACGCCGGTAAGCGAATTAACCCTTGATGTAAATGATAATTATACCTTCTACAAAGGACAATTGCCTCAAGGAGATTCAGTGCGATTAGAACTTACTGCTAGAAATATTAGCAATAAAACTTCGGATAGTGTTTGGGTATTTGCGCAAGCCACAGATGCCAATCGTTTCAATGCTTGGAGTGCCAATTGGAAAATCCCAGGTATTGCTGCTAAGTCTAAGGAACGCATAAAAGTGGTTTTGCCAACCAAGAGTTTGCAAGGGAAACATAAGCTCAGCATTCAACTTAATCCAAACAAACTTGTTCCAGAAATTAGCTATAACAATAACTTTTTACAACAAGACTTTGAGGTATTGCGCGACCAACAAAATCCATATTTGGAGGTAACTTTTGATGGGCAACGCATTTTTAATGGCGACATCGTTTCGCCTTCACCATTTATTAGAATTAGTGCTACGGACAAAAATCCTTACCTACTTCAGCAAGACACTGCTAATTTTAGTTTGTATTTAAAAGTGCCGGGCGAATTTGAGTTTCAAAGAGTATTTATTGGTAATGGCGAATTGAATTTTATTCCGGCCTTAGATGCTAATAACAGAGCGGCGCTTGAATATAAACCTGCCTTTAAAAAGGATGGTATTTACACCTTAAAAGTAAATGCAAAAGACGCCAGCGGAAACCTTGCAGGTGCAAACGATTATGAAATAGATTTTAATGTAATTAGCAAAAGTTCAATTACGCATTTTTATCCTTATCCAAATCCTTTTACCACACAAATGCGCTTTATTTTTACCTTAACGGGTTCGGTGGTTCCAGAGCAACTTTTGGTTAGAATTTTAACGATAAATGGTAAGGTTGTAAGAGAAATTCGCAAAGAGGAGTTTGGTTCAATCCGAATTGGAAATAACATTAGCGAATTTGCTTGGGATGGCACAGACATGTACGGCGATAGATTGGCAAATGGGGTTTATTTATACCAAGTATTTACCCAAATAAATGGTCAGTCCATTGAACATAGAACCACCCGCGCCAAAGACGAATCGCAGTACTTCATTCAAAATACAGGGAAGATTTATTTGCTTAGGTAGCGGTTGAGCCAAGTATCCATTTCCCAAAGCATGTGTAGGATGTTTTCTCTTGCTGCGTAACCATGACTTTCAAATGGTAATAACACCAACCTAGCAGTTCCTCCATTTCCTTTAACGGCCTGAAACAACCTTTCGCTTTGTAATGTAAAAGTGCCAGGATTATTATCAGCATCACCATGGATAAACAAAATTGGTGTTTTGAGTTGGTCTGCATAAGTAAATGGAGACATCTTTTGATAAACTTCTTTGGCCTGCCAATAGCTTCGCTCCTCTGCCTGAAACCCAAAAGGCGTTAAGGTTCTATTGTATGCACCACTGCGTGCAATGCCTGCTGCAAATAACTTGGAATGAGTTAATAAATTGGCCGTCATAAATGCACCATAGGAATGGCCCATCACAGCGCAACGCTTAGGATCAACCACACCCATGCTATCTACTGCTTTTATAGCAGCTTCTGCGTCGGCCACCAATTGTTCAAGGTAGGTGTCGTTGGGCTCTTGGTCGCCTTTGCCAATAATTGGAAACTGAGTATCCTCTAACACGGCATAACCACGTGTTACCCAATAAATAGGAGATGCCCAATTGATTGCAATAAAAGCATGTGGCGACTCTTTTACTTGTGAAGCGTTTTTATCATCTTTAAACTCTGTTGGATAGGCTTCCATTAACAAAGGTAAACGACCCATTTTTTCTTTTGAGTATTCTGCTGGTAAATAAAGCGTGGCCGATAGTTTAACCCCATCCTTTCTAGTGTAAAAAATCTTTTGTTTACTCACCTGCATCAAGGCTTTATAAGGGTTTTCTTTAAACGTAATTTGAATAGGTTTTGAAGACGATTTTAAATTTCTAAGGTAAAGATTGGGATACATTTTTGGACTTTCGATGCTGGTTAAAGCAATCATTTTTTCCCAATTTGTTATACGCAATAAACGCTCATAAGTGGTTTTGCCATCTGCACGCCAAAGCCGTTTGGTTTGCATTAAGTTTAGGTCGTATTCGTCTATAAATGGTTTATTGCCTTCTTGTGAGTAGCCTTCACCTGTAAGATAACATTTAAGGCCGTCTTTACTTAATTTGAGAGACTCTCTATTAAACTGATTGCTCTCAGTAACAAAACTACCTGGGTCGCTATATACATCTTCTGTGCTTCTATCAAATATAATTTTTTGAGCGCCTGGAATTCTTTCATTAATGTAATATGTTTTGGTGTTACGTGTTTTATACCAAAAATCACTGATAATATAAATCCCTGCTTCAGAAGTGGTAATACTTCTAATCCTATTTTGCAAGGAACCCAATAGTACTGTTTGATTAAATGGTGCATCGCTTATATAAACGTCATCTCTACGGTCTGCCTTTTGCGCAGGATTGCCGCCATCAGGCGCTTCAAACCAAATTAAAGTGGATGGCTTTGCTTGGTGCCAAAAGATGTTTCGTTTGCCAGCTTCCACCGCATCAAAACTTATTGGCATTTGGTCTTGTAAAGGTCTACTATAGAACAACTCATTTGTCTTGTTTTTTAAATTAAAAATATAGGTTTGACTTGCAAAAAAGGAATAAGGAAACAAGTAACTATAAGGCTCATTGATGATCTCATATAACAAATAGGTTTCATCTGGCGAAAGGCTGTATCGCTTGTAAATAGCTTCTGGAAGTACAGTGTTTGTGCTGCCATCAAAACTTGCAAACACAATTTCTGAAGCCGCGTAATATTTAAATTGGGCCTCATCTTGCTTGTTTTTTAGTAAGTCTTGGTAGGTTCTAGCAGCAGATTTAGATCCATTTGCATCTTGGGTGGAAGGGCCGTTTGGCAGGACATTATTAGTTTTATAGGGGAGTTTACCTTTTTTGCTTTGAGCATAAACACCCGATTCGTCATTTGCCCAAGTGTAAGGATTTCCAAGCACATTATTCAACTCATTTCTTAAGTATTCATTGGCCTGGGCTGTTTTTAAATTAACTACCCATAGCGATAAACCTTGTGGGTTTACCTGAATAAAACTTAGGTAGTTTTCTTTTGGGGAGAAGCTGATATTTTTTGCTTTTAAGGGATAAGGTAAATTGTATAACACAATGGGTTTATTACCCTGAAGCAATTGCAAAGTAAGTTTAGTATAATAACTACTGCGAGCTGCATCAAAGGTTTCAGGATTAATGCGTAAACCTGCAAGGCGTAACTCAGGCTCTGAGAGTTCTTCCAAGCTTTTGTAAAGAGGGCGCTCCATTAATAGAAGGTACTTGTTGCTTTTACTCACCATAGATTGCGCAGGTGCGGCTACATCTGCCAATTCAAGAATTTCTTTGGGTGGTAGTTGATAAGAGGTTTGTGCAAAGCCTTTTAAGCTTGCAAAAATTAATAAGAGAATAATTGAGTTTTTCATCTAATCTTGGTTTAGGGTTATTTTAATAAAATCCTCCGGTTGAAAGAATCGCTAACAGAATTATTAGAAGAATTATAAAAAATAGGATTGCTAAACTCCCATAAACAATTGCTATAATCGAGGCAGCATAGCCATCTCTAGCCTTTTCTCTTCTGTATTTATTTAAACCAATGATGCCTAAAATTAAGATAGGTATAGCCAATATCATTGCAAGTATAAAAAATACACCTTCATCTAATACGAGTAAGTCAAGTAGTATCCCTGTAGAACTAATCACACTCAATGCAAGCGCGATATAAGCAGGTATGTTTGGGCTGTCATATTGTTTTTTATCCTTTGGAAAACTCCTTTTGGTTTGAGTTTCTTTGTTACGTTTAATTTCTTTTGTTTCAATTGGTTCTTTGCCAATTAGGTTTCGGTTTGAACCAACTAGGTTAGCAGTAGAATCTGCTTCAGCAGAAATTATTTCTTCTACAATTTCAGCTTCACTGTTTTCAGTTTCTTTCTTATCGCTAATTTCTTTCTTCTCTTTGGCAATATTTTGGGTAGGGTTTTGCTTTACTTTAACCTTACTTAGATACCCGAAATGCCTTTGTTGACAAGCGTTAAGATGAAATAATAAAGACAAAATAAACAAATAGTATAGTTTTTTTTTCATGGGAAGTGCCTTTTTGATTTAGGATATTAGTTAATCAAATATATCATATTCTACCTCTATTTTGGTTCAAACCGAAACATGATAATTATTTATCTTCTTTTATATAGTCTCTTATAAGGAGTAATCTTAAAAAAGGTAATACAATAAAAAGTAGAAAAATATTCCACCTATAATAGATGCATAAATAAATGCCAAACTTGAAAATATTAGTCCTTTATTTTTTCTGTGTGTAAAATAATAATATAGACCTTTTACAGCAAAATAAAGTATGATTAAGCCAAACCCAAAAACAAGGAAGAAGGCACTTATTATTAGCCAATCATCTGCACTGTACAATAACAATAAACCGTTATATCCAAATATTGAAATGATATGAAATGCCGTTAATATAATTGCAATATCAGCCTCTGTATTGTTTTTAGGTTCGATGGTTTTTGGCTTTTTGCTTTCCTTGGTATTGAGCCTAGCTTTGGCCGTATCGATAGGCGAATTGCTATTAGTATTTGCTCCAATTTTAGGGCGCACCCCTTGGAATAAAACAATACCATAGGTTGACTGCGGTTCCTGTGCAGCAAATACATTAATTAATGTTTCATGATCTAAACTGGTATCTGTTGGTAAATTAGTTTTTACTTTTGTCATATTTGAGAATCCTACGTTTTCTTGCTTCACCCTAACCTTACTCAAATAACCAAATTGCCTTTGCTTACAGGCTGTTTGAGTTAAGTATATAAATGCCATCAAAAGAAGTAGTGTTCTGTTTTTCATTATCTTACTTGGAATAAACCAAATGCATATCTCAAATATATTAAATTCTCCCACTCTTTTGGTTCAAACCGAAACCGACTAAACTTTATAATAAAAATGACTACTGAGCCCAAAGAATTAGCGTTAATTTGTGCTCTCATTTTATTGCTTTTAAATGTCTGATACCGTTTCAAAATTGCTGCGTACTTGGGTGCAAAACTTCTTGGCCTCACCGCTTACAAATAGGGAAGAAGGCGCATTGAATAAAGCTTTGGCACACCATCTGTTCTATGGCTCTGGCAGCAGTGGAGATTTTAAAGAAGCGCCTGCCGATTTTCAATTGGTTTACCAAGAAAGAAATGCACAGGAATTGACCGCCATGCAAGAGGCTGTTGTGTATTTGCAATTTATTGGCATTGAGCTAAAACCCAAAAAGGTAGAAGCTTTTTTAAATGCGCATCCCCATCAAAAGGAACCGTTTTTTAGGAGCTGTTATTTTATCCTTAAAACATTTGCGCATGCGGGTACCGACTTTGATATATTCAAACCTTTTTCTGCCATTGAAGCTTATGTGAAATTTTTGGCCGAAGTGGCTTTGGATGAAGGAAGTGAGCCAAAGCAATATGCCATTTTTGATGAACCCAAACTACCCGACTTTTACAGTAAGTTAAGTCAGTTGCCACCTGGTTATGCCGATAATGCCATCGTTAGACAATTGTTTGAAAGAATAGAGTATTCTCAAGAGCCGTTTTTTATCACAGGAAAGGCGGGTACCGGAAAATCTACCTTTATCCACTATTTTGATGCCACCACAAGAAAGAAGGTAATAAAACTTGCTTTTACTGGCATTGCAGCTATTAATGTTGGTGGGCAAACCATTCATTCCTTTTTTAGGTTTCCGTTTAAACCCATGCTACCGCAAGATGATGAGATTACTCGCTTTGCAAAAACTTCTGAGAAGTATAAAATCATTCATCAAACAGACACCTTTATAATAGACGAGGTGAGCATGTTACGTGCAGATATTTTGGAGGCAATTGATTATTCTTTACGCATCAATGGGGGCGATAGAAACCTGCCTTTTGGAGGTAAACAATTGCTGTTTGTTGGTGATATTTTTCAGTTGCCACCAGTGGTAAACCAAAACAGTGAAGCAGAAAGAATTTTGTTTTCGGAGGAATATAAGAGCATGTACTTTTTTGATGCTCCTGCTTACAAAGTGGCCGCGCCAGTTACTGTAGAGTTTCAGAAAAGTCACAGGCAAGCCAATGATTTATATTTTGTACAATTGTTAGATAAGGTTAGAACATGTAATGTAGATTATCATCTGATTGAAGAACTCAATGAAAGGGTAAAGCCAAATTACCAATCATCGGGTGATGATTTTGAAATGAATTTGTGTACCAGCAACCAGATTGCAGATACGGAAAACAGGCGTCAGTTAGAGGCTTTGCTAGGCAATTCGCATGTATTTGAAGCAAAGATTACTGGAGATTATAAGGAAGACAAATATCCAACAGCTTTGCGTTTAGAACTCAAGCAACATGCTCAGGTAATTTTGTTAAAGAATGAACCTTCTATGCGATGGGTAAACGGCACTTTGGCCAAAGTAGATTTTATCAGTGAGAATTATATTGAAATACGCCTGCAAGATGGTAGCATTCACAAGTTAGAGCCCACTACTTGGGAACATCGCAAGTATGTTTATAACAGAGATACCCGCAAGATTGCCTCTGAAGTGGTAGGAACTTTTACGCAATTTCCCTTGAAATTGGCTTGGGCCTTAACCATTCATAAAAGTCAGGGTTTGAGCTTTGATAAAGTGGTGGTAGATTTGGGCAGTGGTGCGTTTGTAAACGGGCAAGTATATACTGCGTTGAGTCGTTGTAGAATCTTAGAAGGATTGGTATTGAAAAGAAAACTTAAAACATCAGACATCATTGCAGACCAGCGACTCTTAGGCTTTTGGATGGCAGAGCAAGTGGTGAGAGATTTGATGTGAGGGGTTAAAATTTAATTTGTTTAAAGAACTTGTTTGAATTTTCGTTTTACGGATTTTGAGTTCTTAAAACATGCAATAAGTTCTTCGAAAAGTGATTGTTTCATCTTTCCCCAAATAATAAAATCACTACCCTCTATTGGATATAATTCTTGCAACATAAGATTGCTGTATGCTTCAATTTGATGCCCATAAAGAAATGTTTTAAAAGAAAATGATTTTTCACATTGAGTGATAGACATATTTGCGGGAATGACAAAGCAGTTCAGATAATTATTAGGTAATTCTAGACAACCAAATTCTGATGACTCATTTGTTGGTGTGTTGTCTTTTCTTGTAGGAAGTAACGCAATAAGGGTGTTTAAAGAACTTAACTGCTTTAATACCAAGAAATATTTTGGTTTTGCAGTATTCCCATTTTTAAAGTAGAATGGGTCGAAGTAAACAATTGTACCCTCACTAAACATTCTAATGACACTCTAAATAATCTCTATAAATTTCAAGTTTTCTTTGGTCATGAGCAATTATTTGTTCCATATTTACTATATACTCTGTATTGTTTATTTGCTCATTTTCTAGTAACTCCAAAACTGCATTTTCTTTAGCAGTTTGATACCAAGGTGCATTAATTCTATGTGTGTAAGAAACCAGTTCCTTTGCTGATTGTTGTCCAAATTTTTCAATTACAAAATCTAATAATATGATATCGTTATCAGAAAATTCTTCGTCTTCAAATGCCTTAATGGGTTTAATATGATTTCCATCAAAATCGCGCGTAATATACCTACTTAATAAAGTTGAATCTGAAGATAAATCAATAAACAACTCTTCTGAAACCGGCCCAAATTTCCATACCTTATAAGTAAGATTTAAAAAAGGAATGCCACTTTTCTTAATAGAAATTTCGTCCAAAATATATAACAGCTTAAGCAATTTTGTTTTTGAAAGAAAAGGGATTTTTTCCGCTAAGTAAATGACGGTATTGCCAATCTTTTCAAGTTGGTCGCTATTGAATGTTCTATAGGGTAAGTTGCTCATTTTAAGGCTTGCAAATGTAGTTAATTTTATGATATTTAATCTGTCAATGCAGTTAATAAATACTAAAAACCTGATTACACTTTACTCCGCGGATGAAAGGTTTGCACCACTTCTCTTAAATATTCTCTGTCTAAATGTGTGTAAATTTCGGTGGTGGTAATGCTTTCATGACCTAGCATTTGTTGCACCGCGCGTAAGTCGGCACCCGCTTCTACCAAAGCTGTTGCAAAACTGTGGCGTAAGGTATGCGGACTGATATTCTTTTCGATGCCAGCTTTTTGTGCCAAGTCTTTTAGGATATAAAAAATCATCACGCGTGTTAGTTTTCCGCCTCTTCGGTTCAAGAATAAGATATCATTGCAACCGGGTTTAGGTGTCATGTGGTTGCGTTGTTCCTTGCGGTAGAGGTTTATCCAATATAAGGCAGTTTTGCTAATAGGAACCAAACGTTCTTTGTTGCCTTTTCCTTTAACCTTAATGTATTCTTCCTCCTCGTGAATATGAGTTTGTTCTAAACCCACCGCTTCGCTAACTCGCAAGCCACAGCTAAACATGGTTTCTAGGATAGTCCTGTTTCTAAGTCCTTCGTCTTTGCTCATGTTTATTTGAGCGGCCATAGCATCAATTTCATGAACATCTAAAACAGAAGGTAAAGCACGTTTGAGTTTTGGGGATTGTAATAATTCAGCAGGGTTTTTTTGTATTTCATCCTCTTGTAATAAGAAGTTAAAAAATGCTTTTACCCCACTAACAATGCGTGCTTGAGAGCTAGGTTCTAGGCCTAGCTCTGCAATATATTTAACAAAATCTCTGAGTTGTTTAAGTTGTATGGTTTTGGGTTGACCCAAATCGTTAATAGAAGCAAGGTATTGTTCGAGTTTAGCCACATCGCGCAAATAGTTTTCAATGGTATTTGCCGACAATGATTTTTCTAATTGCAGATAGGCTTTAAACCCTTTTTGGTAGATTTGCCAACTCATTGGTTAATTGCAAAGATTTGCAATATGAATATCAATTACTTTTTAATACCCTTAAGCTTAAATCAATACTTTTAGAGGAATGCGTTAATGCTCCAACAGAAATATAATCCACTCCGCTAGCGGCATAATCTTGTATTGTATCTAAGGTAATACCGCCAGAGGCTTCTGTTTCAAATTTACTATCTATGAGTGCAATGGCCTCCTTCAATTGTGTTGGATTAAAATTATCTAACATAATTCGATGAATACCTCCAATGGCAATCACTTCCTTTACTTCTTCAAGGTTTCTGGTTTCAATTTCAATCTTTAGGTCGAGTCCTTTAAACTTTAAATACTGATGCGTTTTTTCGATGGCTTGAGATATTCCGCCTGCAAAATCAATATGATTATCTTTAATCATAATCATGTCATACAGACCAATTCTATGGTTGGATGAACCTCCCAATCTAACTGCCCATTTTTCTAACAAACGCATGCCTGGTGTGGTTTTACGTGTGTCTAAAACAACAGTATGATAATCTTTCAGCAAGGTGCTTATTTTTCTACTTTGGGTAGCAATTCCACTCAAACGCTGCATAAAATTTAAGACAAGTCTTTCGGCAGTTAAGATGCTTATGTCTGAACCAAAAATATTAAAAATTAAATCTCCTTGTTCAATATTATCACCATCTTTTACGCTCGGTTCAAACCGAAGACTTGGGTCTATTCTTTTAAAAATATAGGCTGCTAGGTCAATGCCTGCAATCACACCAGCTTCTTTTGCGATGCAATAGGCTTGGCCATTTTTATCTGCAGGAATACAGGCTAGTGAACTGTGGTCTCCATTTCCAATATCTTCTCTGATAGCAATTTCTACGAGTTCTTTGATGTCTTGTTGTTGTAATAATTCCATTTGCTTAATTAGCGGGTAAACGTCTATTTCTTATAAAATCAACCGAAGCGATGATATCATCATGAAGCAAGCGGTCTGCTTCTAACTTTGGTACTTTTGTTCTATAGTCCTCCATGAGCTCTGTGATGAGCGAAGAACTTTTTGTTGGCATTCTAAATTCTAAGGCTTGGGTGGCACACATCCATTCTATGCCTAAAATGGTAAATACATTGTCTAAAACTCGTAAGGCTTTAGTAGCTGCATTTGCGCCCATGCTCACATGATCTTCTTGTCCATTGCTGCTTACAATGCTATCTACAACGGCTGGGGTGCAAAGTTGTTTATTCTGACTAACAATACTTGCGGCTGTATATTGCGGAATCATAAATCCGCTGTTAAGTCCAGGGTTAGCCGTTAAAAAAGGAGGGAGGCCTCTTTGTCCTGATATTAGTTGATAGGTTCTTCTTTCGCTAATGCTTCCCCATTCTGCCATAGCAATGGCTAAGAAATCTAAAGCTAAGGCAAGCGGTTGGCCATGAAAATTACCGCCAGAGATAATTTTATCTTCATCTGGGAATATCAATGGATTATCTGTTACTGCCTCAAATTCTGTCATTACAGTCATTTTCACAAACCCTACAACATCCCTAGAGGCGCCATGCACCTGAGGAATACACCTAAAGGCATAAGGGTCTTGTACACTTGTTTTTGGAGATAAAGCAAGTTGACTGTCTTGCAAGATTTTACGAATATTATTGGCTACCATGATCTGCCCATGGTGTCCGCGGGCTTTATGAACCAAATCGGTAAAGGGTTCTAAGCGACAATTGAAGGCATCAATAGAGGCGCAGGCAATCACGTTTGCCCAAGCAGAAAGATTGGCAACTTCAATTATTAAATGCATGGCATATGCATTCATAAATTGGGTACCATTGATAAGTGCAAGTCCTTCTTTTGCTTGAAGCTTTATGGGTTCCCAACCCTTTTCTTTCAGCACTTCAACGGCTTCTTTAATTACAAAGTTGCCGTTTTCTTTTACCCAAACTTTTCCTTTTCCAATCAAAGGTAGGCATAAATGAGCTAATGGAGCTAAATCGCCACTTGCGCCCAAAGAACCTTGCTCGTAAACTGCAGGAAGAATATCGTTATTGTAAAAATCAATTAAGCGCTCTACGGTTTGCAATTGTACGCCACTTAGGCCAAAGCTTAATCCTTGCACCTTAAGTAAAAGCATTATTTTAACCAACTTGTGTGGTACAAAAGCTCCTGTTCCGCAGGCATGTGAAAGCAATAAATTTTCTTGCAATTGGCTCAATTCATCCTTTGAAACTACTGTATCGCACAAAGAACCAAAGCCCGTATTGATGCCATAAAAGGCTTCATTGCTGTTTTGTAGTTTTTGATCGAGATACTTTCTTCCTTTTTCAATAAGTTCGATTGCATTTGTATGCAATTTTATTTGGGTTTCATTTTGTATCGCATGAGTTAGGTCATTAAACCCATTTTCAATATTGCCAATTTCAAAAATTGATTCCATAAATAATTAAATATTAGTATAAATTTCCTCAGCACTTAGGGCTACCTGAGTTCCATTACTTAAATCCTTTCTAACATAATTTCCACTTTCCATTTCATTGCTACCAATAATTACAGCATATCTTATTTGATTTTTATCTGCGTATTCAAGTTGCTTGGCAATTTTTTTGGTAACATCTGGATAAACCTCTGCGGCTATATTATTGTTTCTGGCTTTAGCACAAAGCGATAAAGCGTGAATTCTAGTGGCTTCATCAAAGTGGCAAAATAACAATTGTGTTTCTTTTTTACGCAAGTTAATTGGAAATAGATTCAAGTCTTCCATCACGTCGTAAATTCTATCTAGACCAAAAGAAATCCCAACGCCAGAGACATCAGGTAATCCAAAAATTCCAGTAAGGTTGTCATATCTTCCACCTCCGCCAATACTAGGTTTAAAACTACCCGCATTGGCTACTACTTCTACAATAGCACCTGTGTAATAGGTTAATCCTCTCGCAAGTGTTACGTCTATGCTAACTAAGTTTTTGGTAGTGAGTAAATTTGTATACCCAAAAATCTCTTCTAATTCATTCACTCCTGTTAGGCCTTCTGGCACATCGGCAAAGAAACTTTTCAAGACAGTTAGAACCGATTCCGATTTACTGATACTTAAAAATTCTAAAACAAGAGTAGTTTGTGTAGGGTTGAACCCAGCTTTTTCTAAGTCGATTAGCAAACCGCTTTCTCCAGTTTTATCTAGTTTATCTAGGGCTACAGTCAGCGGTATAAATTTGTCGGGTGCATTAATTTTTGTGGCCAAGGCAGCCAATAGTTTTCTATTGTTAATGCGAATACTTACAGGGATATTAAGGTAGCAAAAAGCTTCATCATACATCTTTATCAGTTCAGCTTCATTAATTAGACTTTTTGAACCAATTACGTCTGCATCGCACTGCCAAAACTCACGGTATCTGCCTTTTTGGGGTCTATCAGCGCGCCAAACGGGTTGCATTTGGTAACGTTTAAATGGAAAAGTAATTTCATTGCGATTCATCACCACGTAGCGCGCAAATGGAACGGTTAGGTCGTAACGTAATCCTTTTTCAGCAATAAAAGGGAGTGTTAGCTTGCTATCCAAAGCACTTACTTTTCCATTCATAGAAGGCAAGTAGGTTTGATCCAACTCATCATGTCCGGCGGCTTGGTCTTGGAATTCTTTCAGTTTTTTGAAATAATCTCCTGAGTTTAAAATTTTGAAAAGTAGCTGATCGCCTTCGTCTCCATACTTCCCAGTAAGGGTTTGCAGGTATTCCATGCTAGGAGTTTCAAGAGGCATGTAGCCATACTTAATGAAAACTTGCTCGATGGTTTGAAGAATGTGTTTGCGTCTTCTCACCGTAAGTGCGTCAAAGTCGCGGGTGCCTTGTGGTATTGTGGGTTTTGCTGCCATTACAGCTTGCGAATATAGTCAAAAAGACTTAACGCAATCTGTCTGCACTTTTTACCAAGGCATCATCTTTTTTTATTAGATAAAATACCCTGATATTGAGGTATAAAACAAATATAATTAATGCAATACCTATAATAGAAGAGGTCATTAATTTTTCACCACTAAAATTGGGCGCATACAAGTAGGCTTTGGTAAAGAAGGCTGCAATAAGTGCTACCAAGGCAACTAAGTTAATGAGGGTGAATTTCATTTGTTTCACTCTGTCTTTATAGCTAAATAGGGTAAATAAACTTAAGCCAATCACAATACTAGCGATTAGGATCAAACCAAATTGTAAATGGCTTTCTACCAAAGTGCCATTTTCTAATTTGTTAAAATAAAATAGGTTCAAAACGTATTCTATTGTTTTAACATTGGTTTCAACGGTTACAAAATGGAGCAATTTGATACTGCATAAAGTACCTACAATGAGAATAATCATTACTAAAAAAACAGATTGAATTCTTTGTATCATGCTACAAAGGAATTAAATACTTAGCGCATACGCAAACACATAAAATCTAATTTAGTCATGAAAAGGTATAAAAAATAGGTTAGGCCAACATTTACTTCTTCCTAAACTGCTCTCCAAATACTTTCTCAAACTTTTCTAGTTTTGGTGCAATCACAAATTGGCAATACGATTGCCCGCTGTTTTGGTTATAGTAGTTTTGATGATAATCCTCAGCTGGATAATAGTTTTGCAAAGCACTTATTTCTGTTATAATTGGGTCTTTAAATGCACCGCTATTGTCTAGGTCTGCTTTAAGTTTTTCTGCACTGGTTTTTTGTGCTTCATTGGTGTAAAAAACAGCCGAGCGATACTGAGTTCCCACATCTGCACCTTGTCTGTTTAGGGTTGTTGGGTCATGGGTTTGCCAAAATACAGATAGCAAGGTTTCAAAAGATACCTTACTTGGATCAAAGCTGATTCTGCAAACTTCTGCATGTCCGGTTAAACCACTACATATTTCTCTGTAAGTTGGATTTTTAATGCTTCCTCCGCTATATCCAGATTCAACTTTTAATACTCCTGGTACTCTTTGAAAAACTGCTTCAACACACCAAAAGCAACCTGCGCCAAAAATGGCTTGCTCTAAATTACTTGTACTGTCCATGTTTATTTGTTCTTTAGTTTCTTTTTCTATTACCCTCTTTTTTTGATTAGTCTGTGCTTCACATGCACTCAATGTTAGTCCAATTCCCGCCAATAAAATTATTAATTTTTTCATGCTTTTATACTTTTCGTGAACATTAGTGTTATAAACTTTCAATCCCTGACAAATATTTTTCTGCTTGCTCAAAAAGTTCCTTTTTATTGGTGTCACTCATTTTATTTAGGGTAACATACATCATTCCAATACGTGGGTTTTTCTCTAGCAATGGTCTGTTTATTTCGTAAAATCTCCAATACAAACTGTTAAATGGACAAGCTTTTTCACCTGTTTTTTTACCATACTCATAAAAACAATTTGAACAATAATTGCCCATTTTCTGAATGTAATTTGCAGAACTTACATAGGGCTTGGTGCCAACAATTCCGCCATCTGCAAACTGACTCATTCCGCGCGTATTGGTAATTTCTACCCATTCAATTGCGTCGATGTAAATGCCCAAATACCATTCATCTAAAGCGTCTGGATGAATACCGGCCAACAAGGCAAAATTCCCAGTAACCATTAACCTTTGAATATGGTGCGCATAAGCATGTTCTAAAGATTGCTTAATACTTTTTGATAGACAGTTCATTTTAGTTTCGCCCGTCCAAAACCATTTTGGTAAGGTACGTTCATGTCCAAAATAATTTAATTTAGCAAACTCAGGCATTTTCCACCAATAAATGCCTCGCATGTATTCTCGCCAACCTACAATTTGTCTTACAAAACCCTCCACTTGTGCAAGCGAAATGGCCTGCGGATTTTTCTTGTAAGCCTTTACTGCTGCTTCAACAACTTCTTTTGGATGTAACATTTTTGTGTTCAAAGCAAAGGATAAGCGCGAGTGAAACAACCAAGGCTCTTTTTGGTCCATCGCATCCTGGAAGCTTCCAAAATGGGGGAGGGCTACTTTGCAAAAGAATTCTAAAACTGTTAAACTTTGGCTCCGGTTAATTGGCCATAAAAAGTCTTTAGTATTTATTTCCCCAATAAAAGCACAGGCACTTGTTTTAATTTCTTCATAAACCGCGCTTACTTCATTATGTACAGGAAAGTTTTGTGGCACTTCAGGTTTGCCATTCCATTTCTTTCGGTTATCATGGTCGAAATTCCATTTGCCTCCTTCTGGTTCGCTTCCCTCCATTAAAAAGCCATATTGCTTCCTAACAGTTCGGTAGAAGCTTTCAAGGATTACTTGCTTTTTTCCTTGGAACATTTTCTCTAAGAAGTCTTGTGATACTAAAAAATGTTCCGTTGTAAAGACCTCATGTGTTATTTCAAGACTTTTACAAATCTTTTCTAATTGACTTGATAAGCGGTATTCATCTGGTGCTTGATATTCGAAATGTGTTATATCAAATTCTAACATCAATTGGGTTAGGTTCAAACCTAAATCTTGCTTGTTACTGGTATCATTTATTTTATAATAAATAACCTTATGTCCATTTTTTTCAAGTGTATCAGCCATTTCTCGCATTGCTACAAAAAAGCCAACTATCTTTTGAATATGGTGTTTGGCATAGTCTGTTTCTTGCCGCATTTCAAACATGGCATATAGCACATTTTCTTCTTTCTGTTTGAACCAACTGTGCTGTAGATTTAGTTGATCACCTAGCAGCAATCTTAAGGTTTTCATATAGATTGAATACCCATTTTAAGGTTTTGCATAAGGTAAACGGTCAACAAAATTGGCAGTATAATAGGTCTCTAAGCCTTGAACCAAAATCGTATTTGCTTTAGCTAGTTCAATAAATCCTTCTTCGTCAATAATTCCTGGTGCTAGGTAAATTTCCTTGATGCTACCAACTAATAAAAGCGTGTCATTTGAAGTGATTTTTATTTCTTCTTCAAGGGTAAGTCCAACTTGAATAAAACTTTCTGTCACGTAAGGAGCCGGTAAACTACCTTTTATTTCTGGTGTAAACCCACATGCTTCAAATTCACTCGTTGCTCTATCATATCTCGCAGAGGTTTGATGTGCATTTTTATACAGTTTTCTAGGTACATGATTAACTGTAAAACAGCCAGTTGATTTAATATTTTCGTAAGTATGCTTTTCTACACTTACTGGCCTATGTATAATGCCCATCAATGGAGGATTGGCGCCAATATGCACCACATTGGAGAAAATGGCTAAGTTCTGTTGCCCTGCAACATTAGTTGTTCCTATAAGCAAAGCAGATTTAAATCCACTTAAACCGTTTATTAGATTTGTTCTTTGCTGCTTTGGCAAAGTTGAAATTTCTATGGCATCTAAAACAATCATGCTTATCCATTGCTGAGGGTAGACATTCCTCCATCAACTGCTAGTATTTGTCCGCTAACCCAAGGACTATCAATTAAAAACTGCACCGCTTTTACCATGTCAAGGGTTGAGCCAACTTTCTTTAAAGGATGTCTGTCTTCGGCTGCTTTAAGTTTGGTATCGGCATTTAAAAGTTTGTCTGCCAATGGCGTTTGAGTTAAAGAGGGAGCAATTGCATTTACCCTAATTTTTGGTGCAAACTCGGCTGCTAAACTTTTGGTTAAACCTTCTATTGCGCCTTTTGCTCCTGCTATGCTGGCATGAAAGGGCATCCCTTTTTGTACAGCAACTGTGCTAAATAAAGTTATCGATGAACCTTCCTGCTGCAATAAATTAGGTAAGTACTTTTGAATGCATTTAATCGCTCCCAGATAATTTACTTGTAAATCATGTAAAAAATCTACCTGTTTTAAGGCTTTGAAAGGTCTTAAATTGATTGTACCTGGACAATAGATTAAACCACTTATTGGCCCTTCTATAGTTGGAAGTTCTGTGCCTTCTTGTGTAATGTCTGTTATGGTATGTAAACTTATATTTTGGTTTGAACCAAAGCTAGTTTGTCTGCTTAACACATGAACTTTATGACCAATTGATGAAAGTTGCTCTGAAAGTGCAGAGCCTATTCCCCCTGTTCCAACCACAATAAATGTACTCATGTACTTCAAACGCAATTGCCACAGAATTGTTTAAAATTTCTTTCCATGGGTTAAACTAACCAATGGGCTTATTAAAAAAGGCAAAGCTTTTAAAGAAGCAACCACAGCGTTTGTAATTTGGCTTGAACCAAACAAAGATTGGAAAGTTCTTCCAGCACTAATTCTAACCTTAAAGGCACTATTCCATTGCTTTTTATATTCCGATTCAAATTGTTCCCTTGATTGGGTGTTATCTGGTAAAAGTTGTGCAATTATTGATGCTGCTTTCATAGACATGCTCATGCCGTTGCCGCATAAAGGTGTTATAAGCCCAGCCGCATCTCCTAACAATACTAAATGATTTTCTATTTGTGTTTTTGGTTCAAACCGAACCTGAGAGATAGTGAGTGGAGATTGATACAAAAAAGTAGCATGATTCCATATTTCTTTCAAATGCGGATTTCTTTTTAAGACATTTTCCTCCATTTGTGCAATTGAATTGCCATTGGCTTTTAAATTAGCAGCACTTGTTAAGTAGCATAAACACCAGCGTTCATTGTCTACTTTAGAAATACCACAATAGCCATCTTCAAAGTTGTGTAAACTTATTAGGTCGGCATCTTGTGGGAATTGAACATGGTATTTAACGCCAATGTAATTTTTAGGTCCTTGCTTTTTTTCTAAGGTGAAATTTCGTTTTAGCTTCACATCTAAATTGCTTTTTTTACCATAAGAACCAAAAGCAAAATCGGCTGTAAACTGACCTTTCTGCGAAGAAATAAAAAATTTATTAGCTTCAAATATCACTTCATCTGCGCGACACATTTCTAAAAGATGTACGCCATTTTCCTTAGCCATTTGAGCAAGTAAATGGTCTAAGGTAAACCTAGAGATCCCAAAGCCTCCTGGTTTCAAGTTATGATAAAGCGAATTGCCATTGGGCGCGCTCAACTGTAAACGCTCAATTCTTGGCAATTGCAAGGTTGAAAGCGGCACGCCACAATTTTCTAGAAAGTCAAAGCTTTCCATGGCTATGTATTCTCCACAAACTTTATGATAAGGGTAACTTTCCTTTTCCATTAACAAAACTTTTCTGCCTTGTTTAGCTAATTGAATGGAAAGAGTAAGGCCGCCGAGTCCTCCGCCAATTATGGCTACATCATAATGAAAGTTAGGATTGCTCATTGTTTTTTACCACTACCAACCACCTGAAAGCCCATTTCCAACTCACCTTGGAAGTTGGAAATGGTTTTAAAAAATGTTTCCAATCTTGTTTTCTAAATCCTCTTTTTACAGAAAGTGGCGCATCATTTTTTACTAAATGGCTTTTAGAAAATATTGCAGTCAACCACTTAATACTAAAATAGGCAAGAGAATGTCTATGCAAATCATTTATAAAAAAACCTAAGCGGGCATTGGCTTGCTTAAACGCCAATAATGATGCTAAATCATGGTCTGCAAAATGATGACAACATAGGGCAGAAAATATGATGTCAAAATTTAAGTCTTCCCCTCGTAGATTTCTATAATCACTTGTGATAAATGATATTTCTGGGAAGTTTTTACATTGGATTTTAGCATAATTAATGCAATCTTGTTTTAAATCAACACCCACTAACTCTAAAGTCAAGTTGTGCTTCCGTGCCCAAATAGCTAGCACACGAAGATTATCGCCACCTCCGCAACCAATGTCTAAAATCCGATAGGGTTTGTTTTGCTTAAGTTTAAAAGCTTTTAGCCCTACCAAAGTAATGTTATGGCCTCCCAATAACGTGTTGATGGTATTAAGCTCCAATAGATTTCTATACAGCTGAGCAGTTGGAATATCTTCTGCATCCAAGAGTTCAGCTTCATAAGACCTATGCTTAAAACTCATTTATAATTATATTGTAAAATTGGTTCAAACCAAACCTACATTTTCTTCAACTTAAGAATGCTAAAGTCTGTTTTCTCGGCGCGAATGGTATTGCTTAGTTTTCCCAATCCGGTTATTTCCATTTCAACCACATCTCCATCTTGCAGCCATTGTGGTTTAAAATTTGGGTCGTTTAAGAGTCCAGTTCCATTGAGTTCAAGAAAGCATCCTGTTCCCACCGTTCCAGACCCAATTACGTCACCAGGAAGAATGTCTGCGCCATAAGCGCAACGCTCAAGAATTTCTGCGAAAGTCCAATCCATATCGCCTACACTTCCTTCGCTAACAAGTACGCCATTTACCCAACATTTCATGGATAAATCATAGCTATTGCCTACATGCCCTGGTTTGGCTGAAACTTTATAAGGTTCTAATTCATCGGGTGTAACAAAATAGGGTCCGATGACAGTAGAAAAATCCTTGCCTTTTGCGGGTCCAAGATTTAAAAGCATTTCTTCCATTTGCAAAGTTCGGGCGCTCATATCGTTCATAATCATGTATCCAGCAATATAAGCATCTGCTTCTGCTGCCTTGATATTTCTTCCTTTTTTACCCACTACGATGGCTGCCTCTAATTCAAAATCTAATTTGTTAAAATGATCGGGCATACAGAGAATTTCTCCTGGACCTTGAATGGCATTATGATTGGTAAAATAGAAAATAGGATACTGGTCAAATTCCTCAATCATGGGCACTTTTCTGTTTCTTCTCGCCGCAGCTACATGTTGCCTAAAAGCATATCCATCCCTGCATGAAGTTGGGTTTGGCACAGGGGCTTCAAGTTTCACAGCTACTTCAGTGACTGGAGTGAGATTAGCATTTCCCAATAAAACTACCTCGTTTAATTTGTGTGCTTCTGCCATAAAGGATTCGCCACCATTCAGAAAATCGCGCATGTTATTGGGTAAGCTTGGGTTCAAACCCTGAAGCGACCAGATATTGCCATTGTGGTAAATTCCTAGGTCTTGCTTGTTTTGAAAAGTATAGGTAACTAATTTCATAATTATAAGGGTGGTAAATTTACTTTATCTGGTATAATGAGTAATTGTTCGTAATCATTTTCTATTTTTAAATAGAGCTGTTGAGCCTCTATTTTGTTCCTAAAATCGCCAACACGCAGTTTGTAATAAGGCTGTTGGTAAATTAAATATATTGGAACATCGGGGTATTCTGTTTTAAATTTATTTCTCAGGCTGTTTGCATTATTTCTTTCGGTTCCAGAGAATAATTGAATCCTAAATCCATCCCGTGTTTGCTCGGTTTTATGTTTTTCAATGTTTTTTTGAACCAAGGAATCCAAATAAGGTGGCGTGCTAATTTTTGACTTGGTTTGACCCGAAGCCGATAATACTGTAATTATAAGAAACAAGCACATCCCTATGGTTTTCATACAATTTCTCCTTCTTTTTCTTCAAGCATCATCATCACACCAGAAGAGGTTCCAATTCTGCTAGCTCCTGCTTCAATAAGTGCAAGGGCAAATGCTTTTTCTTTAATACCGCCTGATGCTTTGATTTTAATTTTCTGAGGTAAATTTTTGCGCATGATTTTCACTTTTTCAACAGTGGCTCCTTCTGGGGCAAAACCAGTGCTTGTCTTCACAAAATCAACTTCGCAATCAGTGCAAATTTTGCAAAGCACCTTAATTTCTTCAGCATTAAGGTAAGCAGTTTCAATGATTACTTTTACCTTTCTGTTTTGCAGGTGACAAGCTGTAACAACAGATTGAACATCATTTTGAACAGCTGTTAAATCCCCGCTTTTGAAGGCGGCAATATTAATCACCATATCCACTTCGTTGGCACCAGAGTTAATGGCCTTTTTAGTTTCTTCAACTTTGCTGCTCACCGCACCATAACCAAATGGAAATCCAATAACTGTAATGATTTTTATCTCTGGGTTTTTTAAGGTTTTTTTAGCTAGTTGAACAAAATATGGGGGAACGCAAACTCCATAGAATTCAAATGTTTCGGCCTCCTTGCAAAGCTTTAGTATATCTTGTGCTGTGCAGTCTGCTTTTAGGTTGGTATGTTCTATGTAAGTTGCAAGGGTCATCTGAATAGTTTTAGTTTATTTCATCCTTGCCATGGCAAGATTTATATTTTTTACCGCTTCCGCAAGGGCAAGGGTCATTTCTGCCAATTTTAACTACTCCTTTAACTTGGGCAGGTTTTTGAACCTCTTGAGTTTGCTGCATTGCCTGACGATTTTGTTGCTGAGCCTCTGCTAAATCATCTGTTCTGGAAGTCTTTAATTTTGAAGTATCTTGTCGTTTGGGTTGCTCTGCGGCTTTTACATCTTTGCTATTGTCTTGAGGGATATGGGCTTTAAACAACATTCCTAAAACCTGCTTATTAATATTAGAAACCATTGATTTAAACAAGTTAAAAGACTCAAGTTTGTAAATCAATAATGGGTCTTTCTGCTCAAACACAGCATTTTGTGAGGATTGTTTTAATTCATCCATTTCGCGTAAATGCTCTTTCCAATCATTGTCAATTACATATAGCGATGCAAATTTCTCATAGGTTTTAGTAATCTCTTTTGCCTCATTTTCATAGGCTTTTTTGAGGTTTACAGGAATTTGCATGTTGTGAATACCATCGGTTACAGGAACGCCAATCATTTCAAATTGACTTCCTCTATTTTCATATACATCTTTGATAACTGGCCATGCACCTTGAGCAATTTCTTTGTTTCTAGTTTGATAATGCTGTTGTAAATCTAAATACAATTTGTCTGAAACAACTTCTGTCTTATTGGCCATGAAGTAATCATCATCCATTTTAGTTTCAAAAGCAAAAATTCGCATGACTTCAAACTTAAATTCGTTGAAGTTCTTCTGGTCTTTGTAGGTTTCTACCAATTCATCACAAGTATCTGCCAACATGTTATTGATGTCTAAAGATAGCTTGTCACCGTGTAACGCATTTCTTCTTTTAGCATACACAACTTCACGCTGAGAATTCATCACATCATCATATTCAAGAAGGCGTTTGCGGATACCAAAATTATTTTGTTCAACACGTTTCTGTGCACGCTCAATGTTTTTGGTAATCATAGAATGTTCTATGTTTTCCCCTTCTTGCATGCCTAAACGGTCCATGATACCTGCAATTCTTTCCGACCCAAATAAGCGCATTAAATCATCTTCAAGAGAAACATAAAATTTAGAAGAACCAGGGTCACCTTGACGTCCAGCTCTACCTCTTAATTGTCTATCTACACGCCTGCTTTCATGTCTTTCGGTACCAATGATGGCTAAACCTCCAACTTCCTTTACTCCCTCTGCTAGCTTAATGTCTGTTCCCCTTCCAGCCATGTTGGTAGCAATGGTAACTGCACTTTTATGGCCTGCTTCTGCAACTATATCTGCCTCACGTTGGTGTTGCTTTGCGTTCAAGACATTGTGCTTTATTTTACGCATGGTAAGCATCCTGCTGAGCAATTCGCTTATTTCCACAGAGGTTGTTCCAACAAGAACTGGTCTTCCAGCTTCAGTTAACTTAACAACTTCATCTATAACGGCATTGTATTTTTCTCTCTTTGTTTTATAGATAACATCCTCTTCATCTTTTCTTGAAATGGCTCTGTTAGTTGGAATCTCAACCACATCCAATTTGTAAATTTCCCAGAATTCACCAGCTTCTGTTACAGCGGTTCCTGTCATACCGCATAATTTGTGGTACATTCTAAAGTAATTCTGCAAAGTCACAGTTGCATAAGTTTGTGTTGCAGCTTCAACTTTTACATTTTCTTTGGCTTCAATGGCTTGGTGCAAACCATCGCTATACCTTCTTCCATCTAAAACACGCCCAGTTTGTTCATCCACAATTTTTACCTTGCTTTCTTGAATGATGTACTCCACATCCTTTTCAAACATGCAATAAGCCTTGAGTAGTTGGTTAATGGTGTGAATACGTTCTGTTTTGATGGTAAAATCTAACATCAACTGTTCCTTTCTCTTAAGCGCTTCATCTTCGCTTAAACCTAGCTTTTCAATTTCTGCTATGGCTGTACCAACATCTGGAATAATAAAGAAATGAGGGTCTTCTCCTGAAGAGGTAATGAGTTCAACACCCTTTTCAGTAAGGTCTACAGAGTTCAGTTTTTCATCAATGGCAAAATATAAGTCGGCATCTATTTTATGCATTTCCTTTTGTTGGTCTTGCATGTAATAGTTTTCTGTTTTTGTAAGTATTTGTCTTACACCTTGTTCTCCAAGGTATTTAATCAACGCACTATTTTTAGGTAAACCTCTTTGTGCTTGTAATAATTTAAAACCACCTTCCTTATCGTTTCCAGCAGTAATTAGTTTTTTGGCATCTACTAGGGCTGTATTTAAGTATGCCTTCTGTGCATTTACTAATTTTTCAATTCTTGGTTTGAGGGCATAAAATTGTTGTTCATCTCCTTTAGGAACTGGACCAGAAATAATCAAAGGTGTTCTTGCATCATCAATTAAAACGGAGTCAACCTCATCCACCATGGCAAAATGGTGTTTTCTTTGAACCAATTCTTCAATGCTATTGGCCATGTTATCCCTAAGATAATCAAAGCCAAACTCGTTGTTGGTTCCGTAGGTAATATCTGCTAAGTATGCTTTTCTTCTTTCTGGAGAATTAGGCTGGTGATAGTCGATACAATCTACACTTAAGCCATGGAATTCGAATAAAGGCGCATTCCATTCGCAATCCCTTCGAGCCAAGTAATCATTTACTGTAACAATATGAACACCTTGTCCTGCTAATGCGTTGAGGTAAGCTGGTAGGGTAGAAACTAATGTTTTTCCTTCTCCAGTAGCCATCTCAGAAATTTTACCTTTATGCAACACAATACCACCAATCAACTGAACATCATAATGTATCATGTTCCATGTAATCGGGCTGCCTGCTGCTTCCCATGAATTATGCCAAATAGCTTTTTCACCTTCAATAGAAACTGGCTTTTTAGGCTTGGTACGGGCACTCAAAGTTTTGTCCCAATCAGTTGCTTCAACAACCAATTGCTTGTTTTCACTTAATCTGCGTGCGGTTTCTTTAACAACGGCAAAGGCTTCAGGTAAAATTTCAAGAAGCACTTCTTCTAGTTGTTCATCGCGCTTCTTTTTTAATTTATCAATTTCTTTAAAGATATCATCTTGGTCGTGTAAATCTAGATTTTCAGCGTTGGCATCAGATTTTAATTGGGTGATTTCATCGTCTATGCTCTGTAAAGCAGTAGCAATAACTGCCTTTAGCCTTGCGCTTTCATTGCGAAGTTCTTGGTCTGTAATTGTAGCCAGCTTTGCAAATTGTTCATTGATTTTACCAACCAATGGGTATATTTCCTTTAAATCACGGTCTGATTTACTTCCAAAAATTTTGGTGAGGCCTTTAAAAATACTTCCAATCATAATGTGTTGTCTCCTGCGGTATTGCACCAATATGGGCAATTGGCCGTAAAAATAAGTTTATTTTTTACAACAGCATAAATTAATCCAAGGCAATTGTTTGACAATTTGACAGCCAAATATTTGGTTCAACCCTATAAATCCATAGATCTAAGGACGTTTTTGGCTAATTGTGAGTTTTTGTCAGAATTTTTAAAGCGATTATTTCTCAAATTATTCGCTTTCGTTGTCTATTTGATTTCTAAAGCCAAGGCGCTTTCCTGTGGGCATACCACTGCTATGACTCATCATGTTTTTTTGCTCTAAGGTAATATAGCTAATGTTTTCAATTGGAGGGGCCAAAAGGTCGAAGTTTAAACAATATAATATAGATTCCATTACAATCCTTTCAAAGGTGTCTTTATTAATTTGGTTTGAACCAAACTCCCCAAACTGAATTGATAAGGCTCTTTTTCCTTCTATGAAAAAGTGATTGTCTTTGTTAAGGAACAATCTCCCTACTAAATATCCAATATCTCCCTCTCTATTGTATTTGATGGAATCGGCAAGGAAATTATATATTTGAACCATGCCACAGAATTCTCTCAAAGGGTCTTCTTTAACATAAGGCATGTTATGTATATAGTGATGTTGGTCGAAGTCAAAAATATTGGTGTGCATCATAAATACTAAGGTATCTCCACTAAATTTAAGATGCACTTCAAATTCGCTTTTCTCGTAATACTTAACCTCCACGTTTTTGTCTATTGGCTGAACCGACTGGCTTAAACTAGCAGCAATTACTTTAACAATCTCTTTTAATTGCGCAAAAGCATCTCGGGTATTTCTATAAACCAATTGCTTGGTACTAGACTTTTGCAATAACAGCTGCGTTATTTTTTCAAACTTGTTTTCCATCTTTTTTTAGGTTCAACAAAAACAATTACTAATTGTTTAATATGCCCTTGCAAACAATACCCTCTCCTTAGATGGATTGCCAGTTAAGATACATTTACCAACCTCCTGCGGATTGTTCAATGGAATGCAACGGATAGTAGCTTTTGTTAATTCTTTGATTTTTTCTTCAGTCGCACTCTCACCATCCCAATGAGCGCTTACAAAACCTGTTTTGTTGTCTAAAGCATCTACAAACTCATCCCACGTATTTACAGCATGAACGTGCTCGTTTCGGTAATCAAGGGCCTTTTGATAGATGTTTTGCTGAATTTGTTCTAAAAGGTGTGGAATTTTATGTTCAAGATCAGCCGCTTGTAAAACCATTTTTTCTTTGGTATCCCTGCGGGCTACTTCAACCGTGCCATTTTGCACATCTCTTGGGCCAATAGCAATTCTTACAGGCACTCCTTTTAGTTCATATTCTGCATATTTAAACCCTGGAGTCATATTTTCCCTGTCATCCATTTTTACAGAAATGCCTAATTTCTTTAAAGTAGCAAAATAGGCATCTGCCTTTTCCATTACCAATTCTTTTTCGGCGTCTTTTCTGAAAATAGGAATTATTACTACTTGTATTGGTGCAAGGTTTGGCGGCAAAACCAAGCCTTCATCATCACTATGGCTCATGATGAGCGCGCCCATTAGCCTTGTAGAAACTCCCCAAGAGGTGGCCCAAACATATTCAGATTTATTTTCTTTGGTTACATATTTTACATCAAATGCTTTAGCAAAGTTTTGACCCAAAAAGTGTGAAGTTCCCATTTGAAGCGCTTTGCCATCTTGCATTAGACCTTCTATGCAATAGGTATCTAAAGCACCTGCAAATCTTTCGTTGGCCGATTTAACACCTTTAATTACGGGAACAGCCATAATGTTTTCTGCAAAGTCTGCATATACTTCCAACATTTGTTTGGTTTCTGCAATGGCTTCCTCGGCTGTAGCGTGGGCGGTATGTCCTTCCTGCCATAGAAACTCAGTTGTTCTTAAAAATAATCTTGTTCTCATTTCCCAGCGCACCACGTTTGCCCATTGGTTAATAAGAATCGGTAAATCACGGTAACTTTGAATCCAACTTCTATAGGTATTCCAAATGATGGTTTCGCTAGTAGGCCTTACAATTAACTCTTCCTCTAGCTTGGCATCTGGGTCAACAATTATTTCTCCTGTAACTGGGTCATTTTTTAAGCGATAATGTGTCACAACGGCGCACTCTTTTGCGAAGCCATCTACATGGGATGCTTCCTTACTAAAAAATGACTTTGGAATAAAAAGTGGGAAATATGCATTTTGGTGTCCTGTTTCTTTGAACCTTCTGTCTAGTTCTGCCTGCATTTTCTCCCAGATAGCATAACCATATGGTTTAATAATCATACATCCCTTTACGTCTGAATGCTCTGCTAAATCAGCACTTTTCACTAAATTATTGTACCAACCACTATAATCTTCTTCTCTTTTTATTTTTTTTACGTCCATGATTTTTATTGGAATAATATTTGAAACTAAGTTAAAGTCACAAAAGTAGTTTTTAGTCGTTACTTTGTATAACAGTAAATTTAGGATTTATGAAACCAATTACAACCATAGCTTTTTTTGCTATAACAAGCATTACCGTTTCATGCAGCGCAATTGTTAATCCCGTAAACGGAGTAAACGATGATGTTTATGGAAAAAGAAAGGAATCAAAAGCTAAGCCGAAGTCGATAAGTGAGGTTGAACCTTGGAACAACAAGAAAAAAGGACCTCAAGCAAATTTAAATGAAAATAGAAGTTCAGAATATGTAGAAGCCAATTCTAACACATATAATGCTCGCCCTTCTGAATCTGAACAAGCAGCTGAGGCTGGACGTTTGTGGGCACAAAGGCGTAACATGGTTACTACAGCAGATAGCCCAGTTTATGAATCAAATTATGTTATTGATGAATATCGTGAAGAAGAACGCGAAAACAGAAGAATGGGCACTTCTCGCTCACGCTATTACGATGACCCTTATTACGATGTTTTGAGCCAAAATTGGGGTTGGACAAATTTTTATACCCCTGTTACAGTTTTCCCTGGCTATTATGGTTACGCTCCTGGTTTTAATATTGGCTTAGGTTGGAATAGTGGTTTCGGTTGGAATACTGGATTTGGTTTTAACACTGGATGGGGTATGCCAGGCTTTGGTTGGAATGACCCTTTTTATAACCCTTGGAATCCATATGGTGGTTTTGGTTGGGGGTACAATCCTTGGAACCCTTATGGTGGCATGGGTTGGGGTTACAACCCTTGGAACCCATACTGCGGCTTTGGCTGGGGATATAACCCTTGGAGGAATAATTGGGGTTGGGGAGGTGGTTGGAACAACAATCGTTGGGGGAACGACATTGTTTCAAATAGACCTTTTATGCGCCCAATGAACGGCATTGGTTCAAGCTTACCATCAGGGAATTCTCGTCCTGCGGTTCCAGTACCAGGCAATAGAAGTCAAAGACCCGCAGCGCCAAATCCTGCTGTAAACCAACAAGGACCAGATAGACCTCAACAAATTACAAGATCTACCTATAATCCAAGCAGACCACAAGCACCGCAAACCGAAGCGCCAAAGCCAACCTATACTACCAAGCCGGGTGGAGATTTAATATATGATAATCAAGGAAGACCAGCTTATGTTCCGCCTAGAAGAAATACACCTACAAACACAAACGAAGCACCACGTCAAGCAGCTCCAACTTACAATGGAACTGGAGAAAGAAGACCTTCTTATGGAAGTCCTGCTCCAGATAGACCAAGAAATAGCACACCAAGTTCTCGTCCATCAAATTCTAATCCAGCACCGTCAAGACCCGCCGCTCCAAGTCAGCCAACGCCTAGCAGACAGTCAGCCCCAACATACAGCAGACCGGCGCCTTCGGCGCCTGCTCCTAGCAGACCTCGTCCATAAATTTAATTTTATCTAATCATGAAGAAAATAGCATTTGTAGTATTATCGGCAATTGCAGGGAATGCATTTGCCCAAAATCAAGAAGAAGTATTTAGATATACCTTAACCCAAACTCAAGGTTCTGTGCGCTCTTTAGGCGCAGGAGGTGCCTGGGGTGCAGTGGGTGCCGACTTAGGCGGCGCTGCAATTAATCCTGCCGGATTGGGTTTTTATAAAAGAAATGAAGTTATGGGCTCGATGGCCATAACCAGCACTTTTAACAAAGCGAGTTATAATGGGAATGAAGCTTCAGACACCCGCACCAATTTTAATATCCCCAATTTCGGAGCAGCTTTTCATGCAGATTTAGGTTACACAGGCAGCAGTGCCTCTGCCATTACATTTGCCTTTGGGATGAACCGATTAGCTAATTTTCAAAACAATGAGCAATATAATGGGATTGGCAAAAACACCACAGTTGGCGACCATTTAGCTAAGCTAGCGAATGGATTAGATAGTAATGCTTTTTTGTCAAGTGAAAGGGACAATGATCTCATTGCACAGGCATGGCGATTAAGCATGATTTATAATGATAACTCACCAAAAACTTATGGTTCTTGGCAAAGCATTTCTGGAGATACAAACTATACCATGCGGCAGTCAGAGCAAATAAGCAATAGAGGTAGAATTAATGAATGGTATGCCTCAAGTGGATTAAACATTGGCAATACGCTTTACCTTGGAGCATCTTTAGTTGTGCAAGGAGTTAGGTTCACACAAGATAAAACTTACAGAGAAGTTTTAAAAGAAAGCAGCCTTCCAGATAATCAATACAATGGTTCAAGCATTAACCAATTCTCTGAAACCCGAGGTTCTGGAGTAGGAGGGAAGTTTGGTGCAATTATAAGGCCAATAGACGCATTTAGATTAGGAATTTCTTATCATACACCTGTAAGAATGAACTTAAATAAACAATATCAAATAGTGACTAAAGCTACCTATGATGGTTTTACTTATACACAAGATGCAGGAAGAATGGATGAATACAATTATCAAATTATTACTCCAGGAAGATTAACTGCAAGTGCTGCTATTGTTTTAGGAAAGTTTATGGTAATATCAACAGATATAGAAAGAGTTGATTTTTCGCTTGGCAAATTAAATGACAAAGAAGGTTTAGCAGATTTTAGTTTTTCAAATGATGCCATGAAAACAACTTATGGAACAGCAACCAACATCAGAACTGGTTTGGAAGTTGCCGCAGGATTTAGCAGGATTAGATTGGGTTATGCTTCTTTAGGCAGCCCCTACCAAGAACAGGTAGTTTCCAAAAAAGACGGCCAAAGACATTTAATCAGTGGAGGTTTTGGTTGGGTGTTAGACGATTCCTACTTTTTTGACTTTGCAGTACAAGGATTAATTGGCAAGAACTTCATCACTTCCTATGATGGGATGCCAAGTTCAGCATCGAATGAAAGCTTAACCCTCAACTTTATGTTTGGAACAGGAGTAAGGTTTTAACCTAATTAATACCTATAAAAAAGGGGCTGATGTTTAACATCAGCCCCTATTTTATATAAAATAAATCTAAATTATTCAGATTTAGTAAAAGGCTTAGAAATGGTTTGTGAGCCATTTTTATACCTTAAAAAATAAACACCATTTTGCAAATCACTGATGTTAAATTCACTTTCTGAACCGATATGGCTAAATGATTTCACTTTAGTTCCTAAAACATTGTAAATATCAATTGCTACCGCATCACGTGTGTTGAACTTTATGTTCAAACGGTCTTTTGCTGGATTAGGGTAAAAACTAAATTCTTTTGCTAATAAATTTTCTTTCAAGCCAGTTGCCCAACCTGTAATTTGAAATTCAACAGTATCATCAATAGTAGGATTACTTTTCGAATAAACATGAACTTTTGCTTTTCCTGTTCCACCGTTGCCATTTGGAACGAAATCTCCTTTGAATTCGCCACTTTTACCTTTTCCCAAAGTAAATGTGCCTTTATTGCCAACAGCAAGATTAGTTAAGCAATTAAATGGGTCGCACATGCCATACTCCCAACCAGTGGTCATAATAATTTCTATGATATTCCATTCAAAAACAGAATCATTGCTATTATTAGTGAAAATTGATTTGGCTTCAAGCAAAAAATTGCCACTTGGTCCTTGAGCCTTGGCTATTTTAGGATTCATCGAAATATCTTGGGCAAATCCAAAGTTGAAGGCAATAAGTCCAAGAACAGAAAGTATAATTTTTTTCATCGTAATGTAGGTTTCGGGTAAATATAGTTTGACTAATTTCTATTTACTTGCGACAAAAATATATTTTTTATTTTATAATAATTGCAAAAGTTTATGAAAATCATCATAATAAATGGTCCAAATCTCAATTTGCTTGGGGTTAGAGAGCCAGAAATCTATGGCCAAAGCAGCTTTGAGGAGTATTTAGTTGGTTTGCAGAATGATTTTCCTGCCGTTCAACTTTCCTATTTTCAGAGCAATGTAGAAGGTGAAATTATCAATAAATTACAAGAAGTTGGTTTTTCTTGGGATGGCATTTTGCTAAATGCGGGTGCTTTTACGCATACCTCTGTTGCTATTGGCGATGCTGTGGCTGCTATTAAAACCCCTGTTGTAGAATTGCATATCTCTAATGTTTTTGCGCGTGAAACTTTTCGACATGTTTCCTACATTGCAAGCCATGCCAAAGGGGTAATTTCTGGATTTGGATTGAATAGTTATAAACTCGCCTTGCAGAGTTTTTTAAACTAGTCCAAATTTTGAACAAAAAAGTTATCGTTATTTATGTAAATAATTTTTAGGTTTTTATCTTTAGCTAATGCTGCATTTTGTTGTAAAAGCGCAATCATTCTTTTGCTTTGTCTTCCTAAAAATCTATTCCAAAAAACTAATACAACATACTCATCAACCATTTGCTCATTTAAGTTTTGAGCCATTGGCTTAAGTTTATGCGTATACTTAAGTATCATTGAATAGCCAAATAAGGAATCCAAAGGCGCAACTGTTTGCGGCGGAAATGTGCTAAAACTTTTTGTTCTATCCCATTTTAAATTGGGAAATCCGCCTGCATAACAATTAGCATGAAATGAAATTAACTTTTTATCTTTATTAAAATAAAGCATTTGCAAGGGTTGATAATGATTTTTTACCGTTTCAGCTTGCGTTAAGGTATCAAAAGACTTTAGTAATGATTTATAATTTGTATCTAAAACAAGGCAATTCTCCAATGGAATATTGAACTTAACTGCTGTTGTTATGATTTCATCTTCAGTTAAAGTTTTTAGCTTTTTAAAACCATAAATCCCATTAAAAATAGGACTGCAACTTTGCAATGAAAAAAGACCTATTAAAAGAAGCGGTTGGATTACTTTCAAGTTTAATTTCATAGCGTTACTTATAATTTAAGTATAACCAATTTTTACTTAAAAAGTTCTTTGGTTCAAACCGCTATAAATCTGAAAACTTTTCTACTTTATTGATGAAATGCTGATGAATAAGGCTTTTAGGATAAACACCATTCAATGATTTCCAATCCTTTTTTGGAAGGCCATTGTTTCTTAGTTTGAACCAAAAACCCAATTTAAAATAGAAGTCTGCATGTGCTCTATGAACGGCCCAACTGTGTTTTGGTTCAGACCGCATTAAAAAAAAGAAGGAACTAAGTAAGTCTAAAAACGAGCGAAAAGGGATGAACCACCAAAGTTTTGAAGCGGGCATGTTTTTCAATAACATCAATAAGGAGTTACGAAAGTTGAGGTAGGTTTTTTGTGGATTTCCTTTTTGTAAGGTGCTTCCACCCAAATGGTAAACCTTGCTTTCTGCGCAATACCATATTTTATAATTTGCTTGTTGCATTCTCCAACACAAATCTATTTCTTCCATGTGGGCAAAGAAATGTTCATCGAAGCCTCCAGCTTCAAAAAAAGCCTTTGCGCGAACAAACATACATGCGCCACTTGACCAAAAAACCTCACGACTATCATCATATTGATTTTCGTCTTTTTCAATGGCTTCAAATAATCTCCCTCTACAACATACATATCCTAGTTTATCAATGAATCCTCCTGCTGCGCCTGCATATTCAAAGTGGTCTTGTTGGTTAAATTGCAAGAGTTTGGGTTGAACCGAACCTATGCTAGTATCCGACTCCATTAAGTTTACAATGGGTTCAATCCAATTTGGGGTGACTGATACATCATTGTTTAGTAAAACAAAATAATCAGCCTTTACTTCTTTAAGCGCTCTGTTATATCCACCTGCATAACCGTAATTTTTGTCTAGTTGTATGATTCTGATAGATGGATAATGTTCTTTTAACCACTGCACAGAGTTGTCGGTTGAGGCATTATCTGCTACAATTATTTCTAAGTTTTTATAAGTACTTTGTAAAACAGATGGAAGAAATTTCTCTAAAAGATAAACATTGTTCCAATGGATGATGACTACAGCTACCTTTGGTAAATTCATTTTAAATCTTTTGTTTACTATAAGGTGCAAAAACGAAACTTGCTCCGGCAGCAGTGATTAAAAAGATACACATTTGCTCCTTCGGATTTTTGTAATTCCTTTTAAATTCATCAACTCTTTCGGGCAATACAAGTTTTTTTTCAACCATTTCCTCCAAAGTTGTAGCGTGAATGCTAAAATCTCTGGCATAATCTTCCTTTAATAAAATGGCTTCACCTAATTTCACCTCATGCTGATGGGCAATAAAAATAGGGTAGGAGGTAAATCCTTCCTTAATCATATCTTGAGATACTTCTTTAATCATTGGGCTATAGAAGTTGAGGTCTTCCTTTAGCACTTCCAATAACTTCTTTAATATTTCTTGATTTTCCATTAACGTAATTCTAGTAATGCAATATTTTCAACATGGTGGGTATGTGGAAACATGTCTACAGCCTGCACTTTTTTTACCTCATACTTCTCTATCATCATTGCAATGTCTCTGGCTTGGGTTGCTGGATTGCAGCTTACATACACAATCTTTTTTGGTTCAACCAGCAATAACTGCTGAATTACATCTTCGTGCATGCCAGCCCTTGGAGGGTCCGTAATTACTACATCAGGTTTGCCGTTTGTCTCAATAAAATCATTGGTTAGCAAATCTTTCATATCTCCAGCATAAAAGTGAGTATGCGTGATTTGGTTCAAGGCAGCGTTAACCTTAGCATCTTCAATGGCTTGAGGAACGTATTCAATTCCAACCACTTTTGCAGCCATTTTAGCTACAAATAAAGCAATAGTTCCAACGCCGGTATATAAATCATAAACCAATTCTTTACCTGTTAATCCAGCCATTTTTCTGGCTTCATTATACAAGTTCAGTGTTTGTAAGGTATTTGTTTGAAAGAATGACTTAGGTCCAATTTTAAATTGTAAGTCCTCTAAATTTTCTAATAAATAAGGATTTCCTGAAAACAGTTTTACTTCCAAATCGTGAATGGTATCGTTCAATTTTTCATTGATAACATATAGCAATGAAGTTATTTGAGGAAAGTTGTTATGAATGTGCTCAAGTAGCTTGGTCCTTTTAGGTTCATCATCACAGCCAAAGCTTAATACTAACATCCATTCGCCTTTGCTATTGTTGCGCAACATTAGGTTTCTCATGAGCCCTGTATTTCCATACAAGTTAAAAAAATCATAGTCGTTTTCTTTACAAAATTTGCCGATGCTATTTCTAATTTCATCTTGTAAAGGGTCCATCAAATAGCAAGTTTCTACTTCAAAAACTTTGTCAAATCTTCCCGGAATATGAAATCCTAAGCCTGCATTTGTTTCTTTGGTTAAGGTGCCAATATCCTCCTTATTGCTAAGCCATTTTCTGTCAGTAAAGCTAAATTCTACTTTGTTCCTGTAGTATTTGGTTTGAACCGAACCAATGATGGGTTCAAGCGTTGGAAAGGGGAATTTTCCTAACCTTTCAAATGCATCAATTACTTGTTGCTGTTTATATTTAAGTTGCGCTTCATAGCTCATTTGTTGCCATTTGCAACCCCCACAAGTGCCAAAGTGCTGGCAAAAAGTTTCAATTCTATCTTCTGATGGTTTTACTATCTCTTCAATTCTTGCAAACTCAAAGCGTTTTTTTATTTGATATACCTTTGCGTTTATGATATCGCCAGGTACAGCATAATCAACCATAATTACTTTGCCTTCATGGCGTGCTATACATTTTCCTTCGCTGCCTGCATTTTCAATGGTTAGTGCGTTGTATTCATTAAATACTTTTCTTTTTTTTGACATGTTATATGATGTTCACTTCGGGGACAATGAGTATGCCAAATTTATCCCTTACCGAATTCTGAATTTCCATGGCTAGCCTATAAATTTCATAGCCAGTTGCTTCGCCATAATTTACTAAAACCAAGGCTTGTTGTTTGTGCGCACCAGTGTTTCCAACCACTTTGCCTTTGTATCCGCATTGTTCAATTAACCAACCTGCAGGCACTTTTATTAATTCTGCACCAGAAACATACCCGGGTATTTCTGGATAATTAATTTTCAATTGATTGTAATGCTCAGTTGGAATTTCTGGGTTTTTGAAAAAGCTGCCAGAATTGCCTAGCACTTTTGGGTCGGGCAACTTTGATTGCCTAATTGCTATTACAGCGTCACTGATATCCTTTATACTAGGTTCAAGAATACCTTTTTGTTGCAATACCTCTTTTATTGCTCCATATTGGGCATTGATAGTAGGATTTTTTTTAAGTTTAAAGGTAACAGATACAATGATGTATTTTCCTTTATGTTTATGTTTAAAAACACTTTCTCTATAGGCAAATTCACATGCTTCATTTGAAAATGTAACAAGTTTTCCCGAATTGATTTCTACTGCTATTACCTCTTCAACTGTATCTTTCACTTCAACGCCATAAGCGCCAATGTTTTGCATGGGAGCGGCACCAATATAGCCTGGAATCAATGACAAATTTTCTACTCCTCCTAATCCTGCCTCTACGCAATGCATTACAAAGTTATGCCAAAGTTCGCCACTGTTGGATTTTAGCCAAACGTGTTCTTCATCTTCTTTAACTTTTGCAATCCCTTTTAGGTTTATCTTAACAACCATTCCCTTAAAATCTTGTGTTAACAAGATATTACTTCCGCCACCAAGAATGAGCAAAGGTCTTTCACTCAAGTTAAATGTGGCACAAAGCACTTGAACTTCCTCTATAGTATTACATTCTACAAACTCGGAAGCACTGGCTTCGAGTCCGAAAGTGTTGTAGGGCTTTAGCGATATGTTTTGGTAAATGACCATTATTGTGGCAATTAAATAAAACTGCCACTAAAAAAAGAAACTTTTTATAAAAATTGCCTCGACTAATTAAAATTAATCAAAAAATGCGAAAAGTTTGAATCCAATTTGCAGCGTAATTAACCTAGAAGTTAACTCTGGCGTATGCCCCTTATAGGTAAATGGAGAACCCATTGATCCATTATTAAAGTCCCATTTCAAATCTAGTCTTAGCCTTGCTAAATCTGCGCCAACTCCTAATTGGAAACCTGTTGAATGTTTGCTGAGTTCATTTTTTATGTAATCAGGATTGTTGGCAGGTAGTTCTGTTAGTTGTTTGGTCAAAATTTGAAAATTCGGTCCACCATAAATTCTAGCAAATTTCAATAATCTAATTCCTACCAAAACTGGAATATCTACATAATTGGCTTTGTGAAAAAAGGCTTTTTCGTTTAAAACTTTGAAATTACTTGCCCTATTGTTAAAAATTAACTCAGGCTGAATATATAGCCCTACCACAGGTATCTTTAATCTTGAATAAATACCAAAATTAATGGTATTATTTGACTCGTTGCTGTAATCAAAACTTGGTTTTTCTGATAAGTTTAATTTACTTCCACTTAAACCTCCTTTTATTCCAAATTCTAGCTGGGCATTAGCTGCCACAAGGCTTAAGGAGAATATGACCGTTAGAATGAATAGCTTTTTCATTATTTTATTTTTTTCGAATTTAAGAGGTTTAGATTAAAAACAAAAAAACCGGCCTAAGCCGGTTTTTTTGTTTTAGTTGTTTACAGGTAAAAAGCTATAATTTTTACTTCTCCATAATTGGTCTTCCAACCAATTGCTTGGATATTCTACTTTAACGTCTGTTATTTTTTCTCCGTCCATAACAGGAACCAATTTAGGTTGAATAAAACCTTTATAAGCTGCAACATTTAATTTCTCGAACCTATTTTTTACTTCTTTTAATAATGCTTGGTCTACTTTAACGCCGTAGTTTTCTACCAAAGCCTGTCCCGCTGCAAAATCTCCTTCAGATTTAATTCTTTGAATTTCTTTAAGCAACTGACCAAAAATAACTCTTAATTTATCGTAGTCATTAACTTTAACATAGGTTTTGCCATCTTTTTTAACATACTCAATTACATTTTCAGCCTTTCCTTTTTCATAAGCCCAGCTGGCATTTAACTGTCTGTTGCGCATGTGCGCTTCTTCTAAGTTTTCGCCAATTTGTAAGCGCGTTAATTGTGTAATTAAACCATTTCTAATGTAGTTGTCGTATTCACATTTGCCAACCTCTAAGCTTGGCATAACACCCATTTCAACTAATTTAGGGTCCATTACATAATATAAGGCTACTAAGTCTGCTCTAGCTTCTTCTAAAGTACTCGCATAATTTTTTAAGGTTTGATCTGGGTCGCCAATACCAGGATTGATTTGACCTGAAGCATGTCCAATTACTTCGTGCATGTCTGTATGCAAATCACTAGCAATTGCGCCATGTTCTGAATTGCGCTTTATTTCTTCTTCAGTTAAGGCAAACTCCTTCATCATCGGACTTTTGGCGCCAACGATATTGTATGAATGCACAATATTTCCTAATGAAACCGATTTAGAGCCATGTTGTTGCCTAATCCAATTGGCATTTGGTAAGTTGATGCCTATTGGCGTTGAAGGATTAGAAGCTCCAGCTTCTTGAATAACAGTAATTACTTTGGCTGTGATTCCTTTAACATTTTTCTTTTTGTGTTCTGGCGTAAGAGGGGAATTATCCTCAAACCATTGTGCTTCTTTAGCAATGGCTGCAATGCGTTTGGTTGCTTCCATGTCTTTTAAGCTCACTACCGATTCAAATGAAGCTCTTTTGCCAATAGCATCTTCATAAACTTCTATGAATCCATTAACTACATCTAATCTGCTTTCTGTGTCTTCTACCCAAGCAATGCTATATTCATCAAACTTTTTAAGGTCGCCTGTTTTGTAGTATTCCACCAATAAACTTAAGGCTTTTTTCTGTTTGTCATTTTCAGCAACAGTTACAGCTTTTTCTAACCAATAAACAATGCGGTCGATGGCTGCGCCATACATGCCACCTGATTTCCAAACTTTTTCTATAAGCGTTCCATTTTCCTTCACCATTTTAGAATTCAATCCCCAACTTATAGGTGTTGTATCATTTGGGTTGATCCTTGCTGCGTAATAAGCTTCTACTTCTGCTTGGGTTACGCCTTCGTAAAAATTGTTGGCAGAGCCTTTTACATTGTCTATTCCAGAAGCTAAGTTTACTGTTTTTGCATCCACATTTGGGTCAAACATAATTGGCTGCATCATTTTCAGAAAATCTTCTTTGCTCATGTTGTCCAATGGCAACAAGCTTGCATCTAAGGTGTTTACAAGTTCACTGAAATAAGCAAAGTTAAACTCAGGCACAAACTTGATATTTGAATAATGATGATGAATACCGGTAGAGAAGAAAACGCGCTTGGCATAGGTTTCAAACTTTTTCCAATCAGCACTTTCTTTGTTACCAGCATAGTTGTTAAGAATAGCCTCTAAGGTTTTACGAATCCTTAAATTGTGTTTGTATTTTTGGTCGTAATAAATATCTCTGCCGCAATTAGCTGCCTCATATAGGTAATAGGCCAATTCTTTTTGTTGGGCACTGAGTTCTTCAAATCCTGGAATTTGGTAACGCAACACTTGCAGGTCTGCAAATTCGTCACAGGTTACTTCAAAAGCAGATTCACTTTCAGCGGTACCTTTCTTGTCGCTATTGCAAGCAGCAAAGCAGGCAGCAGCACTAATGGCTCCATACATCATCACTTTTTTAAAATTCATTGGTTTAATGTTAATTAGGCAAATATAATAGACCTATTTTGAAAGCAATAATTTTTAAGTCAATACATATCTTTTCCTTCCCTTTTATTTAGAGTTTAGATAACTTTTTAATCATTCATGTTTTTATTCAGTTTAATTAGTTGTTATTATTTTCTATTTTTACAATTATATTAACATGCAACTAATGTGTTTTTATTAATGACTTTTTGATATGAATAAGAATTTACTTTGTTGTTATTTTTTGTTTTGTTTTTCAGCTGCTTTAACTGCTCAAATTTTTGAACAAAATCCAGAGAAAGTTTATGTATATCAATTGATAAATGGTAATAAGGTGTTTTATAGATGGCATTTATATTCTTATAACTCTAATGGAATGGTTCTTTCCCATATCAATTCTGTTAAAGGAGGTAAAGACACCCTAAACAAGTTTATCTATCTATATGATAAAGATGAAAATATTACTCATAACACGCATTGGGAATATTTTAATAACACCTGGCAATTGGCTTCTGGTTTTAGAAGGTTAATTGTTGCCTATGACTCGATTTATATAGATAAGCCATCAGTTGAAGTTACAGAAAGCTATGAATCCAATAACTGGGTTGGAAAAAACCAAAAAAAACATTCCTATAATACCAACGGTAAGTTACAGACTATAAGATTTTTTGATATACTTTCAAATCAAAGCTTATTTGAAAACAGGCAGGACTCTTTGGTTTATGATTCAGTCTCAGGAGAATTTATTGAATGGTTTGTAAAATCCTATACGTCTCAAGGATTAAAATTCTCTTATAAGTATATTAATTTAAAAGGAAAATATACTGGCAATCCGTTTTCTTTATCCCATTATGAGGAATACAGCTTTACAAACAACTCTTGGAAGAAAACCAAGAAGTATTCCATAGAAACCCTAGATTCTTTGGGTAGTAATCAAGAGACAGTTTTAGTTGTTGAAAATGATACATTAAAGCCTCAGTTTCGATTTACTAAATATTTTCATCCAAAATCATTAACAACCGAGTATTTTGTTGAAGAGACGGGGATTGGTAGCAGTTTTGTTTTTAGTACGGGGAATTTTTATAGCCAAACCCATGAAAACGGACGAATAAAAAGTGTATTAGTTCATAATTTAAAAACACCAACAGAGCCTTTGGCTCCTTATGAAGAATATATTTATAACCCAACTTTCTCAGTAAATTTGAGTGAAATTTATCTTGAAAATCAAATTCAAGTTTACCCAAACCCATTTAATGACAAAATATATCTTTCTGGAAACAAGATTGAAAACAGTATATTAAAAGTAAAAAATACCAAAGGGGATTTAGTATTTAAGCTGAAATTGGATGGTTGTGAATTAGACCTAAGCATGCTTGAGGCTGGATTATATTTTCTAATACTCGAAAACAATGAGCATTGGTTTAAGCCCTTGAAAATACTTAAATATTAATAGTTTTTTAATTTCTTAATCTAGTTTTTTCCTAAAACTTCTCAAAGGCCCCAAGTCCAAACAAGGCAAAGTCATACTTTACAGGGTCTTTTGGGTCAAAACTTCTTAAAATTGAATCTAATTCAAGTACTGCTTTTGCATCATCTTGTTTTCGGTTCAATAAGCCTAGTTTTCTGGCTATATTTCCAGTATGCACATCCAAAGGAAGGCTTAATTGCTTGGCCTTTAATTTGCCATTCCAAATGCCAAAATCAACCCCTTGCTTATCTTTTCGAACAAACCATCGAAGTAACATATTGATTCTTTTTGCAGAACTGCCCTTTAGGGGGTCGCTTACATGTTTTTCTGTGCGCTGTGGATGCGGAATTTCAAAGAAAATTTCTTTAAATTTTGAAATTGCCAATTGCATAGAATCTACTTGTGCATTTTTTTCAAATACTTGCTGTAAGCCACCATGATGTTGGTATATATTTCTTAAGCAATAGATGAAGCAATGCAAATCTTCGCTGTTAAACGTGCGATGAACAAAGCTTAAGTTTTTAAGTTGCTTTGAGGAAGCGGACATTACAAAATCAAAGGGGCTTTCGCCCATTTTATCCATCAATTCATTGGCATTCTTGAGGATGCTTTTCCGATTTCCCCAAGCAATTGTTGCAGCAATAAATCCCGCTATTTCTATGTCCTCTTTTTTGGAAAAACGATGGGGGATTGAAATGGGATCATGACCAATAAAAAAAGGTTGATTATAAGCAATCACTTTTTCGTCTAAAAAATCCTTAATTTCTTTCAGGGTCGTATTATCTAACATAATTCAAGAGCGAAGTTAGTCATTTGAAAGGCTTCTTAAAGAGTGGAATTAGAATGAGCGCTATATTTTTTGGCAGTATCTACTTTGCAGCATAGTTTTGCAACAATGAGTTTTAAGTTTAGGGTTTTACTTTTTTTAGCCACAGCACCTTTGTTTTTGTGGGCACAATTTGCTCCACAAGCTGGTGTTTTAGGCACCACAGC